>QFNC01000014.1 GCA_003240695.1 Pseudoxanthomonas suwonensis | reverse complement strand
CGAGCGCAAATACGCCGAGCGCTGGGAGCACTTCAAGGCCAGCGTGCGGGCAAAGGTGGAGCACCCGTTCCGGGTGGTGAAGCGGCAGTTCGGCTACACGAAGGTGCGCTACCGCGGGCTGGCGAAGAACGCGGCGCAGATGCTGACATTGTTCGCGTTGTCGAACCTGTGGATGGCGCGACGACGCTTGTTGCTGCCGGCGGGGTAAATCCGCCTGGTGGACGGGGAAACCCGTCGAAAACCGCCGAAAATGGCGCAAAAGTGATCACATCCAGATCGATCAGGCGACTTGGCGCTGAAATCCATGTATCAGAGCGCTTTGATCAGACCTTCCCTAGCTCTTCGCCGTTAGGCGTGGTCTTCTTTGCTGTTCGAGTGAAACCGTATCGCTCCAAGATTCTTATAAGGGGCTCATGTTTAGCGAAAACTGTGACGTATACTTCGTCAACTTCATTGGCAATTGCGTGGTCGAAGATCTTCTTGACAAAGCGCTCGCCTAGCTTCGTTCCATGCGGGTTAATTTTAAATGTGCCGACTTTTATGCGCATTTTAGGCGGCAGTGGAGGGGTTACGTCGACAACGGCGCCGCTTTCTGCTTTTAGATACAGGAAGCCTTCAATCGAGCCAGAGTCGGATGTAAAGACATAAGCTTTTTCGTTTTCCTTACGAGCAAACCATTCAGGAAATTCGGCATAGTCCGCTTTGAGAGAGTCGAAAAATGGATCAGAAAGGTCAATATCTTTGAAGTTTTTTGCTACTAGCACTGCCGTCTCCTTGTGAATATGGTGTTGCTACCTAACGCCGATTAAGATCCAAATCTACTCTTTCCCCGCCACCGCCGCATCCCCGAAATCCCCATCCGCATCCGCCGCAAGCCACGCGAACACGGCATAGGCCGCCACGTTCTGCGCCAATGCGGCGGGCTCGATCTTGTCCAGGGTGTCGTCGGCGGTGTGGTGCAGATCGAAGTAGTCGCTGCCGTCCTGGCGCAGCGATGCCCAGGCCGCGCCCAGCGCCGCGATTGGGCCCACGTCCGGGCCGGGGCCGCCTTCGCCGGGGGTGTGGGCGATGCCCAGCGGCTGCAGCGCCTCCGCCATGCGCGCGATGGCCGGATGGCTGGCCTCAGCCGCGCTGGTGCTGAAGGCATAGATGCGCCCGGCACCGAAGTCGCTTTCGGCCACGATCTGGTGGCGGGCGATGGCATCGGCCTGCGACTGCGCGTAGGCCTTGCCGCCGTGCAGGCCCTGTTCTTCGTTGGCGAAGGCGATCACGCGGATGGTGCGGGCTGGGCGCTGTTCGCGCGGCAGGCGACCGATCAGATGCCCGGCGGCCATGGTGATGCCGATCCCGGCCGCATCGTCCACCGCGCCGGTGCCCAGATCCCACGAATCCAGATGCGCACCGATCACCACCACCTCGTCGGGGCGGCTGCGACCGGTGATCTCGCCGATCACGTTGTGCGAGGTGGCCATGCCATCCCAGCCGCAATCCAGTGCCACGCGCATGCGTACCGGTCCGCGTGCGAGCAGGCGGGTCAGTTGCGCGGCATCCGGAACGCTCAGCGCCGCCGACGGGATCGGCGTCAGCCCGTCATCGAAGCGGGTGATGCCGGTGTGCGGTAGCCGGTGCGAATCGGTCCCCGCCGAACGCATCAGGAATCCGATGGCACCGGCACGGACCGCGGCGGACGGACCCCGGCTGCGCACCCGCGAGCCGGGTCCGTAGCCGCTGCCGTCGCGGGCGCGCTGCATCGCGGCATCGACAAAGGCGATTTTCCCGGACAGCGAACCGGCCGGTGCCGCTTCCAGTGCCGCCAGCTCGGCGAAGCGCACCACCTCGCCCTGCACCGTGCCACCGGGGCTGCCCCCCAGCGCGGTCAGCTGCAACGGCTGTGCCGAATCTCCCAGCACCTGTGCCTGCTCGCTGCGCCGTTGCCACTTCGGAAAGGTGACCGGCTGTGTCCACACGCGGTCGTAGCCGAGCTGCTCGAACCGGCGTTTGGCCCAAGCGACCGCGCGTGCATCGGCTTCGCTGCCGGCCAGACGCGGGCCGATTTCGGTGGTCAGCGATTCGGTGATCCGCCAGGCGGTGTCGTCCTGCAGCGCCTGGTCGCGCAGCGTGGCCACCGGATCGGCCGCCTGCGCAGGATTCGTCATCATCGCCAATGCCAACAGCAGAAGGTGCAGGGAGTGACGCATGCAAGGATCCTCGCGGAACAGCCGATCCGGCAAGTGTAGGCGAGAGGGTGCATGCATCGGAAACAAAAAGCCCCGCACGATGGCGGGGCTTCGGTGATGCAATGCAGGTCCGATCAGGGCCGGCGCTTCAATTCGTCGCGAATCTCGCGCAGCAGCAGCACGTCCTCGGCCGGTGCGGCGGGGGCAGCTTCGACCGGTTTGCGCACGCGGTTGTAGGCCTTCACCACCAGGAAGATCACGAAGGCGATGATCAGGAAATTGATGATTTCCTGGATGAACACGCCGTATTTCACCGACACCTCGGCGGCCAGTTCCTTGCCGGTCGCATCGAACTCGGCGGCCTTGTGCACGTACTTCCAGTCGGTCACGTCAATGCCGCCGGTGATCACGCCGATGATCGGCATGATGATGCCGTCCACCAGCGCGGTGACAATCTTGCCGAACGCCGCGCCGATCACCACCGCCACGGCCAGGTCCAGCACGTTGCCCTTGGCGATGAATTGCTTGAATTCGCTGATCATGCCCATCGGAACTTCTCCTGGCAGTTTTTTCCGCAGTTGTTTTCGGGATCGTGGACGCTGATGAGACGGCGCAGAGCATCAAGCGGCCTGCACGCAGCCGTGCAATTCCACGTTCAGTCCCGTCAGCATGGCGTGAAAGCGGTCGCCGACCTGCAGCGGCGCCACGCCGGCTGGCGTACCCATGAACACCAGATCGCCGGCACGCAGGCGGTACAGCCGCGACGATTCGATGAGAATCTCGGGCACCGACCAGATCAGGTCGCGCAGCCGGCCGTGTTGACGCAATTCGCCGTTCACCTCCAGTCGCAGGCTGGCATCGCGCAGATCGTGCCTGCCATCGGCCGGAATGATGTGACTGACCGGCGCACTGGCATCGAAGGCCTTGCCGGTATCCCAAGGCAGTCCTTTGGTCTTGGCAGCGCTCTGCAGGTCGCGGCGGGTCAGGTCCAGACCGACCGCATGACCGAACACCAGCGAAGCGGCAGCGGCGGCATCCAATTCCCCTGCGGGTGCATCGCGGCCCAGTGCCACCACCAATTCCACTTCATGCTGCAGGTCGCTCGTGCCGGGCGGGTAGGGAACGATCCCGTCCACCACCACCGCATCGCCGGGCTTGAGAAAGAACACCGGCTGGCCGCGTCCGGCAGCCGATGCCGGCACCGCGGCGCCCATTTCGCGGGCGTGGTCGGCGAAGTTGCGGCCCACGCAGTACACCCGTCGCACAGGGAACCAGCCGCCGTCCCGCACCGGAATGCGCACCGGCGATTGCGGTGCGACGACATCGCCCGACGCAGGAGATTTCAACGATGCGGGCTCAGGACGCGTGGTGCTTCAACGCCGCGTGACGCACCAATCGATAGCGGCCATCCAGCACCCGTCCTTGCGGCGCTGCTACCGGGCGGCCGCGCCAGCGCCACAGTCGATACACGGCACCGGCGACGAGCATGGCCGCGCCGACGAACACGCCAACGAACACCAGCAGCACCAGCAATGCCAGTCCTGCCAGTCCCAATCCGAACCGGACCAGAGGGTGGCGCGGTTTGCGTGGTGCAAACAGCACGTGGATAAAGCGGGTGTGCTGGGCGAAGCGGTGGATCATCGGTGGCGTGTGAGAATGCGGCCTGCGCCGGAGCCCCGAGTATCCGACCGAATGCGTGACCGAATGCAAGGATTTCGTTAATCATGACCACTTCCATTCCACTGGATTTACATACGCTTCCGGATGGCGGGTTCGCCGAAACCGAAGCCATGGTGGACGGCGAGCTGCAGTCGCTCATCCTGCATCGGCAAGGCGACGCGGTGCACGCCTGGCTGAACATCTGCCCGCATGCCGGTCGCCGCTTGGACTGGGCGCCGGGCCAGTTCCTGACCAGCAAGCAGGGGCATCTGGTCTGTGCCGTGCACGGGGCCAGTTTCGAACCTGCCACCGGGTTGTGTGTGGCCGGGCCCTGCCGCGGGCAATCGCTACGGGCGGTGCCGGTTGTTGCGGATGCGGATGGGCGCCTGCATCTGCGGGGCGCGGGCATCTAGAACAGCAGGTTCACCATCGCCACAACGATCACGGTATAGATCAGTCCCAGCGGCGCACCCATGCGCCACAGGTCGGTGTTGGAGTAGTTGGCCGGCCCGGCGATCATCGAGATCACCGGATTGGAATGGGTCACGAAATTGTTGGACGCGGCCAGCGCCACGATCAAGGCGAACGCAACCGGGTCGCCGCCGGCGGCCATGGCCAGGTTGATGGCGATGGGCACCATCACGATGGTCGCGCCGACGTGGCTGACCACCAGCGAAAAGGCGGTGGTCAGCAATGCGGTGGCGGTCTGCAGCACCCACACCGGGATGCCCGCGGGCAGACGCTCGATGCTGTGGCCGGCGATCCACGCCGCCGCGCCGGTGGAATCCATGGCCCAGCCCAGCGGTATCAGGCAGGCCATCAGGAACACGGTCTTCCAGTTGATGGCCGAATAGGCCTCGTCCATCTTCAGCACGCCGGTCACCAGCATCGCGGCCACCCCCGCCATCAGCGCGATGGATGGCGGAATGCGCGAGGACAGCGCCAGCAGCATGGTGCAGGCGAAGATGGTCATGGCGATGCGGAACTTGTGCGGGCGCTGCTCGGCCTTGGGGTAGTCGGTCACCACCACCAGGTCGCGGCCGCTGGCGGTACGCGCCAGCTCGGCCCAGATGCTGTGCAGCACCAGCATGTCGCCGGCGCGTAGCGACAGGTCGCGCAGGTTCTCGCGGATCACCTGCTTGTCGCGGTTCACCGCCAGCAGATTCACGCCGTATTGCTTGCGCAGCTGCATCTCCGCCGGCGTGCGCCCGATGAAACGCGAATTGGGCGGGATGACCGCTTCGGAAATGCCGGCACGGCTGGGATTGAACAGGTCGCCGAATTCCCGCAGACGACTGGACAGGCGCAGGAAATGGTTCTGGGCGAAATCGACGATCTGCTCGCGCGGGCCCATCACGCCCAGCACGCTTCCCACCCACACGCGCGCGTCCACCGGCGGCGACAGGCGCGCTTCGTTGCCGGTCTTCAGTGCCAGCAGCAGCGGCGCACCGTGCAGCGACTCCACCTCGCCCAGGGCCATGCCCACCAGCGGACTGTCGGCGCTGACCGTGAGTTCGTACACCTCGCCGTCGATACCGTAGGTCCTGGCGTAGTAGCTCTGCGTGCGAGCCGGCGTGGCGCCGCTGCTGTCGCGGTCGTTCTCGCGGATCACCCGCTCGCCGAAGACATGGAAATACGCCAGCGAGGCCAGCAGCAGCACCAGGCCGATGGGCAGCGGCGCGAACATCTTCAGCGGTTCCAGGGTGGCCATGCCCGAGGGCAGGTTGGCGTTGGCCGACACCAGCAGGTCGTTCAGCAGGATCAGCGGCGAGTTGCCGACCATGGTCAGGCCGCCACCCATCAGGATGGCGGCGGTGATCGGCATCAGCAGGCGCGACAGCGGCATGCCGGTACGCGAGGACAATCGGGAGGCCACCGGCAGGTACAGGGTCAACACGGCCGGGTTCTGGATGAAGGCCGAATTGAGGCCGGCGATGGCGCTGGTGAACAGCAGCAGGCGCTTTTCCACGCCGTTGGCGCGACGCAGCAGCCACACCGCCAGGCGATTGAGCGCGCCGGTGCGGTCCAGCCCGGCGCCGAGGATCATGGTGGCGATCACGCTCATCACCGCGTTGCCGGAAAAACCGCCGAACAGGTCTTCCGGCGCCACCAGTCCCGACAGCCCCAGCAGCACCAGCACCACCAGCGCCACCAGATCGGCACGGATCCGCTCGAACAGGAACAGCACCATCGTCAGCACCACCAGCCCGATCACGAGCTGCATGTCGCCGGTCAGTGCAAGCTGGGTGCTGTCCATCGGGCCGGGTCGGTCAGTCCATCGCGCGGGCGGAAGGGGCGGATGGCACGCGGTCGTACAGCAGGTCCCACACGCCATGCCCCAGGCGCTGGCCGCGGGTTTCGAAATGGGTCTGCGGGCGCCAGTCCGGCCGTGTCACGTGCCCGCGCGTGCCGGCACGGTTGCGCAGACCGGGGGTGGCGTCCAGCACGTCCCACATCTGTTCGGCGTAGTCGGCCCAGTCGGTGGCCAGGTGCAGGCGGCCATCCGCGGCCAGTTTGCGCACCAGTAGCGCCGCGAAGCCGGGACTGACCAGCCGGCGCTTGACGTGCCGTTTCTTGTGCCAGGGGTCGGGAAAATAGATGCGGATCTCGTCCAGGCTGGCATCGGCGATGACCTGCTCCAGCACTTCCACTGCATCGTGGTGGTACACCCGCACGTTGCCGATGCCGTCGCGGTCCAGCGCGTTCAGCAGCCGACCCACGCCCGGGGCGTGCACCTCGATGCCGATGTAGTCGCGCTGCGGATCACCGGCGGCGGCAAAGCGCAGTGCCTCGCCGTTGCCGAAGCCGATTTCCAGCACCCGTGGTGCGGCGCGGCCGAACACGCTGTCGAAGTCGCGTGAGGCGCCGTCTGCGGTGGCGAAATCCAGCCCGAAGCGCGGCCACAGCGCATCGAAGGCGCGTTGCTGGGCGTCGGTGAAACGGCCCTGGCGCAGCACGAAGCTGCGGATGCGGCGGGTGCCGTCATCGGTATAGGGCTTGGGCGGGGCCTTGGCGCCGGGGCTGGAAAACGGGTCGGTCATCTCAGCCGATCAGGCCGTCGATCGGCGAGGAAGCGCTGGCATAGCGCTTGCGCGGGATGCGCCCGGCGAGGAAGGCATCGCGTCCGGCTTCCACCGCCAGCCGCATCGCCCGAGCCATGCGCACCGGGTCCCTGGCGCCGGCGATGGCGGTGTTCATCAACACGCCGTCGCAGCCCAGTTCCATCGCGATGGCCGCATCGGAGGCCGTGCCCACGCCGGCATCCACGATGATCGGCACGCTGGCGTTCTCCACGATCTCCAGCAGGTTGTACCTGTTCTGCACGCCCAGTCCCGATCCGATCGGCGCGGCCAGCGGCATCACCGCCACGCAGCCGATCTGCTCCAGCCGCTTGCACAGGATCGGGTCGTCGCTGGTGTACACCATCACCTGGAAGCCGTCGGCCACCAGCTGTTCGGCGGCCTGCAGGGTCTGCACCACGTCGGGATACAGGGTTTTTTCGTCGCCCAGCACTTCCAGCTTGACCAGCGCGTGTCCGTCCAGCAACTCCCGCGCCAGGCGACAGGTGCGCACCGCGTCGGCGGCGCTGTAGCAGCCGGCGGTGTTGGGCAGCAGTGTGTAACGCTCCGGCGGCAACACGTCGAGCAGATTGGGCTGGCCGGGGTTCTGGCCGATGTTCGTCCGCCGGATGGCCACGGTCACGATCTCGGCGCCGGCCGCTTCGGTGGCGGCGCGGGTCTGGTCGAGATCCTTGAACTTGCCGGTGCCGGTCAGCAGACGCGAGCGGTAGGGTTTTCCCGCGATCACCAGCGGGTCGATGGGCGGCTGCAGTGTCATGACCGGATTTTAACGCGCGTGCATGTCCGGACACAGTGCCGATTGCTCATCCGCCCCCCAGCGCATGCACCACTTCCACGCTGTCGCCGTCGTGCAGCAGATGCTCGGCGTGACGACCGCGCGGCACGACGCTGCCGTTGACCTCCACGGCCACACGCCGTTCGCCCAGTCCTTGCAGCTGCAGCAGTTGCGTGACGCAGCAGGCATCGGGCAGATCGAGGGGCTGGCCATTGAAGTGAATGCGCATGCCTGCAGTATGCCTGCATCGTCTGTGGCGAACCCCAACGCAGCCCCAATGCTGCACCGCAGCGCCCAAATACCTTGAGATCGCCCCCGTGTTCGTGAAACCATGGCGTGTTTGCCGGCCAGACCGGCAACATCATCCACACGCATTCGATTTCGAGGAGAGGGAACATGACACGCAGCTTCCGCGCTGCCCGCACCACGCTGGCCGCCGCCCTGGCGTTGGCCGCCGCACCGGCCTTCGCGCAGGCCACGTTTTCGCAGACCGTGTTCTTCGGCGACAGCCTGACCGATGCCGGCTTCTTCCGTCCGCTGCTGCCGCCGGCCACGCAGTCGGTCACGGGGCAGTTCACCACCAATCCCGGCTACGTGTGGTCGCAGTATCTGGCCGACTATTACGGCACAGGCGCGGCGCCGGGCTGGACGGCCTCGGGTACCGGCCCGACGGCCGCCGCCGGCACCAACTTCGCGGTGGGCGGCGCGCGCGTCGGCACGCCGGTGACCGGCGCGCTCGGCCCCACGCCATCACTGGCGGCGCAGATCGCCTTCTACCTGAATGCCAATGGCGGCAAAGCCGATCCGAATGCCCTGTACACGGTGTGGGGTGGCGCGAACGATCTGTTCACCGTGACCAATCCGGCGCAGGCGCAACCCGTCATCGGCGCCGCCGTCAACGCACAGGTGGGCCTGGTCGGGCAGCTGACCAGCGCAGGAGCGCAGTACATCCTGGTGCCCACCATCCCCGATCTGGGCGTGACCCCGGCCTCGCGCGCCGGCGGCGCGACGGCCATGGCCCAGGGCACGGCCTTGTCCACCGCCTACAACACGGCGCTGTTCAACGGATTGGCCGCGCAGAACCTGCGCGTGATCCCGATGGACACCTTCAATCTGATGCGGGAAATCGCCGGCAGTCCGGCCGACTACGGCTTCCGCAACGTGACCGGCACCGCTTGCAATCTGGCGCTGGTTCCCGGGGGCAGTTCGTTGTTCTGCGCGCCGCCCCATTACGTGGCGCCGGATGCGCCGTTCGCCTACGCCTTCGCCGATGGCGTACACCCCAGCACCGGCGCGCACAAGATCCTGGCCGACTACGCCAGCTCGGTGATCGAAGCGCCACGCCAGGCCGCCGTGCTGGGCCTGTCCGAAGCCATGGTGGGCCGCGCCCGCACGCAGATGGTCAGCGCCTGGCTGGACCAGCCCGTTGGCGATGAAGGCACCCGCTGGTGGGCCGACGTGCGCCACGACGGCCAGCGCGTGGGTCCGGGCAGCAGCGCCGACCTGTACGACGGCGGCGGACCCACCCTCACGGTCGGCTTCGACTGGGCGCAGGGCAACACCGTGTTCGGCTTCTTCGGTGCCTACGGCCGGCAGTGGTACGACTGGGGCCTGCGCCGCGGCGATTTCACCCAGAGCGATGCCACCCTGGGCGGTTACGCCGGCTGGACCGACGGCAATTTCTACGTGAACGGCCAGCTCAGCTACACCCGCATCGACTTCGACACCGAGCGCGCCGTGCCGCTGGGGCCGGCCACCCGCGTGCACAACGGCTCCACCAAGGGCGACAACATCACCGTGGCCGCCAACCTGGGCTATCGCATGGGCGATGGTGCCTTCCGTCACGGTCCGGTGCTGTCGGTCGTGGCCCAGCAGATCGACATCGACGGCTTCGCCGAGTCCGATCCCACCCTGTCCACGTCGATGCTGTATCCGGACCAGAGCGCCGATTCGCTGATCGGTAGCCTGGGCTGGGAACTGAGCTACGAAGTGAACGATCACCTGGCACCGTTCGCCAAGATCACCTACGACCACGAGTTCGAGGAACCCGCGGCGCAGGTGTGGGGTGCGCTGCAGACATTGCCCGGCAATCCGTATGCCGTGCCCGGCCTGACCGTGGACCGCAACTACGGCACGCTGGTCTACGGCACCCGCGCCGAGCTGTTCGGCCTGGACGTGGTGTCCGGCAGCGCGGTGACCGTGGGCCACAAGGGCGGGGATCATTCCTCGCTGTTCCTCACCGTCAGCGGCACGTTCTGATCGCGCGGACGCCGGGTGCGCGGGCATTGCCCGACGCCGCGCATCCGGCATACACTCGCGGCAGCCTGCGGGTGTAGTTCAATGGTAGAACTTCAGCTTCCCAAGCTGATAGCGTGGGTTCGATTCCCATCACCCGCTCCAACGCCTGGCGGCATCCGGATTCGGATGCCGCCTTTTCATTGCGCTGGCCGTTGCACTGCGCATCGGGACGGCCAGCGCAATGGCCATCCCGATTGACAAGCTCCTGACGCCTAGCCGGTGCACGCTGCAGGCCTGCCCGGCACTGCTGCCGCCCCATTTTCCGCGAGTCCTCGATGAAATTGGCCATCCTGTCCCGCAATGCCAAGCTGTATTCCACGCGGCGCCTGGTGGAAGCGGCCCGCGACCGTGGCCACAGCGTGCGCGTGCTGGATCCGCTGCGCTGCTACCTGCGCATCAGCAACGACGGCTTCGCCATGCACTACAAGGGCCGCGCGATCGACGGCTATGCGGCGGTGGTGCCGCGCATCGGTGCCTCGGTCACCCGCTACGGCACGGCGGTGCTGCGCCAGTTCGAGCTGATGGGCAGCTTCACCCCCAATCCGTCCGATGCCATCCTGATCGCGCGTGACAAGCTGCGTGCGCACCAGCTGCTGGCGGCGCAGGGGATCGGCCTGCCGATCACCGTTTTCGGCGACAACCCCGACGACACCGACGATCTGCTGTCGATGCTGGGGCCGCCGCCGCACGTGATCAAGCTGAACGAAGGCACCCAGGGCGCGGGGGTGATGCTGACCGAGAAGCCGTCGGCCTCGCGCGGGGTAATCGAAGCCCTGCGCGGCCTGTACGCGCAGTTCCTGGTGCAGGAATTCATTGCCGAGGCCAAGGGCGCGGACCTGCGCTGCTTCGTGGTCGGCGGGCAGGTGGTCGGGGCGATGCGACGCACGGCGGCGAAAGGCGACTTCCGCTCCAACCTGCACCGCGGCGGCAGCGCCAAGGCCGTCAAGCCGACCGTGCAGGAGCGCGAGGTGGCGGTGCGCGCCGCCTCCGTGCTGGGGCTGGGCGTGGCCGGCGTGGACCTGATCCGTTCGCAGCGCGGCCCGCTGGTGCTGGAAGTGAATGCATCGCCGGGGCTGGAAGGCATCGAAACCGCGACCGGCATGGACATCGCCGGCTGCATCATCGATCACGTGCTGGCGCGCGATGCCGCGCCGCCGCGCCGGCCCCCCAAGCGGCGCCCTCGCACCTGAGATCACGCCATCGGCCGGCATTGCAGTGTAGATTGTGGGTAGCTCGATCCCCCCGGAATGCGACGAACATGAAACGATTGATGGTATTGGTTTGCCTGAGTGCGCTCTGCGCCCTCTCGACCATCGCCCACGCCGCCGGACAGGCGCCCGATGCGATCGGCGATTTCAGCGCCTACCGCGACCAGGTGCTGACCGATCTGGACAAGGGCGAGCGCTACAGCGAAATCAGTTCGCAGGATCGCGCCACCGTGACGCAGTCGCTGCAGACCATGCAGACGATGGTGGAGAAGGCGAATGGCTCGGTCGATCAGCTCGACGCCGATGAAAAGGTGGCTTTCTTCAATCATCAGGAAGCCGTGCGCGGCATCCTGTCCGGCGCCGAGGCAGACAGCCGCATGGTGTGCAAGCGCGAACGCCGGGTCGGTTCGCAGATGCTGCAATCCAGTTGCCGTACCGTTGCGGAAGCGCGGCGCCAGCGCGAGGATTCGCGCAACCGCCTGAGCGACTTCCAGCAGGGCGGCCCGAAGAAGACAACCGAGCTGTGAGCATGCGCATCCTCGTGATCGAAGACAACCAGGACATCGCCGCCAATCTAGGCGACTATCTGGAAGATCGCGGCCATTCGGTGGATTTCGCCGCCGACGGCGTGACCGGGCTGCATCTGGCGGTGGTCAACGAATTCGACGCCATCGTGCTGGATCTCAACCTGCCGGGCATGGACGGCCTGGAGGTGTGCCGCAAGCTGCGCAACGACGCGCGCAAGCAGACCCCGGTGCTGATGCTGACCGCGCGCGACACCCTGGACAACAAGCTGGCCGGCTTCGATTCCGGTGCCGACGACTACCTGGTCAAGCCGTTCGCGCTGCAGGAAGTCGATGTGCGCCTGAATGCACTGCTGCGGCGCGGCAAGGGCGTGCAGACCCGCGTGCTGGACGTGGCCGACCTGGAATACAACTTGGACACGCTGGAAGTGCGTCGCCAGGGCAAGCTGCTGCAGCTCAATCCCACCGCGCTGAAGATCCTGCAGGCCCTGATGGAAGCATCCCCGGCCGTGGTGACCCGGCAGGATCTGGAAACGCGGGTATGGGGCGAGGAGCTGCCCGACTCGGATTCGCTGCGCGTGCACATCCACGGCCTGCGCGCGGTGATCGACAAGCCCTTCGACGTGCCGTTGATCCAGACCCGCCACGGCATCGGCTACCGCATCGCGGCGCCCGATGCCTCCAGCTGAGATTTCGCAGGTTGCATCCGCCGCAGTGCACCACACGCGCCGGCGGCGCTTGCGCACCCGCATCATCCTGGCGTTCGTGCTGCTGGGATTCGGCCTGACGGCGCTGTTCGCCTTCGCCGCGCGCGAAGCCCGCGAACGGGTGGAAAACGATCTGGTGGAAAGCCTGCTGAATCGCAACATCGACGAATACGCGCGCCGCTTCTACCAGAACCCCAAAAATGTCTCGCTGCCGGTGCAGCAGATGTACGGCCGGGTCGTGGCCCGGCCGAATTTCGAGCTGTTGCGCGCTGAACAACCCGACTGGTACGCGTTTGGCGACGGCATCCATACCGTCGGCGGAACCAACGACGATGGCACGCCGTTTTCTTACAAGCTGGCGGTGCGCAAGACCGCGGACGAATGGTTCTTCCTCGCCTACGACATGAGCGAGACGGTCAAGGGGCAGCAGCAGTTCGAGCGCGCCATCGTCGCCGCCGTGCTGTTCTTCACCCTGCTGTCGCTGCTGGTGGGCTGGTGGTCGGCATCGCGGGTGATGCAGCCGGTGTCCGATCTGGCCCTGCGCCTGCGCGGCAGCGGCGACAGTGCCGCACCCACGCTGCTGGCGCAGCATTTTGCCGACGACGAAGTGGGCGAACTGGCCCGCGCGCTGGACGACTACTCGCAGCGGCTGACCGAAGTGGTGCAGCGCGACCGCGAGTTCAATGCCGATGTCAGCCACGAGTTGCGCACGCCGCTGGCGGTGATCAAGGGCGCGGTGGAACTGCTGCTGTCGCGCCCGGACGTGGACGAGCGCACCCGCACCCGCCTGCTGCGCATCCAGCGCGCCGAGGAACAGTGCACCGACCTGATCAGCGCGCTGCTGCTGCTGTCGCGCAACGAACGCGGTCACGGCCATACCGACGTGGCGCGCGTGGCCGAACAGCTGCTGGACGCGCACCGGGCGCAGGTGGGCAGCAAGCCGTTGCAGCTGCGGCTGGAAGGTGCGCTGGGCCGGTTGATCGTGGATGCGCCGGAGTCGGCCGTGAACGTGGCGCTGGGCAACCTGATCGGTAACGCGGTGAAGTACACCGCAGAAGGCGAGGTGGTGGTGCGCATCCGTCCCGATCGCGTGGTGGAGGTGGTGGACAGCGGCCCCGGCCTGTCGGACGAGGATGCAGCCAGGCTGTTCCAGCGCGGATACCGCGGATCGCACGCCGAACACACCCAGGGCGGCGGCATCGGCCTGTCGATCGTGCGGCGGCTGTGTGCGCTGTACGACTGGCAGGTGCGGGTGGTGCCCGGGGCATCCCGTGGCGTGGTGGCCACGCTGGCGTTTCCGGAGCAGGTCGCCCCGGTGGCCACAGCCCCGGCACCCGCGGCGTGATCGCGCCCGTCAGCTCGCCAGCGGCGTCAGCCAGCCATGGCGATCGGGCGTGCTGCCATCGAACAATCCGAAAAACAGCTGCTGCAGGCGCCGGGTCAGCGGGCCGGGCCGTCCATTGCCCACCGTGCGGCCATCCACCGAGCGGATCGGCGTGATCTCCGCCGCCGTGCCGCACATCAACAATTCGTCGCACAGGTACAGATATTCGCGCGGCAGGTCGCGTTCCACCACGGTGATGCCGGCATCCTGCGCCAGCGTGATCAGCGAGTTGCGGGTGATGCCATTCAGCAGCGCCGCACTCACCGGCGTGGTGTGCAGTGTGCCATCGAACACCAGGAACAGGTTTTCGCCCGCGCCTTCGCTCAGCAGTCCGGTGGAGGCCAGGGCGATGCCTTCGCCGAAGCCAAGCCTCCGGGCCTCGCGCGCGATCAGCTGGCCGGACAGGTAATTGCCGCCGGCCTTGGCACCGGCCGGAATGGTGTTGGGGGCGAAGCGCTGCCAGCTGGACACGCAGGCGTCGATGCCGGTGTCCAGCACGTCCTGGCCCAGATAGGCGCCCATCTGCCAGCTGGCCACGGCCACGTCCACCGGCGTTTCGGCCGACAGCCCGAAGCCCCCCAAGCCGCGGAACGCCACCGGGCGCAAATACGCGGCAGCGTAGCCATTGGCGTTCAGCACGTCGTGGCAGGCCGCGTTCAACTGCTCCAGGGTGTACGGCACCGGCATCTCGTAGATGCGGGCGGAATTCAGCAGCCGTCGGTTGTGGTCGGTGAGACGGAAGATGGCCGGACCGGTGGGCGTGTCGTAACTGCGGATGCCCTCGAACACGGAAGATCCGTAATGCAGCGCATGTGCCATCACGTGGGTGGTGGCTTCCGCCCAGGGCTTGATGGTGCCGTTGTGCCAGATGAAGGGCGGGTACTCGCGCGTCATGCCGTGCTCCGGAACCGGGAAACGGCCATTCTAGCCGTTGCGCATGGACCGTCGTGCCGCAGGGCACGTGCTACAGCGTGATCCACCAGCAACCGGAGTGTTTGCGCAGACCGAACTGGGTGGTGCTGGCCATGCCCTGATTGCCCGCCATCGCCTGCACCCGCAATCCGGATGGCACCCGGCGTGCATGCGGCACCGGTTCGGCCAGCGCGCTGCGCTCCAGCACCGACAGCGGCAGGCCATCCGGTCCCAGCGGCGGCGGCGGTGGGGCCAGTTCGAGGAACACCGGTTCGATGCCGATCACCTGTCGTTCGCCCAGTTGCGCCAGCCGGTTCATCACCGCATATCCGGTCCGGCTGGACACGCCGGCCCAGTCGTACAGCTCGGCAATGCGGTTCGCATCGCGAGTCTGCAGCGCATAGGCCAGCTGGGTCATCAACTCCTGCAGCGTGCGCGAGCAGTGGATGCGCAGCGCACCGGCCTGCGCGGCACCGGGCGTTCCCATTGCCGATGCCATCTGCAATTCGTTGCAGGGCCGATCGGTATAGGCCACCACGCCGTTGCGGCCGATGCATTTGTACACCGATGACGTGCCGGACTGCTGCGCAGCCACCGGCGCCGGGTCTGCCAGCAGCAGGCACGACACGGCGACAAGGCAGGACAGGCGGATCGGCATCGGCGCAGCCTACGCTGCCGGGCGCCGCGCGTGAAGTGCCAGGGCCATCACAGCCGCGACAGCACCATCAGCGTCGGCCGCGACAGGTTCAGGGTGAAGAAGTGCAGCGCAGGCGCGCCACCCTGGATCAGGCGCCAGCACAGGCTGACCACCAGATCGGCGGCGAATTCGCGCACCGCATCCACATCGTCGCCATGCGCGCGCATGCGCTGGTCGATCCAGCGCGGGATCTCGGCGCCGCAGCTTTCGGAGAAGCGCCGCAGCTGCGCATAGTTGGAAATCGGCATGATGCCAGGCACGATCGGCACCGTCACGCCCAGCCGGCGCACGTCGTCCACGAAGCGGAAATAGGCATCCACGTTGTAGAAATACTGGGTGATGGCGCCATCGGCCCCCGCATCCACCTTGGCCTTGAAATGGCGCAGGTCGGCGAAGGCATCGCTGGCGTGCGGATGCATTTCCGGATAGGCGGCCACGTCGATGCGGAAGTGATCGTCGTGCTCGCTGCGGATCAACCGGACCAGATCCGCCGCATGGCCCAGCTCGCCGACATTGCCCATGCCGGATGGCAAATCGCCACGCAGGGCGACGATGCGCCGATGCCCCTGGCTGCGGTAGCGGCGCAGCAACACCTTGATCTCGGCACTGGCCCCGCCCACGCAGGTCATGTGCGGCACCGCTTCCAGCCCATGAGTGTCCTGCAGACGCTGCACCGTGGCACCGGTCGGCCCCAGCGTGGAACCGCCGGCACCGAACGTGCACGAGACGAATTCCGGCGCATGCGGCTTCAGCCGTTCGACGGTGCGATCCAGCTGCGCGCGCTGCTCGTCGGTCTTCGGCGGGAAAAATTCGAAGGAAATCGGGACGCGGGCCATGTGGGCGCCATGGTGGAATCAACGCGGCATTGTATCGCTTGATCGCGATGGACGTAATGACCCGTCGGCACGTGTGGGGTCTTGCTCAGCGTCCGAAGCCGAACAGCCGCGTCAATGCATGCTTGCGTCGTTCGATGGCCGCGCGCAGTACGCCGGCACCCAACATCGAATACACGATGCCATTGCCGCCGTATGCCATCGCGAACAGCACGCGCGGGCCATGCTCGTCGCTGGCGCCGAACCAGGGCAGGCCGTCGGCGGTTTCGGCGAAGGTGCCGGCCCAGGCAAACGCCGGTTCCAGCGACAGATCGGGAAACAGGCTGCGGACCTTCCGGCGCAGCCGTTCGGCCTTGCGCATCACGCGGGCATCGCGCTTGGCCGGAATGTCGATGCGGTCATCCTCGCCGCCCACCAGCAGCCGGCCGTCGCTGGTGGTGCGCAGGTACAGGTATGGTCGTGCGGATTCCCACAGCAGCGTGTCGCGCAATGGCCCGAGATCGGCCGCCGGCATCGGATCGGTGACGAAGGCGTAGCTGCTGCGATTCTTCGCCACCCGCTTGCGCAGGCACTGCTGCGCGGCATAACCCGTGGCCAGGACCAGATGCTTGGCGCGGATCCGCCGCCCGCGGTCGGTTTCCAGTTCGACACTCCGGTTGCCGGGCGTGATGCGCGCGATCGCGGTGCGGTCGTGGACCGGCACGCCTTGCCGCTGCAGCCGCGCCAGCAGGCGGTAGGTCATGCGGTAGGGATCGATGCGGGCAGCGCAGGACGACAGGATCGCACCCGGCGCCGAAAACCCGAATCGCTCCTGCACCGCGCCGGGTCCGAGCCATTCCACCGCGATGCCGTGCCGGCGGCGCAGCGCGTATTCGGCATGCAGCTGCTTGCGATGCCGCGGCTTGCTGGCGTAGTACAGGCTCTGCGCGTTGTCGAAGCCGACATCGCGGATGTCGCGCGCCTTCTCGCCCAGCAGGGTGATGGCCTGCACGCAGCTGCGGTAGGCCAGTGCCGCATCCGCTTCGCCGTACTGCTGCGCCAGATCGGTCATGTGCGTGTCGATTTCGTACTGCAGCAAGGCGGTGCTGGCGGCCGTGCTGCCCCAGCCGATGTCGCGCTGGTCGATGACCGCGACCGAGTGTCCATGCCTCGCCAGTTCGTCGGCGATCAGCGCGCCGGTGATGCCGCCGCCGAGAATGGCGACATCGCAACGCAGATCGCTGTCCAGCTGCGGAAACGCATGCAGCAGGCCGTTCTTTACCGCCCAGAACGGATAGCCGCTTTTCAGGTCCATCATACGCTGTGTCCCGTGAGTCGGTGCTCGGAGCACATCATCGGCAGCGCTGCGGCAAGACCTGGTGAATGTTCACGGCAGCCGGACATGTGGCGGCTCTGCAGCGCAGGCAGCAACAGCCGCCATCCGTGGCAGCGGTAACGCACCGAAGGCGGGGGCGATCAGTAGCGGTAATGCTCCGGCTTGTACGGCCCTTCCACCGGCACGCCGAGGTAGTCGGCCTGGTCCTGGCTCAGCCTGGTCAGTTTCACGCCGATCTTCTCCAGATGCAGGCGCGCGACTTCCTCGTCCAGCTTCTTCGGCAGGATGTAGACCTTGGCGTCGTAGCCATCCTTGTTGACCCACAGGTCGATCTGCGCCAGCGTCTGGTTGGAGAACGAGTTGGACATCACGAAGCTGGGATGGCCGGTGGCGCAGCCCAGGTTCACCAGGCGGCCTTCGGCCAGCAGGAAGATGCTGTTGCCGCCGGAGAAGGTGAACTTGTCCACCTGCGGCTTGATGTTGGTCCGGGTGGCACCGCTGGCATACAGCTTGTCCACCTGGATTTCGTTGTCGAAGTGGCCGATGTTGCACACGATCGCCTGGTCCTTCATCGCCTGCATGTGTTCCAGCGTGATGATGTCCTTGTTGCCGGTGGTGGTCACGTAGATGTCGGCCCAGCCCAGGGTGTCCTCGACGGTGTTGACCTCGAAGCCTTCCATCGCCGCCTGCAGCGCGCAGATCGGATCGATTTCGGTGACGACGACGCGCGCGCCGTAGGCACGCAGCGAATGCGCGGAACCCTTGCCGACATCGCCATAACCGCAGACCACGGCGACCTTGCCGGCCAGCATCACGTCCATTGCGCGCTTCAGGCCATCGGCCAGCGACTCGCGGCAGCCGTACAGGTTGTCGAACTTGCTCTTGGTGACCGAGTCGTTCACGTTGATCGCCGGCACCAGCAGCTTGCCGCCTTCGGCCAGTTGATACAGGCGATGCACGCCGGTGGTGGTTTCCTCGGACACGCCCTTCCAGTCGGCCACGACCTTCGTCCAGTAGCCCGGACGTTCCTTGGCCACGCGCTTGAGCAGGTTCTTGATCACCTGTTCCTCGTGGCTGCCGGAGGCACTGTTGACCCACGACGCGTCGCCCTGTTCCATTTCGTAACCCTTGTGGATCAGCAGGGTCACGTCGCCGCCGTCGTCGACCACCAGCTGCGGGCCGACAAAGCCGCCCTTGCCGTCGGGGAAGGACAGCGCGTCCAGGGTGCAGTCCCAGTATTCCTCCAGCGTTTCGCCCTTCCAGGCGAACACCGGCGTGCCGGTGGCGGCAATCGCCGCGGCGGCATGGTCCTGGGTGGAGAAGATGTTGCACGAGGCCCAGCGCACGTCGCCGCCGATGTCCTTCAATGTTTCGATCAGCACCGCGGTCTGGATGGTCATGTGCAGCGAGCCGGTTACGCGCACGCCCTCCAGCGGCTTGGTGGTGGCGTGCTTCTTGCGGATGGACATCAGGCCCGGCATCTCGTGCTCGGCGATGTCGATTTCCTTGCGGCCCCAGTCGGCCAGGGAGATGTCGGCGACCTTGTAGTCGCCTTCCTGGGAGAAAGACTTCAGTTGTGCATTCATGGCAGTGCTCCGTTCGATGCGTCGATGGACGGGTGAACGGGCGCCGTTGCGGTCATGCCGAGCCTGGCCGGTGCAGCGGGAAGGTCCCGGTCCGGTCGCAGCGCCCCTCGGCAGCCGCGCATTGTATCTCGGGATGCGGATGGAAGCATGAATTGCAGGCGGTTCAGCGCTTGCCGCTGATGCGCAACTGCTTGTGCGTCTTGGTCAGCCACTCCAAGGCGCCGGGCCATGCCTGCCAGGCCGGCAGCGCATGCTGGCGATGAATCCACGCATGATCCTTGCCGCCGAAACGATAACTGCCCGCAGTCATTGTGGGCTTGCGTGGCGAACGGGTCGCCAGCATGGCGACATGTTCAGGCAGTGCGTCGTGCGCCTCCTGCAACGCGATCAGCGCCTTGCCTGGCGCGCCGTTGGCGTAATGGGCCAGTGCCGCGTGCAGCAGCAGGTCCGGGTCATCCGGATAGGCCTCGAACAGCTTCAGCGCCTGCGTGGGCTGTCTGGCGCGCAGCAGCATCGGCATCAGCGCATGCCGGTAGCCATGGTTGTCGTTCGGATTGAGCCGCAACATCCACGCCATGGCCTGCGCGTGTGCTTCGCTCAGGCTGTCATCGTCCGGTTCCAGCCATGCGATGTGCTGTGCCAGCAACCGCAGGAACGGGCGGTTGTCGTGATAGCTCCACTCCAGCGGCTTGTCCGGGTACGGGGCCAGGTTTTCCACCAGCAGCGCGGTGCCGCGCGTCAGCAGGGTGTCGGCCAGCATGGCCGCGTCGCGCGGAGCGTTGTGCGCTTGCAGTGCCAGCACCAGGTCGTCGATGACGTTCATGCTCTGCCAAAGCACGGGGTTCCGTTCCAGCGCATCCAGCCATGGCTGCGGTTGGTCCCAGGCCGGGTGCTCGTCGATGAACAGACTGGTCAGGCCAGGGTGGACCGAGTCGAACTCCTGATGCCATGCCTGCATGGCCCGCCGCAGGGTCGGGGCGGGCTGCAACGTGGTGAGTTGCCCATCGTCCATGACCTGGCCGCGATAGAGCGCCTGGACGGCGGGTGCCTGTGCCAGCAGTGCTGCCAGCTGGTGGCTGACCGGGTCCCGGGCCATGCGCAATTGCATGGCGGCATCCACGCCGTCCGCACCCAGTTGCTGCAGCACGGCGATCAGGTCGGCGTGTTCATCGCCATTACGGCGCAGCCGTGCAATCCAAAACCGTGCGCGCTGCCGTGCCTGCTCGGGCTTGCCCTGCGACTGCAGCAGCAACACTTCCAGATGCGACAGGGCCGGGTTATCGGGATGATTGCGTTGGGCCTGCTCGAAGTGCGACCAAGCCGCCGAGAAATCGCCCCTGTCGCTGGTGATGGCGGCCAGGTGCTGGTGCGCCGCCGAACGGATGCTGCGGGCCTGGCTGCGGGTGCCCGCGTCGAGCAACTGCTGCTTCTTCCGGGGGTTGTGGTTTTGGTCGTAGGCTTCCAGAAGAGTGTCGAACAGGGCCTCGTGTGCGTCCCGGGCGTGCGCCATTTCGGAGAACCAGGGCGCCAGCAGGGCGATGGCCTGCGCTGGCTGGCCCGCCTGCAGAAACTGATCGGCCGCATCTGCCACCGCCATGGGATCAACGGCGCTGTACGCCAGTTGCGCCCAATCGCGGCGAGGCATCGCCTCCAGCAGGGCTGGCAGCATGTTTATCCTGTCGATGGCCGGCATGCCCTGTTCCAGCTGCAGGCAGCAGTGCTTGTATTTGAGGCCGGAGCCGCAGTCGCAACTGTCGTTGCGCTGCGGACGCGGCGTGCGTCGAAGGGCGAAGTCGTGCGTTGGCTGCGGCATCGCATCCAGCACTTGGCGGGACAACTGGCGCAGAAGCGAGCGCCGCTGCTGCGGCGTGTCGTGGACCAGGCCAGCCCCGGCTAACAACGGCGAATCCGCCCACGATGCGCTGGCATCCAGCATGTCGGCCGGGGAAGCGCCCGACACGGCAAGACGGGCCAGATGGCTCAGCAACATCTCGAACCACAGGGTGTCGTCGGCTGGGCCTGGCGTGTCGAACATGGAGGCAGAGGGGAGGACGGCGGGGCCAACACGATACTCTGTTGTCGCGATGCCGGGGGACGCTTCCACAACGGACAGCCGATCACCGGCAAGTGGGGCGATCGACATCTTTCCGATCCAGAGCGAGCGCATCTTCGTGGCGGGCAAGGGCCTGGTCGGCAACGCACGTCTGGTGATGCTGCCGAAGGAGTCGCATGGCTACGGTGCGCGCGAATCGATCCTGACGATGCTGGCTGAGACCAACGACTGGCTGGACAAGTACGTCAAGAATGCGATGCCGATGACCGATGCCGCGAACGTATAGGCGGGGGAGCGCAGTAACGCGATATTGCCCTGAAAGCGGTATAACTCCGGCCAGTATCGCCACGGAGACCGCCATGCGCGGCAGCATCGTCATGTTGTGCACCGTCCTGCTGGCCCTGCCAGCCTGCAAGCGCAGCGAGTCCGTCGAATCCGCTGCCGCAGCACCCGCCGCGTCCGGGCAGGAACGTGCGGAAGCCGCGGCGTCGAAACCGGCGACAGCCGAACCCCTCACCGCCGGCGCCATCGACTTCCCCGCCATTCCGCAGATCGTGGTGCCGGAGATCGTCGGGATCACGCCGGCGCAGGCGGCGCTGGAGTCGGGCATGCAGTCGCTGATCGATCCGATCGCGGGCATCACCGTGCGTCCGGCCAACTGCACGACCGACGGTGCACTGATCAACGATGGCGGCATCACCAGCGTGGATGCGCAGGGTGGCGTGACGCGCAACGGCGACGAAGGCATCTTCAGCCTGACTGCCGATGGCAGCGGCACCGCGAACTACGGCGGCGGGATCATCACCGTGCAAGCCGACGGCAGCGGCACCATCAACGGCTCGCGCGAGGGCGGCGGCGACGACGCGATCATCTCGGTACAGGCCGACGGGTCGGGCACCTACAACGGCCAATACGGCCTCATCTCGCTGGATGGCAAGGGTGCTGGCACCTGGAACGGCGACGACCGGGTCGGCATCATCAGCAACCACGGCGACGGCTCCGGCACCTGGAACGGCCCGCAGGGCATCATCACCATCAACGCCGACGGGTCGGGCACGTGGAACGGGCCACACGGATTGATCCGCAACAACGGGGATGACACCGGCCAGGTCGGCACGCCATCCAGGACCGTGGCGATGGCACCGATTCCGAAGGTGGCGCCGGCCGGCCGGTTTCCGCCGCTGAAGAAATTCGCGCCGCCCGGCGCGCCGTGCGGCTTCGTGATCACGTTGAACGACCAGGTCCTGTTCGACTTCGACAAATCGGACATCCGTCCCGATGCGGCGAACGTGCTGGACATGCTTGTGGCAGCGTTGCGGAAGGTGCCGGACGTGAAGTCGCTGGAGATCCGCGGCCATACCGATGCCAAGGGCAGCGACACCTACAACATCGCCCTGTCCAATCGCCGCGCGCAGTCGGTGATGGCGGCGCTGCAGCAGCGCGGCACGGCTGTGCAGACAACAGCCAAGGGCTACGGGGAATCGCAGCCGGTGGCACCGAATGAACAACACGATGGCCAGGACAACCCGGCAGGCCGCCAATTGAATCGGCGTGTGGAAATCCTGGTCCGGACGTGATTGCTGCACTGCGATCATGGCAGTGTGCGGGCTTGCACCGTCGGAGGATTCGCCATGAGCTACCGCACCGAGCAGATCCGCAACATCGCCCTGGCCGGACATCCCGGGGCCGGCAAGAACGAACTGTTCGAGGCGCTGCTGCATGCCGGCGGGGGCCATCGCCCAGCCGGGCAGCATCGCGCGCGGCAGCACCGTTTCGGATGTCGATGCGCTGGAAAAGCAGCGCGGTCATTTGCTGGATGCGGCCATCGCCAGCACCGATCACGCCGGCATCCACGTCAACCTGATCGACAAGCCCGGTTGTCCGGATTTCCGCGGGCCCGCGCTGCGTGCGCTGGCGGCGGTGGAAACCGTGTGCGTGGTGGTGGATGCCGACAGCGGCATCGGCTACGGCACACGGCGCATGCTGCAGTACGCGCAGGACCGCGGCCTGTGGCGGGCCATCGTGGTCAACAAGATCGACCATGCGGCCCACCTGGGCCGGCTGCTGGAGGACCTGCGCAGTGCCTTCGGGCCGCAGGTGCTGCCGCCGAATCTGCCCACGGCCGAAGGCGGCATTCAGGCCCGCTCGACGTGCTTGCGGTTGCGTACCAGCACGTCCACGACGTCCGGATCGGCCAGCGTGCTGGTATCGCCCAGCTGGTCGGGTGCGTTCTCGGCGATCTTGCGCAGGATGCGGCGCATGATCTTGCCGCTGCGCGTTTTCGGCAAACCCGGTGCCCACTGGATGTGGTCGATGCTGGCGATGGGCCCGATTTCCCTGCGCACATGGCCGTTCAACTCCTTCTGCAGGGCCTCGCTGCCGTCCTCGCCGCCCTTCAGCGTGACATAAGCATAGATGCCCTGACCCTTGATGTCGTGCGGAAATCCCACCACCGCGGCTTCGGCCACCTTGGGATGCGACACCAGCGCGCTCTCCAGTTCGGCGGTGCCGATGCGGTGGCCGCTGACGTTGATCACGTCGTCCACACGTCCGGTGATCCAGTAATAACCGTCGGTATCCCGGCGACAGCCGTCGCTGGTGAAGTAGTAGCCGGGATACGGCTTGAAATAGGTGTCGATGAAGCGCTGGTGATCGCCGTACACGGTGCGCATCTGTCCGGGCCAGGAATCGCGGATCACCAGATTGCCTTCGGTTGCGCCTTCCAGCACGGTGCCATTGGCATCCACCAGCGCCGGCTGCACGCCGGGCAGGGGCAGGGTGGCCGATCCGGGTTTCAGATCGGTGGCGCCGGGCAGCGGCGAAATCAGGATGCCCCCGGTTTCGGTCTGCCACCAGGTGTCCACGATCGGGCAGCGTTCCTCGCCCACCACGGTGTGGTACCAGCGCCAGGCCTCCGGATTGATCGGTTCGCCCACGCTGCCCAGCAGCCGCAGCGACTGCCGCGAGGTGCGCTGCACGGCGTAGTCGCCTTCGCGCATCAGTGCACGGATGGCGGTCGGCGCGGTGTAGAAGATCGTGACCCGGTGCTTGTCCACCACCTGCCAGAAGCGCGACGCATCCGGCCAGCTGGGCACGCCTTCGAACATCACGCTGGTGGCACCGTTGGCCAGCGGACCGTACACGATGTAGCTGTGCCCGGTGATCCAGCCCACGTCGGCGGTGCACCAGTACACATCCGTGTCCTTCAGGTCGAACACGGCCTCGTGGGTGTAGGCGGCATACACCAGATAACCGCCGGTGGTGTGCAGCACACCCTTGGGTTTTCCGGTCGAACCGGAGGTGTACAGGATGAAGAATGGATCTTCCGCATTCATGTTTTCCGGCTCGCATTCGGTCGGCTGCTCGTTCACCACGGCATTCCACCAGCGGTCGCGCGGTGCCTGCATCGCCACGTCGCCGCCGGTGTGGCGTACCACCAGCACGGTTTCCACCGAATCGGTACCGGGCAACTGCAGTGCGGCATCCACGTTCGCCTTCAATGGCACCGTGCGGCCGCCGCGCCGGCCCTCGTCGGCGGTGATGACCAGCTTGCTGCCGCAGTCGCCGATGCGATCGGCGATGGAATGCGGCGCAAAGCCGGCAAACACCACGGTGTGCACCGCGCCGATGCGCGCACAGGCCAGCATGGCGATGGCGGCTTCGGGGATCATCGGCAGATAGATGGTGATGCGATCGCCCTTGCCTACGCCCAGCTGCCGCAGCGCGTTGGCCAGCTGGCACACGCGGGCATGCAACTGCCGGTAGCTGATCGATTGCGACGGCGTGGCCGGATCGTCCGGCTCGAATACGATGGCCGGCTTGTCGCCGCGCGTGTCCAGATGGCGATCCAGACAGTTCACCGCGACATTCAGCTCGCCGTCCTCGAACCAGCGGATCCGGAAATCGTCCTCCGCGAAAGTGACGTTGCGGATGATGGTCGGCGGCGTGATCCAGTCCAGCCGCTGCGCCACCTGGCCCCAGAACGCATCCGGATCGTCCACCGACTGCCGGTAGTCGCGCAGGTAATCGCGGTGGCGCAGGTTCGCGCGGGCGACGAACGCGGCCGGGGCGTGGATGCTGTCGGCGGGGCGGCTCATGGCGATGCTCCGGATGGGAAGCATCGAGTGTGTCGCAGCAGCCGTCAAAATCCAATCGTCGTCATTGTTGCGACGCAGCAGTCAGCGTGGGCGGCACGAACGACGAAGGCCGCTTGCGGCGGCCTTTGTTCAATCCATTCATGCTGGAGAATCAGCGCAGCTTTGCGGCCTTGCGCAGCTCGTCGGCCTTGTCGGTCTTTTCCCAGCTGAATGCCGTGGCTTTCTGGGTCTTGCCGCCGCCGTCGACATAGCTGACGGCCTGCGGCTTGCGGCCGAAATGGCCGTAGGCGGCGGTCTGCTGGTAGATCGGATGCACCAGATCCAGCATCTGGATGATGCCGTAGGGGCGCAGATCGAAATGCGAGCGGATCAGCTTCTCGATCACCGAGTCGGCCACCTTGCCGGTGCCGAAGGTGGTCACAGAGATGCTGGTGGGCTCAGCCACGCCGATGGCATAGGACAGCTGCACTTCGCACTTGTCGGCAAGGCCCGCGGCAACGATGTTCTTGGCCACGTAGCGCGCGGCGTAGGCGGCACTGCGATCCACCTTCGACGGATCCTTGCCGGAGAACGCGCCGCCGCCGTGGCGGGCCATGCCGCCGTAGGTGTCGACAATGATCTTGCGCCCGGTCAGGCCGCAGTCGCCCACCGGACCGCCGATCACGAAGATGCCGGTCGGGTTGATGTGCACCTTGTTCTTCGGCAGCGACTCGTACCACTTCTTCGGCAGCACCGGCTTGAGGATGTGCTCGCGTACAGCTTCGATCAGATCCTTCTGCTTGATGCCCGGATCGTGCTGGGTGGACAGCACCACCGCATCCAGGCCTTCGATGGCATGGCCGTCGGTGCTGTAGCGCAGGGTGACCTGGCTCTTGGCATCGGGACGCAGCCACTTCAGCTTGCCGTTCTTGCGCACCTTGGCCTGCTGCTCGACCAGACGGTGGCTGTAGTAGATCGGCGCCGGCATGTGTTCGGGCGCCTCGTTGCAGGCATAGCCGAACATCAGGCCCTGGTCGCCGGCACCCATTTCCTCGGGCTTCTTGGCCTTCTTCTGCGTGCCGTCAACGCCGGCGGCGATGTCCGGCGACTGCTTGCCCAGCATGTTGATGATGGCGCAGGTGTGCCCGTCGAAACCGACGCCCGAATTGTCGTAACCGATCGCGTTGATCACGCGACGCGCCAGCCCTTCGATGTCCACCCAGGCGCTGGTGGTCACTTCGCCGGCCACGATGGCCGCGCCGGTCTTGACCAGTGTTTCGCAGGCCACGCGGGCGCGCTTGTCCTGGGTCAGGATGGCGTCGAGGACGGCATCGGAGACCTGGTCGGCGATCTTGTCCGGATGGCCTTCCGACACCGATTCGGACGTGAACAGGTAACTCGACATCGCTTATATCCTTTGATCGGGATGAAAAGATAGCCGCGCATCATACACCGTTTGCACCGGTCCCGTGGTCAGGCCGTCGCCGCGTACAGCCAACGTTGTCATGCCGCGGACAATGGCCCGCCACCGGATCGACATCGCACCGCTGCAAGGTGCCTGCAATCCAACGTCATCGACCACCATGCAGCCGCTGGAACAGACGTTGCGATATCGGTACCCGCACTGGTTCGGTGGCCGCCGCGCGCGGCTTGCGCAGCCGGTCCTGCGCGGGTTGATGCGACGCTCGCGCATGGATGCGGTGGAACAGCGCCTGCAGCGCAGCGGGCACCTGCGCGATTTCGAATTCGTATACGCCACGCTGGCGCATCTGCAGGCGTGCCATGTCGTGGGAGGTGACGGCCTGCAGCGGATTCCGGCCAGCGGTCGACTGCTGATCGTGGCCAACCATCCCTCAGGCGCACTGGATGCGCTGGCATTGCTGGACGCCGTCGGCAAGGCGGGCGCCACGGCGATCCGTGCCATCGAGCAAAGCCTGGAGCGCACTGCGCGCGGATTGCCGGTGCCTACCGCATCGCCCGCGGCGCACGGATGCTGGCATCCCGCGGACTGTCCGGTCTGTACCTGCGTCGTCATCCGCACGTGCGTTACCCGTTCGGCGCCGTGTCCATCAGCAGTGCGGTGCCCGCGCAGGCACGCGAACAGATCGTCGCGTATTACGCGCGGCATTATGGCGCGACGGACGCACTGGCCTGCGCCCCGCGGCCATTCGAATACCGTCCCATGCCGGAAGCTTTCGCGCAGCTCGATGCCCAGTCCGGCATGCAGCTGCTCAAGACCAAGCTGCATGCCGTCGGTGCGCAGTTTCCGGTGCTGTACAAGCAGTATGTGGAGCTGTGCGAGCCCGGTGGCGTGCGCTTTCTCGCCTTCGGCGTGGACCCTGCCTTTTCCGATGCGGTGGATGGACTGGTGGAAGTGGACCTGCAGCGTCTGCTGCCGCGGAAACGGCGTCGCTACCTGCACTCACGGGCCGTGCACGCCGCTGCCTGAGGGCATGACGCCGAGGTCGGGTCTGCGGGTACCATGCGGCAATGGATTCCCTGACTCAGATCGTTCTCGGCGGCGCGATTGCCGCCGCCATCGTGCCGCCCGAACATCGCCGCGCTGCGCTGCTGGCTGGCGCCGCACTCGGAACCCTGCCGGACCTGGACAGCCTGCCGCTGAAGCTGTTGACCGACGATCCGGTACTGCACATGACCTGGCATCGCAGCGTCAGCCATTCGCTGTTCGTGCTGCCGATGGTGGCCTGGCTGATCTGGTACGCATGCCGGCGCCGCGGCGGCCGGGTTGCGCAATCGCCTGCCCGCTGGTGGTGGGCGATCCTGCTGGCCTTGACCACGCATCCGGTGCTGGATGCGTTCACCGTGTACGGCACGCAGCTGTGGTGGCCGCTGCCGGTGCGACCCAGCATGTGGTCATCGGTGTTCATCATCGATCCGCTGTACACCGTGTGGCTGCTGCTGGCCTGCGTGTCGGCATGGCTGTGGACGACATCGCCGAAGGCGGATCGCGCATTGCAGGCGGCGCTGCTGATCAGCAGCGTCTATTTGGGCTGGTCGTTGGCAGCCAAGTACATCGTGGAATCGCGTGCACGTGCGTCGCTCGTTGCCATAGGGCTTGCCGACGCACCGTTGCTGTCGGTGCCGACTCCCTTGAACACGCTGCTGTGGCGCGTGGTGGCGATGACGCCGCAGGGCTATCTCGAATCGCACCATTCCCTGCCTGCGGATGCGGGACAGTTCGCATGGCATCGCCACGATTCCGACATGCAGGCATTGCGCGCGGCGCAGACGGTTTCGGCCGTGCCGCGACTGGAGTGGTTCACCCACGGCTTTCTCAAGGCGCATGTTGCCGCTGACGGTCGATTGATTCTCACCGACCTGCGCATGGGCAGCGAGCCGCATTACACGTTCCGGTTCGCCGTGGCCCGGCGCGATGCCGATGGGCGATGGATTGCGCTGCAGCCGGCAGTGCAGTTGCCGTGGGACATCGGTTCGCAGGCCGATGTGGCGGCGCTGTGGCATCGCATCTGGAATGCACCGGTCGCGTCGTCCGGAACGACTCGGCCGTCGCATTGATTCGGCAATCGTGCAAAAAAAGGCCCCGCGTGACGCGGGGCCCTTGATGGCACTGTGCCGATGGATCGGCACAGGCGATGCTGCTGATCGACAATCAGCGACCGTCGCGGTCGAAATCGCCGGGCAGCACGCGCTCCACGCCATGCCATGCGTCGCGCACGGCACCCTTCGCGTCGTGCCAGGCCATGCGCGAGGTGCCCTTGGCAGTCGCCCAGCCCTGTTCCAGTTCGTTTTCCAGGCGATCGTCCCAGTCACGGCCGGCATAACGCGAACGTGCGTAGGTACCATAGCGGTAGGCAGGGCGATAGTCGTCGTCGTAGCTGTAGTCGGCCTTGTAGTAATCGGCCGTCTTGTACTGGTTGGCGTAGTGCTTGTCGGTCGCCTCGTACACGCGGTAGGTACGGTCGCTGCGATCGAACGCATCACGTACGGCAGCCTTGGCCTGTTCCCAGGTCAACCGCGACTTGGCCTTGGTGGCTTCCCAACCCTGCTTGATCTCGGCTTCCAGGCTGTCGTCCCACTTGCGACCTGCGTACTGGCTCCGCACGGTGTTGCCGTAGGCATAGGCCGGAGCATAGTCGGTATCGTAGTCGTAGTCCTTGCTGTAGTACGGACGGGTGGTATAGGCATCGCGCCAGTATTCGGCTTCGCCGGTGGGGTCCACGCTTTCGGCGATGCCCTTGCCTGCCGCTGCGCCGGCCAGCACGCCCACGGCACCACCGACCAGCGTACCGATCGGGCCGAGCAGCGAGCCGACGGCCGCTCCGGCAGCTGCGCCACCCAGTCCGCCCAGGCCCACACCCACGGGATGCGATCCTGGCTCGCCAGTGATCGGGTCGCGATTCATGTCACGGTTTTCGTTGGTCATTGGTTTGCTCCAGTTGAGGGAAATCTATCTGTCGCACCGTGCCGTGTGCCGCATGCGGTCGATCACGATGTGAGCCCACAGCTTGACCGGCATGATGTGCAGACCGCGTCGCCGAATCATGAGCGTGGCGTGAAGCGTTCAGCAGGCTGACCCGTTCAGGCGGCCCAACCGCCTTGCGCAGCTCACGTCAGTCGGCATGCACCGGTGAACGCACCGAATCTGCATCGAAATAGGCATCGCACAGGTCCAGCTGTTGCCGTGCCGAAGCCGCGGCATTGAAGGTGGCACGTGCCACCGGATCGTCGCCGCGCGCCTTGGCATACCAGCCGAAATGCTTGCGCGCGATGCGTACACCCATCTCTTCGCCATAGAAGGCATGCAGTGCGCGCAGGTGCGACAGCAGGACCTGTCGGGTCTCCTCGGCGGGGATGGTCGGCATGTCGCGGCCGGTGGCCAGGAAATGTGCGATCTCGCGGAAGATCCACGGCCGGCCCTGCGCGGCACGTCCGATCATCACGGCATCGCAGCCGGTGGCCTGCATCACCTGTCGCGCCCTTGCCGGCGAATCGATGTCGCCGTTGGCGATCACCGGAATGCGCACCGCAGCCTTGACCGCGGCAATGGTGTCGTATTCGGCCTGGCCCCGGTACTGCTGATCGCGGGTGCGGCCGTGCACGGCCAACGCGGCGATGCCGGCCTGTTCGGCCAGGTGCGCGATCCGCGGTGCATTGCGCTGATCGGCATGCCAGCCGGTGCGCATTTTCAGCGTCACCGGTACCGGCACCGCACGGACTACGGCGTCGAGAATCCGCGCGGCAAGCGGCTCGTCCTGCATCAGCGCCGAACCGGCCCAGGCATTGCACACCTTCTTGGCCGGACAGCCCATGTTGATGTCGATGATCTGCGCGCCGTGGTCCACGTTGAATCGCGCCGCATCGGCCATCCGCTGCGGTTCGGTGCCGGCGATCTGCACGCTGACCGGCTCAGGCTCTCCATCGTGGTCCATGCGGTGCCGCGATTTGGCGGTCTTCCACAGGCGCGGATCGGACGTGGTCATTTCCGACACGGCCAGGCCGGCACCCATGCGCTTGCACAACAGCCGGAACGGCTTGTCGGTCACGCCGGCCATGGGGGCAAGCACCACCGGCGGATCGATGCGGTAGGGGCCGATCTGCATGCCGTTCGACCAGCCCTCAGCGACGCAGCTGGTACAGCTCGAAGCGCGTCGGCTGCGCATCCAGGATCAGCAGCAGCTCGTTCCTGCCCGTGCGCAGCAGCCGGCCCACGCTGGCGTGCTCGGCATCGCCGCGCGGGTCGTACTCCCGTGCCGGGTCGTTGTTCACGGTCGCAGCGCCGAGGAATGCCAGTTCGTTGCGGCTTTCGGCCATGGGATACAGCATGCCGGTGCGTCGTTGCGAGCCGCTCGTCTTGGCGAAGCGATAGCCACAGGCCCCCTTGCGCTGGATGGCGGCCTTGAAATACGGATAGGCATAGGCGAAATCGAAACCGGGACGTGCATCCGCGCCGTGCACCTGGATCGAGCGCACCTTCCAGTTGCCGGCGATGCTGCCCAGCGGCAGCGGCCGTTCGGCGCGACGCAGCAAGTCCAGCGCCGCCTGACGGCTGGCCGCGTCCACACCGGATGCCCCGGACATGCCATCGACCAGCAGCACCATCGGTTGCAGCGCGGTGCGCACGCTGTCGCGATGCCCGGGCGTGGCTTCGGCTTCCCAATCGCATGCGCGCGACGTGCTGCGCGCATGCACGCTCGATCGGGCATGTGCCGTGTCGGCGTTCGTTCGGACAGTCGGCGCCTGCATGGCAAGCAACGGCAACGCGTGAACGGCAATCAGGATCGCCACGCAGGATGGAAGCAGACGCAACGGCATGGATGACTCCGGGCAGGACATGGGATGGTTGCAGTGTGCCCATCCAGCATGATCACGACGCGAATGCCAGTCGTTCGCGTGGCATCGACAGGGCGGCTCCGGCGGTTTCCGTGGAGCGCGATGCGTAGGCCGATGCTGCTGCCACCAGCGATCGGAATGGACGTCGTGCTGCCTGCAACAGCGCGCATGCCAGTGCGCCGCTGAACGCATCACCCGCGCCGGTGGTATCGACCACTTTGGCAGGCGGTGCAGTCATGCGGTAATGCGCACGATCATCCCCGCGCCAGGCGTGCTGCGCATCCGGATGCGACACGAAGCAGCCAGCCGCGCCCAGGGTGATCACGACGGTGGCCTTGGGCTGCAACTGCCGGCACCAATCGTGCAGCTGCGCATCGGTGGTGGCTGCCACGGCCTCAGCAGCGAGCTCGATCGCGGCATGCCGACGCAGCAACGCGGCCAGTTCGGTTTCGTTAGGGGTCAGGATGTCGGCCAATTGCAGTAACTCGGGCGTCGTGGCGGCGTTGGCGGGCGCGGGGTTCAGCACGGTCGTGCAACCTGCCGTGCGTGCCAGCTGCAGGGCGGCGATCACGCTGGAAACCGGCGTTTCCAGTTGCGCCAACAGCACGTCGTCCGCTTGCGGCGTGCACAGGTGACGCACGGCGGCTGCACTCAACGCGGCATTGGCGCCATCGCCGATCACGATGCTGTTGCGTCCGGCCGTGTCCACGAAAATGCCGGCGGTGCCGGTGGGCGCGTCGCTGGCGTGGTCGCGCAGGTCGATGTCGTCGGCCGCAGCCAGCATGCGGGCCAGCTGCCCGCCGGCGTCGCTGCCCAGCGCACACACGAAGGTCGTGGCCGCGCCACTGCGGCACGCTGCCATGGCCTGGTTGAAGCCTTTGCCGCCCGGGCCGCTGACGTACTGGCCGATCAGGGTTTCACCGGCCTGCGGCAGCGCATCGCACTGCCACACGTGGTCGACGTTGAACGATCCCACCACGATCACCTGGCCCATGCGCCGTCTCCCGCTCTGCGCGGTATCAGGGATTGCTGACGTCGGCAGGGCCGTGTTCGGGAATCACGGCATGCATCCGGCGCGGATCGTGCCTGTGGCGGAACAGCACCACGAACGCCACGGCCATCGCCAGCGCGTACAGCGCGAAGCTGGTCCAGATGCCGGGCCAGTCCTTGCTGCCATCGGCCGCGGTGAAGAAGCGGTCGATCATCCAGCCGCTGATGAAACTGCCCAGAATCGCGCCGATGCCGTTGGTCATCAGCATGAACAGGCCCTGCGCGCTGGCCCGCATCGACGGATCGCTTTCCTGTTCCACGTACAGCGAACCGGAGATGTTGAAGAAATCGAAGGCCATGCCGTACACGATGCACGACAGGATGATCATCCACAGGCCGTCGCCCGGATTGCCGTAGGCGAACAGGCCGAAGCGCAGGAACCAGGCCAGCATACTGAGCGTCATCACCGTCTTGATGCCGAAGCGGCGCAGGAAGAACGGGATGGTGAGGATGAACAGCGTTTCGGAAATCTGCGAAATCGACATGATGATCGCCGGGTACTTCACCGCGGCCGTGTCGGCATAGGCGGGGATGTTGGCGAAGTCGTGCAGGAAGGTGTCGCCGTAGGCATTGGTCAGCTGCAGCGCGGCCCCCAGCAGCATGGCGAAGAAGAAGAACACCGCCATGTTGCGGTTGCGAAGCAGGCCGAACGCATTCAGGCCGATCATGTCGACCAGCGAGCGGCCTTCGGTCTGGCGGCCCTGCGGCGGACAGGGCGGCAGGGTGAAGGCGTACAGGCCCAGCAGCAGCGAGGCGGCGGCAGCGATGTAGAACTGGCCTGCGGAGGTTTCCAGATGCAGCAGGCTGGTGGTCCACAGTGCGGCGACGAAGCCCACGGTGCCCCAGACCCGGATCGGTGGGTAGTGGCCCACCACGTCCAGCCCGTCGCGCTTGAGTGCGTTGTAGCTGACGGTGATGGCCAAGGCGATGGTGGGCATGTAGAACACCATCGTCAGCAGCATCACCCAGAAGAAGGTGTGCGGATCGTTCACGCGCGGGATCAGCGCCAGCATCACCGCGCCGCCGATGTGCAGCATGCCATACAGCTTTTCCGCGTTGATCCTGCGGTCGGCCAGCATGCCCATCAGCGCCGGCATGAACAGCGAGGCGATGCCCATGGTGGAAAAGATCGCGCCGAAGCTGGTGCCCGACCACTGCTTGTTCTGGAACCAGTACGCGCCGATGGTGATGAGCCAGGCGCCCCACACGAAGAACTGCAGGAAGTTCATCAGGATCAGGCGCAGTTTCAGGCTCATGGCACGCGGCTCTTGCGTCGGGGACGCTGCAGAGTAGGTCAGGCGCCGATTCCGGGCAACTGCCTGCCGGACAATCGATGCGCGCCGCCACGCAGTCGCCACCGCGTTCCCGGGCGGTCTGCAGACAGGCATCGGCCTTGCGCAGCAGGCTGGTCGCATCGGTGCCGTCCTGCGGCCAGCCGGCCAGACCGGCACTGACCGTAATCCGGGCTTCCGCCGGACCGGCGCCCATCGCCATTCCGCTCGCAGGCATGCCGGCACGCCAGCGCTCGATGCGCTCCCAGGCGGTGCCCAGGGGCACCCGCAGCAGCAGCACGAACGCGTCGCGCGGCAGCCGCACCAGGTGCCCGCCGTCGCGCAGCAGCTGCCGCAACAGGGTGGCCCGTCGCAGCAGCAGCGCGTCGGCGCCTCGCTGTCCGCGGTCTTCGACCAGCTGCTCGAATCGGTCGATCTGCAGCAGTACCAATGACACCGAGGTTCCGCTCGGGCGCAGGGCCAACAGCAGCTGCGGCAGTCGCAGCTGCAGCCACAGGCGATTGGGCAGCCCGATGAGTGCGTCCTCGCCGGTCAGCCGCACCAGGCGCTGCATGCGATACGGCACTGCGGCCATCAGCAAGGTGACCATCAGCAGCAGCACCAGCCGTTCGATCACCGATGAAGGCGAGGCCGTGCCGTAATCGGGCGACAACTGTCCGGCATGCGGGTGCAGCGCGAATACCGCTGTCGCCAGCGTGCCGAACGGCAGTACGCACAGCACGCCGACCAGCAGCGTGAGGCGCAGGTCGTTGCGCGGCGCGGTCATGCCGATGGCAATGACGTAGAAGCACCACACCACCATCCCGTTGAGTGCGGCCGCCGGCTCGTGCCAGACCAGGGTCAGCAGCACCAGCGTGGTCATCGTGACATCGTACGTTGCGGAGACGAACGACAACCAGCGTGCCGGACGCCGTGCCAATGCCAGGAACACCTGCGCTGCCACGTTCACCGCGATCGCTGCTCCCAGCCCGATCAGCACTTCCACCGCGCGCCGCCGCCAAGTGCCGAAATCAGCGGCAGCAGCAGTACCAGCAACGACAGGCCGGCACGCATTTTCGCCACCAACAGTTCGCCGCCGGCCCCGTATTGCAGCATGACCTCGTCCGGACGTTGTCACAGGTGCTGCCACAGGGTTGTGGGCTTGCGTGCGGATCGGGTGTGCGTGGTCATCGGGTGGATCGGATCGGCGCTTGCGGCGGCATCCCCGATCTCAGGCCCCGACGCCATGCCACACGGACACTTGACATGCAAACGATAATCGTTATCATTTGTATGGGCTTACTTGCATCTTGCCTTGCCGCCATGACCATGCTTCGATTCGACATGCCTCCCTTGCTCTCCGCCACCGGTCACCACGTCGGTTCAGAGCGCCCGCAAGCACGGGCGCGCAGCATCGACAGCGCGCGTCTGCTCGAAGGTGCACGCGAAATCGTGATCCGCCACGGCGATGCCTGCTACCGCTTGATCCATACCCGCAACGACAAGCTGATCCTCACCAAGTAACCACCCGACGGCAGCATTGCCGTTCCTGCAGCCAGCCAACGGATGCCGTCCGTGAGCCAGCTCGTGCCCGACCCAGAGCCGACTGACCATGCGACCGACCCTTCTTGCTGCATCCATTTGCACCGCTCTGTTCCTGGCAGCTGCTTGCACATCCAATCCTGTCCGTGCGGCATCGCTGGAGGATGCCGTGGACGAACTGGATGCGGTCGTGGTGACGGCCACCCGCACGCCGCGGCGTGCAGAGGACGTGCCGCAGACCGTCGATGTCATTACGCGCGACACCATGGAGCGGCGCCAGGCGCAGGACTGGAAGGATCTGTTCCGCTACGAACCCGGCGTGAGCGTGGGTGCCAATGCCGACCGCTTCGGCATCGGCGACATCCGCGTGCGCGGGCTGGGTGGCAACCGGGTGCGCATCCAGGTGGATGGCGTGCCGGTGCCGGATGCGTTTGCCATTGGCAGCTATTCCAGCGCGGGTCGCGCCATGGTGGATCCGGGCGTGTTGAAACAGGTCGACGTGGTGCGCGGCCCGGGCAGTGCGCTGTACGGATCGGATGCGCTGGGCGGCGTGGTGCAGTTCATCACCCGCGATCCGCGGGATTATCTGGATGCAGACCGCAACAGCCATGTCGGATTCCGGATCGGCTACGCGGGGCATTGGCAAGGCCTGCATGCCGCAGCCACGGGTGCCTTTGGCGGCGAACGCTGGTCGGGACTGGTGAACGTGTCGCATCACCAAGGCCGCGAAACCGCGAACCAGGGCAGCCAGGGCGGGATCGGTGCCACGCGCACATTGCCCAATCCGCAGGACATCGACGGGCGCAGCTTACTGGCCAAACTGCAGCACCAGGCCGGTGATCAGCATTGGCTGCTGACCCTGGAAGGCAGCGAGCAGGCAGTGGATACCCGCGTGATGAGCCAGGAGGGGTTGCAACGGTTGACCGGCGCCGTGCATCTGCGCGTGGAAGGCGCGGATCGTCAGCGACGCAGCCGCATCGGTTTGAAACACGCGGTGGATGCGATGGACTGGATCCTGGCCGATCAGCTCGATTGGCAGCTGTTCCATCAGGACAGCGCGACCGAACAGGCGACGGTCGAGGAGCGCCGATTGCCGGCACCGACGCTGCGCGATGTCCGCACGCGTGCATTCACCTTCGACCAGACCCTGGACGGAATGCAGTTGAATGCTCGCCGTGCCCTGTCCGGGCAGCACGTGCGCCACGATCTGGCATGGGGTGTGGAAGTGACGCGGACCCGCACCGAGCAGCAGCGTGACGGGATGCGCCATTTTCCATTGACCGGGGTCAGCACCCGGGTGATGCTGCCCGACGTGTTTCCGGTGCGCGATTTTCCCATCAGCACCACGACCCAGGCCGGTGTGTATCTGCAGGATGAAATGCAGTGGCTGGATGGCCGACTGCGAGTGGTGCCTGCATTGCGTGTGGATTATTACCGCCTGCGGCCACGGGCGGACGCGATCTTCACCGAGGACAATCCCGGCGTTGCCGTGGTCGGTCTGGAGGACTGGCATCTGTCACCGAAGCTGGGTACCGTCTGGGCACTGTCCGACGACGTGAAGCTGTTCGGCGGTTGGTCGCGCGGGTATCGCGCGCCGCCGTACAACGACGTCAACATCGGATTCACCAATCTGCAGTTCGGCTATACCGCTATCGCCAATCCAGACCTGAAGCCGGAAACCAGCGACGGCATCGAAATCGGCCTGCGTTATGCCGGTGATGCGCTGCAGGGACGCATCGCGCTGTACCACAATCGCTATCGCGATTTCATCGAATCGTGGCGGTTCGTCGGACTCAATGCCGAGGGCTTGATGCTGTACCAGTCGCAGAATGTGTCGCGGGCCACCATTTCCGGCGCGGAAATGAAGGCCGACCTGAAACTGGGGCGGCTGTCGACGGCACTGGATGGCTGGCGTCTGCATGGCGCTGCAGCCTGGTCGCGCGGCGACAAGGACACCGAGCAGGTGCCGCTGGACGGCGTGGATCCGCTGACGGCTGCATTCGGGGTGGCTTGGGACGGCCAGAGCTGGGGCATGGAGGTGACTGGGCGTGCGGTCCAGCGCAAGCGCCGCGTGTCCGATCCGACGCTGGTGCGCAACAGCGGCTACGCCGTGTGGGATGCCTACGGCTGGTGGCAGTTGGCGGATGGTCTGCGCCTGGACCTCGGCGTGCGCAACCTGGCCGACAAACGCTACCGCGAGGCCGGCGATCTGCCCTTGCTGTTGGCCGACAGTGCCGCGCTGGACCGCTTCACCGCCCCGGGCCGGCACCTGCTGACCACGCTGTCGGTGCAGTGGTGAGCCACTCCCATCCACCCCAATCAGAGCGATCCCCCCCAATGATCATGCAGCGACACATCCTGATGCTTGCGGCGGCCTTGTCGCCCGGACTCTGCAGTGCGCAGGCCGGCACACCAGCCGGGTCGGCGCCGGACACGCGCGATCGGTCGACCATCCTGGCCATGCAGGGCGAGTATCAGGTCGATTTCGATTTCACCGAAACAGTGGTGCTGGAATCGGGCTACGAACGCCGCCCAGCCAAGCACAGCGGCGGCGATGAAATCGTCATCGTGGTGGAAGACACGCCGCAGCGGATCGTGCTGCAACACCTCCTGCTGGACGTGCGCAGCGGTCACGTCACCAAGCACTGGCGACAGGACTGGACCTGGCAGGCGGCCAGCCGGTTCGAATTCGATGCCGACCAGACCTGGCGTCCGCATGTCCTGCCGCAGACCGAAACAGCGCAGGCCTGGACCCAGTGCGTGTACGAGGTCAGCGATGCGCCGCGTTACTGCGGTACGGGTCGCTGGCAGCACGATGGCGCCGTGTCCACCTGGACATCCGATGCCACCTGGCGGCCACTGCCGCGGCGCGAATACACCCAGCGCAAGGACTACAACGCGCTGCGCGTGATCAACCGGCACACCATCACGCCCGGCGGCTGGACCCACGAACAGGACAACACCAAGGTGCGGCGCCATCCGGATGGACGCATCGACCGGGTACTGGTGCGCGAACAGGGATTCAACGACTACCGGCGCACGACCGAGATCGATTTCGCCCCGGCACGCCAGTACTGGAAGGCCACCGCTGATTATTGGGCGCGTGTGCGCACACGCTGGGGCCAGCGGCTGCAGTCGCCGGCAGGGTTGCATCTGGACATGCCGGTGGACGGCATGGCGATGATCGTGCCGCTGTTCGAGCAGGCCGAACGCATCCAGCGCGGCGAATCGGTGTCCGATGCCGACATCGATGCCGTGTTCCAACGCTGGGCGCGGCCAGCCGCCAGCGCAGTCGGTGAAACAGCCGCTGCCACTGCCGGAAAATGACGCTGGCGGTGATCGGCATGGCCCAGCCGCGCTGCACGCCGATCCGGACGCTGCCGGGCGCTGCCCAATTGGCCGATCTGGGTCCGGTGCTGTGTGTCTGGCGCAGCGACCTGGGCGGCGAGCTGGATGGATGGGCGTGCGCCCGCTCCGCGCATGCCGGTGCGTTGCTCCACGCCGAAGGCGTGCTGGAATGGATCGTGTTCCGTGATCCGCTGACGCGCGCCTGCTGGCGCTTGTACCGCATGCCCGATACCGATGCGGATGCATGGCAACGCGTGTCGCGGCGGCTTGCCTGCGATGGCGATGGCCTGAGCGCAGCCTCGCAACGCTGCCCGCTATGGAGCAAGCTGTGCCGGCATGTGGCAGGCGAGCGCTGGTGCAGCAGCGTGCTCGATTTCCATGCGGCATGGATCGATGGCCAGCGCACACTGGGCGCGACCCTGCGCATCGCCTCCGCGCACGCGCTGCCGGCCGTGGCGCAGGCGCTGCGTCATGCAGGGTCGCGTTCCACGCTCACCGATGTCGCGCATCCCCCGCCCGGGTGACGCATGGGATGCGGACCGATGGAGGCGATGCGACAATGCTGCATCGTCCGCACCGCGAGCGCCGCATGATCCGCAAGACCGCATTGAACGACAGCCACCGCGCGCTGGGCGCGAAAATGGTGGATTTCGGGGGCTGGGACATGCCCCTGCACTACGGCTCGCAGATCGACGAGCACCACCACGTGCGCCGCGATGCCGGCATGTTCGACGTCTCGCACATGACCGTGGTGGACCTGTCCGGGGCACAGGCACGGCCCTTCCTGCGCAAGCTCATCGCCAATTCGGTGGACAAGCTGCAGAAACCGGGCAAGGCGCTGTACACGGCCATGCTGGATGAGGCCGGCGGGGTCATCGACGATCTGATCGTGTATTTCCTCGCCGAGGACGCCTTCCGGCTGGTGGTGAATGCGGCCACGCGCGACAAGGACCTCGCGTGGATCTCCGCCGAGGCCGCGCCGTTCGGCGTGCAGGTGACCGAACGGCCGGAATTGGGGATGATCGCCGTGCAAGGGCCCGATGCCCGGGCCAAGGTGATCGGGTTGCTGCCACCCGATCACCGGGCCAAGGCGGAGAAACTGGGGCGTTTCGCGGCATTGCAGACGCACACCGCCGACGGGATCCCGCTGTTCCTGGCACGTACCGGCTATACCGGCGAAGACGGGTTCGAAATCACCCTGCCGCAGCAGCACGCCGTGGCCGTGTGGGATGCGCTGCTGGCTGCCGGCGTGCATCCGGCCGGCCTCGGCGCGCGTGACACGCTGCGTCTGGAAGCCGGCATGAATCTGTACGGACAGGACATGGACGAATCGGTGCTGCCGGACGAGGCCGCGCTGGCGTGGACCGTGTCGCTGGATGGCGATCGCGCGTTCAACGGACGCGCCGCCATCGAAGCGCTGCGTGCAGCCGGAACGGCGCGGCAGCTGATCGGACTGGTGATGGACGAAAAGGGCGTGCTGCGCCATGGCCAGACGGTACAGGCCGCCTGCGGCAGCGGTGAGGTCCTGTCCGGCACGTTTTCGCCCACGCTGGGCAAGGCGATCGCGTTGGCCCGCGTGCCGGCGGGCGATCCGGGCCAGGTGCATGTGGACATCCGCGGCCGTCAGGTGACGGTGCGGGTGGTGCCGCTGCCGTTCGTGCGCGATGGTGCCAGCCTGTTCGATTGAACCGAAAAGACGCCATGGCGATGCGCGCGGTCACGCCATGGCGATACACTTATCCCCATTCCACTGTTCCTGACGCGGAGCCCGAGCAATGAGTGAGATTCCCGGCGATCTGAAGTTCATGAAGTCCCACGAATGGGCGCGCATGGAAGGCGACGGCAAGGCCACCGTCGGCATTTCCGATCATGCCCAGGGACTGCTGGGCGACCTGGTGTACGTGGAGCTGCCGCAGGTGGGCGATCGGGTGGAGGCCGGCGCGGCGTGCGCCGTGGTGGAATCGGTGAAGGCGGCATCGGACGTGTATGCGCCGCTCAGCGGCACCGTGGTGGAAGTGAACGCGGTGCTGGCCGACAAGCCGGAAACCATCAACGAGGATGCCTACGGCGACGGCTGGCTGTTCGTGCTCGAGCTGGACGAGGCGGACCAGTTCAACGACATGCTGGGCCCCGACGACTACGCCGAACTGGTCGAGGAAGACGATCACTGATCGCCGCGCCCGGATCAATGCAAACGGCCGCCCTCGGGTGGCCGTTTCGTTTTTGCGGTCTGCGCAGTTTTGCGCAAATCGCGTTGCCGGTGCCGCAAGCAGATGCCATCGACATCGCATGCGGTGGCGTTGCAGTCGGCCGTGGCTGCCCCGTGGGACGGAATCGATTCGATCCTGTCCGCTTGCTGCATCTGCAAGGACCGCAGCTGCAGCGCAGAAGAAAACAGCTTCTTTTTCCATGTTTTCTTCTTCATCCGTGTACATCCGTCCGGTGCGGCTCGACACTCGTGCAAGCAAGTTGCGTGCGTGGTCCGCGATGCGATGCGTTGTGCTCACGCGCTCGGCCGTGCCATCGCGTGTTGACAGTGCGCGAATGCGTGATTAGGTTTCGCCACAACACGACGTCATCATCCGTGCATGCCGCATCACCTCGCCATCGTCGGGCTGTCCCTCGCACTGCACATGCAGCGTCGCGGTGCATGCCGGGCAGTGCTGCAACGGCGATCGGCTGCAGGCGTCGCCTGTTCCGTGCGGAGCACCGTCTTCGCAACCACGCATCCATCCGTGCGCCGTCGGCGCCGGATCGGCTGCTCCGGGTCCGACTCCCGGAGCATTGGCAGTACCGGGTATCAGCAGGACAACCCATCGATGAGGAGTGCCATACCATGGCCATGAAGAAATCCACCGGCAAGACCGTGAAAAAGGCTGCCAAGAAAACGGCAGCGAAGAAAGCTCCCGCCAAGAAGGCCGCTGCCAAGAAACCGGCGGCGAAGAAGGCGGTGAAGAAAGCCGCGAAGAAAGTAACCAAGAAGGCCGTCGCCAAGAAGGCGGTGAAGAAGGTTGCCGCGAAGAAGGCAGTGAAGAAAGCCGCGAAGAAGGGCGTGAAAAAGGCTGCAGCGAAGAAGCCTGCGGCCAAGAAGGCAGTGAAGAAAGCGGCCAAGAAGGTCGTGAAGAAGACTGCAGCCAAGAAGCCGGCCGCGAAGAAGGCGGCAAAGAAGCCGGCCGCGAAGAAGGCCGCGGCACGCAAGCCGGCCAAGCGCAATGGTGCCGAAGCACCGGTGTTGTTGCCGATTGCGCCGACGCCCTCGATGTAACCGGTCGACATCCGACTCGGACCCCCGTTCTGCATACCCGGGCAGCACGGGGGTTTTCTTTGCCCGAAGGTCAACTCATGCGGGCATCATTCGGGCGCAGCTTCCGGCGGCGCGCCGGACCCGAACAGCGGCGGATCCGTGCCGAAGGGCAGGGCAGGGTTGCCCGCATCCTGGATCCAGGCGTGGTACGGAAGCCCCATGGCGCGATCCAAGATGGTGGGAACCAGGCCGGTCGGCGCGGCGCTTTCGCCATTCCACAGCAGCGCGATGCCCAGGTCGTGTCCAGGCACCAGCGCCACGGCACCGCGATAGCCCTGCACGGCGCCGCCATGGAACACCACGCGCTGGCCGGCGTAATCGTAGGCGCGCCAGCCCAGGCCGTAACCGGCACCGGTCAGGCGTTCGCGGCGCCAGGACGAACTGCGCATTTCGCCCGGCGTGGCCACGATGGGCGATTGCAGCGTGGCCAGCAACGATGGCGGCAGCACGTCCGGGCGATGGCCCGTTTGCGCCACCAGCCATTGCGCCATGTCGCTGATGCTGGCGTTGACGCCGGCAGCCGGCGCCACCCGGTAGTAGGTGGGCTTGGGCGAAACGGATGCCCACCCGCCACGCGCGCGCACATGCGGCTTGGCCCAGCGCGGACTGGCCTGGATGCCTTCCAGCCCCACGCTGGCATCGTTCATGCCCAAGGGTTTGAAGATGCGGCGCGACACCGCTTCGCCGTAGAACTGTCCGCTGCTGCCGTACACCACGTCGCCGATCAGGCTGAAAGCCACGTTCTGGTAGGCGTAGCAATCGCCGGGCTGGCATTTCATCGGTGCGTAGGCCAGTTTCTGCACCACGCTGCGGTAGTCGGCATTGGCCTCGATGTCGCGGTCGAAGGCGTTGTGCTGCGACAGGCCCACGCGATGGCTGAGCACATCGGCCACGGTCAGGTTCGTAGCCGCCTCGGGATTGGAAAACCGCAGGCTGGGCATGTAGTCGGCAATCTTGCTGTCCCAGCGCAATGCGCCTTCGGCCACCAGCATGCCGGTCACTGTACCGGCGAACGACTTGGACAGCGACGCCAGCCGGAACACGGTGTGTGCATCCACCGCCTCGGCATTGCGCATGTCGGTGATGCCGTAGCCGCGCGCAGTCAGCACGCGGCCGTTCTGCACGATGGCCATGGCCAGGCCGGGCACCTTCTGTGCGGCGACCAGATTCTGCGCGATCTGCTCGAACTCGGCCACGTTGAATCCCGCCGCCAGCGGCCGCACCGGAGTCACGCCCTGCACCTGCAATGGCGGCAGGTTCACCGTGGCCGGCCGGGTGCCGGTGGTGGGCACCGTGCCGGACGGCGTGCGCCATTGCAAACCGGTCTGTGCGGAAGTGCCCACCGTGATGGGCAGCGCCAGCAGGCACAGCAGCGCGGCACGGGTGGAGCGGCGCGAATGCCGGAAGGGCAGGCTGCGATTGGCTTTCATCGGAAGGGTCCCCTGCGTATGCTGGTGGAGCGGGTTTGATCATACCGTCTTCACCTTCCTTTGCATGAACAGGGGCAAGTTCGATGTCCATCGCATTGATAATCCTGGCAATCATCGGCATCTGCGTGATCGTGATCGCGCTGTGGGGCGTGAGCATCTACAACGGCCTGGTCCGTGCCCGCAACGCCTTCAGGAACGCCTTCGCCCAGATCGACGTGCAATTGCAGCGCCGTTTCGACCTGATTCCCAACCTGGTGGAAACGGTGAAGGGCTACCTGACCCACGAGCGCGACACGCTGGAAGCGGTGGTGGCGGCCCGCGGCGCGGCCGTGTCGGGACTGGCGGCCGCGAAGGCCAATCCGGGCGATCCCGGTGCGATGGCGCAGCTGGAACAGGGGCAGGGCGTGTTGAATGCGGCGCTGGGACGCCTGCTGGCGGTGGCCGAGGCCTATCCGGACCTGAAGGCCAGCCAGAACATGATGCAGCTCACCGAGGAGCTGACCAGCACCGAAAACAGGGTCGCCTTCGCCCGGCAGGCCTTCAACGATGCCGTGCTGGCCTACAACAACCGGCGCGAGGTGTTTCCCGCCAGCGTGATCGCCGGAGCGTTCAACTTCCAGCCGGCGGCACTGCTGGAAATCCCGGCCGAATCGCGCGAGGCGGTGCGGGTCGCGCCGAAGGTGCAGTTCTGACCAGCACGACCACGGGAGACTGCCGGCATGAATTTCTTCGAGCACCAGGCAGCGGCAAGACGCCAGTCGGCGCGGCTGTTGCTGCTGTTCGGTCTGGCAGTGGCATGCATCGTGCTGGCGGTGAATCTGGGCGTACTGGTGCTGAGCGGGGTGGCGATGATCGGAGTCGGCATGGACGACTTCGCCGAGGCCAGCGTGCCGCAACTGCTCTTCGGACTGAATCGCGATCGGGTACTGCTGCTGCTGCTCTGCTCGCTGGTCACCGTGGGACTGATCGCCGGCGGCTCGCTGTACCGCATCGCCAGCCTGCGCGGCGGCGGTGAAAGCGTCGCCCTGAAGATGGGAGGCACGGCGGTGCCCGACCGGGTCGGTGATGGCAGTCTGCACCGGCTGCGCAACGTGGTGGAGGAAATGGCGATCGCCTCCGGCGTGCCGGTGCCGCGCATCTTCGTGCTGGAACACGAGGCGGCGATCAATGCCTTCGCGGCCGGTTACAGCCCGGCCGATGCCGCCGTGGCCGTGACCCGCGGTGCGCTGGACCGGCTGAACCGCGACGAATTGCAGGGCGTGATCGCGCACGAGTTCAGCCATGTGCTGAACGGCGACATGCGCCTGAACATCCGTCTGATGGGCGTGCTGCACGGCATCCTGCTGCTGTCGCTGGCCGGCGAGCGGCTGATCCACGATCGTCCGGGCACGATGGGCCTTGGCCGCGAACAGCGCGTGTCGGCACTGTTCGGCATCGCGCTGCTGGCCTCCGGCGCGGTCGGGCTGTTCTTCGCGAGACTCATCAAGGCCGGCATCAGCCGCAGCCGAGAACATCTGGCCGATGCCTCGGCGGTGCAGTTCACCAGGCAGACGAGCGGACTGGCCGGAGCGCTGAAGAAAATGGCCGGCATGCAAGAGGGCGCGCGGCTGGGCAGCCGTGCCGACGCAGAGGAAATCAGCCACATGCTGTTCGGCGACGGCATCGGATTTTCCCGCTGGTTTGCCACGCACCCGCCGCTGCTGGAGCGCATCCGCAAGCTGGACCCCACCTTTGCCGGCAGCGAACTGGAGCGATTGCGCATGCAGTGGCTGATGCAGCCGCCGGTGGGGCTGGAAGAGGACCTGGCAATGGGGTTGCATCTTGACGGCGAAGCCATGCCGACCCTGCAGCCACCACCGCTGCGTGCTGCGGTGCCGCAACCGATGCCCGGCAAGTCCGGCGCAGGTCCGGTGGTGCCGCCGTCCTTGCCGGGAAGCGGCAGCCTGTTTGCCATCACGCCGCCGATGGTGGTGGCGCAGGTGGCGCATCCCAATCAGGAGGATTACCGCCGCGCCGATGCCATCACCCGCGTCATGCCGCCGGCACTGCAGCAGATGGCCCGCGACCGGGAATGGGTGATGCCGCTGCTGATCGGCCTGCTGCTGTCCGATGGGGATCCGGTCCTGGCCAATCAGCGCAGCGAGATCGTCTCGCGCATGGGCGAGGGCATGGCCGACACCGCACAGGCCCTGCGGCGCGAGCACCTGACCGGCCTGCATCCGATGCTGCGGCTGCCGCTGGCATCGCTGGCGTTCCCGGCCCTGCGGCAGCGTCCGCGGCCGCAGCTGGATACCTTTCTCGACACCGTGTTCGCGATGGTCAACACCGACCGCGACGTGTCGCTGTTCGAATACTGCCTGGGCCGCCTGCTGCAGATGCACGTGCGCGAGGCGCTGGAGCCGGCGCGTCACGTGCGTTTCGGACGGCGCAAGCTGGACCAGGTCAGGCAACACATCGCCACCCTGCTGGCGGTGGTGGCGCAGCACGGGCACGGCGATGCCATGGCCGCGCAGCGGGCCTATCTGGCCGGCCTGCAGCGGGTGCTGCCGCGCGACCACCTGTCGTTCGCGGCACCGGCCGACGGCGTGCAGGCGCTGGATGCGGTGTGGGAGCCGCTGGACCTGCTGGAACCCGCCGGCAAGGAGCTGCTGGTGGAAGCGCTGACCGCGGCCATCAGCCACGACAACCGCGTCAGCGTGGCCGAAGCGGAATTGCTGCGCACGATCTGCGCGGCCCTGCACTGTCCCTTGCCGCCGATGCTGGAAAAGGCGTGATCATCCCAGCAGCACCAGCGTCGCCAATCCGAGGAAGGTGAGAAAGCCCAGTGTGTCGGTGACGGTGGTCAGGATGACGCCGCCGGCCAGCGCCGGATCGAAACCCATGCGCTTCAGCGTGACCGGCACGAACACCCCTCCCAGTGCGGCGAAGCAGAAGTTGCAGGTCAGCGCGATCGCGATCACCGCCGACAGCGCCGGGTTGCGGAACCACAGCAGCACCACCAGCCCCAGCAGGATGCCCAGGATCACGCCGTTGATGATGGCCACGCGCACTTCCTTCCACACCAGCGTGGGCACGTTGGAGGCGCCGATCTGGCCTAGGGCGATGCCGCGCACCATCAGCGTGAGCACCTGGGTGCCGGCGTTGCCGCCCATGCCAGCGATGATCGGCATCAGCACCGCCAGCGCGGTCAGCTTGTCGATGGAATCGGCGAAGCGGTCCACCACCGAAGCCGCCAGGAACGCGGTGATCAGGTTGATGCCCAGCCACACCAGCCGCCTGCGGAACGTGCGGCGCACCGGCGAGAACAGGTCTTCGTCCTCGTCCAGGCCGGCCGCCGACAGCGCCTGGTGCTCAGCCTGGCTGCGGATGATGTCGACCACGTCGTCGATGGTGATGCGGCCCAGCAGCACGTTGCCGTCGTCCACCACCGGCGCGGACACCCAGTCGTGGTCTGAAAAGCGCCGCGCCACCTCGTCGGAGGGTTCGTCGGCGTGGATCGATTCCAGGGTCTCGTCGATCAGCTGGTTGATCGGCGTGCCGGGTTCGCGCGTCACCAGATCCTGCAGCGCCACCCAGCCCATCAGCTGGTGGCGGCGGTTGACCACGTACAGATGGTCGGTGTGCTCGGGCAGCTCGCCGCGCAGACGCAGATAGCGCAGCACCACGTCCACCGTGGTGTCGGCGCGCACGGTGACCACGTCGGGATTCATCAGGCGGCCGGCGCTGTCCTCGTCGTACGACAGGGCCTGCTCCAGCCGTTCGCGGTTCTCGCGGTCCATCGCCACCAGCACCTGCTCGATCACCGTGTCGGGCAGGTCTTCCATCAGGTCGGCCAGATCGTCGATGTCCAGATCCTCGACCGCGGCGACGATCTCGTCCGGATCCATGTCGGCGATCAGGCTTTCGCGCACCTCGTCGCCCACGTGCACCAGCACTTCGCCGTCGTCGTCCGAATCCACCAGCCCCCACACCACGCTGCGCTGCGGCGGCGGCAGCGATTCCAGCAGGTTGCCGATCTCCGCCGGCGACAGCGTGTTCACGAGCCGCCGCACCGGACCCAGCCGGCCGCTGTCCAGCGCATCTGACAGCATCCGCAGCTGGCGCACCGTCTTGTCGTGGCGGATGGTTTCGGCCATGGCGGGTCCGTGGAACGGGCGGGGAGCCGCCTCGCGGGCGGGACGGATCAGGCGGTCACGGGGCGATTATCGCCTGTCGTGTGCCGCTGCGGCCACACGCACCGCTTCAGGCGCTGGACGTGCGCAACCAGCGGGCGATGGCATCGCCTTCGCGGGCGCGCAGCAACGCCGGTGCACGGCTGCGCAAGGCTGCCAGACTGCAGCCACGCACGGCCTGCCGAACTTCCAGCAGCGCGTCCGGATGCAGACTGAATTCCTCCAGCCCCAGCGCCAGCAGCAGCGGCGTGTACAGCGCATCGCCGGCCATCTCGCCGCACACGGCCACCGGCTTGCCGCGGGCCCGGGCGATGCGGATCACATCGCGCAGCAGGCGGATCACCGCAGGATGCAGCGGCGAGTACAGGTCGCCCAGCGCATCGTTGTTGCGGTCGGCGGCCAGCAGGTACTGCAGCAGATCGTTGGTGCCGATGGAGATGAAATCCACCAGGCCGATGAAGTCGCGCAGTGCCAGGGCAGCGCTGGGGACTTCGATCATCGCCCCGACCGGCAGCCGCTCGGGCACCGATTCGCCTTGCGCCCGCAATTCGATCAGGACTTCATGCAGCAGGTCGCGCACGGCGATGATTTCCCCGCGCGTGCTGACCATCGGCACCAACACCCGCACCGGTCCGTAGGCCGAGGCCCGCGCGATCGCGCGCAATTGGGTGCGGAACAACGGTCGCCGCGCCAGCGACAGGCGCACCCCGCGCAGGCCGAGGGCAGGGTTTGCCTCGTGGCGCAGCGCCAGGCCGGTGGCATCGGCCTTGTCCGCGCCCAGGTCGAGGGTGCGGATGGTGACCGTGCGCCCGGTCATGCCCAGCACCAGGTCGCGGTAGGCGCGGAACTGCTCGTCCTCATCCGGCGGCATCGGCGGTTCCAGCGCAATGCTGGGACGATCCAGGAACAGGAATTCGGTGCGATACAACCCCACCCCGGCCGCGCCCAATGCGTGGGCCTCGGCCACGCCGGCACGCGATTCGGCATTCACCCACAGCTTGATGTCGATGCCGTCCATGGTGCGGGTCGGTTCGCGGCGCAGCCGCTTCAGGCTGCGCTGCTCGCGCTTGGCCTCGCGCACGCGGGCGTGGTGCGCGCGCAGATCGGCGGCAGCAGGTTCGCGGATGATCAGTCCGCTGCCGCCATCCACCACCAGCACGTCGCCGTCGTTGACGTGTGCCAGCGCGTCGGCCGCGCCCACGATCAGCGGCAGGTGCAGGCTGCGGGCCAGGATCGCGTTGTGGCCCAGCGGACTGCCCTTGGCCGTGACCACCGCCAGCACGCCCTGCGCCTGCAGGTGCGCCAGTTCGGCCGGGGCCACGTCGTGCGCGATCAGGATGTCGCCGGCCACGCCGGCCAGGTCGGCCTCGTGGCGGTGCAGCGCGGCATGGATGCGGCCGATCACCTGGTCGATGTCGTCGATGCGGCTGCGCAGATAGGGGTCGTCCATGTCCAGGAACACGCCGGCGATGCGGTCGCGCTGCACGCGCAGGGCGTGGTCGGCGTTGTACAGGCCCACCCGGATCATCTCGTCCAGACTGGCCAGCAGTTCCGGGTCGTCCAGCAGCAGCGAGTGCAGGTCCAGGAATTCGCCCACCTCGGCCGACAGCGCGCCCTGCAGCCGTTGCCGCAACTCCTCCATCTCCAGCCGCACGGTGGCGATGGCGGCATGCAGCCGTTCGATTTCGTCCTGCACCCGCTCCGGGACGATGCGCTGCTCGTCCACCGACAGCGCATGCGGCTCGCGAACCCGTGCACGTCCCAAGGCCTGGCCTTTCGAGGCTCCCTGTGCGGACAGGTCCAGGCGCATCGGTGCTCAGCCTCCCGGCGGGTCGATGGCGATGCCGGGCGCAATCACGACTGCGCCTCGTCGAAGTGCCTTTCGAACAGGTCCACCACGGCCTGCATCGCGGCCGCTTCGTCCTCGCCATCTACGCGCACCAGCACGGTGGCACCGGGACCGGCGGCCAGCAGCATCACGCCCATGATGCTCTTGGCGTTGACCTGCCGACCCTTGGCGCTGAGCGTGGCCTGGCTGCGATAGGCGGACAGCACCTGCACCAGCTTGGCGGTGGCGCGGGCATGCAGGCCCAGTTTGTTGCCGACGGTGAGTTCGCGTTCAAGCATCGTCGATGATGGCTCCGTTGCGGGTACCTGCGGTGGCCACGGCTGGCAGGTCGTCCAGGGACAATTCGGGGTAGTTCAGCACGCGCAGCAGCATCGGCAGGCTCAGTGCCGACACCCGGCGCACCGGGGTGCCCAGACGGGCCAGCTGCGCAGCCAGATTGCTTGGCGAAGCGCCATACAGATCGGTCAAGACCAGCACGCCATCGCCGTCATCCACCTTGCGCAGTGCGGCACTGGCGGCAGGCAGGGCCGTGGCCGGATCGGCGTCGAAGGGCAGTTCGAAGGCGCCCACCTGCAGCGGCAGGCTGCCCAGCAGACGTGTGGCCACCGACAGCAGGGCGCTGCCGATGCCGTGATGGGTAAGCAGAAGGATGCCGACGGACATCCGCACACGGTAGCAAATCGGGATGACGCTCCGGAAGCGGCCTGCACGAATGCCGCGCGGCGTCGTTCAGTCCAGTTCGCGGTGGAACACGGCCACGTCCTGCCAGCCGTGCTCGCGCGCGTGCCGGGCCAGGGTTTCGGCCAGGTACACCGAGCGATGCTTGCCGCCGGTGCAGCCGAAGGCCACGGTCACGTAGCTGCGGGTGTCCGAATGCAGCTGCGGCAGCCACGCATCCAGGAAATCGCCGATCTGCTTCACGTACAGGCGCACTTCCGGCTGCGCATCCAGGAACTCGCGCACCGGCGCGTCGCGGCCGGACAGCGGCCGCAGTTCCGCCTGCCAGTGCGGATTGGGCAGCACCCGGGCGTCCAGCACGAAATCCGCTTCCAGCGGCAGTCCCTTGCGGTACGAGAACGATTCGAACAGCAGCGACGGCGCCGATTCGCCGGCCAGGCCGAGCTCGGTCAGCACATGCCGGCGCAGCTGGTGCACGTTGAACTGGCTGGTGTCCACCACCTTGTGTGCGGTGTCGCGCAACGGCTGCAGCAGATCGCGCTCGCGGGCGATGGCATCGGCCAGCGACACGCCCTGGCGTCCCAGCGGATGCCGGCGGCGGGTGTCGGCATAGCGTTTCAGCAGGCTGGCGGTGTCGCTGTCGAAGAACACCAGCTGCGGTTCGATGCCGAATTCGGCCAGCCGTCCCAGCAGCTGCGGCGCCTGGGCCAGATCGCTGAGCCGATTGCGCACGTCGATGCCCACGGCCAGACGATCGGGCACGCCGGCCTTGCCGGTCAGGCTGCGCACGAACGCATCCAGCAGCTCCACCGGCAGGTTGTCCACGCAGTAGAAGCCGATGTCCTCCAGCGTCTTCAGCGCCACCGATTTGCCGGCGCCGGACATGCCGCTGATGATCACCAGCACCGGCTTGGCGGGCGCGGCGTCGCTCATTCGCCGCGTTCCAGGAAGTGGGTGTGGCGGGCCATGAAGGCCGCTGCCGGATCGACCCCTTTCACCCGCAGCAGATGCACGCGGGTGGCGGCTTCGGTCAGTACCGCCAGGTTGCGGCCGGGCATCACCGGCAAGGTCACCATCGGCACATCCAGATCCAGCACCCGGCGGGCACTGAGATCGCCGGTCAGCCGTTCCATGCCGTCGCTGCTGGCTTCCAGCAGCTCCGGCGGCCGGCCCAGGTGCACGATCAGGCGCAGGTACTTGTTCCGCTTCACCGCGGTGTCGCCGAACATCTGGCGGATATTCAGAACCCCCAGCCCGCGCAGTTCCAGCATGTCCTGCAGCAGTTCGGGACAGGTGCCGTCCAGCACGTCGGGCGCGATCTGTGTGAATTCGGGTGCGTCGTCGGCCACCAGCCGATGGCCGCGCGTCACCAGTTCCAGTGCCAGCTCGCTCTTGCCGGAACCCGACTCGCCGGTGATCAGCACGCCGATCGAATAGATCTCCATGAACACGCCATGCAGCGTGATGCGCGGTGCCAGCACCCGGGCCAAGTGGTACTGGATGTGGTTGAACAGTTCGTGGCCGCGCCGCTGCGACACCCAGATGGCGATGCCGACTTCCTCGGCGGCGTCGCGCAGGTCGTCGGGACAGGGCTGGTCCTTGCTGATCACCAGTGCCAGCGGGCGGTATTCCATCAGTTTGGCGATGATGTTCCAGCGCTGCCGGGCTTCCAGGCCATCCAGCCACTCGAGTTCCTCGCTGCCCAGGATCTGCACCCGATTGGGGTAGATCATGTTCAGATAGCCGCACAGCGACGGTCGGCGGGCGACGGTGTCCACCGCCTCCAAGGTGCGCTCGGCGCCGTGTTCGCCAGCCACCCAACGCAGCTGCAGCCGTTCCTGCAGCTGCTCGAACAATTGCAAGGCACTGATGCGGGCGCGGTGCGGTGGCATGGTCAGCCCCGGGCTTGCTCAGCTCAGCCCGCTCTCGCTGCGGGCCAGGCTTTCGGCGCGGTTGCGCTGGTCCTCGCGCTTTTCCTTGTGCTTCAGCAGCAGCCGGTCCAGCTTGTCGGTGAGCATGTCGATGGCGGCATACATGTCCGATGCCGTGGCCTCCACGTGCAGGGCCTTGCCGGCAATGGTCACCGTGGCCTCGGCCCGGTAATTGGGCTTGTCCGCGGCCAGCACCACGCGGATGTCGCAGGGTTGCTCGAAATGGTCGGCCAGCCGCGACAGCTTGCTCTGCGCGTAATCGCGCAAGGCGGCGGTGACTTCGAACTGCTGACCATGGGTTTCGATGCGCATGATGCCCTCCTGCAGGCGTGGTGTACCGCCGGAACACTCCGGCACCGGCAGGTTACCGTTTTCGCAGGCACAAGGAAGTGGACACGTGCCGATTCAGGCTGAACTCGAGCCCGGACTAGCGCCGGACCCCGGATTTGGGTCACCATCTGCGCAGTCCATCAGGGGTGAGGATTCATGGAAATCGCCGACAACCGCGTTGTCACCGTCCATTTCACGCTGACCGATGCCGATGGCGCGGTCATCACCACCACCCACGGCCACGAGCCGCTGGTGTACATGCACGGCAAGGGCAGCATCGTGCCGGCGATGGAGTCCGCGCTGAGGGGCCGGCAGGCCGGCGAGCGGCTGCAGGCCGAAGTGACGCCGGAAACCGGCTTCGGCCCGCATCACGCCGAACTGGTGCAGACCCTGCCGCGCAGCGCCTATCCCGGCAGCGATCTGGCGATCGGCAAGAAGCTGACCGGCTCCACCGCGCGCGGCCCGCTGCTGGTGGTGGTGACCGCCTTCGACGACGACTCCATCACCGTGGACGGCAACAATCCGCTGGCCGGCAAGACCTTCACCGCCGACATGGAAGTGGTGGACGTGCGCGTGCCCACGCCGCAGGAAATGCAGTTCGGTCTGGGTTGATCCAGCCTGTCGCACGCATGACCGACGCCAGCCCGTCCATCTTCACCAATCAGCTGCTGATCGCGCTGCCGGCGTTGAGCGATCCCAACTTCGCCCGCAGCGTGACCCTGCTGTGCCAGCACGATGCCGATGGCGCGATGGGCGTCATGGTGAACCGGCCCTCGGAATACACGCTGGGGCAGCTGTTCGACCAGATCGACATCGCCTGCGACGATGCGCAGCTGCGTTCACGCCAGGTGCTGGCCGGTGGGCCGGTGCATCCGCAGCACGGCTTCGTGCTGCACGACGGCGATCGTGTCTGGCAGTCCAGCATGGCGGTGGCCGACGAGCTGTGGCTGACCACCTCGCGCGACGTGCTGGAAGCGATGGCCGCCGGCAAAGGGCCTGCGCACGCGCTGGTGGCCCTGGGCTGCGCCGGCTGGGGCGCCGGACAGCTGGAATTCGAATTGGGCGAGAACAGCTGGCTGACCGTGCCCGCCGATGCCGGACTGCTGTTCGACACGCCGCTGGAGCGCCGCTGGCAGGCCGCCGCCGGCCGGATCGGCGTGAACATGGCGCACATGCCCGACTACAGCGGTCATGCCTGAGCGGCACGACGCGGCTGCGGTCTGCATCCCGCGCGATGCCACCGTGCTGGGTTTCGATGTCGGTGCGCGGCGCATCGGCGTGGCCGTGGGAAGTGCCCTGGGCAGCGGCGCGCGCGGCATCGCCGTGATCGACGTGCACGATGACCGCGTCGATTGGGCGGCCGTGGACCGCGTGCAGCGCGACTGGCGGGCGCAGGGTCTGGTGGTGGGCGACCCGATGACGCTGGATGGCGGCGATCAACCGATCCGCGTCCGTGCACGGGCTTTCGCCAGGGCCTTGCAGGCGCGCTACCGGTTGCCGGTGGTGATGATGGACGAGCGTTCCAGCTCGCGCGAGGCGGCCGCGCGCTTCGCGCAGGATCGCGCCGACGGCCGCAAGCGTCGTCGCGATGCCGCGCAGCTGGATGCCGTGGCTGCGGCGGTGATCGTGGAACGCTGGCTGTCCGCACCGCACGAAGGCACCTTGCTGCCGGAGCCGGCAGCCGGGGACAGGGCATGAATCCGCTGTCCGACGCGCCTTCCCGCCACCTGCTCACGCTGCACGACATGCCGCGCGAATGGTTGATCGCGCTGCTGGACCGCGCCCAGCAATTCGCCGACGGCGCCGATGCCGCGGATGCATTGCGCGGCATAGCCGTATGCACGCTGTTCTTCGAACCGTCCACGCGCACGCGGCTCGGTTTCCAGCGCGCGGCGCAGCGCCTGGGCGCGGACCTGCTGGCGTTCGAGGCCGCGACCTCGTCCACCACCAAGGGCGAAACCGCCGCCGACACCTTCCGCACCATCCAGGCGATGGGTGTGCGCGGATTCGTGGTGCGGCATCGCGATGACGGTGCGGTCACCGCGCTGGCCGCGCTGGCAGACACGGACGTGGCCGTGATCAACGCCGGCGATGGCCGCAGCGATCATCCCACCCAGGGTCTGCTGGACATGCTGACCCTGCGTCAGGCCAGGGGCGACGACTGGTCCGCGCTGTCGGTGGCCATCGTCGGCGACATCCGCCACTCGCGCGTGGCGAATTCGGATGTGCAGGCGCTGCGCTGCCTGGGCGTGCGCGATATCCGCCTGTGCGGTCCCAAGGCATTGCTGCCGGATGCCGCTGCGGCGGCGGGCTGCGCGCTCGGCACCGATCTGGATGCGGCCCTGGACGGCGTGGATGCCATCGTGATGCTGCGGCTGCAGCGCGAACGCATGGCCGACGGGCTGGTACCCAGTCTGGACGATTACCACCGCGACTACGGCCTGACCGACACCCGTCTGCGCCGTGCCGCGCCGGATGCCGTGGTGCTGCATCCGGGGCCGATCAATCGCGGGGTGGAAATCACCGATGCGGTGGCCGACGGCCCGCAGTCGCGCATCCTGCAGCAGGTGCGCAACGGCGTGGCGGTGCGCATGGCCGTGCTGGAAGCCGCGCTTGCGGGTGGCGCGGGCTGAGCGGTATCGCTCAGTCGTCGGCGCTGCGGTAGCGCAACTGCAGCAGCCATTCGCGACCCGGCTGGCGATAGAAACTCGCGGTTTCGTAGGTCTTGTCCAGCAGATTGCGAACACCGGCTTGCAACTGCCACTGCGCCGACGGCTGCCATGCCACCCGCGCGTCCAGCGTGCCATAGCCGCCCAGCGGCAGGGTGTTGGCAACGTCGTCGTAGCGCCGGCCCTGACCGACGGCACTGATGCCCCACGACCAGTCGCCGTGGCGACGGTCCAGATCGATGCGGCCGCTCCAGCGTGCACGCCGCGGCAGCCACGCGCCATCGGCAAAGCCGCCGACCGACAGCGCATGCGTGTAGCCCAGCTGCGTGGACCACTGCCACCCCGAGATGTCGCCCTGCACGGTGAATTCGGCGCCTTGAATCTGCGCTTCGTCCAGATTGGCCGGTTTGCCGCTGGCGGCATCGAAGGCGATCAGATCATCGATGCGGGTGCGGTACAGCTGCGCCTGCCAGTGCCACTGGCTACCCGGTGCATGCCGCAGCCCCAGCTCCACGCTGCGCGCGGTTTCCGGCTGCAGGTCCGGGTTGCCGAAAAACGGGAAGTACAGGTCGTTGAAGCTGGGCGCCTTGAACGCGGTGCCATAGCGGGCGTTCACCCGCCACGCATCGTTCAGTTGCAGACCCCATGCCACGTGCCCGGTACCGTGCCCGCCGAACTGGGCGTTGTCGTCATGGCGCACGGCCGCCTGCAGCGACTGCCGATTCCACTGCCCGCGGTACTGCACGAACCCGGCGCGGTTGTCGCGTTCGGCGGCAAACGGCGAGAACGCATCGGCCACGTCGGCGGCGTCGCGCTGCCAGTCCAGGCCGGCGCTGATGGCGTGCTGCGCGGCGAGATCCCAATCCAGCTGCAGGCCGGCACTGTCGCGGGTGCTGCGATAACGGTTCACCACCATGCCCTGCAGCGCATTGTCGGAGATATCGGTGTTGCGACCGGCACTCAGCGACACACGCACGTGTTCGCTGGCAGTCCAGGCCAGGCGTCCACCCAACACCTGCTGCAGCGTGTCCGAGCGGTCGATGAAGTCGCCATCGAAATCATTGCGGCCTTCCGCGCGCAGGCCCTGCAGGCGCAGCTCCAGCGCTTCCACCGGTTGCCAGCCGCCGCGCAGCGACAGCGACCGGTTGCGGTATCCGTCACGATCCGGCTGCGGCTGCGCGATGAAACAGCCGCCGGAAAACGGCGTGGGCGTGGCCACCCGGCAGGCGTCGATGCCATCGGTCTGCTGATGGGCGACATCCGCGCCCAGCCAGCCGCGCTGGCCACGCCAGTCCAGCCCGGCACCGGCATCCTGCCAACCATGGCTGCCCACGCCGGCATGCGCCCGCAGCACGGTTCCGGGCTTGCCACCGCCGCGGGTGAAAACGTGGATGACCCCGCCGATCGCGTCCGCGCCGTACAGTCCGGAGTGCGGTCCGCGCACTATCTCGATGCGCTCGATCTGCGCCAGCGGCAGATCCTGCAATGCCGCCGTGCCAGCCGTGCTGCTGCCCACGCGCACGCCATCCACCAGCACCAGCAGGTGATCGGAGTCGGTGCCGCGCAGGAACACGCTGCTCAGCTTGCCCGGGCCGCCCTGATTCACCGTCTGCACGCCGGCATGGCCTTGCAGCAGCTGCGGCAGCGACTGCGCCTGGCTGCGTTCGATCTGCGCACGGTCGATCACCTCCACGGCAGCCAGCACGCGTTCGACCGCTTCGGCGGTGCGAGTGGCGGTGACGGTGACCGTGTCCAGATCGGCAGCCTCCTGCGAGTGTGCGGCAGGGATGAACAGCAGGCCGCCTAATGCAGCCAGATACAGCGGATGGATCGTGGTCATGGTCATGGGGATGTCCTCGTGGCGCGCACGCCCGCGCGCAAAGCGGTGATGGAATCGGACACGAGGAGAAGACCGCCGACGCGGCAGGCCACGGCGCCAGGCCGTTTGCATGCCATCGCCGCGACGCCCTCCGCATCGCAACCGGCAGGCCGGATGGCCTGATCGCTCCGTGGCCGGTCTCCGGGCTGGCACGCGATGCCGACAGGGCATCCCGCGGCGCCTTCCCATGCCGAAGCACAGTGGCGGATGCCGCAGGTGGAACGTGCTTACCGTTGCGGGGGCAGCGCCGGACTGGCCCGCAGCGCGGGCGTCACCGGCTTCCCGTTTCAACCTGCAGCCAGCTGCAGGTCACCGCGAAGCGGCGGGCAGTGTACGGCATCGGCGGGGTGAGTGCTGGTTGAGCGCAGCTGCTGGCGACATGCTGCTGAAAGCACCGAAGCACAGGCCGGGCCGCGCGCTCGACTCACTCGAGTCGAGCGTGCAGTGATGCCGGCAGGCGTCGTGCGTGAGCAAGCGCCAGACCTCCGATCTGGTCGTTCCGCAGCTGGTACGACAGCCGATAGCTGTACAGGAACCGTTCCCGGATGGACGCGTTCCCTCAGTGCCGGCAGCATGCGGCCGATCAAGGGCTCCTGGGCTGCAGACTCGGCCGGTGCCAGTGCAGCCTCCACCACCCCCTGCGCGTGCAGGTTGAGTCCCGGTGGACGTATTCGGCCATCGCATCAAGGTCGCCCAGTGCCTCGATCGATCAGGTCAGCCGAGCAGCCATCGCTGCATCCGCTCACGCGCCTGCTCGTGCGTCAGCGTCCGGTCCGCTTACACACCCGCACGACCACGCTTGATCTGCTCCAGCACGTACAGGTGGTACTGGATGTCTTCCAGCGTGCTGTCATCGGGCAGGTGGACCAGCAGCTGTTCGCCTTCCTGTTTGGCAGTTGCAGGCACGGCGGACATGGCGGCACCTCGTGCGGATAGGATTGATCGCATTCCAGCCCTCCTGATCGGGAGCGGATGAACGGGTGAGCCGTGCGCCCGGATGGCCGCATGTACGGTCTTCAGCCTGGCGATGAAGTCCCCTCAGGCAGTCACGGTGACCGGCATGGCTCCGCGCACTCCGCCGAACTGGTCGGGCCCACGCAGCAGAGGCTGAACTCCTACGAGACCGGTCGATGCCGCGTGCCGGTGTCGTTGCTGCCCGCCATCGCCAAGCGGCTGAGCGTGTCGGGGGAAGAGCTGCTTGATGACGGCAGCAGGCCGGCCTCCAGATGCGGGTCCACGCCCAAGATGCCGCAGCAGATGGATCGCATCATCCAACGACCGCGTGCACGCCAGCAGTTCGTCATGGAAGTCATTGAGTCGGTGCTCGCGCAGTCCAGTCGCTGACGCTCATCGCGACCAGCAAAAAGCCCGCGCAGTGCGCGGGCTTTTTGCTTTCCAGAAGGCAGATCAAGGTCCGCCTTACACGAGTTTACCGAGATCCACCCTAACGCCTGTTTCCAGGCACAAAAATGGAGTCGACCGCCTATCAAAAAAATCTCGCACCTCGACCGAGTGGTCTATTGCCTTTGGAGCAACCAGGCGACCCTGGTATCTATTTTCAACAGGGTTGATCTCGACCCAATCGAGTGCGTCTGTAGGGACTGGCCCAAGCCCCTTGAGCTCGACATATCCACGTTCCGGCTCATTAATCCATGGACTCCAAATGCTCGGCTCCGAGACTCCTAGGCCCTTTACTCGCACCGCAATTTTAAGGCTAGCTACTAAATGCGACAGATCTGAAATCACTCATTGCCCTCTCTTCTTGTCGTAGGAAAGATGCGAACCATCTTTGCCTTGATAGTGAGGCTTTTCGTGCGTGCCGGTGTCCTTGAACTGGTGCCCGTTGCTATGGTGGTCAATTGTCACCGAACCGCCTGTTCGAGTATCCGTGGTCGTGACACCTTGGGATGGCCCCCCTTTTTCACCACGAAGATTTTCATTAGACCCATACACTTGCTCGCGCTTGAAGTTGTTCGGGCGAGAGACCTGGGCTCCGTGCTGCCTCATAAGCTCCCTTCGAGCCGCGCGTTCTGATTTAAAAGTTCGGTCATTCGGCCCTTGTGCGCGTCGCGTGCTATTTGTTTCTGACGACGGCCTAACTTGCCATCCGTAAGGTTGGCCCTAATGCCCTCGGCGCTTTCGCGGCTCCGCAGACCGGCCAACTCCAAAATAGTATTCGTCAGCTCCGCGAACCTGCTCCCATCTCTGTCGCGGCCTGACCTGCCATCCGGATCAGTGAACTTGTACGGGTTATTAAAAACGTAGGCATAGCGGTTAAAGAACCGCATATCGCCGTTGTCATATGCCGTAACCGGATCGAAGCTCAGGAACCTGCTGATGGTTGGATCGTAATAGCGCTGAACAAAGCGACCCGCCGTGCTTCTGCGCCGCCTGCGGTGCGCAGCCTTGATGCGGTGCAGCTTCGCGCTGGCCAACGCCCCCGACACGCCTGTTCGACCTCGCAAAAAATGCCTTGATGCGCCTTTTTGCCCGCGTTCCGGCGCGGTGTCAACCCCGGCTGACCACCCGTTGCCCACATCAGCGCCAGGCGCGTGAACGCGGTGCCGACTAGGCGTCGGGGCCGTCTCCCCAACCAAACGTGCCTTCTATGTCGACCTTGGCCAGCGCACTGCCGCGCTGCGCAAGGCGCAGGGGCCGACGCCGCGTGCCGGAGTCGTTGCTGCCCGCGATCGCCACGCGGCTGTGCGTGTCGGTGGAGGAACTGCTTGATGACGGCAGCAGGCCCGCCTCAGACGCGGGCCCACGCCCAAGTTGCCAGCAGCAGATGGATCGCATCACCCAGGTGCCGCGCATCAAGCAGCAGTTCGTCATGCAGGTCATCGACTCGGTGCTGGCGCAGGTGGCGCGATAAGCCAATCACCAGCACCGCAAACAACAAGACCCGCAGTGCGGGCCTTGGGCAACGGGCGGAACTGGTCGTTCTTGCTTGTGGGTCAGCCGGACGATGATTTCAAAAGAGCCCGCCCTACGAAGGGTGTCATCGCATGAGGCATGAATATCGTGAATTATTCGAATAAAAAATCGGAAACATCTCCATAAGGCCACGGCTCTGAGGCAAACGTTACCGCTTCTATTCCAGTGATCAGTCCTTCAGCAGCAACCCAGACTGTAACAATGCCGTCATGCTCGAGTTTTGAATGTCGAACAATCAATGTGGGCGGTTGAGCGGGGTTCATGCTGGATAGTTTGAAGTCGCGACTGCTGTGCAATACGGTCGAATAAAACCCTACCACGTCGGGATCGCGTTCTGGTACGCGCAATGTTGTTATGCCGGATTCTAAATCACCAGTCCAACCAGTTTTATGTGCGACGTGGCGAACTACCGCTTCCTCGAAAACATTCAGATTTTCTGTCACGGAATGCTCCTCTTCGATGCCGATGCGACGCGAAAGATGCCGTCAATTACCCATGCCTGAACTCAAACGCTGCTGCCTTCGGCTTGTACAACTGCACCTCTCACAATTGCGCCTTCGGCAGAGCCTGAGGCAAGCGTCTGGGCGCCTTGGTGCATCCTTAACATCGCCAATTCCTCTGACTACTCATCTCGGTTTTTAAGTGGCGTATCCCAAAGGAAACCAAACTCCACGAACAGCAGGCACTCCCATGTTTAGGAGTACATGACCAGCATCTAGCGTACGGATATCCACGTCCTCAATCACAGTATCGACCTTCAGTTGCGGATATTCGGCGAGTACTGTACGCGCAAGTAGCTGCAATGCGTCTGAATAGTCGTAACTGGTAACTCCGCAACCAAGCCAAAGTGGTGAGAAGGGAGCAACGTCTTTGAAATTGAACCAGAATCGCCGAAGCAAGACCGCTCTCCTCTAAGGTTTCGGTTCGAATCGGATTGACGGCAACTCCTTTTCTGGGGTTCCCTTCAAGATGCCATGCGGAGCCAATCCGGATAGTTTTTGCTGTAGCCCGTTGAAGTTGCCAACATTTGAAGCTGCAGTAGTGTAATCAATATCGCTACGTGTTCCTGGCCCTTTGCCGATAGGCAAATCCGTTCCAACTCCGCGCCTTGTCCCGGACGCGGCAGAACCAACGACATCCAAGGGTCGGCCTGCCTGATTGACTACGCCTTGAATTGCCTTTGCTTCCCCACGTGTCAGGTCGCCCAAACCTGAAGCCAGGTTTTTTGGGATCAATCGCGTTCCGTGTGGATTGCCCCTTGTGCGCGGCTGTCGCCTTGGGCAGGCTGTGTGGATGGAACAACTCTTCACACACGCATTGGGTCT
>QFNC01000044.1 GCA_003240695.1 Pseudoxanthomonas suwonensis | reverse complement strand
CAGACCCAATGCGTGTGTGAAGAGTTGTTCCATCCACACAGCCTGCCCAAGGCGACAGCCGCGCACAAGGGGCAATCCACACGGAACGCGATTGATCCAAATATTTTCGTACTCACAGCCTAGTCCCAACTGGGCATGCAACGGCAGCGCCGCGCTCGCCATCGTGCCCAAGGCTGCAGCCATGAAAAACTTCAGGCGATTCTTGCCTTGAACCATGTCCGTATCTCCATTGACGAACCCGCGCAATTGCGCGGTCCGCGCGCGGTCTACATTGTCTGCGTCGGCTTGTCCGATGCGGCGGTGCCGGCCAGCAGGGTCTCGATGCGGTTGCGGATGGTTTCGCCTTCCGGCGAATCGGCCAGCTGCACGCCCACGCCGGCCGGTCGGTTGCCCTGCGCACCTACCGGGGTAATCCACACCACCTTGCCGGGCACCGGCAGTTTTTCGGTGCTTTCCGGCAGGGTCAGCAGCAGGAAGACTTCATCGCCCAGCAGATAGCGCTTGGGCGTTGGCACGAACACGCCGCCGTTCTTGATGTACGGCATGTAGGCGCCGTACAGCGCCGCCTTGTCCTTCAGCACCAGCGACAGGATGCCCTGCCGCATGCCACCTGCCCCTGCCATTGCGTTCATCGTCTGCTCCGGTTGCCTGCGGCCTGCGCGACGGTGTCGCCACGCCAGGCCAGCAGCCATTCTGCCACGGCCAGGTCGGCACGCACGGTGGTGCGCAGCAGGTCGCGCACGCGGTTGGCTTCATCGAAACGTTGCGCCAGTTGCAGCACCCGGTCCGGCTGGGCCTGGCCGGCCTGCCGCGCGATCCAGTCCGCAGCGATGCCGATCCGCTGCGCTGCCTGGTCATCGGCCACCCAGCGCTGGGCGACATCGACCACTGTGCCGCCGCGTGCCAGCTGCTGCAGATCGCGGATCACCTCGTGCCGCAGTTGCAGGCCACCGTGCTGCAGCCAGGTCTGCGCCAGACCGGGATGGCCGCGGGCGGCTTCCAGTGCCTCGGCTGCGGCTGCCGCGGCATGGCCCTGCTGCTGCAGCCACGCCAGGGCCTCCGCAGGTGGCGGCAGGCGCAGTTCCAGCCGCTGGCAACGGCTGCGGATGGTGGCCGGCAGCCGTGCGGGATGCGCGCTGAGCAGCCACAAATAGCGGCCTGGCTGCGGTTCTTCCAGCGTTTTCAGCAGCGCATTGGCCGCGGCGTGATTGATCGCCTCGGCCGGATCGACGATCGCCGCCTGCGCGCGCCCGAACTGCGGGGTCAGCGCCAGCCGGTTCGACAGCGTGCGGATCTGCTCGATCACGATCTCGCTGCGCGGCTTGTCGGTTTTCTCGTTGATGGCATGGCCAAGCAGATACAGGTCGGGATGCGTCGGCAGGCCGAACGGGTGCGACGGTGTGCCATCCGGGCGAACTTCGGCGGCGTCCGGCGCGGTGCGCGCCTCGAACAGGCGGCAGCTGCGGCACTCACCACAGGCGGCATCGTCCTGCGGCTGCAGGCACAGCACCCGCTGCGCCAGACGTTCCGCCAGCACACGCTTGCCCAGCAAGGCCGGGCCGCAGAGCAACAGCCCATGGGCCAAGCGGTCCGCTGCCAGCGCCTCGACCGCCTGTTGCCAGGCACGCTGTTGCCACGGTGCGAATGCGTCCACGGACGGCAGTGGCATCATGCCGTCTGCTCCCGATGCCGCAGCAGATGCTGCACGGCCTGCATGGCCACGCTGGCCGCATCGGCCGAGGCATCGATCACGCGGATGCGTTGCGGCTCGGCCCTTGCGCGTTGCAGAAAGGCCTCGCGCACGCGGCGGAAGAACACCAGCTGCTCGGATTCGATGCGGTCGGCGGCCTCGCCGCGCTGCACGGTGCGCTGCAGGCCCAGTTCCGGGTCCACGTCCAGCAACAGGGTCAGGCCGGGCTGCACCGGCACGGTGCCCTGCTCCAGCTGGGTGATCAACGTGGTGGGCAAGCCGCGGCCACCGCCCTGGTACGCATGGCTGGAATCGGTGAAACGGTCGCACAGCACCCACTCGCCGCGCTGCAGCGCCGGCACGATCACCTGCCGTGCATGCTGGCTGCGCGCGGCGAACATCAACAGCAATTCGGTTTCGGCCGCCAGCGGCTCGTCGCCCGGCAGCAGCAGCAGCGTGCGGATGCGCTCCGCCAGCGGCGTGCCGCCGGGTTCGCGGGTGCAGATCACCGTTTTGCCATCGGCCTGCAGGGCAACGCGCAGGGCATGCAGCACCGTGCTTTTCCCCGCGCCCTCGCCACCTTCCAGTGTGATGAAACGCGGGTGGCCCGCGCTGGCTGAAACCTGCGTCATGGTGAGGGCGCTTCGACGGGCGCGGATGGGGACGATGTCGCTTCGTCCGGCGGTGCCGCGACAGAGTCCTCTGCAGCTGCCGGCTGCGTTCCGGCGTGCTGCTGACGGTAGCGTCGCACGTAATCCGCCACCGCGCTGTTGTGTTCGCTCAACGTGCGACTGAACACATGCCGCCCGCTGCCATCGCCCACCGCCACGAAGTACAGCGTGTCGCCGGCCGCCGGACGCGTGGCGGCCTGCAGCGCGGCCACGCCAGGCATGGCGATCGGCGTGGGCGGCAGGCCGGCGCGGGTGTAGGTGTTGTAGGGCGTGTCGGTGGTCAGGTCGCTGCGGCGGATGTTGCCGGTGTAGCGGCTGCCCATGCCGTAGATCACGGTGGGATCGGTCTGCAGCAGCATGCCCTGCTGCAGACGGCGCGTGAACACGCCGGCGATGTCCGGGCGTTCCGAGGCGATGCCGGTTTCTTTCTCCACGATCGAGGCCAGGATCAGTGCCTGGTAGGCCGACGTCAGCGGAATGCCATCGGCACGGGTTCCCCAGGCCTTGGCCAGCGCGGCATTCATGTCGGCCATGGCCCGCTTCAGGATGTCCAGGTCGCTGTCGCCACGCCGGAACACGTAGGTTTCCGGCAGAAAGCGGCCTTCCGCATGCTTGCCGGGCTCACCGAGTGCCTGCATCAGCGCGGCATCGTCCAGCTCGGCGGTTTCCTGCTGCAGATCGGTCGCACGCCGCAATGCGGCGCGCAGGTCGCGGATGTTCCAGCCCTCGACGATGGTGAAGCGGTAGCTGAGCACCTTGCCGTCGCGCATGTGCGTGAGCAATTGACGCGGCGTGATGCCGGATGGCAATGCGTATTCGCCCACCTGGATGCGTCCGGCGGCCTTCATCTGCCGTGCCAGGGCCTGCCATTCCAGTTCCTGACCGGCCGGTGCACCCAGCGTCTGCAGCTTGCCCAGCACGGTCGGCAGCGAATTGCCGGGTGCCACCACCAGCGTGGCATCGGGCGGCAGGCCCGCAATCGGACTGTCGGCAAAGCTGAGGTAGCGTGCGAACAGCCAATAGCCGGCCAGGCCGGCCGCCAGCGCGGTCAGGATGAACAGCAGGCCGAAGCGGCGCTTGCGGGAACGGGTCACGATGCCTCCACAGTCACGGCGAATCCGGGGTGCGCCTGCGCCAGCAGCGCCTGCGCCCGGCCGATGGCAGGATGCGGCGGCCACACGCGTTGGCCCAGTTGCCGCACCGGCAGGATACCGCGCACGGCATTGCACAGGAAAACCGCATCGGCGGCGAGCACGTCGTCGCGCTGCAGGATGCGCTCGCTGGCTGGCAGCGCCTGCAACGCCCACTCGCGGCACACTCCGGCCACGCCGCAGCGATCCACCGGCGGCGTCGTCCAGTGGCCGTCGTGCAGTACGAATAGATTGGCGCTGATGGCCGAGACCACCCTGCCGTCGGTATCGCACAGCAGCCCATCGTTGGCGGCGTGTTCGTCCGCGGCCAGATCGGACCACTCCAGCCGTGCCAGCACCTGTTCCAGCCGATTCGCATGCTTGATGCCCGCCAGCAGCGGCTGCACGGCCAGCGTGGTGCGGCACCAGCGCAGCACCAACCCCGCAGCGGATGATGCGGGCGGCAGCGAATGGCGACTCAGCATCCACACGGGCTTGGCATCGGCAGACGGCGCATAGCCACGGTCGCCGGCGCGGCTCAATTGCAGCTTCAACACCCCATCGCCGCCATCCGAAAACAGGTTGCAGCTTTCATCCAGCACCTGCTGCGGATCCGGCAATGGCAGGCGCAACACGGCAGCGCCCCGGCACAAACGCGCCCAATGCCGCGGCCACCACGGCACCTGTCCCGCATGCACGCGAATGGTTTCGAACACCGCATCGCCATAGGACAGGCCGCGGTGCGCGACCGGGATGTTCGGCAGGCACTCATGGCCGCTGAAGATGCGCACGCGTTCGGGTTCAAGCATCGTGCAGCCCCAGCGCGTGCAGCATGCCGCGGGCCTTGGCACGGCTTTCGTCCAGCTCGCGCTGCGGGTCGGAGTCGATCACGATGCCGGCGCCGGTGCGGAAGCGGACCGAATCGCCCTGCACTTCGGCGCTGCGGATCAGGATGTTCATGTCCAGATCGCCATCGCGGTCCAGCCAGCCGAAGGCGCCGGTGTAGGCCCCGCGACCGCAGCCTTCCAGCTCGGCGATGATCTGCATGCAGCGCACCTTCGGACAGCCAGTGATGGTGCCGCCGGGAAACACCGCACGCAGCACGTCGACCGGACCGGCATTGGCACGCAGCCGGCCGCTGACGTTGCTGACGATGTGATGCACGTGCGCATAGCTTTCCACGGTCATCAATTCGTCCACTTGCACCGTGCCCGGGCGGCACACGCGGCCCAGATCGTTGCGCTCCAGATCGACCAGCATGATGTGTTCTGCGCGTTCCTTGGGATGCGCGGCCAGTTCGCGGATGCGCGCGGCATCGTCGTCGCCGGGCCGGCGCGGGCGGGTACCGGCGATGGGACGGGTCTGCACGACATCGCTACGGATCGACACCAGCCGCTCCGGCGAGGCACTCACCACCGCCCAGGCCGGCATCTGCCACACCCCCGCGAACGGCGCCGGATTGTTGCGCAGCAGTTGCCGATGCAACGCCGCCGGCTCCACATCCGCGGCAAACCGCGCTTGCCAGCCGCGCGACAGGTTGGCCTGGAAGATGTCGCCGGCCTGCAGATAGGTCAACGCACGTTGCACGGCATCGCGATAGCGTTGCGGGTCGTCCTCGTGCAATGTGCCCGCAGGCAGGCTGTCGGGGAGTGGCGGCAGTGCTGCAGCTGCCTGCAGGTCGGCACGGACCTGCTGCAGCCATGGCTGCGGATCGCCTTCGCACGCCAATCGATACTGACCGGTTGCATGATCGTGCAGCAGCGCCGCAGGACAGCGCAGAGCCACGGCAATCGGCAATTCACCCGCTGCCTGCGGCAGCTGCAGCACCGGTTCGATCTCCTGCGCCAGTTCGTACCCCAGATACAGTGCCCAGCCGCCGCGGAATGGCGCCGCCGCATCATCGTTATCCGGGCGCACGCGCAGTGCCGTCCAGTCGCGTTGCAGCTGCTCGAAGAAGCCTCCCGGCAGAGGCTGCCCCTGCAGATCGCGCAGCTGCAGATCCGCATCCAGAACGAATCCTTCGCCATTGCCGCACAGCAGGAAATCATGCCGCGCATGTTGCCGGGTGCTGGCATCCAGTGCCTGCGCGGAGGACGCCAGCAGCAACGGGTAGCGTTGCCGCGACACCCGCTGCAGCGCGGCCAGATCGACTGCGTTCGTCAGCGGTATGGTGGGCACTGCGGCGGGCCTGTCCGGCCGGCGAATGGCCAGCCGCTGGTTCGAGCGATTCGACTCATGGACAGTGGTGCGGCCGGATCACACCCGCCGGAACACCAGCGTGCCGTTGGTGCCGCCGAAACCGAACGAATTGGACAGCGCCACGTCCACCTGCCGCTGGCGCGCGGTGTGCGGCACGTAGTCCAGGTCGCAGCCGTCGGACGGATTGTCCAGGTTGATGGTGGGCGGGATGCTGCCGGTGTGCAGCGCCATCGCCGAAAACACCGCCTCCACCCCGCCGGCCGCGCCCAGCAGGTGCCCGGTCATCGACTTGGTGGAACTGACCATCACCTTCGCCGCCGCTGCCCCCAATGCCGCCTTCACCGCCAGGGTTTCGGCCAGATCGCCGGCCGGCGTGGAGGTACCGTGCGCGTTGATGTAGCCCACGGCATCGGCCGCCAATCCGGCATCGGCCAGAGCATTGCGCATGCAGCGCGCCGCACCTTCGCCGTTCTCGCTGGGCGCGGTCATGTGCCAGGCATCGCCGCTCATGCCGAAGCCGGCCAGTTCGCAATAGATCCGCGCGCCACGGGCCTTGGCAGCTTCGTATTCCTCCAGCACCAGCACGCCGGCACCGTCGCCCATCACGAAGCCATCGCGGTCGCGGTCCCACGGGCGCGAGGCGCGCTGCGGCTCGTCGTTGCGGGTGGACAGCGCCTTCATCGCGCTGAAGCCGCCCACCGCGGTCGGCGTGGTGGCGAATTCGGCGCCGCCGGCGATCATCGCGTCGGCATCACCGTACTGGATCAGCCGCATCGCCAGGCCGATGTTGTGGGTGGCGGTGGTGCAGGCGGTGACGGCGGCGATGTTCGGGCCCTTCGCGCCGGTCATGATCGACAGGTTGCCCGAGATCATGTTGATGATGGTGCTGGGGATGTAGAACGGGGAAATCTTGCGCGGTCCGCCCGACGCGGTCTTCAGCGTGGTCTCCTCGATGCCCGAGATGCCGCCGATGCCGGCTCCGATGGCCACGCCGATGCGCTCCGGATCGCCCGCCGCGATGTCCAAGCCGGCATCGGCGATCGCCATCAATCCGGCCGCCACGCCGTAGTGGACGAACGGGTCCATCTTCTTCACGTCCTTGGGCGGGATCCAGCGCGCCGGATCGAAATCGCGCACCTCGCCGGCGATGCGCGTGGGCAGCGCCGAGGCATCGAAACAGGTGATCGGGCCGATGCCGGAACGCCCGCTGACGATGCCTTCCCAACTGCTGGCCAGGTCGTTGCCCAGCGGCGAGACGATGCCCAGCCCGGTGATCACCACGCGGCGTTTGCTCATTGTCCGGCTCCCGATCGTGTTGCGCTGTGTGGATGTGCATGAATGCGGCGCATGGTCCCCGCAAAAAACCGGGGGCCGCACATCCGCGGCCCCGGCGATTCGGCTTGCCACGCCGGCACGTGCGGCCGCGTGGATCGGCGCGGCGGCGCGGACAGGCCGCGCCGGCACCATCATGCCTTGACGTGGTTCTTGATGTAGTCGATGGCCTGCTGCACGGAAGTGATCTTCTCGGCCTCCTCGTCGGGGATTTCGCACTCGAATTCCTCTTCCAGCGCCATCACCAGTTCCACGGTGTCCAGCGAATCGGCGCCCAGGTCATCGACGAACGATGCGGTGTTGGTCACGTCCTCTTCCTTCACGCCCAGCTGTTCGACGACGATTTTCTTGACGCGTTCTTCGATGTTGCTCATGGATTGTGCTCCTCCTGCGGAGTCGTGTTCAGACGGACAAGTGTAAGTGAAACCGGGCCGGCGCTGCATCGGCGTGAAGACCGGCCCTGCCATGCGTGCACGCACGGCATCACGCCATGTACATGCCGCCGTTCACGTGCAGGGTCTCGCCGGTGATCCAGGCCGCGTCCGGACCGGCCAGGAAGGCCACGGCGCGGGCGATGTCCTCCGGTTGCCCCAGCCGGCCCAGTGCGATCCGGTCGACCATCGCTGCCTTGGCGTCCTCGGGCAGATCGGCGGTCATGTCGGTGGCGATGAAGCCCGGCGCGACCACGTTCACGGTGATCCCGCGCGAGCCCACTTCCTGCGCCAGCGACTTGCTGAACGCGATGATGCCGGCCTTGGCCGCAGCGTAATTGGCTTGCCCGGCATTGCCGGTCGCCCCGATCACCGAGGCGATGTTGACGATGCGACCGGCACGCGCCTTCATCATGCCGCGCAGCACCGCCTTGCTGGCCCGGTACACGCTGGTCAGGTTGGTGTCCAGAACGGACTGCCAGTCCTCGTCCTTCATCCGCAGCAGCAGGTTGTCGCGGGTGATGCCGGCGTTGTTCACCAGGATCGACACCCCGCCGAATTCCCTGCCGATCTCCTCGACCAGGGTTTCGATGCTGCCCGCCTCGTTGATCTGCAACACCCGGCCGTGCCCACCTGCATCCCGCAGGCGCGCGCCGATCGCATCCGCGCCGGACGTGCTGGTCGCGGTGCCGATCACGGTGGCGCCGCGCGCGGCCAGTTCGTCGGCGATGGCGGCGCCGATGCCGCGGCTGGCACCGGTGACCAGGGCGACCCGATTGGCAAGGGATTCGTTCATCGACACATGCTCCGCAACTTCGGGAATTGGGCCGGGCAGCGCGCTGCGCTCATCGCCAATCGTCCAATGCACCGGCCAGTTCGGCCGGCGTGCCCAGCGGACGCGCATCGAGTGCCTTGTCGATGCGCCTGATCAACCCTGTCAGCACCTTGCCCGGTCCGCATTCGCCAATCCGCGTGACACCGCGCGATGCCAGCGCCTGCACGCAGTCGGTCCACTGCACCGGCAGGTACAACTGGCGCACCAGTGCATCGCGGATGGCGGGCACGTCCTCGCGGATGCTGGCGTCGATGTTCTGCACCACAGGCAGTCGCGGCGCCTGCCAACGCAGCCCGGCCATGGTCTCGGACAGGCGATTGGCAGCCTCGCGCATCAGCGGCGTGTGCGATGGCACGCTCACCGGCAGTTTCACCGCCTTGCGCACGCCGCGTTCGGCCAGCAACGCCAGGGCACGATCCACCGCCGCGGCATCGCCGCCGATCACGATCTGTCCGGGCGAATTGAAGTTGGCCGGCACCACGACCTGGCTGTGTGCGGCAGCCTGGCACACCTCGCGCACCAGGGCATCCTCGGCTCCGATCACGGCCGCCATCGCGCCGGTGCCGGGCGGTGCGGCATCCTGCATCAACTGGCCGCGGATGCGCACCAGATGCGCGCCATCATGCAGCGACAACGCACCTGCAGCCACCAGCGCGGTGTATTCGCCCAGGCTGTGGCCGGCCAGCAGTGCAGGCAGCGGACCCTTCTGCGCCTGCCACACCCGCCACACGGCGATGCCCGCCGCCAGCAGCGTCGGCTGGGTGTATTCGGTGCGATTCAGGATCTCCTCCGGTCCGCCTTGCGACAGGGCCCACAGATCGGCACCAGCACCGTCGGATGCTTCGTCGAACGTCTCGCGCACCTGCGGATGCAGCTCGGACAATTCGGCCAGCATTGCCAGCGCCTGCGAGCCCTGGCCGGGAAACACGAAGGCGAGCGGATTGGAAAGCGACATCACGACTCTCGGCGACAGCGACGCCCCATGATACGGGCTGCGGCGCTGACCCGGCAGAGGGCGTCAGGCGAAGACCGGCGCGTCCTGCGTGCGCGGGACGGCTGCAGCGCGTTCCTGCGTCTGCTGGCGATCCAGCGTGGCAGCGGCGTGCTGGCTGCTCTGCAAGTCGGCAACCGGTTCGCGCACGTCCACCGAAACGCGGAATCCAGCCGTCGCACCGGCGATGAACAGCCGATCCTCGCGCAAGGTCACGCCTGCCATGCCACCCATCTCCAGCATGCCGCTGCGTTTGACCTGCACCACGGCATGACCGATCACGGCATCATCGACATGTCCAGGTACTGCACCGCGGATGCGATCGAACAAGGCCTGATCGGCCGCCGAAAATCCGCGCGCCGCCTGCTGCTCCGGCAATGGCTTGGCCGGCTGTGCCTGCTCCGGCGCACCGTGCACCTGCCGCTGCGCCTTGTCCAGCATCTGCTGCATCTGCCTGTCGAAGGTGGGGATGACGGTGGGGTCCATGCCGTGGCGGCCATTGGCCTCCGCGCTGGAAGGCAGGCCCAGAACGGTCGTCTGCACGTAATTGGCCGCAACAGGAATCCGGTTGGCTTCGACCGTCGCAATAGTGCCTGCCGCCACCATTGTGAGATGCGACTGCGCTTGCTCGCCCAGCGCACGCACGGCCAACTGCCCCTGCTCCCCCAAGGTATCGATCGCAGCACCGTTGCGTGCATGCTGCTGCTCGAGCTTGTCACCGGCCTTGGCCGTGACGGTCACCGTTTCCAACGTTACCACGTCCATGGCATCGCGTGTATTGCGCGCCGAGGCAGCAGCAGCATCGCGAATGCCTGCCGACAGCACTTCGCCGGTCTTTTCGATGCGATCCGCCCTGGCCAGCATCTGCTCGCCCTTTTCTTCGACCCAATCACGCAGACCGAACGCGTTCGGCATCCATCGGCTGGCGGTTTGCAGCCCCCTGCCTACCGTGCGTTGCGCCGCGGCTTCGCCGGTAGTCACGGCATCCACGGTCCCGGCATGCAAAGCACCGGCCACTGACTGCACCGTCTGCAACCCGGCACTATGCGTTTGCAGCGCGGCCGCTGCAACGACGCCGGTGCCGTGCAGGGTCTGCTTCGCCGCTTTGCCCTGTGCTTCCAGGACTGCGCGCGTCACATCGCCGGCGCCCTCCACGGCTGCAGCGGCCACCCCAGCCGCTGCAGGAGCCAGTTCGGCTCCGTCATGCACGGCACGTGTGGTGGCCAGGATGCGATTCACCGATTGCAAGGTGACGGCGGACAAGTCAGTCAAGCCCTGCAGGTCCAGCACCTCCCTGCGCGGTATCAGCGGGCTGTTCGGGTCATTCGGGTCTTGCCGCGTCATCGGCATGTCCAGTGGCTTCACCTGGCCAACGGCCAGGGGCAGGTCGCGCAGCAGGGCATCGGTATCGGCGCTGGCGAGTTCCTTGATGAAGGCCTGCACGTTTTCCAGTGCGGCTTTCGGCATCGCATCTTCCAGTGCCGCCGCGGTCAGCGTGCGCACCTCCGGCAGTTCGTGGGCCAGATAGCCGACATGGCTGAAAATGCCGGCCATGGTGGCGCGCTGGTATTTGTCCAGCCGATCGATGTTGTATTGCAGCCCGTCATTCAGCACCTCGCCACGTATCTGGTAGGCAGTCACCAGTTGCCGCGGATCATGCAACTGCACGCCCGGGTTATCCTTGGCAAAGCGTTCAGTGGTAGCCGGGTGCAGGCCAGCGGCATTGTAGGTGGTGGCGCGCACGCCGGTGACCACCGAGGCCGCGCTGGCCATGCCGCCGGCCAGCGAATGGCCGGCTAGGTCGAAATCGAAGCCCTTGTCCTTCAGCAACTTCCCTAAACGCATGGCCCTGGTGTAGTAGTCCGACTCCATGCCGATGGATTGCGGAAAGTTGTTGGCCAGAAAGTCCTCGGCGGCCGTCGAACGCAGGCCACTATCCGTATTGCTGGGGTCTTGCACTTCACCCGCACTGCCCTTGAACACCAGCACCGGCTTGAAGCCCGGGCCCAGCACTGCCGGGTCGGGCAGGTAGATTTCGGCACGGAAACCGGAGTCCGTTGGCCGCAACATCGCCTTCAACGCTTTACCATCGATGCCCAGTTGCTGGGCAATGGCAGCCAGCTGTTCCGGATCTTCGCTGGCCCGCGTCCAGCCGGGATCGGGCTCGCCCACACCCTTGGCCGACTCGTACACGTCCCCGCACAAACCTGCCATCTGCCGATCGTAATGCAGCGCCTGCAGTTCGGCGGCGCTGGCCATGCTGGCGGGATCGCCCTGCACAACAACGGAATGTCTTTTTCCTCGTGCGGATAGCCGAAGGTCAGGCGCATCTTGCGGTAGTGCTCCGGCATCGGCGTGCGCTGGTAGCCGTGCTGCAACAGCCACTGCTGGCACAGGCGTTGCCATTTTTCCACCTGCGGCCCGCCCGGATGCCAGAAGATGTCGTCGATGATCGGGTAGCGCAACGGATTGCCATGCGCGCCGGCCTTGGGATCGGCACCGTGCTGCAGCAGCCAGTACACCCGGCCGAAGCCGCCGCCGGACGAGTAATTCCAGGCAATGGGGTATGTGAATGTGAGTGCGTTGATGTCCGCACCGCGCTCCACCAGCAGCTGGATGTTCTGCCACTGGTCGCCCGACACGCGCGCCTGGAAGAACAGGGTTTCGCCATTGGAGTTGCGGGTGTCGGGGTCGCCGCCGTGGTCCAGCAGCAGCTGCAGGTAGACCGGGTCCGACTGCCGCACTGCCCAGACC
>QFNC01000108.1 GCA_003240695.1 Pseudoxanthomonas suwonensis | reverse complement strand
CGTGAAGGCCATCGCTCGCTGGACCTCCGCGCTCACGCCCGCCATGGCCGTGCTCTACGTGCTGTGCGTGCTGCTGATCGTGGTGCTGAACATCGAGGCCGTGCCGAACGCGATCGGCCAGATCTTCTCCGGTGCGTTCACCGCTGAGGGTGTGACCGGCGGTATCATCGGCGTGGCCGTGGTCGGCATCCAGCGTGCCCTGTTCTCCAACGCCGCGGGCGTGGGCTCGGCCGCGATGGCGCACAGCGCCTCCAAGACCAAGGAGCCGGCCACCGAGGGCTTCACCGCCATGTGGGAGCCTCTGATCGACTCCGTGGTGATCTGCATGCTGACCGCCATCGCGATCGTGGTCACCGGCGTGTACACCACCGGTGGGGAGGACGGCGTGCAGCTGACTAGCCAGGCCTTCGGCACCGTCGCACCCTGGTTCCCGTACGTGCTGCTGGTGGCCGTGGCCCTGGCCCTGGCCGTCGTGGTCGGCGCCGCCATCTCCCTGGACTCGGTGATCGCGTTCTCCGACGCCATGTTCTTCCTGATGGCCGTCCCGAACCTGCTGGGGATCTACTTCCTGGCCAAGGTGCTGCGCCTGGAGATCCTGCGGCACAAGTACCGTGCCTCCACCGGCGCCCTCGGTGAGGTGGACGAGGACCTGCAGGTGGGCATGCGCGACCACGAGCCCACCGAGGAGCAGGTCGCCGCGGCCGAGCGCGATGAGCGCGAGGAGCAGCAGCGGCTGACCGAGGTGCGCCGCACCCTCTCGGACGACCCGGAGTTCCCGGTGCGCGCCGAGCACCATGGGGACGGCCTGGTCTCCCCGATGGGCGCGCCCACGGAGCCGATCCCCGAGACCGGGCAGTTCCCGGCCGTCGCGGACGATACCTCCGGTTCGCACCGCGCCGACTGACCCGACGGCCCGGGCTCCTGCGGGGGCCCGGGCCGTTTCCCGTTCGACCTGGAGAATTACCGCCTGACCTGTACGATCACCCCCTGTATGACCCCACCGCCCCCGGGCCTACGAGGAAGACCGATGCACGATGCCGAACATCGATGACCTGATCGAGTCGATCATGGGCCCCGCCGCCGACGTGATGAGCGCGGTGGTCTTCTTCGAACTGCCGATCTTCGGCGGGATGCCCATCATCGTGCTCTGGCTGGCGGTCGGTGCACTGTTCATGACGGTGTGGCTGCGATTCCAGCCGATCTCCGGCTTCCGCACCTCCCTGCAGGTGATCCGGGGCAGGTTCACCCGCAAGACCGATCCGGGCGAGGTCTCCAGCTTCCAGGCCCTGGCCACCGAGCTGTCCGGCACGGTGGGCCTGGGCAACATCGCCGGTGTCGCCGTGGCCGTGTCCTTGGGCGGCCCCGGCGCCGCCCTGTGGATCGCCGCCTTCGGCGTACTGGGCATGAGCATGAAGATGGCCGAGGCGACCCTGGGCTCGAAGTTCCGCATCGTGCGCGAGGACGGCACCGTGGAGGGCGGCCCCATGGTCTACCTGCGCGACGGCCTCGCGTCCATCGGCTACCGCCGCCTGGGCGTGGTGCTCGGCTCGGTGTACGCCGTGTTCACCGTGCTCGGCGCGTTCGGCGCGGACCTGTTCCAGACCAACCAGGTCGCGGCCATCGTGGCCGACTCCAGCGGCAGCGAGTTCTTGCAGGGCAACACCTGGTTGCTCGGCGCCGTGATCGCCGTGCTGGTGGGGATCGTGATCTTCGGTGGTGTCACCTCCATCGCCCGCTGGACCTCCCGCATCACCCCGGCCATGGCGCTGCTGTACATGGTGTGCGTCATCGCCGTGATCATCGTGAACATCGAGAACGTCCCCGCCGCACTGGGGTCGATGGTCGACGGCGTGTTCACCGGTGAGGGCATCACCGGCGGCGTGGTCGGCGTGGCCATCATCGGCATCCAGCGCGCCCTGTTCTCCAACGGCGCGGGCGTGGGCACTGCCGGCATCTCGCACGCCGCCTCCAAGACCAAGCACCCCGCCACCGAGGGCTTCACGGCCATGTGGGAGCCGCTGATCGACTCCGTGGTGGTCTGCATGCTCACCGCCACCGCGATCGTGGTCACCGGCAAGCACCTGGAGGGCTCGGGCGAGAGCACCGAGGGTGTGCAGCTGACTGCCTCGGCGTTCAGCACCGTCGCCGACTGGTTCCCCCTGCTGCTCACCCTGGCGGTGGCGCTCTTCGGCTACTCCACGCTGCTGGCCTACGCCTACTACGGTGAGCAGGCGCTCACGTACCTCTTCGGGTACAAGAAGTCGATCATCTACACCTTCCGTGCATTGTGGATCGTGGGGGCAGTGATCGGTTCGGCCGCCTCGCTGGACGCGGTCGTCGCCTTCGGCGACGCCTCCTTCTTCCTGATGGCCGTCCCCAACATCCTCGGCATCTACGTCCTGGCCAGGGTGGTGCGCCTGGAGATCTTCGGCTTCAGCCGCCGCCTGCGCACCGGTTCGATCGCTGCGATCGAGGACGAGGACCTGCGGGTGGGCCTGCGGGATCACGAGCCCACCGAGGAGCAGACGGCGCAGGCCGAGCGTGAGGAACGCGAGGAGAAGAAGCGGCTCGCGACCCTGCACCGCACACTGTCCGATGACCCGGACTTCCCCGTGCGTGCGAAGGATCATCGCGATGACCTCGCCTCACCCATGGGCGCCCCGGACGAGCCGATCCCGGACACCGGCCAGTTCCGTGCCGTGGACCCGGAGGACGGGGACGACTCCCCGGCGGACGGTTCGCACCGCGTCGACTGATCCGGCCACCCGCGGGAGTCCACATGGTGAGCCCCTCGTCTCGAATGGTGGCTGCGGCGTAGACTTCCCCCATGCCTCAGCTCCGCTCCCGCACCTCGACCCACGGCCGCAACATGGCAGGCGCGCGCGCCCTGTGGCGCGCCACCGGCAT
>QFNC01000043.1 GCA_003240695.1 Pseudoxanthomonas suwonensis | reverse complement strand
CCAGGCCTTCGGCATCACCGAACGTCAGTTGCATCGATCGTCATCCAATTCAGGTAGCGCTATTGTCGCCCGCAACGGGGGGAGTTGTTCAGACCTTCCTTAGCGCGGGACAGTATACATCAACAACATTTTCTGCGCCGGTATCGAGAAACGTCTGTGGATGTGGCAAATGAAAATAGATTCACGCTTGCGTGCAACGCATCCAGCATATTATCGGTTGATGTCGATTGCAGTTACATGCATATTCATGGATTTTTTGCTATTCCTCCTGGTATATTTTTCTTACGAAAAGTCACCGTTCATCCATGCCATCGGAAAAATATTGTTTGTTGCAATACTCGTCATCGGATTATCATGTTTTGTTGCCATGGCCCTGATCTTGCTATCGAACGCATTCAAAGAGATTAAAAACCGTTTTTAGAGATGTTTCGTCTGGAGCATGTTTCGTTTGGCAACCCGCATCGGGGATTTGTGGCCCATTACCATGCTGCGGAAACAGGCTTCCGGCACATTGGTTTCCGCGACGACGATGGCCGCTACCTACAGCCTGCCCGATCCGCTTGGCGGACGAAACGCCGCGCTGAAGCCGACTGCGCCTGAACATTGGTGACCACGCGCAGCCGCCCACAGTCCGCCACATGCGACAATGTCGCCCGCCTGCCGAAACCGCTTCCGCAATCCGCCCACGCATGTCCGACGCCGCTGCCCCTGCCGTGCACCTGACCGATGTCCGTCTGGACCGCGGCGGCCGCACCATCCTGGACGGCATCGACCTGGAGGTGCCGCGCGGCAGCATCACCGCGATCCTGGGGCCATCGGGCAGCGGAAAGTCCACGCTGCTGTCGGCGCTGACCGGCGAGCTGGTGCCGGCGCGCGGCAGCGTGCAGGTGCTGGGCCAGCCGGTGCCCACCGCCTCGCGTGCGCTGCTGGAACTGCGCAAGGGCATCGGCGTGCTGCTGCAGGGCAACGGCCTGCTGACCGACCTGACCGCGGCGGAGAACATCGCGCTGCCGCTGCGCACCCACACTCGCCTGCCGAAACCGGTGATCGACCGACTGGTGGCGATGAAACTGCACGCGGTCGGCCTGCGCAATGCGGCCGGGCTGTATCCGCGCGAGCTGTCCGGCGGCATGGCGCGGCGGGTGGCACTGGCGCGGGCGCTGGCGCTGGATCCACCGCTGATGATCTACGACGAGCCACTGACCGGGCTGGACCCGATCGCCAGCGGGGTGATCATGAGCCTGATCGCGCGCCTGAACGCCGCGCTGCACATGACCAGCCTGATCGTGACCCACCATGTGCACGAAACCCTGCCGATCGCCGATCAGGCGCTGGTGATTGCGAACGGCCGATTGGTGTTTTCCGGCACGCCGCAGGCACTGCAGGCCAGTAGCGATCCGCTGCTGCGGCAGTTCCTGGACGGCGAGCCGGACGGCCCCATCCGCTTCGATGCCGCCAGCCGGCAGGCGGCGTGATGCAGAGCATCCGTGCCATAGGCCGCGGCGGGCTGTTCGTGCTGTCGGTGCTGCGGGCCTCGCGCCCCACTGCCGACCTGTTCGCCGAACTGTTGCGTGAAATCTACAAGATCGGTGCACGTTCACTGCCGATCATTGCAGTTGGCGGCGCATTCGTGGGGCTTTCGCTGACGCTGCTGGGCTACCGGGCGCTGCAGACCTACGGCGCCGAGAACCAAGTCAGCATCCTCATCGGGCTGGGCCTGTATCGCGAACTGGCGCCGGTGCTGACCGCGCTGCTGTTCATCGGTCGTGCCGGCAGTTCCATCGCCGCCGAACTGGGCCTGATGCGCGCCACCGACCAGATCACCGCGCTGGGGCTGATGGCCATCGATCCGGTCGCCAAGGCAGTGGCGCCGCGGTTTTGGGCGGCGGTGCTGTGCGTGCCGCTGCTGACCGGGTTCTTCTGCAGTTTCGCCATCGCCGCCAGCTACCTGGAAGCGGTGCATGTGATCGGCATCGATTCGGGCAGCTTCTGGCAGGCGATGAAGGATGCGGTGGATTTCGGCGACGACTACCTCACCGCATTCATCAAGGCGGCGGTGTTCGGCGGCACTGCGGCACTGGTGGCGGCTTACGTCGGCTTCCATTCCGAACCCACCATCGAAGGTACCTCAGTGGCCACCACCCGCGCGGTGGTGAATGCCTCGCTGCTGGTGCTGATGTTCAATTTCGTGCTGTCCGCGTTCCTGTTCAGGTAACCGTATGAGTATCCGTGGCCCCCGTCTCGAGTTCGCCGTCGGCGCCTTCCTGCTGTTGGCGCTGGCCAGCCTGCTGGTGCTGGCGATCGCCTCCACCAACGGCAAGTTCGCCTTCGGCGGCGGCGACAGCTATCCGCTCACCGCCCGCTTCACCAACATCGGCCAGCTGCGTGCGGCCGCGCCGGTCAAGATCGGCGGGGTCACCATCGGTCGCGTATCGAAGGTCGATCTGGACCCGGTGAAGCTGGATTCCATCGTCACCTTGGCCATCGACAGCCGCTTCCAGGAACTGCCCATCGACACCTCGGCGGGCATCCAGACGGCCGGTCTGCTGGGCGAAAGCTACATCGGCCTGCTGCCCGGCGGCGACCCCGAGGTGCTGAAGGCGGGCGATGAAATCGCCTACACCACCCCGTCGGTGGACCTGATGCAGCTGGTCGGCAAGTACATGTTCAGCAACCAACCGGCATCGTCTGAGCCTGCGACCGATGCCCCGGCAACCGATGCAGCCGATGCGACCGATCCCGTCGCCCCGGACCCGGCCCTTCCCCCTTCCGAACCGGATACTCCGTAATGTTTCTTCGCACCACCTTGATTGCCACCGCCATTGCCGCCAGCCTGCTGCTTGCCGCGCCGGCCCCCGTGTTGGCCCAGGCCAAGCCCAAGCCTGCCGCGGCTACGGCCACCACCCAGGGCACGCCCAGCAAGCTGGTGCTGGACAACAGCACCCGGGTGCTGGCCGCGCTGGAAAGCCGCCGCGCCGAGTTCACCAAGGACCGCGCCAAGCTGCGCCGGTTCGTGGATGGCGAGTTCAACCAGATGTTCGATCGCGACTACGCCGCCCGCCAGGTGCTGGGCCGGCACGGTCGCGGCGCCTCCGATGCCGACGTGAAGCTGTTTGCCGACGCGCTGGCCGACAATCTCATGCAGCGTTACGGCTCGTCGCTGCTGGACTTCAACACCCGGCTGCAGGTGCGGGTGAAGTCCGAAACCGCCTTGCCGCGCGGCCTGGGCGTGAAGGTGGCCAGCGAGCTGGTGCGCAGCGGCGGCGATCCGATTCCGGTGGACTACCTGATGCGCCAGTCCGGCGGCCAGTGGAAGGTGTTCGACGTGATGGTGGAAGGCGTGTCGTTCGTGCAGACCTTCCGCCAGCAGTTCGATGCCGAATTGCAGCGCAAGTCGATCCGCCAGGTGGCCGCCGATCTGCGCAATGGCCAGATCAAGGCCGACGCCGGTGTCAGCGGCAAGTAACCCTTGCACGCCGCGCGTGGAGGCCGGCGATGGCGTGCTGCGCATCGCCGGCACGTTGTCGCGCGACAGCGTGCCGGCGCTGTGGAAGCGGGCACTGCCGCTGCTGGCGGGCATCACCGCCATCGATTTGCATGGCGTGACCGATCTGGACAGTGAAGGCGTGGCCCTGCTGGCGGAGCTGGCCGCGCGTGCCGGTCATCCAGCCATCCAGGGCGAGCCGGCCGGGCTGTCGGAACTGCGAACCGCGTATCGGTTGACGCAGCAGCTGGACTTCTCCACCCCCGACTGACCGCCGCGCGCGGGCGGATCAGCCACTACACTGTCGCCACCATGAATCGATCCCCGATCACGCGCCTGCTGGCGCCGTTGCTGTTGCTGCTGCTGGCCGCGTGCGCCGGGCAGGGGCCGATGCGCGATGCCACCGACACCGGCGCTGCGGTGCAAGGTCAGGCTGGCCAGACGCATGCATCGTCAACCGCGCTGGGTGCGCAGGCCATCGATGCCGAGACAGACAGTGCTGCGGAACGCGGCCGCCAAGCCCGGATCGCCGACTGCATCGCCGCAGTGGAAGCGACCATTCCCGAACTGCCTGAAAATGCCACCCCTGCGCAGATGGCCAGTCAGTCCGCCGACGCTGCTGCAGCGGTCGAAGCCTGCAAGCAGAATCCGCCCGATCAGGAGGTCGATGCTGGCCAACCGGATGCCGATCCTGCAACAATTCCGGACGATCCGGTCAACGACCCCACCCAGGCCGAACGGGACTACGCGGCGATCTACGGCGATCCCAACGCACCGTACGATCCGGTGGCCGATGCCACCCTGCCGCCACCGGCGCAGCTGCCGACCAGCTACGACCCGTGGGAACCGTTCAACCGGCGCATGCATGCGATCAACAACCGGCTGGATCGCCACATCGCCACGCCATTGGCCAATTTCTACATCGCGGTGGCGCCGCGGCCGGTGCGGCTGGGGGTGACCAATTTCTTCAACAATCTCGGCCAGCCGGTCAGCGCGTTGAATGCGCTGCTGCAGGGTCGGCCGAAGCAGGCCAGCCAGTCGCTGGCCCGTTTCGCGGTGAACAGCACCATTGGCCTGGCGGGTTTCTTCGACCCGGCCACGCGCTTCAACATTCCCAACCGCAGCGAGGACTTCGGCCAGACCCTGGGCCGCTGGGGCTGGAAGCGTTCGCGCTATCTGGAACTGCCGCTGCTGGGACCGCGTACGGTGCGCGACATGGTCGGCATGGCCGGTGATTCGCCGCTGTCGCCGTATCCGCATATCGAAAACGACAAGGTCCGCGTGTTCACCCAGGGACTGCAACTGGTCGATATCCGCACCCAGCTGAAGGCGGTGGACAGCATGCGCGAAGGCGCGGTGGACGAATACGCCCTGTTCCGCGATGCCTGGATGCAGCGCCGCCAGTACCAGATCTTCGAGGATGGCAGCGGCGATGCCGAATCCGATCTGCCCGACTATCTCAAAGACGACAGCGAACTGCCGCTGGTGCCCGTCGATGCCGTTCCGGTGATCCAGCCATGACCCCGATCCGAATCCTTGCCCCATTCCTGCTCGCCAGCGGCCTGCTGCTGGTATTGACTGCCTGTCGCAGCCCGGAAACGGCCACGCAGGCCGAGCACGCCGATGCAGCGGACTCCGAGCGCGTGGAATCCGACCGCATCGCCCAGGACGACGAGCCGCCACCGCCGCCCTACATGGCCCCGACGAATGTGGAACTGCCGCCGGAAAGCCGCCCGGCGCCGGCGCGCAGCATGCGCGGGGTGTTCACCAGCGCCAACGGCATCGACCTGTTCCGCGAATGCGGCCAGACCGGCAGCTGGGTGGTCACGGCCAACGACATCGTGCTGCAACAGTTGCATGCCCGCACCGCGGTGATGGCCGAACAGCTGCGCCAACCAGCCGCGCCGGTGTATCTGGAAGCCACCGGCGAACTGCTGGGTGCCACGGCCAGCGGCGGCCCCGCCCAGGATGTGCGCAACGTGGTGCGGCTGGGCAGCATCGCCCGCATCGAGGACAGTATTCCGGCTGATTGCCGGGTGCGCTGAGGCGGCAGAATCGGGCCTTTGCTGGATGCGCTGCAACGCGCCGCCGTGCGTGCGGTGCCGGGGCTGATGCTGCACGATGCCGACAACGCCTTCACCCACGCACACGGCGACGGGCACTGGAAGGTGACTGGCGCGAGCGAGTGCGTCGACGCGGCGCGCCAGAAGTGTGCATCGCACGGGTGACAGCCGCCACACTTGCATGCCATGATTCCGTCGATGCCGGCATCCCCCCCGATGCCTGCCTGCCCCGATCATTGCAAGGAGAGAAGGAATGCACGCGCTGCCCGCACGCCAGGTGTCCGTTTCCGCCATGTGCGCTGCCCGCCTGTGGGCGTGGCTGCTGTTGCCGGTGTTGCTGCTGGTGGGGGTGGGGGTGCGGGCGCAGAGCCAGCCCATGCGCTGGGAGTTCTGCGGATACAACAGCGACATGTCGCCGACCACGCAATGTTTCGATTCGCTGGAGAAGGCGGAAACGTGGATTCGCACTGAGCCGGCAAGCGGGCCGGTAGGCCGCAAGCGGCTTCAGCAGGTCGGCATGTTGCCGTATGACGCATTCGTCAGGACGGACCCGTACGTGTACGAGTATGCAATCAAATCGCTTCCACCGGAGCGCATCCTGCCAGATGAATACGCGACGATTGAAGAATCGACCGGCATGAACTCGGACCTCGTGTGCTTCTGCACCCCGACTGGAAATGTTACCTGCCTGGGGGGCTACGGACCATGCCCTCCAGAAGGGTGCCTGTCCTGCAAGATAGAGAACGGCAACATTGACATCTTCAAGAACTACCTGACACAACCCTCCCCTGGAACCTGCAATCGCCGGATCGAGAATGAAACACCATACCCGAGTCCGCCGATAGCGAGTCATGATCTGCAGTTGTTTCCGAACACGTCCACGCCAGCACCGCCGAACTACGGATATTTCTCCTATTACGATGGACACGATGATGGTTATTACAAAAGCTTCAGCCAAAAATTCGGGTACACGACCTCATCCGGCTGCGACGATCGCGGTCAAAACATTTTCCGCGTGAGACGTCAGCAGATTTTTGTATGTCCGGAAGGTCTGATCCCTCAATCGCGCCCCATCCATCCGCGTGGTGGCAATGCCGATCCCAATCGTCTGATCGGCATGCACGAGGTCTGCTACAACTGGCGCACGGCACGAATCACTGCTCGCCTGGTCTCCACCAAGCCGCAGCAATGCGAACGGGTCGGGAACCCGTGCGACCCGATCACCGGAGCCAAGTTGGAACATGCCACGGACTGGCAGGAGGGAGAACTGGCCGTCCGTCGTAGCTACAATTCGCTGCGCACGGCCTCGGCGTTCGACCACTTCGGTCCGGGCTGGCATTTCCAGCACGCCGAAAAGCTGATGAAGTCCGGGGTTTTGGCGAATTTCATGGTGCGCGTCACCAACGAAGGCCATGTCGAACGCTATGACTGGGATGCCACGCGCAACGCTTATCTTTCCGCCACCCAGCGCGATGCGCAGCTGCGGGCCGACGGCACTGGCTGGGAATTGCTGCTGCCGAGCGGCGAGCGTCGCCGATTCGACCAGCATTATCGCCTGATATCGGTCGAAAATCGCAACCAGCCGGCATCGCGCGTGGATATTCACCATGCGGCCGCCGAGTTGCCCGATGCCCCGCAGGGATCGATCATCGCGATCACCGATGCCAAGGGGCGCGAACTGCAGCTGCACTATGCCATCATCAACCCAGCCACGACTGCGCCGGATGGAACCCTCCTGGACCCGTGCGCGGGCCAGGCTTCGCCTACCTGCCGCGGCTGGCGGGTGACATCGGTTTCCCTGAACGGCTCGTCGGTCACCACCTATGGCTACGACCTGGCAGGCAACCTGGCTCAGGTGGCTTATGCCGACGGCACGGGCATGCAATACCACTACAATGAGCCAGCGAATATCTGCCCCGCAGGCTCCACTGCCTGCAGCACTGGCGCTCCGCCAGCGGGCGGGTTCCCGCACCATCTGACCGGCGTCAGCAACGGGCCGTTGAACGCTCTGCAGCGGTATTCCACGTTCCAATACGATTTCGCGGGCCGCGCCATCTCCACTGCCCATACAGGCGGTGTCGACAACTATCGCATCCGCTACCTGTCCGGTCTGGAGATGAAGACTTCAGAAGTCACCGATCCTTTGGGCAATGTCCGTACCTATTCAACAGCGGTTTTTGCCACGACTTTTCCCGAAGTCACCCAATCCGTGGACAGCAATGCAACGGGTACCCGCACCATCCAGCACAGCTACCAGACCACCGGCCCCGCCTACCGCCTCAGCACCACCGGATACCGCGGCCAACGCACGGTGTACCAGTCGCTGATGACAGCCGGCCAGCGCGTTCGGGAAGTGGCATTGACCGACGGCACCGCTGGCACGCGTTCCACCGAGACCGAACGCGATCCCGCAACCAGTCTGCCGGTGGAACGGCGAGTGTACGACGCCGCGAATGCATTGGTGTCCAAAACCGGCTGGACCTACAACACGCGCGGTCAGGTGCTTACCAGCACGCAAACCGATCCCGCGACCGGCATCCCCCGCACCACCACCACGCATTACTGCGAACAAGCCGACGTGGACGCCGGTATCTGCCCGTTGCTGGGCCTGGTGCTGTCGGTGGACGGCCCGCGCAGCGACGTGAACGATGCGGTGACCTACACCTACCGCGCCGCCGACCACCCCGACTGCGCTGCATCACCGGCCAGCTGCGCCTGGCGCAAGGGCGACCTGTGGAAAACCACCAACGCACTGGGCCACGTCACCGAGGTGCTCGCGTATGACGGCGCCGGCCGAGTGCTGTCGGTGATGGATGCCAATGGCGTGATCACCGACCTGAGCTACCACCCGCGCGGCTGGCTGACTGCACGCAAGCAGCGCGGCAGCAACACTGCGGTGGAAACCTACGATGCCATCACCCGCATCGCCTACTCGCCGACCGGGTTGGTGCAATCGGTCACCCAGCCCGATGGCAGCATCACCAGCTACAGCTACGACGCCGCCCAGCGCCTGACCGGCATCGCCGACAACGCCGGCAACACCATCACCTATACCCTGGACAACGCCGGCAACCGCATCGCCGAGCAGACCCGGGACGCATCGGGCACACTCAAGCGCAGCCTGAGCCGGGTGTACAACCAACTGGGCCAGCTGGCCACCCAGGCCGACGCCTTCGCCAATCCCACCGACTTCGGCTACGACGCCGACGGCAACACCGCCACCATCACCGACGCCCTGGGCCGCATCACCGACCACGACCACGACCCGCTGAACCGGCTGGTGCGCACCCTGCAGGACGTGGCCGGCATCGCCGCGCAAACCACCTTCCAGTACGACGCGCTGGACAACCTGACCCGGGTCACCGATCCCAAGGGCCTGCACACCGACTACACCTACAACGGCTTGGGCGATCTGACCCGACTCAGCAGCCCGGACACCGGCATCACCCATTACACCTACGACAGCGCCGGCAACCGCAAGACCCAGACCGATGCCCGCGGCATCACCGCCAGCTACGGCTACGACGCACTGAACCGGCTGACCGGCATCAGCTATGCCGATGCCAGCCAGAACGTGACCTACCAGTACGACACCACCCCGGCCGTCTGTCCGGCCGGCGAGCAGAGCCACAAAGGCCGGCTGGCCGTCATCACCGACCCCAGCGGCAGTACCGCGTACTGCTGGAACCGCTTCGGGCAGCTGGTGCGCAAGATGCAGACCACCGCCGGCAGCAGCTTCAGCGTGCGCTATGCCTACAACCCGGCCGGGCAACTGCAGCAACTCATCTACCCCGATGGCGCGGTGGTGGATTACCAGTACAACGCCCAAGGCCAGGTCACGCAGGTCGGCGCCACCCCGACCGGTGGTACGCGATACATCGTGGCCACCAACATCAGCTATGCACCGTTCGGACCGGTCACCGGCTGGACCGACGGCAACGGCCGCGTGATCACCCGCAACCACAACCAGAACTACCAACCCATCGCCATCCACGACCCCGCTGCCGGCGGGCTGGACCTGGCCTTCCAGTACGATGCGGTCGGCAACCTGACCACGTTGAAGAACGCCGCCGGCACCGGCAAGGCCCAGTACGGCTACGACGCCCTGAATCGCCTCACGCAGACGCAGGATGGCCCCACCGGCACGCCCATCGACACCTACACCTACGATGCCACCGGCAACCGCACCAGCCACGTTACTGCCACCGGCACCCAGGCCTACGTCTACCCGAGCGACAGCCACCGCCTGATCGGCATGGCCGGCACCGCGCGAACGTACGATGCCATGGGCAATACCACCGCCATCGGTGGCGCGGCCAGGCAGTTCAGCTACAACGCCGGCGGTCGCATGGTCGAGGCAAGGACCCAGGGCGCCATCACCCGCCAGTATCTGTACAACGGCAAGGGCGAACTGGTGTACAGCAAGGAACCCATCCTGCCGTTCCGGCACGTGTACGACGAAGCCGGCCACTGGCTGGGCGAATACAACCACCGCGGTCCCGGCCAAGGCGTGTCCCCGGTGCAGCAGGTGATCTGGCTGGGCGACCTGCCGATCGGCCTGCTGCAGGGCGAGCGGGACACCATGGATACGATCAATCCGCCTCCCGGTGACGACCCGCCGCAGGACCCGATGGGGCTCGTCGCCGGGGACAGCCAGAGTCTGGTTGAGCCATTGACCCTGCACTTCATCCAGCCCGACCACCTGGGCAGCCCGCGCGTGGTGATCGATGCGGCCAGCAATACCCCGGTGTGGACCTGGGAGCTGACCGGCGAGGCCTTCGGTGCCACCCCGCCCAATCAGGACCCGGACGGCGATGGCACCGCCTTCACTCTGAACATGCGATTCCCGGGGCAGCGCTTCGATGCGGCCACGGGGCTGAATTACAATTATTTCCGCGATTACGAACCAAACACCGGACGCTACGTGCAGAGTGATCCGATTGGGTTGCGGGGTGGTATAACGACCTTTGGCTATGCGGCGCTTAGCCCAGGGAACGCGATTGATCCTAGTGGATTAGCGGCCTACTTGACAGGAGTTCCGCCATCGAACCAGTTGCCAGCCGGCAGCATTTATTGCGTGGATGGCGTAATCAGGCCCTACTTTAATTACAAGCTATGGCCGAAGGAATTTAAAGAATGTAGTGAGGTTCGTAATTGTTTGGCAGCCCATGAATGGTCGCATGCAGCAGACGCGAACCGAACCAGTCCCGGCTTATGCCAGAGGGGGCCACTGCATTTCCTTGGCATTCGCGGGTCAGCAAGAGCCGTGACTTTTCCGAACGACCCTTACCCTGGCAGCCCTTACGGTGAACTCGATATCTCTGAATTCAGGGCGCATACTGTTGAACTTCACTGCTTGATGGCCAGCCTTAAAAAAATGAATGGCCAATGCGATGAGAAATGCAAAGAGGCAATAATCAGAAGGATTCGTCAAATAACCCGAGGCTCCCTACCCGCCATCAAGGATGGAACCTATTAAAATGCATCGTTTTTATATCTTCGTTCTATATTTATTAGCGTTTTCTGACACTAGCGCACGGGAGCTTACGGTTGGTTTTGGCATTGACTGCAGAAACCCGGAATCAGTTGCGATATCTATCAAGAACCCTCAGGGTCTAGAGCAGAGAATCCCGGAAGCAATGTTGCCATGGAATAGTCCAAGACTTGTGCGCTGGGTCGCATATGCTTTAAGAGATGGGACTTCTATAAAATTGAAAAGAATTCATGTGGCAGGAAACTACATACGAGATGCAGCTATTCCTGAAAGGGGCTATTTAGACGGGAAAATTAATCTTGCCGCCATGTTCCTGGATTTTGCTGAACAAAGGAGAAAGTCAGACATCATCGTGTTTTTTGAGTTGCCGAAAACCGAGGCGAAAAATGGTCTGAAGATGATTGCAAATACTGGATTCTTGTTTTTTCCAAAAAGGGGAATTTTTACGGATAGCTGTCCTGTTTTGGTTCAATCGCCAAAAAAAATGGGTTGAAAAAAGTATAGAAAAGCCCTCTTATAGGGCTTGTCTTATGCACTTACTGCTGTTTCAACCGCTGGCCGTCTGCCGTTCCCATCGCCGTGCATTGTGCTTGAGGATCATGCCTTCCAGCAGCGCGCGGACGATCTGGCGTTCTTCGGGCGGCATCTGCGCCACGGCCTCGAAATGCAGGCGCAGGTCGTCGCTGGGGCCGCGCTTGTCGAGGAGTGCAGCTTGACCATCCGCCAGGCATAACCAGTTGCGCTATGCTGCCCCCATGTGCCTTTCTCCGACTGCAGTAGGTCGCCATCCACGCCCCCATCGCAGCGGCGCCACGCAACGCGCGCCATTCATCCAGCCCGACCACCTGGGCAGCCCGCGCGTGGTGATCGATGCGGCCAGCAACACTTCGGTGTGGACGTGGGACCTGACCGGCGAGGCCTT
>QFNC01000107.1 GCA_003240695.1 Pseudoxanthomonas suwonensis | reverse complement strand
CCTGGGCATGCTGGCGATCGGGGTGGGCGGGCTGGAGGTGGCGATGGCGATGGCCGGCCAGCCCCTGTACATCACGGTCCCGGAGATCTGGGGTGTGGAGCTCAGCGGCACCCTGCCGGACTGGGTTTCGGCCAAGGACGTGGTGCTGGAGATGCTGCGCCGTCACGGAGTCAGCGGAGGCGCGGGCCGCATCATCGAGTACCACGGCGAGGGCCTCGCACAGCTGACGGCGATGGACCGGCACGTGATCGCCAACATGGGTGCGGAACTGGGCGCCACCGCCACCGTATTCCCCGCCGACGACGCGGTGCGCCAGTACCTGGGAGCCGTGGGCCGCGCCGACGCCTTCGAGGCCCTGGAGGCCGACGAGGGCGCCGGCTACGACCTCACCGAGCAGATCGACCTCTCCTCCCTGGAGCCACTGATCGCCCGCCCCTCCTCTCCGGGCAACGTGGTGCCGGTGGCGGACGCAGCCGGCGAGGAGGTGTCCCAGGTGGTGGTGGGTTCGTCGGCCAATCCCGGGCTGCGCGACTTCGCGGTGGTGGCGGAGATCCTTCAGGGTCGACAGATCCATCCGCAGGTGTCGCTGGATGTGAACCCCACCTCCCGTGAGGTGCTGGCGGACCTGATCACCGGCGGCTGGCTGGGGATGCTGGTGGCCTCGGGCGCGAGGATCCACCAGTCCGGCTGCATGGGCTGCATCGGGATGGGGCAGGCCCCGGCCACGGGCCGCAACTCCCTGCGCACCATGCCGCGCAACTTCCCGGGCCGCTCCGGCACGGAGGAGGACTCGGTGTGGCTGTGCTCCCCGGAGACCGCGGCGGCCGCGGCCCTCACCGGCCGGATCACAGACCCGCGTACCCTCCCGAACAGCCACGGCATCACCTGCCCCCACCCGACGATGCCCGAGCAGTACGCGCGGATCGAGGACATGCTGATCCCGCCGCTGCCTGAGGAGGAGGCCGCGCAGGTGGACCTGGTGAAGGGGCCGAACATCTCCTCCCTGCCGGAGTTCGAGCCGCTGCCGGACCGTCTGGAGGTGCCGGCGATCCTGGTGATGGGCGATGACGTCTCCACCGACGAGATCCTGCAGGCGGGCTCGCGGGTGCTGCCGTACCGCAGCAACATCCCCAGGATCGCCGAGTTCGCCTTCACCCGCATCGACCCGGACTACCCCGCCCACGCGAGGGCCGCGAAGGCCGGTCACGTGGTGATCGCTGGGCGAAACTACGGGCAGGGCTCCTCGCGGGAGCACGCGGTCATCGCCCCGCGCTACCTGGGGCTGCGAGCGGTGATCGCGGTGACCTTCGCACGGATCCACTGGCAGAACCTGGCGAACTTCGGGATCCTCGCCCTGGAGTTCGTCGATCCCTCGGACCTCTCGCAGGTGAGCACCGGTGACGTGCTGGTGCTGGACGGCATCCATGCGGCGCTGGAAGGCGGCCGGGAACTCACCGCCCGGATCGGAGATCGCGACGTGAAGCTGCGGCACCGGCTCTCCCCTCGCCAGGTCGAGATGGTGCTGGCCGGTGGGCGGATCCCCCTCACCGCCCGGACGGTGTGACCCTCAGCCTCCACAGGGTGGTGATCTCCTTGCGGCGCGCCTCGTGGAGGCGGTCGTGGGGGTCCTCGGCGCGGGAGTGCCGGGCGGGGGTGGCGTCGATGGCCACGGCGGTGAGTCCGGCTGCGGCGATCATGGTGAGCAGCTGGTCGCGGCTGCGCAGGTGGAGGTGCTCGGCGAGGTCCGAGAGCACCAGCCAGCCCTCCCCTGCGGGGGTCAGGTGGTCCGGCAGCTGGGCGAGGAAACCGCTGAGCATGCCGGACTCGGCGTCGTAGATGCCCAGTTCGAGGGCGCTGCTGGGATCTCCTGGCAGCCACGGCGGGTTGCACACCACCAGGTCGGCTCGGCCCTCGGGGAACAGGTCGGCCTGCTGGACGGTGACCTGCTTAGTGAGGCCCAGGCGCTCGATGTTCTCGCGGGCGCACGCGACGGCGCGGGGGTTCAGGTCGGTGGCGGTCACGTGTGGGATGCCGCGCCTCGCGAGGACCGCGGCGAGCACGCCGGTGCCGGTGCCGATGTCCATGGCGCGCAGGCCGGCGCCGTCGGCGGGTGTTCCGGTGCCGCCCGCCTGTGTCCCGGCGCCCGAGGTCGGCAGGGGCGCGCGGGCCACGAGGTCCACGTACTCGGAGCGGGTGGGTGAGAACACCCCGTAGCGGGGATGGATGAGGGCCCCGAGAGCGGGCACGGGAACACCTCGCTGGTGCCACTGCCAGGCGCTGATCACGCCCTGCAGCTCGGTCAGGGAGATGAGGGTGGGTTCGGTGAGATCCCCGTAGGCCTCCTGGCAGGCGGCGGTCACGTCGGGCGCGCGACGCAGGGACATGTGGTGACCGGGATGCTGAGGCGGTGCGGGAGGGCCCGGTGGTCGGCGCGGCGGCCCACGGCCTTCAGCAGCTGGCGGGCGCCGTGGTAGTCGCCCTGCCACAGCAGCGCAGTGCCGGCGCGGATGCGGCGCAGGGCGGCGTTGGCGGTGAGACTGTCGTCCACGGCATCCACGCGGGCCGGCGGCGGGCTGCCGTTCTCGGAGTGCCAGCGCGCCGTGTGCTCGGTGCCGTGCTCGTACCAGCTGACCATCGTCATCGGGGCCCCCTGGCAGGTCCGGCGAAGCTGACGCCCGGTGGCGTGGCCTTCGCGTGGATGGTCCATTGTGTCATCGGGCTTGCGAGAAGCGATCGACGGGCTGCCGGCATTAATGGAGGGCCCGCGGGCACTCATTCCGGCGACGCTGCGTATCACCGGTGATACATTCGGGTCATGTCGGATGTGACGATCAGGGATCTTCGCAACCGCAGCGCTGATGTGCTGCGGCGCGTTGCGCACGGCGAATCACTGACCGTGACCAAGGATGGCGAGCCCGTGGCGTCAGTCGTCCCCCTCCCCAGGAAATCCCTCAGCGTCGAGGAACTCATTTCGAGGCGCCGCTCCTTGCCCCCTGTCGATGCGGACGAGCTGAAGGCAGACATCGACGAGCTGATCGACCCCGCGCTATGACGAGCCAGAACCTCAACGGGGTCCTGGACACATCGGCCCTGATCGACCTGGGCCGACTGGACCCCGCCAGTCTTCCCGCCGTTCCGAGCATCACCGCCGTCTCCTTGGCCGAATTGTCCGTGGGCCCCCACGTGGCCCGCAACGACGCTGCGCGCGCAGCCCGTCAAGCCCATCTCCAGCAGGCCGAAGCAGACTTCGAGCCGATCCCGTTCGACACGGCCGCGGCGCGAGCCTTCGGACGTGTCGCATCAGCCCTTCGGGCCTCGGGACGGAAACCAGCAGCCCGGGCCTACGACGCGCTGATCGCCGCCACCGCACTGTCCCGAGACCTGCCCGTCTACACCGCGAACCCACGGGACTTCGAAGGGATCGACGGGCTGAAGGTGCTCACGGTCCGCTACGTCGCGGGGTCCTGAGGACGCGGAGTCCTGACGTCACGGAGTCCTGAGCCCGTGGGGTCATGGGGTCGCGGAGTCCTCGGCCGGTAACGGAACTCCCACCGCGGCAACATGTCAGCGCTGCGGTTGATGCGGTGGCCCGCCCTTGGACTGCACCGCACCGCTCCCCCGCGTTCGAGCACCGCGTGGACGGGCGCGCTCAGCGCGGCCGACGCCCGAGAAAGTGTCGGAATGAGACGGTCATTCCGACACTTTCTCGGGCGTGGGCGCTGGGGGCGCGCAGGGGGACGGGGCGCAGCGGGCGGGATGGGGGGTGCAACGGGCGGACGGGGCGCAGCGGGCGGGATGGGGGGTGCAACGGGCGGACGGGGCGCAGCGGCGCGGGGTGCGCAGCGGGGCACCAGTTCTCACACCTGTCGCCGGCGCCGTCGCTCACGCGTCACCCCGAAACCGGCCCACCTCGCTGCGCGAGCTTCTCCTTGATCCCGCGGATGGCGCCACCCAGACCGGAGGTCGGCTCGTCCTCCTCGGGCGGGACGTCGGCGTAGTTGACGATCGCGCGCATGTTCCCCAGGTCGATGCTGGGCTTGCCGCTGGCGAGCAGCTGCCC
>QFNC01000042.1 GCA_003240695.1 Pseudoxanthomonas suwonensis | reverse complement strand
GAGACGGTTCCCGGGCCGATCATCCCTGCCGTTTCGGGCCCACCAGATATTCTTGAAGAAACTCGTACCTGCCCCTTGACTTAAAACATAGGGGCACCCTCCCAGTGTCCCCAACCAGGGAAGACCGATCGTGTTTCATATCGGAACACTCCCTCATTCGACGGGATTTCTAGCATGGTACGCACACCCCTCGAGCAGAGGCAGCGCGGCCGTCCTGAACCAGGTTTGGCTGCGCCCCTGCCAACGCTCGAGGTCCAGCCCGAAAGGTCGCCAAAAGGGTGACCAACTCACACGAAGGAGTGCGTACAGTGGCCGCTACCAATATTCCGCAGGATATCCTCAAAGATCTCTACGCCGAGTGGGATTCTCTGATGGCAGAGAACCCTGCGATGTCTATGAGGATGCTTCGATCACTATTCGACGAATGGCACCAGCCGACATCCGAGCCTGAAAACGTCACTTACAAAGAAGACGCTGTCGGAGGCGTAAGCGGAATCTGGTGCCTTCCGGCCGGTGCCGACCATTCTCGCGTCCTCCTCTACACTCATGGCGGCGGATTCGCAGTCGGCTCTGCATCCAGCCATCGCAAGTTGGCCGGCCACGTCGCCAAGGCACTCGGCGTCACTGCCTTCGTCTTGGACTACCGGCGCGCCCCGGAACACCCTCATCCCGCCCAGGTCGAAGATGGGGTTGCGGCCTTCGAAGGTCTTGTCGCATCTGGAGTATCGCCGGACCGCATCACCACGATTGGTGACTCTGCAGGCGGCAACTTGGCGATCGCCATTCCGCTTGCGCTCAAAGAGAAAGGCGGCCCGCTCCCCGAGAGTGTCATCGCGTTCTCCCCGTGGCTCGATATGGAAAACCTCGGTCAGACTCTGAGCACCAACAATGATACGGATGCGCTCATCACGCCGGAGCTCCTCGAAGGAATGATCGCCGGCGTCCTCGGAGAGTCGGTCGACCCGAAGACACCTCTTGCCAATCCTCTCTATGCCGACGTCACGGGCTTTCCTCGCATCTACATCAATGCAGGAAGCGTCGAGTCTCTCGTCGACAATGCAACGCGGTTCGCTGATCAGGCCACGCAGGCCGGTGTCGACGTGACGCTGTCTATTGCTGAGAATCAGCAGCATGTCTTCCCGATCGCGGCCGGCCACAGCGACGTTGCCGACGAAGAAATCGTCCGCATCAGCAAGTGGTATGCGTCCGCCTGAACCTCCCTGCTTGATATCTCGAAATCTCTGCCATCCAGCGTTCATCTGTCCTGGCAGTTCCGAAATATCGCCCGCCGGCTGTATCCGCCGGCCATCAAAACTGAAAGAGCAAACACCATGATCGAAACACATTCCGAAGCTGCAGAAACAACCGTCACGGAAATCGATGCGGTCGTCATCGGGGCCGGGTTCGGCGGGATCTACGCGGTCCACCGACTCGCCAATGAAATGAACATGAGCGTCATCGGCATCGAAAAAGCTGGAGGACCTGGAGGCACTTGGTACTGGAACAGGTACCCCGGAGCCCTGTCAGACACAGAGAGCTTCGTCTATCGATTCTCCTTCGACAAAGACCTGCTGCAAGAGGACACCTGGGACGAGTCGTACCTGACTCAACCTGAGATTCTTGAGTACCTCAATCGGGTGGTGGACAGGTACGATCTGCGCCGTCATTTCACCTTCGGAGTTGAGGCTACGTCAGCAGTATTCGACGAGAACACAAGTCGTTGGACTGTGACGACGGACTCCGGCGCCGTCTATCGCGCGAAGTACATCGTCAATGCCGTGGGACTCCTGTCGAAGATCAACACTCCCGACATTCCCGGCGTGGATGATTTCGACGGCGAACTGCTTCACACCGGGGCCTGGCCCGAGGGCATCGATCTCTCACAGAAACGAGTAGGAGTCATCGGCTCAGGATCGACGGGCACTCAGGTCGTCACCGCGCTCGGCAAGGTCGCCAGCCACCTCACCCATTTCATTCGTACGCCTCAATATTCGGTTCCGGTAGGAAAACGCCCTGTCTCTGACGCCGAAATCGCGGAGACGAAACGCAATTTCGACGCCATCTGGGATCAGGTATACAGCTCGAATGTCGCTTTCGGCTTCGAAGAGTCGACGACGCCGGCATCGTCGGTGTCAGAGGAGGAGCAGCGCCGTGTGTTCCAGTCAGCATGGGAACGCGGCAATGGCTTCCATTTCATGTTCGGCACGTTCTCTGACCTGGCAGTCGACGAAGAGTCGAATGAGGCCGCAGCAGCGTTTATCCGTTCGAAGATCGCAGAGACAGTGACAGATCCGGAAACGGCCCGCAAACTGACCCCTCAGGGCCTCTATGCTCGCCGCCCGCTCTGCGATGACGGTTTCTACCAGACCTTCAATCAGGACAATGTCGATGTCGTCGCGCTCCGCGAAACACCGATCAGCAAAATCACGGCAGATGGCATCGTCACCGACGACGGCACATTGCATGAGCTGGACGTCATTGTCTTCGCCACTGGATTCGACGCTGTCGACGGCAATTACCGAAAGATGGAAATTCGCGGGCGAGGCGGCAAACATATCAACGACCGCTGGGATGGTCATCCGGACAGCTTCCTCGGTATCGCATCTGCAGAATTCCCGAACTGGTTCATGGTGTTGGGCCCCAACGGTCCATTCACGAACCTGGTTCCCAGTATCCAGGCGCAGGTGGAGTGGATCACTGATCTGATCGGGTACGCAGAGGAACATGGCATCTCCTCGATCGAGCCGAAAGAGGAAGCCGTCGAGGAATGGACAGACACCTGCACAACGATTGCCAACGCGACAGTTTTCGCAAAGGTCGATTCGTGGATCTTCGGCGCAAACATTCCCGGGAAGAAGCCATCGGTCCTCTTCTATCTCGGCGGATTGGGCAACTATCGCGCCAAGCTCGATGAGGTTGCCAAGAGTGGATACAGCGACTTCGCCATCAAATACGAGCCCGTATCACAGTCGGCCTGAGGCAGAGCATCATCCCTGACTCGCCCGGCCGAATTCGAAGTGGTCGCAGAATCCCTGGTGCCGAGGCGGTTGCACCGCCTCGGCACCACCAGATGCGACTTCACCGAGAGGCGACGACGGATGCCAGAACAATGTCCGCAGAAGGAACAGAGGACAAGATATGAAAGCCTTTGCTATTGAGAAGATCTCGAGTCCTGTCTCGGAGATCGAGTTGAGCACCCCTACCCCGGTGGATCACCAAGTGCTGCTGAAAGTTACACACTCGGGTATCTGCCACACCGATACCCATGTTCAAGCCGGGGGTTACGATCTCGGTTCCCGGGGCTTTATGTCCATGACGGACAGAGGGTTGACCCTTCCCGCAGTGATGGGGCATGAAACCGTCGGAGAGGTCATTGCTGTCGGCGATTCTGCAGATGAGTCACTTATCGGGGAGAAGCGGCTGGTCTTTCCCTGGATCGGCTGCGGAGAATGTGGCCGGTGCCTGGCCCATCAGGAGAACTACTGTGACAGCAGCCAAGCACTCGGGATCTTCCGACCTGGCGGTTTCGCCGAAGAGATACTCGTACCCCATGAAAAATACCTTGTCGATATCACTGGTCTCGATGCTGCTTGGGCAGCCACGCTCGGCTGTTCAGGAGTCACTTCATATTCCGCAGTTCGGAAGGCACGAGAGTTTGCGGCCCCTGACGAAACAATCGCCGTGATCGGTGCCGGTGGGGTCGGACTGATGGCAATCGCGATGCTCAGCGCCGTAGGTCACCGGAATATCGCAGCCGTTGATGTCAACGATGAGAATCTCCGGGCGGCGCAGAAACTGGGTGCCACGACAATCGTGAATTCTTCCGATGGCGAAGGATCCGCAAAGCTCAAGAGCCGGGCCGGCGGACCCGTCAGCGCAGTGATCGACTTCGTCAACACCGGCGAAACAGTGACTTTGGGATTTGACGCACTGACCAAGGGCGGCATCTGTGTGCTCGTCGGATTGTTCGGCGGGGAGTTCGTCATGCCGACTGCTGTAACAGCGCTCAAAGCCCTCACCGTGCGAGGTAACTACGTGGGCAGTCTCGACGAGCTGAAAGACGTCGTGCAGCTCGCGAAGCGCAGCGACCTGCCGAAGATCCCCATCAGTCCCCGACCTCTGAACGCCGAAAGCATCAACTCTGGACTGGACGACCTTCGCGCCGGAAAAGTGCGAGGGCGGATAGTGCTCCATTCGAACTGACGACGCTCAACGGCACAGCAGGAGACGACTTCTCCGGCGCGCCGCGGGCGCCAGCGTCATCTCATCCGACTCGGTCGGATCCGCCAGGGCCGTGTTATACAAGTCCGATTTCGCTGTCGTCGCGAGCCCAACCAGTGGCAGCTTGTTCCGCATTGGAACAGCGGCGGCATGCACCACAGCCCTAATGTTTTTCACACCTGCAACCGGCATTCTTCAGAGAGGACACCAACGTGGCTGTCTACAGCACTATCAATCCGGCGACCGGACGGACGCTCGCCACTTTCGACGAGATCTCGGATTCCGCATTACAGTCGATCATCGCCTCCAGTGAGGAGGCCTACCGCTCGTGGCGCACCAGAGAGACAACCGATCGAAAGACGATCCTCGCGCGAATCGCACAACAGCACCGCGACTCCAGCGAAGAACTGGCAAACCTCATCACAATGGAAATGGGCAAGCCAGTCGCACAAGCCCGCGGCGAAGTGGAGCTGTCCGCACAGATCTACCAGTATTACGCCGACAACCTCGATGAGCTCCTCGCCGAGGAGCATCTGGAGATATCAGGATCAGGGACCGCAGTGGTACGCACGGAGCCCATCGGCCCGCTGATTGGGGTCATGCCCTGGAATTTTCCCTACTATCAGGTTGCCCGCTTCGCCGCACCAAACATTGCATTGGGCAATTCGATCATCGTCAAGCATGCTCGCAACTGCCCCCAGGCTGCACAGAAGATCGAGGAGACGCTGACTTCTGCGGGGCTTCCCAAAGGCGTCTACATCAATGCATTCATCTCCTCGACGCAGGTCGCAGATGCCATCGCCGACCCCCGGATACAGGGAGTATCGCTGACAGGGTCCGAACAGGCCGGCGCCGCAGTCGCCGAAGTCGCCGGTCGCAATCTGAAGAAGTGCGTACTCGAACTCGGAGGTTCGGATCCGCTTCTCGTCTTCGACGACGCCGATCTCGAAGAGGCTGCTCAGGCTGCAGCGGCGAACCGCCTCTTCAATGCAGGTCAAGCCTGCACTGCCACCAAACGGATCATCGTCCACACGGCCGTGTACGACGACTTCGTCTCAATGCTCGCCGAGCGTATGACGGCGTTCGAGCCGTCCGACCCCACGATGACCGAGACGAATCTGGGACCGCTGTCCTCTCAGCAAGCGGCAGCCGAACTCGACGAGATCATCGGACAGGCAGTATCTGCGGGAGCTTCGGTCGTACTTGAGGGCGGCGCTGCCGAAGGAAACGAAGCATTCTACTCACCCACGCTGCTGGCCGACGTCGACCCGACGATGGATGTCTACAATACGGAACTCTTCGGGCCAGTCGGAGTCGTCCATCAATTTGAGACTGAAGAGCAGGCCATTGATTTGGCCAACGACTCCCCATACGGTCTCGCCGCCAGCATTTTCACCGAAGACATGAGTCGGGCAAGTCGTGTGACCGGCGCTCTGGAGACTGGAATGGTGTGGATCAACAGCACGTCGAAAAGCTCACCTGAACTGCCATTCGGCGGCGTCAAACGGTCTGGGTACGGCCGAGAACTGTCCCATTACGGGTTCAACGAATTTGCCAACAAAAAGCTGGTCCGCAATACGCGGGTCCAGGACTAACACATAAGAAGGGAACCGATCATGAGCAGAAGACTCGAGGGCAAAGTCGCCATCGTCACCGGCGGAGCGCAGGGAATGGGGCGCACACATTCACAGCTCTTGGCCGAACACGGAGCAACAGTCTTCGTCACTGACGTCAACGACACCGGCGGCGAGGAAACTGTCCGCCTCATCGCAGACGCCGGCGGCCAAGCCTCCTTCGTCCACCATGACGTTTCCGAATCCTCAGACTGGGACCGAGTTGTCAAACAAGTCGTGGATGCTCACGGACGAGTAGATGTCCTCGTCAACAATGCCGGCGTCCTGGCATTCAAATCGCTTCAGGACACGACAGAAGCGGAGTGGGATCAGATCATCAATATCAACGCCAAGGGAACCTTCCTCGGCTGTCGGGCCGTCCGGCCCGCGATGCAGAATTCCGCCGCTCCGTCGATCGTCAACATCTCGTCGATGTACGCGATCATCGGCGCGCCCAATGCAGCTGCCTATGAAGCATCGAAGGGAGCAGTCAGATCGCTCACCAAGGCTGCTGCCGTCGATTTCGCAGACTCGGGCATTCGGGTGAATTCTGTTCACCCCGGAGTGATCGACACGGCCATGACGAGTGACATCCTCGCCGACCCTGACGGCGCCAAAGCCCTTCTGGGACCGACCATTCTCGCCCGTGCTGCACAGCCTGAGGAAGTGTCCAACTGTGTCCTCTTCCTTGCGTCGGACGAATCTTCGTTCATGAATGGGTCCGAAATGGTCGTCGACGGCGGGTACATCGCGCAGTAGTACCGCGCACCTGCAACACAACAGAATGCGAATTGCGCTGATCGGTGATTTCGGCTCGAGCTCGTTCTACAGCGAACCGAGTCCGATGTCGCCGATCAGCGCATCAGTTTCACTTCGCCAGATACCAGCACGGACGATCCTTCCGACATCCCGACGTCCAAGCAGGCCCTTACCCTGCCCCACGCCTCGTGTCACCGCGCAATGAGAAGATGGCAAGGTGCCCGAGACCTCCCCGACCCCCACCGCCCTCCCCGCCGATTGGCGTGATGCCTTCGCCCCACTCGCCGAGGCGGCTCCGCACTCACACACACCCGTGGCCTTGGGATTCGAGCTCGTCCAGGTCATCCCCCGCACTTGGTTCGAAGCTCAGCACTCCGTCCTCCTCGACAAGGACGACGTCACCCCGGGCGCGAATCCGAGCCTCGCGATCCGCCCGCTCATGCTCAGCGAGTCCGGCAACTGGGTGAAGAAGTCCCTGACCTGGCGCACCATCGACCGCATGGCCCGGCAGTTCGACATCGACCCGGCCCACCAGGAATGGTTCACCCAACTCGCGGGACTGCGCACCCGCGGGAAAACGGACTTCACCCCCGACGGGGCGCCGTACCACCTCGGCGATTTCCGCACTCCCCTGCTGTGGGATCACTTCACGCAGGGGACGAAGCTCGGCATCGAATTCGTCGGCATCAATCCGGATATGATCGTCCGCATCGGGCACAGCGCGAAGGCCGCGATCGATATCCGCCGCAGCCAGAACCGCCTGCAGGTGCAGACGCGGGCAACGATCGACGAACGCGAATACGCCCCCGGACTGATCAAACCCATCTGGACGCACGGCTTCTTCGGCATCGACATCACCAGCGGTTTCACTGTCACCCTCGCCCCCGCGGAGACCCCGACGAAGGAATCCGCGCTGCCCGTGCTCCAATCCCCCGGGCCGATCACGATCCCCGCGGCCGAGGCCGAAGAGTTCTTCGAGGAGTACTACCCGCAGCTGCGCTCCAGCGCCGAGGTCATCAGCAGCGACGCCACCGTCACCTTCCCCCAATACGGCCGCCCCCGCCTCGTCGTCTTCGCCGCCTTCGGCGCCGGCGACAAACTCTCCTTGCGCTGGTACTGGGAATACCAGGGGCCCCGCCGCACCTTCCCCGTCATCGACCGATTGAGGCTCAGCGCCGCCTCGGCGAGGGAATATGCGGAGCAACGCGAACTCGACTTCGAAGATGCCGTCGTCGCTGAGGTCGACAAACTCCTTGCCGACACCCACGAAACCGGCTCCGCTCTACCGGGCATCAGAGACGTCGAACTCGACGACGCGGACACCGCCGACTTCGTCGTCAACGTCCTGCCCGGGCTCGAAGAGATCGAGCACGTCAAGGTCATCACGCGCGGGAAGAAGCAGCCCTACCGGGAGCTCGGCGGGGAGCCGAACGTGAAGATCACCTCGGTCGAGTCGGAGAAGAACGACTGGTTCGACCTCGGCTTCCAGATCAGCATCGACGGCCACCCGGTCCCCTTCGTCAAGCTGTACAAGGCGCTGGCGGCCGGGACGAAGAAGATCAAGCTCTCCGACGATTCGTTCCTGTCGCTGAACAAGCCCATCTTCGACAAGCTCAAAGCCCTCCTCGCCGAGGCGGACCTCATTCCCGAATGGGAACCCGGAGCACCGAAGATCTCCCGGATGCACGTGGGCCTGTGGTCGGATTTCGAGGACCTCGCCGACGAGTCAGAACCCGCCGTGACCTGGCAGGAATCGGTCCGCGCATTGGCCGACCTCGAGCACCTGCCCGCCACCGAGGTGCCCGACCTGAACGGTGCGAAGCTGCGCCCGTATCAGGTGCAGGGCTTCCGGTGGTTGGCGCTGCTGTACCGCTGCCGCCTCGGCGGGATCCTCGCCGACGACATGGGCCTGGGCAAAACCCTGCAGACGCTCGCACTCATCAAGCACGCGAAGGCGAGCATCCCCTTCCTCGTCGTCGCTCCCACCTCAGTGGTCCCGAACTGGGTGAAGGAGGCGACCGCGTTCACCCCTGACCTCGACGTTCGCGTCGTGGCCGAGTCGACGCGAGCGCGTGGGATCTCCCTCGCCGAGGTGGCTCGCGGTGCCGATGTCATCGTCATGTCGTATGCCATGTTGAGGTTGGAGGAGACTCCGATCTCGCGGATGGAGTGGGCGGGCCTCATCCTCGACGAGGCCCAGTTCGTGAAGAACTCCACCGCACAGACGCACCTGGCGGCGAAGGAAGTGCGCACACCGTTCCGGCTCGCGCTGACCGGAACACCGCTGGAGAACTCGCTCAAGGACGTGTGGTCGCTGTTCTCGATCACATCACCGGGACTGTTTCCGTCACCGCACCGGTTCGAGGAGGAGTACGTCCGCCCGATCGAATCGGGTGAGAACCCGGGACGGATGCAGAGGCTGCAGCGGAGGATCCGCCCATTCATGATGCGTCGGACGAAGGACCTCGTCGCCGCGGATCTGCCGGAGAAGCAGGAGCAGGTCATCTCCGTCGAGCTCAATGCCGCGCACCGGAGACTCTACGATCGGATTCTACAGAAGGAGCGGAAGAAGATCCTCGGCTTCATCGACAGCGAATACGACAAACAGCGGTTCATCGTCTTCCGGTCGCTGACGCTGCTGAGGATGCTCGCACTCGATCCGTCCATCGTCGATGCCGAACATGCCGAGGTTCCATCGTCGAAGCTCGCTGCGCTTCTGCAACGGCTCGACGATGTCATCGCCGAAGGCCACCGGTCGATCGTGTTCAGCCAGTTCACGTCGTTCCTGTCCAATGTCGCTGCCGAACTCGATCGCCGCGGCATCCCCTATGTCCTCCTCGACGGGTCGACGCGCAACCGCGGGGCGGTCGTCGACGCATTTCGGTCCGGTGAGGCGCCGGTGTTCCTCATCAGCCTCAAGGCCGGCGGGTTCGGGCTCAACCTCACCGAGGCGGACTACGTCTTCCTCATGGATCCGTGGTGGAATCCCGCCTCGGAGAATCAGGCGATCGACCGGGCACACAGGATCGGGCAGACGAAGAACGTCATGGTCTATCGCTACGTCGCCGAAGGCACGATTGAGGAGAAGGTGCTCGCCCTGCAGAAGCGCAAGGCCGAACTCTTCGACGAGCTCATGACGGATTCCGGCACCTATGAGGGTCGCGGACCCGGCGGCCAAGCCTTCAGCCAGACCGTGACCGCCGCGGACATCAAGGGGCTGCTCGAGGGGTAGGGGCCTTAGGCACGTGCCCCGTCACACCCCTCCGTCCTCATCAGGCCATTGAGAGGAAGAGCTTCTCGAGCTCTTCAGTGCGCACTTCGTCCTCGTCGTCCTCGAGGCACTCCCGCAGTGCCGTCGAGATGATGAGGAATCCCGCCCGGTCGAGTGCCTTCGACACCGCCGAGAGCTGATGGATGACGTCGCGGCAGTGGCTTCCGTCCTCGACCGCGGTGATCACCGCGCCGAGCTGCCCCTGTGCCCGGCGCAGTCGGTTGAGGATCTTCTTCTGCGCGGCAGGGTCGGCGAGCATCCGCTCTCCCGGGTCCGCTTCTGCCTCTGTCGGTTCGGTCAGAGCAGTGTCGCGTTCGCTCATCGTCGTCCTTTCACGTTCTCGATGTTGACACCAACTATACCCCTGAGGGTATATTGAATGCATACCCCCGAGGGTATATGAAACCAATGATGAACAGGCCCGCGATGGCCGAAGAAGGAGACAGCTATGTGTCGAGCAGCGACGTGCCGAGTATGCGGAAAGACCACGTGGGCAGGATGCGGGCAGCACATCCAGTCGGTGAAGAGCACGGTCCCGGCCGGCCAGTGGTGCAACGGCAAGCACACCCAGGCCGAAGAGGATGCGGCCCGAGCGGCCAAGCCCGGCTTCTTCTCCCGCCTCTTCGGCCGCTGACCCGGCGGCAGACCAAACACCCGTCGACCACGGAAAGAAGACTCCCATGCTCCTCGAGCGCATATTCGATGCCGATCTCGCCCACGCCAGCTACCTCACCGTCTGCCAGGCCGCCGACCAGCGGAGCTTCGACAAGTTCCCATACATTCTCAACTACACCGGAGAAATCACAACTGAGTCAGAAACTGTCCGCCCCAGCCGACCACAAGGACATTTCCTCTGCCTCAACGACTGACGGCTTTCCAGGGGAGCTGCAGCAGATTCAACCGTCGATTTTCAACGCGCGCAGCTTCCGATACAGAGTCGTCCGTCCAATTCCGAGCAGCTCAGCTGCACGCGCCTTATTCCCTCCCGCGTCCGCAAGCGCAGACTCGATCGCGCTCCGTTCTGATCGTTCGTAACGACTCAGAGAAGCTCGTGTCGCTCGCTGAATCTGCTGGGGAAGGTGGTCCACGTCGATGGCTCCACCACCGGCAGCATGGTCTGCCGATTTGAGGGTTTCGATGAGCTCTGTGACGTTACCTGGCCAATGCCACGCCATGAGTGCACGGAGCGCGGCAGAACTGAATTTCAGCGGCGAGTCTCGAAGAAGGATCTCCTCCCCAAGGGATCTGATGAAATGCGGGAGCGCAGTCGGCACCTCCTCGAGAGACGGAACCTCAACCTTCGGCACAATAGTCCTCGCCTCACCGAAGCGGAGTTCTTCAGCACAATCGGTGAGCTCCACCAGGAAGAGCAGCTGACGGTCTGTCCCGCGCCTATTCTCTCTGTCCCAGACGTCGACCAATCGCGACCGGTCTCTTCGACTCAGCATATGAGAGTCACCGACGACCACGCTGTGCCCCGCTGCAAGCGCCCGCTCAACCTCAGCAACAATTGTCTGCTCTCCGGGCCTCTGATCGGGGTCAGGACAATCTTCTGCGCGCATTCCTCGGCGACCCGGCACAGACTCGATGAGCATCGGGGCCTTGCCCGTCTCTGCTGTGATCCAAGCGGTCGCCTGGTACCGGCGACCCGCCCCCGGCCGACCGCTCACTTGAACGACGCCGCCCTGCGCCACCGCCTTTCCCAAATCACGACGAACCGAGACATACGCGTCACTGCTCTGCCTGGTGATCTCGTCAGCTTCATCTCTCCATCGAATATCGAAACCTCGTTTTGCCCCTTTCCAAATTCCATCGTCTCTGTTCGCCCTTGCTTTGCCGCCGAATGGCTGATCAGCTGAAAGCCGATCTATCGACTCTGTCTCACCCTGACTGACAAACTCAATTGCCCAGATCGAATCGTAGGCGTCACCGCTGCGGCCGAGCACACGAACGATCCCGACACCGGGCACTGGCACATCAAACGATCCCGCGCCTGATCGGTTCCTCTGGATGCAGTCCCAAATGACTGCATGTTCCTCCGGCCCGATATACGGAAGTACCGCCTGACCAGCCATGACAATCTGAGAACTCACCACAGCGACTTGATGGCCTGCACTTCGCCAACGCCTGTACATGCGTGCCAGCTCTAGCGCGTGGGAATCAGCCTGGACCTCAATTTCATCGCTGATCTGCCGTGCCAACTGCCTTGTCATAGAAAGCATGAGTTCGTTAGCTGACCGGGACGGCGCGGCCAATGAAATCGATCCCATGATCCGCCCGGTGAGCGGATGTCGCAGTGGCGCTCCGGCACAAGTGAGATCAGACAGTGACTCATTGAAATGAGCAGCACCGTGAACGTAAACGGCGTCTTGAGATTCGACCGGCGTGCCCAACCCGTTCGTCCCCAAGCTGGTCTCCGAAAAGTCGAATCCCTCGGCTGCGTGCACACGGTCAAGCAGCCGCATCGATTGAGCTGAAGTGCCACGCCGGCCTAGTATCCGCCCCTGGTGATCGCCCAGAACGATCGTCATGTTCGCATCTGCCAGACTCGCCTGCCACTGGTCGAGAACGGGATTGGCCACGCGCAGCAGAGTCGCCTCAGGGTCGATTTCGGTGACCAGCCTGGGCTCCGCGTCCGGTTGCACTTTCAACGAGGCAGACCGACGCCAGCTTCGCTCAATCTCGTTAGGCACAAGATCAGAAGAGAAGCGCACATCGTGCAATCCGATCCTGAGCAGATCTTCGCGAGCCTTCCTGACTTCGTCGTTCGAGTTGGCTATCACTTTCGTCCTTGTATCCACGTCTGCAATCAGACTTCGGTCAGCACCCGGGAAATTCGGGGTCGACATCGACCATTACACCGTGATCCAGGTCTCTACATATTAAGGGTTGCCCCCCTCCATATTAAGGGTTGCCCCGTTACCTTTTAAGTAGCCCCGCCATCCGTCAGGATAGAAGGGGTCGCTGGCCTGAGGACCCCGGCATGATTGATGCCCCCAGTCATCATGATC
>QFNC01000041.1 GCA_003240695.1 Pseudoxanthomonas suwonensis | reverse complement strand
CATCGGCGCGATCGCGCGGATCGCGAAGCAGACGAACGTGCACAAGGAAGCGCTGCGGAACTGGGTCAGCAAGGCAGAAGCCGCAGACATCCCGACCGAGGCGGTGGACGCCGAAACGCGGATTCGTCAGTTGGAGGCGGAGAACCGTGAGCTGCGCCGCTCGAACGAGATCCTGAAGTCCGCGACGGCTTTTTTCGCGGCGGAGTTCGACCGCCCACAGAAGTGATCGTCGCCTACATCGACGAACAAAAAGACACGTGGGGGATCGAACCGATCTGCCGAGTTCTCACCAAAGAGCTCGATGTGAAGATCGCCCCGCAGACCTACTATGCGGCCCGCAGCCGACCTCCCTCGGCTCGCAGTGTTCGTGATGCCGAATTATCGAAGGAGATTATGCGCATTCATTCTCATCCACGAATGCGGGTCTACGGGATCCGGAAGATTCATGCGCAGCTCGTCCGCGAGGGCATCGCGGTCGGCAAGGGCAGAGTCGAGCGACTGTGCCGTTCCCTCGGCATCCGCGGCACCGTACGGGGCAAGTACCCGCGCACCACGAAGCCGGCCCCGGAGACCGGCCGCCCCTTGGACCTCGTCCAGCGGGAATTCACCGCGACCGCCCCGAATCAGCTATGGGTAGCGGACATCACCTATGTGCCCACCAGGTCGGGATGGGTATACGTCGCCTTCGTGCTCGACGTGTTCTCACGAATGATCGTCGGCTGGCAAACCTCGACGCGGCTCTATACCGATCTGGCCCTCGACGCGCTTAACATGGGATTCTGGAACCGTCGGAAAGCTGGCCAAGACGTGAGTGGATTGATACATCATAGCGACCGCGGAGTTCAATACCGCGCCATCAAATACTCGCAGGCGCTGGAGGAAGCCGAAGTTGTCGCTTCTGTCGGCTCGAAGGGAGATTCGTACGATAACGCGATGGCCGAGGCACTGAACTCACTCTACAAGCACGAACTGATCTTTCTCGATGGGCCCTGGAACGGCATCGAGGACGTCGAGCCGGCCACCGCCGACTGGGTCCACTGGTTCAATACCGACCGCCTCCACGGCAAGCTCGACCACCGCACCCCCACCGAGATCGAGACGGACCACCGGGTCCGTCAGCACGCCCCTCAGACCGCCACCGCGGCCCGAACCTGTGCTCGTCGTCGATCAGGACGCGCTTGCCCTCGGCCAGGACGGCGAGGTTGGCGGTGTTCCACGCGACCCCGAGCCCCTCGGCGACGCGGGTGAATATTCGCCTCGCTGGGGTCCGCTGATCGAGGGTTCGGGTGCCACGTCGCTGCCGTAGCGGTGGCGTCGTTCGGGACCACCAGTGGTGTCGTTGGGGGCCGCTCTGTCTACGCTCCTTCCGCCGTGTGTATAGGGCACGCGGCGGAAGGAGCAATCTGGAATGGTACGGAAGATCAGGGCGAAGCTGGTGCTCCAGCTGCGCGCAGAAGGTCTGTCGGGGCGAGCGATTTCGTCCTCGCAGGGCATGTCCCGCAAGTCCGTCAGGGCGGTGTTCGAGGCCGCTGACGCTGCAGGGATCGGGTGGGGCGATATCGCGGACGTCGCCGATGAGCAGGTGTATGCCCGGTTGTTCCCGGGCCGGGGTGAGCACGAGAGCGTGTTCGCACAGCCGGACTGGGAACAGGTCCATCGAGAGATGGCCAGGGTCGGCGTGACGCTGAAGCTGTTGCACGGCGAGTACTTCGACGCGACCACGGCGGCTGGGGATCCGGCGATGGGGTATGACCGGTTTTGCCGCACCTACCAGCACCACGTCATGGTCACCGGTGCCGCTTCGAGAGTCGGTCACAAGGCCGGCCAGAGCGTGGAGGTCGACTGGTCCGGCCCCACGATGGAGCTGGCCGATCCGGTCACCGGCGAGGTCTCGAAGGTGTTCTTGTTCGTTGCCTGCCTGCCTTTTTCTCGTTACGCGTTCTGCTTCCCGGCGCTGGATATGCGCCAGGAGTCCTGGCTGCGAGCGCACGTAGCGATGTTCGAGGCGCTGGGCGGGACGGTCCCGAGGATCGTTCCGGACAACCTCAAGACCGGTGTGGTGAAGCACCCCCGCGAGGGCGAGATCGTCCTGAACGATGCGTATCGCGAGATGGCAGCGCATTACTCGGCGGCGGTGCTCCCGGGGAGGGTGCGGAAACCGAAAGACAAGGCGAGCGTGGAGAACACCGTCGCGCACGTCGCGACCTGGGTCATCGCCGGGCTGCGGGATCAGCGATTCACGTCCCTGCCCGAACTTGCAGCCGCCATCGGGCAGCGGATGGAGGCCTATAACGCGGAGCCGTTCCAGAAGCGGCCCGGATCCCGCGCCAGCGTGTTCGACGCGGAGGAGCGGCCGCTGCTGACGCCGCTGCCGGCGGTGCCCTACGAGATCTCGACATGGCACTACGGACGACGAGTGGGCAGGAACGGGCACGTCACGTTCGCGCGGAACTTCTACTCCGCGCCGTTCGCGCACATCGGCGCGAAGGTCGATCTGCGCATCACGGCCCGGACGCTGGAGATCTATCAGGGCAGCCAGCGACTGACCAGTCACCTGCTGCTCCCGGAGACCGCGAGCAATGAGTACCGCACCAACGACGCGGACCTACCTGCGGGCGAGCGTTTCCAGGCCTGGGACGCGCAGAGGGTGCGGGCGTGGGCAGATCGGGTCGGGCCGGCCACGGTGATCGTGATCCAGCGGATCTTCGAGTCCGTGCCGATCGTGGAACAGGGCCTGGATCCCGCGTTGGCGGTGCTACGGCTCTCTCGCCGCTTCTCCGTAGATCGGGTCGAGGCGGCCTGCGCACTCGCGCTGACGGGACGGGTCCGTTCACCGCGCTATGCGCATCTGCACCCGATCTTGGCCACCGGGCAGGACAAGGTCGCCGCCCTGCGTCCACCCCGCGAGGAACCCGCGGAAGACGGCGGATACGTCCGTGGCGCCGACTACTACGCCGGAGGTGTCCGGTGAGCGTGATCGATAACGACACGAAGCGGAAGCTGCGCGAGATGGGCGCGACCGCGCTGCTGGACGCGATCGATGCCCAGGATGAGGCTCACGTGCTGGGGATGTCGTTCCAGGAACGGCTCCAGCTGATCGTGGACGAGGCGCATTCCATCTTCAATCATGGAAAGGTCGAGGGTCTGATCCGCCGGGCGGGGCTGCGTTATCCCGGAGCGGACCTGCGGCGGCTGGATCTGGTCGAGGAACGGGGACTGAACCGGAACGTGATCGCGCAACTGGCAACCTGCTCCTTCATCCAGCGGCAACAGAACGTGGTCTTCCAGGGCTTCACCGGCTCAGGGAAGTCCTACCTCGGCTGCGCGCTGGCGAAGCAGGCCTGCCAGCACCGGCTCCGAGCCCACTACATCCGAATGCCCGACCTCGAAGAGGCCTGGGCCCTGGCAAAGGACAAGCCGCAGGGCCAGACGAAGTTCCTGCGGAAGTACTCCACGTTCTCGCTGCTGGTGATCGACGAGTGGCTGCTGGACCATCCTGACGAGGGAATGCGTTCGATGCTGCTGGAACTGCTCGAGCGCCGCTATGACACCGGCTCGACCGTGTTCTGCACCCAGTACCCGAAGAAGGACTGGCACGCCCGGCTCGGTGGAGCAGTCCACGCCGATGCGATCATGGACCGCATCGTGCACAACACGATCTGGATCGACACCGGCGACAGGAACATGCGAGAACACACCGCACTGCCCCAGTGACCCGATGCCGGCGGGAGCCAGTGGTCCCCACCGCGGCGGCTACTGGCCCCCGTCGGCACGATCGGCGGTCCCCAAGAGCAAGATTCGGTGGCTCCCACGACTACGAATACTCACTAGTGCCCAGCGCAGCCCGCGGCGCGACAGCTTCGCCCGTGGTTCGGCCGCCAGGCTGGTGTCCTGTCGCCATACATGGCAGCAGTCGGTGCAGCGGTAGCGACGCACGACGACCTCCAGGGTCGTGGGTCGCCACCCGAGCGGTTCGTGCGCAAGCCGCCGGACCACCGTGTCCCGCGGAACCCCTTCGCAGCCGCAGCGACGGCACCACTGGTCGAGCTCGACGACGCGGCAAGCGATCACCGCGCGGTCGGGCTCGAGCCGTTGCCCAACGGAACGTGGTCAGGTCAGGGCGAGTGAAGGTAGCGTCGTGCACGTCGAGGTCTTCCGGATGGGCAGTGTGAGAACTTCCATCCTCGGGAGACCTCGACTTCGATCCCAACACCGCCGCGCCGTCAGCTTCTACACCCTCATCTGCGAAGAGCCCCTTTACAACCGCGAGCAGGCGACCTACCGCAGGGACACGACATCCTTGTACCAGTCTAAGGCCGTAGAAAGATGTTGATCGAACTCTTCGGGAGAAGGTGGACTGTGCCCAACGCGACTGGAATCGATCAATTCCATGCGAATAGAGCCGGTCGGGTCCACACCATGGATACCAGAGATGCCAACCGCGTCCTTAAAAGGCTTGTAATGGTTCTTAAGATGCGACACATCGGTAAGATTCTGCAGAAAATAAACAAAATTGGGATGGCAGCCGCCCTGGTATGACACCGAAAGATCATACAGACCAGCGGGACTGTCGTTTATGACGGCTTCCGAGTCACGGCTGTATAACTTTGAGAAGTACAAGTCCTTCACGCGCGGGATGTAATCACGCAAGCGTACTTGAGGGTTAAAAACGAATGCTAATGACTGCGGGATTTCTCGCGATACGCGCAATGCGGCAAATCCGCCGCCGGAACCACCAATCAGACATACACCCTTCGCGTCACATGCTGTCTTAACCGCATCTATAACTGAAACAATAGCGTCTTTCGGATCCCATCCAGACCCACCAAGATACCATCCAAGCTCCAGCTCCTCGTCGACTGAGATAGTCGGGTCAGCAAAAGCTAAAAACGGAACGCCCGCTTTGCGTAAAGATCCAACCCTATCGAACCGAGGGTACGTGTCAACCCCGCGCCGAACGGCTCCGTGGAAAGTCACAAAGAGAATACCCCCAGGACGAAGGTAGGACAGAAAATACAAATCTTCCGGCAAAGATTCCCGGAACCGACAAACAAACTTTGTTCCCAATGACTCACTAGTAATACAAGACGTGTCGGCAAGAGTATGGACGGGGAGGTTGTACCGTTCGAACGAAGGTTCTACAGCAGGCATGTCGCTAATACCTCAATTCAATTAGCTGGGAGTTGAGTCCTGAAAATGGGCGGCGGAACCCGCAACGCATAGTTAAAAGCGAAGGCTCGGCCAACTGTGAACGAAAGAACCCATCACAAAGCCGCCGCAAGAAGCTAAGGGTCTGAAACATGGCTGTAATTGACTAGGTCAAAAAACGCGCTTCAATCGACGATGCGATACGTACTCCGGCATGTCCATCCCACAGCGGCGGGACAGTTGCTTCCATTACATCAGCAGACATGACGTCGTGGATCTTTGCGACCACATCCTTCCGGGAAACAAGCTGGTTAGTGCCATTCGTGATTGTGACTGGGCGCTCAGTACTCTCGCGCACTGTCAAACAGGGGACCCCAAGTACCGTCGTTTCCTCTTGCACGCCCCCGGAATCAGTGATTGTAATTCGAGACCTAGCCATCGCAGCAAGGAACTCCAGATACCCGAGAGGTTCAACTACTACTAGGCGCGGAATATCGGAAAGTCTCAAGCGAGAAGCCGCCCGGGGATGAATCGGAAATAAAATTGGCATTATCTTAGCAGCCTCTGCCAGCATACGTTCAAGGACCATCGCGTCCTTCCTGTCATCTACATTCCCAGGACGATGAAGGGTGACGAGCGCATAATCCCCAGAAATCCCATTAGCGGACGCAGGATCGTACTGATCAATCTCGGATCTATGCCGGAGAAGCGTGTCAATCATAGGATTTCCGACGAAATGCAGCTTGCGAGGCTCTATTCCTTCACGCACAAGGTTATAAGAAGCTTCCTCAGCTGTGGTAAAGAGCTGATCAGAAATCGAGTCGACCACTATTCGGTTGACCTCTTCGGGCATTGAACGATCGCCGGACCGCAGCCCCGCCTCTACGTGAGCCACAGGGATATGAAGCTTCGTTGCTACGAGGGTTGCAGCCAGTGTCGAGTTGACATCACCGTAAACAATAACAAGATCAGGATTCTCGGTGAGTATGACCGGCTCGATCGCGGCCATAGTATGTGCTGTTTGTACAGCATGGGACCCCGCCCCTACTCCCAGGTTGACGTTCGGTTCAGGAATACCTAGTTGCTCAAAGAAAACCTCCGACAGATTACGGTCAAAATGTTGCCCAGTGTGGACCAAAAACTGCTCGTGGCCCGATTCTCTGAGCGCGCGTTCCACGGGCGCCATCTTAGGAAAGTTCGGGCGGGCGCCGGTTACGTGAAGGGTATAAATGATCTTGCTCCTCTCGATGCTGATCTATTAAACTCCCCGGGCAAGTGCGGAACTAGCCCGACGGATTGTCGTAGCGAGTTCGATATCCGCGAAACTTGGCCGGTTCGTTTGCTCAAACAATTCTTCGTAAGTCCATGTTTGAACCTGCATTCGCGGGAGAGTCTGGTCCATTCGTTCAGCGAATGCTCTAGAGCAAAAGATCGCGCAAGTACCTTCGGGTTCGCCAAAACTAGCTAGCGACATGACGGCAAGCTTCAGCTCGACATCGTCGAGAGCGTCGAGCCCGTCGGTATAGACAACCGGCCACCCGCGTTCATCAGCTTCCTCTACAAAAGCTTCTACCACGCGAGAATCGTATTGCCCCTCGATCAGGACCGAGTTATCAGCTCTGCCGGGGTGAATTTCAACCCGTACTGTTTCATTCGAGGCGGTTCGTACATTGAAACTTTGACTTGCAACCTTGCCATCATTTCGCCACGACCTCCAGCCAGCTACTTCAGCAATCTCTGGACGGTCACCCTTTAGTGGCCCTCCGACCTCTGAACCGACTAAGTCGCGAAGTTGTCTTAGAAAGGCGGCGTAGCCGTCCGCGGGGTCTGGAACAGCGACACTCACTACCTTGAAAAAATCGGCAATCTGCTGGGCTCTACGTATAACAGAGTTCACCCAGGATTCCGCGCATGCCAGCCGCACGTGATCGTACTCAGACATCACGTGCTCCACCAGCCAACCATACGGGCGAATCTCATTGAATAACACTGAGTCAGTCAGCACGATAGGGCGGAATCCCATTGTCATACTTTGCGCGCGGGAAAGAAGGCGAAATAGCCCGGCGGCCTCATCCGGAATTAACCCGAAAACGGGAACGAGAACCGCGGGCGTCGCCCTCATGTGGGCAGCCTCGAAGCCTCGCCCCGGCGCGAATTCCCTGGCGCCGGTATCATCGCGACTTACCAGACCGATTGATGTGGCAAGAATGCTGGGTACCGGCGTGTGCGCTCTGTGAGGTATAGTTCTCATCCCGCAATCTCCTTTAGGATTAGCGAGGCCGCAGCATGTGCCCCATTTGGTTCAACGAGATTATCCATTCTCTTACGCATTTGCCGGCGGACTTCATCGTCAGTGAGACGGTCGATACCGAGCTTGAGTTGTGTCTCAGCAGCCTCGCCAGTGTCTCTTAGGTCCAGGGCAAAACCAACGCCAGCGTCGTGGGCCCAACGTGCGCGCGCCGCTTGGTCGTCAATCGAGGTCGCTAGATTTGGCACCCAAAGCGTGGGTATACGCATGGAAAGCCATTCGTGAAAGCTGTTGTACCCCGCCGCGGATACTGCAAAATCGAACGCATTTGCTACGCGGGCGAGCGGATAAGTTCGCAGGATGTTGAGCGAGCTCTCGCCTATGGACTCTGAGATAGGCGGTCGCGTGATGAAGACCTTCCAGTCCGAATGCTGTGCCGCCACATACGCTAGTATAGTTTCCTGAATGTCTGAAATGGAGTTTATGTTTCCGGCCCCAAGTGTAACAAGTATTGCCTTACTTTCCGGGTTGATACCCAGGGCGTGGCGGGCGTCGTTCCGGTTTAGGACTTCGCCTCGTTCGAGCAGAGTTATGGGAGAGACCAGTTCTGCGGTCGGGTGTCGTTTAGTGGGGCCCTCATCATAAGCTCCTGCGTACTCACCCGGCTCAATTACTTGATCAAAATAGACCTCGCGACGTAGTGACTTTGCGGGGCTTGAACTACGCCACATCCCTCTTCGTACCCAGACGCGGTGTATGTCGACGTCCTGCAACACTTTGATTAAACCGGTGTATGGGACGGTTCCGTCGAACACAAGGGCGTCAGGCTGAACTCTATTTAAGACATCCTGGAGCCTCGGAATAAACAGGTCATTCCATTCTGATGCGGGTAACTGCATTGCGGCACTCGAGCCCATATATTCAAATGGAAAGCCGTCTTCGTGGACAACGGGGACCCCTTGCGACAAGGAAAAGAATGACCCGTCCGCACCTTTTTCCCGGGCTGCACGAGCAATTGCGAGCGTGCGGGTTAGGTGTCCCATGCCCGCTCCGTTACTGGTAATGAAAAGTGTGCGCGGGTTGGGTGGTGAATCGCCATTATCCCCGGCGTCTTGTCGTGACACAATCGCCGGCTGGGGCCCCTCGAAAGAAACACCTAGTTCCTCTAGTCGTTTCAAGTGCAACGTCGGTCCGAGCGAATCTGCGAATCGCTGCCCGCGATGTGACTGAGCTAGGAACTTTTCCGGATCGGCAGAGTACTCACGGACCAGCGATTTAACATCTGAAGGTTTTCCGTACAGTGCTGAATCACCAAACGTCTTCTCCATGTACTCAGGGAGAATCAGGACGCATCCGCTATGAAGAGCCTCCATTGCGGCTCGCCCGTACGCCTCGATTGTGTGTGGGTGATGGAAGTAGACCCAGAAGTCGATTTCCTGCAGATACTCGCTCGGATCGACGGAACCGAATTCGTAGACGGTCCAGCGTGAAGGGCGTTTGCTTAGTACTGCCTCCGCAGCACTAGCCCCGCCGAGAATTCGGACGTCGAATTCAGTATCCATGGGATAGGCCGCCCTGATATCAGCGGCCCGATCCGGCCATTTTGAAGGCTGGGGTCTTGAGTGGCGACCGATCGTAACTGGCGAATGAAGCGCCGTTCGGGGGGTAGGCGACGAGATGCCGCTAAATATGTTTACCCAGTCAGGTCCTATCGATATGGCGTCCGAGTATGACTCGATAGTTTCTCGAACAACGGGCCCTATAGGCCTCCACTCAGGTTCGACTCGGAATTTATCTCTAAGGGACTTAGTAATATCGGGCGGATTATAGTTTTCCGTTCCATCACGGTCGGTAGCCGCGTGGTTGGCTAAGACAATCAGCTTCTCGCAGGTGACCTCGGGTAGGAGCTTATTGATATCCTTTAGTGTTGAGGGGTGCCGTATGACAAGGAGTTCGGTATGCGCCGCGTCAGCTGGGGTTAGTACCTCTACATTGGGTAGCGCTACGGTGGCCTGCATCGGTGCTGACCATGCCAGAGGCCGTCGCATTAGTGGACTGTTGATGTGCAGTAATGCGGTTCGAATGCCTGCACGCGACTGAACTTGTACTTCTTGGGCTATCGAGTGCGAAGTCCCTCCGGGAAGGCGGAAATCTGAAGCATTGATCACTTGGAAGTGCTTGCGTGAGCTACTGGTATCCATTGTGATCTCCGTCCTCCGGGTTCCTGCTGGCGAAATCTTCCAACTTGGCCGCAAAGAGTCTTTCTGCGATATCTTCCTGAGTCTTTATTAGGCGCGTTAGAACTTGCTGGAGCGCCAAGCGGTTTTTCTGAGTTTCAGATAGATCGTTTTCGATTGCAGGCTTGTTGTCGAGCGTGTAATGATCTTTCTTATGTAAGTTCTCTGCGATGTTTCCTGTGAGCTTGTGGAGCTCCTCAGTTGTGTTTGAGAGCTGACGTAGTTCGGAAACTAGCTGAGATAGTAGTTCTTCCTGGTGGTGTGCCTTCTCCAATATCTGAAACTCTTTGTTTGACGCCTTTACGCGGTTGGCCGTGATCATCTCGTGAGTGGCGGCCGTACGGTGGGCGAGCCTATCGATATTGCGTAGAAATACGGTTGTGGCTAACGCGATTGTTGACAAGATCGACAGGGTAAGGAGAGGAGCACGTGCTGGTAGTGGCGCCAGTGTGGCGCCCAGAATGAGTAAGGCGCCTGGAGATGCTATCGCAATGACTTTTAGGATGATGCTTCTTCTCACCGCCACAGCCCCTTGGTGTCGATGACGACCTTCTCCTGGAGCTTCTCCGTATCGACCTCGCGGAACGGATCGTGGTCCACCAGCACCAGCACGATGTCCGCACAATCCAGGGCGTCGTCCAATTCGACCAGCTCCACGTTGGTGCGGGCTGCGAGCTCGCGCGGGAGCTCCTCGATGTTGGGCTCTACCACCAGTACGGTGCCGCCGTCGAGCTTCTCGGCGAGATCATTGGCGATGTTCCGCGAGGGCGACTCGCGCAGGTCATCGATGTTCGCCTTGAACGCGATCCCCAGGGCGGCCACTACGGGTGCCTTGAACTTCTCAGCCTGCTCCATCACCTTCCCAATCACCATCTCGGGCTTGGAGTCGTTGACGCCCCGGGCAGCTGCGATCAGCTTCGAGGTCTCCCGCTCGGCGGAGACGATGAACCATGGATCTACCGCGATGCAATGGCCGCCCACGCCTGGACCGGGCTGCAGGATGTTCACGCGGGGATGGTGGTTGGCCAGCTCGATCAGCTCCCACACGTCGATGCCCTGCTTGTCCGCGATCATCGACAGCTCGTTCGCGAACGCGATGTTCACGTCCCGGAAGGCGTTCTCCGTGAGCTTGGCCATCTCAGCGGTGCGGGCATCGGTGAGCAGCAGCTCGCCGTTGCAGAAGCTGGCGTACAGCTCCTTGTTCATCTCCGCCGCCTCTGGGGTGAGGCCGCCGATGATGCGATCGTTCTCCACCATCTCGATCATGATGCGGCCCGGCAGCACACGCTCGGGCGCATGGGAGAAGTACAGGGAATTGGCGAGGTTCGGCTCATTGGTGAACTCAGGGCGCGCCCCGAGGATCACCTCCGCCATGTGCTCGGTGGCCCCGGGGGGAGCGGTGGACTCCAGCACCACCAGCTCACCGCCCCTCAGCTGCGGCGCGATGCCGCGAGCGGCAGCCTCGATGTAGGAGAGATCAGCCTCGTGATCGCCCTTGAACGGAGTGGGCACGGAGACGATGTAGGCATCGGCCGCAGGGGTTTCAAGCTGCGCGGAGAGCTTCCCCTGGGCGACCACGCCGGCCAGCACCGCTTCGAGGCCCTCCTCCACGAAGGGCACCTTCCCGGCGTTGATCGCATAGACGTTGTCCTGCTTGATGTCCACGCCGATCACGGTCTTCCCGGCCTGTGCCAGCACGGCCGCCGTGGGAAGGCCGATGTAGCCGAGCCCTATGACGCAGACGGTATCCAGGGGAGAAGCGTTCATGTCCGTTTCCTTCTGCTCGCGGGAGCAAGCGGTAAGTGTTTCGCGTCGTTGCAGTCCATCTCGTGATCACATGGACCGTTCGGTCGTGGCACGTCCCTCATGCAGTACCCGGGAGGCACCTGGGAAAGAGCTTACAGACGACTGACTGCAAACGTGGCCGGTGTGGCGCACCTTTCAGTTCACGCACCGCCCCCGTCGCTGGGATCCGCGGCGGGCTGCGGCTCCGCAACCGCCTCGAACACCAGCAGAGTCGTCGTCCCTGCTTCGGACGGCAGTACGAGCGGCTCGCCCCGGCGCAAAGGGGCGATATCGGCCTCGTGCGAGAGGGGGGCGAGGGCCGTCAACGAGCTCTGCTGCGCACTCAGTGATTCCCCCGACAGCCGTGAGCCCTCCTCGAGCGCCCAGCCTGCCGGGGCCACGATGTCGTCGGTGACCGGAGCGCTGATCTCGACCGGGACCGGCTCCGAACCGCTGCTGGCAGGGTCACGCATGTCCACGAGCACCACAGCCAGTGTGTTGTCCTCGCCCAGCACTCCGTGAGCCATGACGGTGCCGTCACCACTCGCGCTCGATCTGAGCAACTCTCCGTCGGGCAGCCACCCCAGCTGCATGAGAGCTAGGAAACTGGTGCGCCCGCTGACGATCTCGCCGGGGTCATCCATGGGACCGCGCGCGCACACCGGGCTCATCGGTGCCCCACCCTGACAGGCCTGCAGTGTGGAATGGAATGCGGAGCGCTCCACGCCGAGCTGCATGGCGGTCAGTGAGTAGTCGACCGTCCACAGGGCCTGAGCGTGCGTACGGGAAGTGTCGTTGGTGCCCGGGCAGGAGGTGGGGCCGGTCTCCTCCATCCACAGCGGCAGGTCGTGTTCCTGTGTCACATCCGCGCCCATCCCGATGATGTGGTGGGCGCGTTCCCGGATAGCAGGCGAGGTGAGGTCCTCCACAGTCGGATTCGCGATCGACTCCACCGGCCCATCACAGTCCCACAGTGGGTACCAGTGCATGGTCAGGGCCGCCTTGGCCGGCAGTCCCGACTCGGCGAACGCTCGCCACCAGGGGGCGTCGTACGCGCCGGGGCCCGCGATCGGCAGACCCGGTGCCGCCTGCGCGATCGCGTCGCCGTACTCACGCAAGGAGTCCTGGTACGCGTCCGGTCCCCAGCCCTCGTCGCGCACAGCAAGCTGGAGCTGGTTCGGGTGGAAGTAGCCATTGGGCTCATTGCCGATGGCCACCGCGATCAGTCGGTCCCCGAAGGCTGCCTGCGCGTGCGCAGCCATGTCCGCCGCTCGCTGTGGATCGTCGTGCCCGAGATCCAGCGCAATGGTCACCTGGGCATCGATCTCATCGGCGACGGCCGCCACCCGTGCCAGGTCCTCAGGGGTGACGGTCACCTGCGCCCACGGCGGGGACGATTCGCCAGCGGACGTCCACCACATGTGGCGGTCAACCCCGTTGCCGCCGAAGCGCATCACGGGCCGGTCGAGCTGCCCCAGTGTCAGAGCGAGATTGGACTGGCCGGATTCCCACATGGGGTTCGCCAACTCCCGCGCATCGAAGCTGAGCCCGACCGCGCCTTCGGTGCTCACTGCACCCTCCTCCAGTGCCAGATGCACAGTGATGGGCTCTGGGGCGTCCTCCGGCAGGGCGGCGAGTTCGAAAGGGCCGGGGGAGGGCACGTATCCCGGCAGGTAGAGCGTCTCCCAGTCCGGTGGCGGGGGATCCGCCGTCCGTGCCGCCGTCCGCTCAGGATCCGCGACCGGCTCGTCAGGAATGGCGGACCTCAGCGCGAGGACGCCGATGATCAGTGCCGCTACGGCCAGCAGCGCGATGGCGATGTAAAGAGGTCCGCGAGAACGCGCTGCCATGCTCACACCATCACGTGGACATCGTTGCGGCCGAACCAGGCGACGTCGGCACTCGCCATCAGCTCGCGATCACTCGCACTCCAGGCGTGATCCCCGGCTGTGCCACGGCGCCACTGGGTGAAGTTGAAGCGATCTGCCGAGTAGACCCGCCCACCGGTCTGGATGACGGCGGAGAGGAACGCAGTGTCTTCACCCCGGGAGACGTCGGCGAACGGGTGCGCACTGAACACATCGCGCTCGGCAGTGATCGTCGGTCCCATCACCCGATCAGTGAATCGGTGCTCTTGCCAGGGGAAGCGCAGCAGGGTCGCGTCCATCCCGTCGACGTACATGTAGTGGGCGTGCTTCCCGACCACATCGGCCCCGGAGAACTCCCGGGCCCGCAGGAGATCATGCAGGTAGAAATCGCCGTACAGGTCGTCATCATCCATCTTCGAGCAGACGTCCCCGTCGGCCCGCTCCACCGCTGCGTTCAGACACGCGCCGAGTGACCATTCGGGGGGAGCCTGCATAGCGACGATGTTGCTTATCCCGAGCTCCCGAGCCCGTTGCAGCACTGATCGATCCGCCTCGAATCCATGCGTGACCAGCAGCAGCTGTCGTTCGACGCCGCTTTGGCGACCCACCTGGCCCACCAGATGTGTCAGCTGATGGGGGCGATTGGTCACCGCTAGCACACTCACCGGCGGGAGGCCTGCTCCGCCAGGCAGGCCGGTACGACCTGCCTGACTGCCCAGCCCCACCGCATCAAGCACGGTGCGGGCTCTGTGCGTGTATGTGTGCTCGCGCCAGATCCGCCGTTGCGCACGATGCACAGTGCGATCCCGCAGCTCCGGTGAACGCACCAGAGCCCGCACCACGTGGGCGGCGTCCTCCCGCGAGTCGACCACCGGAACCTCATCGGCCTCGAAGAACTCCGTGATCGCGGGAGAGGGCGTGGACACCACCGGGGTGCCCGATGCTGTGATCTCGAAGATGCGCCGGGCGCACATCGACGGGCTCGTCACCACCGAGTTCACGTTGAGGAACACCTTGTACGCCTTGTACGCAGTGAGCATCTGGTCGTAGCTGAGCGATCCCACCACTCGATCAGCCAGTTCCCCCGGGAACTGGTAACGCTCGTCGTCACCCAGGAACCGGGAGAAGATCTCCAGCCCCTTCTCCATTCGCGGCGAGACGTCCAGAGCTCCCCCCAGCAGCAGGTCCATCTGCGCACGACGCTCTGGGAACTTGTGCGCGAAGTACATCCCGGCAAACGCCACATCGCGCACCTGATGCCCACTCTTCGGGCGGATCGGATTGTGCACCGCCGATTGCGCGGCGAACGGGAGCACCGCCACCCGGCCGTGCCCGAGCGCCTCCCGGTAGGAGGGGAGGAGGGTCACGTCGGTCGTGTACACCCGGTCGAAGAGTCGCGCCGTCGCCAGGAAGTCATCGAAGTGTGGCGGATCCTCCTTGTTCCAGAACACCGTCGGGATACCGTTCTCGCGGCAGTGGGTCACCAGCTCCCGCAGCGGCTCAGTAGGTGCCTTGGAGCCGGTGAGCTGGTACTGCCACGCATCAGCATTGCCGTGCCAGGCGGACTCCACCAGCAGCAGGTCCACGGGAGATGCTTCAAGCTGCTCGCGCCAGGTGGACGGCGCCACGGCGACCGTCTCGAACTCGCGGGACCAGGCCAGCATGGAGAAGTCATCCAGGATCACCGCCACGCGCAGTGTAGGGAAACGCGGGGGAGTCTGCGGCAGGTGCGCCGCCGGGAAGCTCAGGTTGCCGTCCTCGTCGCGGCCGGCCACTCCTGGGCGCGCCCCGAGAGCTTCGATGCGCCGCCGGTGCCGCCATGTACGGAGCTGAGCCGGCCCTCCCTTGCGCAGATGCCACAGCCCAGCGCGGATGGTCTGCAGGCGCGAGGTGATTTCGGCCATGGACCGTCCTCCTGGAGGCATCGAGGGGCCGGCCGAGACGTTCCGATGTACTCCGCGCCGGTAATCTGACGCTCACACGCTACCCGCTGCGGTTCGCGCAGAGCGCCCGAGGCCGCTGCAACGATCATCGCTCCCGAGGAGTCCCGTGCCCATCTCGTCACAGACGCGCCCTCATCGGCGTGTGACCGTCTATGGCAGCTGCGTGGCCCGCGACGCCGTGGACCTCGCGGGCGCCGACGAACTGACGGTGACCGATTACATCGCCCGCCAGTCGTTGCTGTCGGCGGGCCACGACGCCACCGCTCGGTTCCCGCAGGACGCGACCGTCAGGTCGGCCTTCCAGCGCCGCATGATGCTCGCCGACTTCGCCGGGGACCTGGACAGCAGGTTGACCGAAGCCGCGAAGAGCACCGACGTGCTCCTGTGGGATCTCACCGACGAGCGGCACGGCGTGCACATCCACGAGGACGGGTCCGTGGTGACCCGAAGCGTCGATGTGGTGGCAGTGCCGGAGGTGCTGGCCGCCGTTGAGCAAAATTCACGACACCTGCCGTTCGGCACGGATGAGCACTACGACCTGTGGGCGCCGCGTGCAACAGCCTTCGCCGAGCGGCTCGAACAGCTCGACCTCATGAACCGCACCCTAGTGCTGCAGATCCCGTGGGCACTGGTGACGGTCGATGGCCTGGAGACCCCGCTGAGCATGGGCGTCAGCGCCGTCCAGGCCAATGAGGTTTACCGTCGCTACTACGCTCACCTGCGAGATCTCGGGTTCCAGCTCTTCGAGATGCAGCCGCTCGGTGTCCTGGCGGATCCCTCCCACCGCTGGGGCCTGGCCCCCTTCCACTACACGCAGGATGTCTACGAGAAGATCGTCGAGCATGTGCTGCAGACGATCGCAGTGCGGTGAAGAAGAGCCCAGTCTCCTGAGTGTCACTCAAGTGGTGCGCACGCCCGCCGCACCTACCCCGCCCACTCCATCAGCTCCCCGATCACCGCGCCGTCGGTGCTGGTGAGCAGAGCGGCTTCACGCGGCTCCATCAGCTCCAGCAACTCGGCACATCGATGTCGGAGTCTGGCCGGGCCTCGCCCCGGCGCGTGGAGCCCTGCAGGTGAACGGCTCCCGCGAGGAGGGGCGGGCGTGGTGCCGGGAGGGCGCGATCGACGAGGCCGGCTCGACCGCGACCTTCACCGCCCGCCTCGAGCTGCTCCACGCCGACGGCGCCGTGTGTGCGGAGCTCGCCGTGGAGTCGACGGCGCCCGACCACATCGACCTGCTGCGCCACCATCGGATGCTCTTCGCGGACCTCGAGTCGATCCTCCCCGCCGATCCCTGCGGCACCACCGCGCGGCTGCGCGTCGACCTGCGCAACGACGGGCCAGCTCCGCTCGTCGTCCACCGGGCGAACAGCTCCGCCCTGCTCGTCGGCTCCTGACGACCTACTCCACCGCGAAGCGGATCCGGAAGGTCGAGCCCTCACCGGGCTGGGAGCGCACGCTGATCTGCCCGTTGTGGGAGACGACGATCCGCCGCGTGAGCGACAGGCCGATGCCGTGGCCGGGGATGTCGCTGTTGCGGGCGGTGTCCACCGGCATCTCCGGCGTGGGCTGCAGATCCGAGATGAGGGCGAGGTCCCCCACGATCACCAGCAGCTGCTCCGCGTTGCGATGCGCGACCTGCAGGTAGCTCGCGGTCTCCTTCGACAGGTCCAGGTCGTCCTGGGCCAGTTCCAGGTAGCCGATCACCGAGGTCAGCGGGGTGCGCAGCTCATGGGACACCGCGGCGACGAACTGCTCCTGCGAGCGGACCGTCTCGAGGTACGAGGTGACGTCGGAGAACACCACCACCGCCCCGGCCCGTTCGCCGCGCTGGTCCAGGATCTGCCGCGCCGAGACGGAGAAGGCGGCGCCGTCCTCACCCGGCGGGCCCGTCGCGACCAGGTAGTTGCTGAAGGACTCCTGCAGCACCGCCCTGCGCACCGGGCGCTCGTCCGCCGGGATCGGCAGCGACGTCCCCGGGTAGCGCAGCAGCAGCTCCGCCTCGCCCGGGTCGTCGTTCCCTGGCGGGGTGGCGAGGGCGTGGTTCCGCCGCTGCCGGCTGTTCATGAGGATGTCGTGGCCGTCCGCGTCGACGACCACGATGCCCACGTCCACGGTGTCCAGGATGCTCTGCAGCAGCTGCGCGGAGGCGTCGAGCTCGCCGATCATCGTCTCCCCCTCCGCGACGGTCTCCTGCAGCCGCTCGTTGCGCCGCCCCCTCGTCGTCGGCGCGAACGGGCAGCTGGGGCTGGCGGTCGCCGTGCGCTGGCGGGGGAGGGCCGACGTGGACCTCGTCGGCCGCGACTGCCCGGATCTCGCCTCGGCGGAGTCGGTCGCCGCCTTCGACTTCACGCCGTACGGCATCATCGTCATCGCCGCCGCGCACACCCCCGTCGACGCCGCCGAGACGCCCGAGAGCCGGCCCGAGGCGCGGGCCGCGAACGTCGACGGCGTCGCCCGGCTCGTCGAGGCCGCCCGTGCCCTGAGCGCCGCCCTCGTGCACGTCTCGAGCGACTACGTCTTCGACGGCACCGCGGAGGTCCATGACGAGGCGGCGCCGCAGGGCCAGCCGGTGACCTATGCCGCGCCCCGACGGCCGCCGTGCAGGTCAGCGCTTCGGGGCGCGGCCCGTCTCAGCGTCCTCGCCGCGCTCCTCGATGTACGCGGCGAAGATCTCGGTTCGCAGCGCCTCGATGCGCTTCTTCAGCGCTCTGCGGTCCTTGCGGGTGGTGCCCGGGGCCTTCAGCAGCTGGGCCGCGCGCTCGCAGGCATCCAGCCGCTTGGCCCACTCCGTCGCCTGCTGCGCCTCGCGCACGTCATCGGCGGAGGCCGCGAGGTAGTCCACCTGCTCGCGCAGGATGCGCACGGTCTTCACCACCCCGTCGGGCCTGTCGGTCGCGAACTTCTGCAGCTTCGCGCCCTGCTCCTTGATCCCGTCCCATACCTCGGGGTGGGCGGAGAGCCAGCGCGCCCCGGTGGCCAGCAGCGGAACCAGCCACTTGGCGGCATGCAGCACGGATTTCGTGGTGGAGGGGCCCGGGAGCATCTTCTTGGCGGCCATGGCGTGCGCTCCTTCTGATCGGGGGCCCGCCCCAGCGGGCTGTGCGGTCAGCGTAGCCGAGCGGCGTGTGGCCGGAGCTCTCGCTGTCTGCGTTCGGGCATCGCCACGGCCGAATCGTCGCTACCGATGATTCGCCCGACATACCTGACGGCGACAGGTCATGGTCACGGGGCAGCCGGCCCCGCCACCGGGATGCGCACCGTGAACGTCGAACCTGCGCCCCGCCGTGAGGAGACGGTGATATCGCCCCCGTGCGCACGCACGAACCCGCGGGAGATCGCCAGCCCCAGCCCCGTGCCGGGGATGGCGGCCTTGCGCACGTGCTCGGTGCGGTAGAAGTTCTCGAAGACCCCCTCGAGCTCCTGCTCGCTCATCCCGATCCCCGTGTCGCGGATCATCAGCTCGGCCCACTGAGAATCGTCCTCGCCCGCCGTGGTGCCCTCCGGTGACCGGTGCAGCGAGACGGTGATCGTTCCGCCGCTCGGCGTGTACTTCACAGCATTCGAGAGCAGGTTGTCCACCACCTGCGCGATCTTCACGGCATCGGCTCTCACCTCGAGACGCAGAGGAAGATGCGACTCGAGCGTGAGGCCGCTGCGGCGTGCCCGCACCTCGATCGAGTCGATGCTGTGGCGACCCAGGCGCGTCAGGTCGACCTGCTGTGCTGACACGGTGAGCCGGCAGCCCTGCTGTGAGCGTGAACCCCGGACGAGGTTCAGTTAACCTTATGCATCTAAAGTTCACTGAAGGGGTGCTCATGGGTTTCCATGGCTCATGGCTGCCAGGCCGTCAGCAGCCCGACTTCCGAGGTGCGACGGCGGCGGAGCGCCGAGGTGGCACCTACTCCTCCTACTTGTCCGCGCGCCTCGCCAGCGGGGACGCGGGAGCACTGCTCGAGCTCGATGTCCGGGAAGAAGCATTGCAGATCGCCGGGGCGATCACCGCCGTGTCTCTCCAGGTCGATGAGTCCACTCGTCGGGGCATCTACCCGCTGCTCCTGCGCTCAGAATCCATCGCCTCCTCGCAGATCGAGCGCGTCGGCGCCTCAGGGCGCGATGTCTCCTACGCGCAGCTCGGTGACCAGCAGCGCCACCTGAGAAACCATGACGCGATGAGCGTGGCCCGCAACGTGCAAGCGACGCGCACCGCCGTCGAGCAGCTCGCCGGGCGTGAGGAGTGGACTGTCAGCGACATCGAACAGGTCCACCGCGCGCTGGGAGTGGTGGATGCCTCGACCGGACTGCGCCAGGTGGAGGTGTGGATCGGCGGCCGCAGCAAACTTCGCGCAGACTACGTGGCCCCTCCGCCGCAGGAGGTACCCGCGCTCATCGAGGACCTGCTGCAATACCTCGACAGCTCCGGAGAGCATCCCCTTCTGCTCGCCGCCATCGGCCACCTGCAGTTCGAGTCCATCCACCCGTTCGAGGACGGAAACGGACGCGCCGGACGAGCACTGATCCACGCGGTCCTCGAACGTGGTGGCGTCGTGCGCTCCGGCCTCCTCCCCGTCTCCACCGCGATCCGTGCACGAGAGCGGGAGTACGTGCAGCATCTCAGCGCTTCACGTACGGACGACCCGTCAGAGGCGGCGGAGGCACTGAACGCGTGGGTGCGATTCTTCGTCGAGATCGCCGCCGAGGCATGCGAGCGGATGCAGGGCGTCCAGGACGAGATCCGTGCCCTCGACACGCTGCTCGCGGAGAAGGCCGCGGGCCTGCGCGCTGATTCGTCGGCCCGCCGGCTCCTCCCGGTGCTCATGGAACAGCCGGTCGTCACCGCGAAGTTCATCGCTGAGCAGCTGGGAGTCTCTGCAGTGGCCGCGCATCGCGCCGTGGACACCCTGGTCACCCGTGGGATCCTCACTCCGGGAACAGGTAGATACCGCCGCTCGGAGGCCTTCCAGGCGGACGATGTGCTGCGGGTGATCGACGGGGCGAGCTGAGGTGTGAGATCCAGGCCGCCCGCCGCCTGTTCACGCCCGATCCGCCCGATCCGCCGCGTCAGCGACAGCCCGATGCCGTGGCCGGGGATGTCGCTGTTGCGGGCCGTCTCGGTGCGGTAGTAGTCGGTGAACAGGTTCGTCTGCTCCTGATCGGATATTCCGATCCCGGTGTCGGTGACCGCGAGCTCGAGATGGTGATCCTCCACCGCGGTGTGCACGCAGACGGTCCCGCCGCGCGGGGTGTACTTCAGGGCATTGGAGAGCAGGTTCCCCACCGCCTGCTGGAGACGCTGCGCGTCCAGCGGGAGCTCCGGGGTCTCGACGATCTTGCGCTCCAGGGTGATGCCCCGCTCCTCGGCCCGCAGCGCCACCGACTCCGCGGCCTGCTGCGCGATCTCGGACAGGCGTGCCGGGCGCAGCGTGAGCTTCTCCGTGCCCGAGCGTGCCACCTGGTCCGCGAGCAGGTCCTGCACGATCAGCAGCAGCTGATCCGCGTTGCGCTGCGCGACCTGGAGGTACGAGGCCGTCTCCCTCGAGAGGTCCCCGTCATCCTGAGCGAGCTCGAGGTAGCCGATCACGGAGGTGAGCGGGGTGCGGAGCTCATGGGAGACAGCGGCCACGAACTGCTCCTGAGAGCGCACCGTTTCGATGTACGAGGTGACGTCGGAGAAGACCACCACCGCGCCCGAGAGCGCCCCACGATGATCGATCACCTGACGCGCCGAGGCGGAGAACACGGGTTCT
>QFNC01000212.1 GCA_003240695.1 Pseudoxanthomonas suwonensis | reverse complement strand
ACAGCCTAACCAGTCGTTCAAGCTGATGTCGCTTCGTGGCGCCGACTTTTGTGGTAACGTCTACCACAACACGGCGCCACTGCGCGCCACAGCTTAACTCAGGCGTTAGGTGCCATGATCGCAAGAATCGCTACCTTGAGCGCAGCACTACTAATAGCTGCGGGTTCGTCCCGAGCAACCGTAGACATTCAGCAAGTCACTTTTAAACGCGGAAGTCCCTCGTCCTCGCAATCGCTGGCTGATAGCCTCAGCGATAGCAAGCGCGCTTTATATCTTCTTGATGGCGCCGTGAAAGCCCTTCGCGAAAATCACAAAATTTATGTGGAGGTCGCGGGCTACGCTGACCGAGGCGAGTGCGTCGCTGCCGCTTGTTACGAACTGTCGTCTCGTAGAGCTTACTTGGCCGCCACATACTTACTTGACAAAGGGGTGCCTGCTTCTCAGATCACACACATTTCTGGCTACGGAACGGGGAGGCCGCTTGTTCCGAACCCAAGCGGAGAGCATCAACAGGCCTCAAACCGGCGCGTTGAAATTATTAGGGAACATTAGCCAATTGAACTGGCATGGCACCTGTTCAAGCCGACGCTGCTTCGTGGCCCGGCCTTTTGTGCTAGCTTCTAGCACAACGCCGTGCCACTACGCAGCGCGGCTTAACTCAGGCGTTAGGTTGCAGAGAGTTTCCTTGGCGATAGTCGCCTAAACCATAGTGGTATGCCCAACAAGGAGTCGTAATGTCTCACCTACTCGTTCTTCAACTTCAAGACGACTCGATCAAAGCATTTGACTCGATGATCGCTCTTGAAGACCACCTGATTGAGCACATAGGTGACGCCGCCGATGTTGACGGCCATGATGTGGGCTCAGGCGCGATCAACATTTTCATATTTACGAGCGAGCCAGATTCGATTTTTTTGAGGACCAAACCACTATTGCAACAATCGAATTTATTAGATTCAATCATAGCCGCACATCGTCCAATTGAAAGTAACGAGTTCACTGTAGTCTGGCCAGAGGGATATACCAAAGATTTCAAAGTATTTTAGTCCTGGCTGCAACCTAACAATTCGTTCAAGCCGAACTTGCTTCGTTACACCGGCACCGTGGCAGGTTAAGCTTGCCACGGTGCCGGCTGCACTACGCAAGTCGGCTTAACTCAGGCGTTAGGCTGTTTGGGAACACCTACATCGGTTTCAAAACAGCGCATGTTGCTGTAAAACAAGTCTTGTCTCCCGGCATTCCAAATTC
>QFNC01000106.1 GCA_003240695.1 Pseudoxanthomonas suwonensis | reverse complement strand
GCCGTCAGCCCAGCGGCGTGACGAGGAGCGTCTCGCAGGAGTCGCATTCGACGACCGTGCCGGGCTCGGAACCGGAGAGCGCATCGCGGGCGACGCCGCTGAGCTCGTCACCGCAGGCGCCGCAGGTGCCGTGAGCGAGCACTGCGGCACCGATCTGGCCCGCGGTCTCCTTCGCGCTCAGCCGCTGCCGGATGTCGGTCGGGAGCTTCTCCGCCGTGCCGGCGCGCTCGGCTTCGAGCTCCGCGGCCTCGGCGGCGAGCTCCTCGGCGCGTGCCTTGCGCTCGGTCTGGAGGTCCTTGCCGCGGGCGGCGATCCCGGCCCCCTGGCGTCGGAGCTCGGCGATCTCTGCGTCCTGCTCCTCGACCGCGCCGAGGCTGGTGAGCTGGTCCTCCTCGACGGTGTCCCGCGCGGACTTCGCCGAGGCGATGTCGCCCTGCAGGGCGACGAGGTCCCGGGAGGTCAGCCCCTCGCCGGAGGCCAGCCGGGACTCCATCCGCTCGATCGTCGCCCCGCGGGCGGCGACATCGGTCTCGAGCGCGGTGGCGCGCTCGGACTCCGCAGCACGGGTGGCCTCGAGGGCGGCGATGCGTTCGGCGTTGGCCTGGTGCTCGGCGGCGAGTCCGCGCAGCTGCTCGAGGAGCTCGGTCTGCTTGGTGGCGTGGGCGTTCTTCCGCAGCCGGGCGGAGAGGTCGATCCAGTCGAGGAGGGCGCGGTGTTCGGTGGTGTCGAGCTGCATTCTCAGTCCTCGGTCGGGGTGGTCGGTGCGGCGGGCCGCGCCGGGGCGGGCTGCGCCGGGGCGGGCCGGGTGTCGGCCGGCTCGTCGAGCGGCTGATCGATGCGCAGCGCCCACGGGTCGGTGCGGGTGCGGGACACGGTGATGTCGAGCGCGCACCCGGCGTCCTCGGCGGCGGTCGAGAGCTGGTCGGCGGCCCGGTCGAGCCACAGCGCCTCGGCCGCCCAGTGGGAGATGTCGATGAGATGCGGGGTGCCGTCGCCGCGGTGCGCGGTGTCGCGGGCCTCCGTCGCGGGGTGGTGGCGCAGGTCGGAGGTGACGTAGAGCTCCGCTCCGGAGGCTCGCACCGCGTCGAACAGGGAGTCCCCGGCACCGCCGAGCACCGCGACCCGCGACACCTCGGCCGCGGGATCCCCGGCGATCCGCACCCCGGTGACGGTCGGGTCGAGCACCGCGGCGAGCCGACGGGCGAGCTCCTCGACGGTCTGTGCTGCCGGCAGCGTGCCGACCCGGCCGATGCCCACCCCGGCGGGCGCCTCGGCGGTGGGGGCCAGCGGCGCTAAGTCGCTGAGGCCGAGCGCCTCGGCGAGCACGTCGGAGACCCCGCCGAGCGCGGAGTCCGCGTTCGTGTGGGCGTTGAACTGGGCGACGCCGGCGCGGATGAGGGCGTGGACCGCGCCGCCCTTGAGGCTGCCGGCGTTGACGGAGGTGACCCCGCGCAGCAGCAGCGGGTGGTGGGTGATGAGCATGTCGTACCCGCCGTCGACGGCCTCGGCGACGACGGCGTCGACGGGATCGAGTGCGAGCAGGATCCTGCGCACCCCGGCGTCCGGGTCGCCCACTGCGAGTCCCACGGTGTCCCAGCTCTCGGCGTAGGCCGCCGGCCACAGCTGCTCGCACAGGTGCATGATCGTTCTCACGGTCGCGGTGCTCATGGTGCCACCGTAGTACACGCCCGCTCGGCCCTGCGGCGCCGAGCGGGGCCTGAGGTGCCCGCTCCGTTCGGAGAGCGGACAGCGCTGGGAGCGTGGCGCGCAGCACATTAGGGTGGGGCCATGAACTCAATCCCAGCGCTGCGATCCAGCACCATCGCCGACCTCCTCCGCCGCACCGCCCGGCGCACCCCCGACCGGACCGCCCTCGTCTTCGCGGACCGCACGTGGACCTACGCCGAGCTCGACACCGCCGTGACCGCGCTCGCCCGGCACCTGCTCGCCCAGGGGCTCGAGCACGGCGACCGGGTGGCCGCGTACGGCAGGAACTCCGACCTCTACGCCCTCGTCTTCCTCGCCACGGTGCGCGCCGGCCTCATCCACGTGCCGGTGAACTACCAGCTCAAGACCGACGAGCTCGAGTACATCCTCGACAACTCCGGGGCCCGCCTGGTGATCTCGGACGCCGCGATGGCCGCCGACGTCGACGCCACCGAGGCCGGCCGCGCCGCGCTGCGGGTCGACTTCGAGGACCTCCTCGACACCGCCCGGGCCGCGGACGTCGCCCCGGAGGAGATGGGCGAGTTCGACGTCACCGACACCGATGTCGCCCAGCTGCTCTACACCTCGGGCACGACCTCGCTGCCCAAGGGCGCGGTGATGACGCACCGTGCGCTCGTCCACCAGTACATGAGCTGCCTCGACGTCCTCGACTTCGACGCCTCCGACCGGCAGGTCCACGCGCTGCCGCTCTACCACTCGGCGCAGATGCACGTGTTCCTCATCCCCGCGCTCATCAAGGGCGCGCTCAACATCATCGTGCCCGCCCCCGTGCCCGGCGAGCTGCTCGAGCTCATCGAGGCCGAGCGGATCAACACCTTCTTCGCCGCGCCGACCGTGTGGGTCGCGCTCGTCAACCACCCGGACTTCGCCACCCGGGACCTCACGAGCCTGCGCAAGGCGTACTACGGCGCATCGATCATGCCCGGGCCCGTGCTCCACAAGCTCGTCGCCCACCTCCCCGAGCTCGGCTTCTACAACTGCTTCGGGCAGTCCGAGATGGGCCCGCTCGCC
>QFNC01000105.1 GCA_003240695.1 Pseudoxanthomonas suwonensis | reverse complement strand
TGGCGCCGAGATCCTGCATGGGGCCGGAATCCTGCGTGGGGGTGCTGTCGCTCATGCCTTCAGGGTGGTGGTGAGGTAGTTCGGGTAGGCGGGGAACTGGCCGATCACGAAGTTCTCTACCCCGGATCCATGGATGAAGGAGTTCTTCGAGTAGATCAGCGGCACCACGGGAGCATCCTCCATGATCTGCTTGTCCACGGCCGCCCACTTGGCGGCGGCCTCCCCCGCATCGAGGGTGGAGGACGCCTCCAGCAGGGCCGCGTCGACCTCGGGGTTCGCGTACCGCGCCAGGTTGTAGTTGCCGCTGCCGATCTGGGTGGAGTCGAACAGCGGGGTGAGGTTGGCGTTGGGGGAGGGCATGTCGGGCTGCCAGGAGCTGAGCACCATGTCGTAGGCGCTGCCGTCCCCGGCGGTCACCTCGGACTGGTAGGCGTTGGCATCCAGCGGCTGGATGGTCACCGAGATGCCGGCCCGGGTGAGGGCCTGCTGGATCGACTCCGCGGCAGCGGTCTCGTCATCGGTGATGACCAGGCGCAGCGACAGGTCCGAGACCCCGGCCTCGGCCAGCAGGCGCTTCGCCTCCTCGGCATCACCGGTAGGGGCCTCGGCGTACAGGTTGTACTCCTCGCGACCGGCGATACCGGGGGTGATCAGGGTGGTGGCGAAGTCGCCGGAGATCTCCCCGCCCTTGGCGGTGCGGTAGGCCTCCTTGTCCACGGCGAACTGCAGGGCCCTGCGGACGTTCACGTCCTTCAGCGCCTCCGAAGCGGTGTTCAGCGCCAGGTACTCCAGGGCACCCGGACCGGAGGTGACCAGGCGCTCGCCCACCTTCGGGTCGTTGCGGGCCTGGACCAGCTGGGCGGTTGGCACGAAGCTGGCCAGGAACGCGTCCTGGGCGTCGGAGCGGTCGGCGATGATCGACTGCGCGACCACGCTGGCGTCCTGGGACAGCGCGAATTCGATGGTGTCGGGGCCGCCGGCGCGGGCCTGGTCGGTGCCTGCGTCCCAGTGCACGTTGCGCACCAGCACGGCCGTGGCGCCGGGGGAGTAGGACTCCACGCGGTAGGGGCCGCTGGTGACGGGCTGGGTGGCGTAGGTCTCGGGCTGGCCGGAGTCCTCCGGGACGGGGGCGAAGGCGGGGTTGGAGGCCACCCAGCCGAAGTCGCCGTAGGGACGGTTCAGGTGCAGCACCAGGGTGAGGTCGTCGACGGCCTCGATGGAGTCCAGGTGCTCACCGGAGAACGGGCCGGCGTAGTCCTCACCGCCCTCGAGCAGCACCTTGTGGTAGGTGAGGCCGCCGGTGAGCTCCGGGGCGAAGGACCGCTCCAGCCCGTACTTCACGGCCGCGGCGGTGATGGGGGTGCCGTCCTCGAACTTCAGGCCCTCCTGCAGGGTGAAGGTCCAGGTCTTCCCGTCCTCGGAGGGGGTCCCGGTGTCGGTGGCGAGGTCGGGGATCAGCTCGGTGGGGGCGTCCGGGGAGGTCTTCCAGGCGGTGAGCCGGCGTGCGGTCAGGCCCAGGGAGGTGATCGCGAGGCTCTGGCTGGTGGCCGGGTCGAAGCTCATCTCCTCACCGGTGGTGTAGATGGTCAGGGTGCCGCCGGTGGCTCCGCCGCCGTCGGACCCGGAGCTGCCGGAGCCCTCGGAGCCGCCGCTGGAGCAGGCGGCCAGGGCCCCGGTGCCCAGCACGACCGGGGTGGCCAGCAGCATGTTCCGGCGGGTGAAGGGAGAGCGGGAGAAGGACGAACCGGGGCGGGGCGACGAGGTCATGAGGATGTCTCCTGAGGGGTGGGGGCTTTCGGATCGGACGAGGTGGTCCGATGCGTGGGGCCGATGGGGTCACTCGGGTCAGTCGGGTCAGCGGGATCGATGGGGTCGGACAGGGCGGAGGTGCGCCTGCCGGAGGCGGCCAGGCGCCGGTCCAGCAGGGGGCGGGCGAGGTCCGCGGAGAGGTTCGCCAGCACGATCAGCAGGGAGCCCACCAGTGTGGTGCCGACGATCACCGGCAGGTCGGCGGTGGAGGTGGCATCCAGCAGCAGAGCGCCCAGGCCCGGCAGGCCGAAGATGCGCTCGGTGATGACGGTGCCGCCCAGCAGCGCCCCGATGTCCAGGGCGATCAGGGTGGTCAGCGGCAGGGCGAGGTTCCGCAGGGCGTACCGGTCGATGCGTCGCTCGGGCAGACCGGCGGCCCGTGCGGTGCGCACGTAGTCCAGTCCCAGCTGCTCGATCATCGAGGACCTCACCAGGCGGGCGTACACGGCGCCGTTGAGGAAGGCCAGGGTGATCCAGGGCAGCACCAGGTGGCGGGCCCACTGCAACGGCCCCTCCGTGAAGGGCTCGTAGCCCCCGCTGGGCAGCAGGTCCAGCTGCAGGGCGAACACCACCACGGCCAGCAGGCCCACCACGAAGGCGGGGGCGGAGGCGGCCACTACCGACACCCCGGTCACGGTGCGGTCCAGGATCCCGCCCTGGCGTCGGGCGGCCAGCGCCCCGGCGGCGATGCCGAACAGGGCCTGCAGGGCGACGGCCCCCAGGGCGATCGAGAAGGTGACCGGGAAGCGCTCGGTGATCAGCGTGGTCACTGGCTGGTGCAGCTGGAAGGAGTAGCCCAGGCAGGGGGCGGCGCACTGGACGGCCACCTCGGCCGAACCGAAGGTGCGTCCGGTGATGATCGCGGCCAGGAAGGTGCCCAGCTGGACGAACCACGGCTGGTCGAAGCCCATGAAGCCGCGGGCGGCCTCGAGGTCCTCCGGGGAGCAGGGCTTGCCGCACATC
>QFNC01000104.1 GCA_003240695.1 Pseudoxanthomonas suwonensis | reverse complement strand
CAGCGCGGCGATCACCAGGCCGATTGTGCGGATGACGGGGAAGCCGTCGTCGCTGCGCGAGGAGTCAGGGGAGTGGGACACCGCGCAAGGATAGTCGGCTCGCCGACGGTGCCGTTCAGCGGACGGCGGACGAGCGGGCTTCCCGGTCGACCTTCGCGAACAGCACCCGGCCGGGGGCGGCGGTGACGCCGTGGGCGACGGTGCTGGCGGCCACGATCAGGACGCCGGCTGCCAGCACCTCCGTGCTCACCTCGATGCGTTCCGCCTCCATCGCCAGGTAGTAGACGGCGGCGACGCCGACGGGCCCGAACCACCCCAGGTACGCGGCGTCGTGCAGGCGCAATCGCAGTGGTTTCATCAGTGCGAGCACGACCGGCAGGCGCCGCAGCACGAGCACCGCGAGGGCCAGCAGCCAGACGGGCCAACCCATGTGCGCCCACTCCGACCACGGCAGCATCGCGCCCAGCACGAGGAAGAACGGGAGCACCGCGAACTGGTTGACGACCTCGTCGATCTGCACCTCGGTACGACGGTCGTGCCCGGAGCTGACCACGTTGAAGGCCAGACCAGCAACGAACGCGCCCAGGACGCCGTTGGTGCTGAGCAGACCGGATACCCCGAGCACCAGCAGAGCCAGCAGGACCGTGTACAGCAGGATCGGGCCGTCCTCGGTATCGCCGTGCGCTTCGGCCTTCTGCAGCGCCTTCGCCGCCACGATGCCGGCCAGGATCCCGATCACCAGGGCGCCCAGCAGCTGCCATGTGCTCTCCAGCAGAGCATTCGTGCCGGTGAAGGCACCAGCGACTACCAGGGCGAGGAGCACCAGTGGCATCGCGAGACCGTCGTTCGCCCCCGATTCGAGGGACAGCAGCTCGCGGTCGCGTTCAGGCAGGTCCCGTTCCGCGTCCTCACCTGTCACCACGCTCGAGGACAGCACCGGATCGGTGGGGCACACAGCAGTTCCCACCAGCAGGGCCGCTCCCAGCGACATGCCCAGCAGGCCGGCCGCGAGGCCCGTGGTGATCAGGGCCATCAGCGGCATCACCACCAACAGCAGGATCACCAGTCCCGTGGCACGATCGCGGATCGCTCCGAAGGGGTAGCGCAAGGCCACGCCCATCACGGAGATCGCCAGCAGGATCTCCGCCGGTCGGTGAAGCATGGACGGCTGATCGGTGAAGGAGGGCAGATCGATGATCCCGGCACCCCCGGGCCCCAGCACGATCCCCGCGACGAGCGCGAGCAGGGGTTCGGAGACCGGCCAGTGCCGCATCCTCGCGGACATCGCCACGATGACGACGCCGAGGGCCCCGACCGCGGCCAGCAGCAGATCCAGCACGGACAACGCGATGCACCTCCGTATGGTGCGCAGACGCGCCCACGTCAGCGGCAGGACCACGAAAAAACGCCCTGTCACCAGGGCGTTTCTTGGGGTGAGTGACGGGATTTGAACCCGCGACCACCTGGACCACAACCAGGGGCTCTACCAACTGAGCTACACCCACCATGCGCGGTCATCGACCGCAACGAGAGACAAGCATACCGCCTGTCCCGGGCGGAATCCGCCCCCACGGGCCCAGGATGGTGTGAGACGCGTTGCATCGGAGTGCGGGCCTGCCCCGGGCGGGAAGGGCAGCGATCAGGAACGGGTGTCGGGCCGGTGCTGAGGATCTGTCTCCTCGGCGTTCCCGTCGAAGCCAATCACCAGGAAGCTGAGGGCGAACACCAGGAACGGCAGGCCCGCGCTGTTGCCGCCGACCATCATGGCCGCGCCCACCATGCCGAACACCAGGGCGATCAGCGCATAGGGGTTGGACAGCAGCGAGACGGGACCGTGTCCGGACCGATCGGGCCGACCGTCGGAGTCGTCGTGCAGGGGTGTCGTGTTCATGGCCTCCACGCTAGGAGTCGCTGCCGGTTCGACCCACCCCTCGGGGGGCTAGACCCGACCCGTCCAAGGGACCGGACACCCCCGACGATCGTCGGAGCGTCTTCGATCCGCGGGATGTGCCGACTGTCCATCGCGGCCGGGTGACGGTTGCGGCTCTATGACCGCCAGGATCGCCCCGCCGGCACTGAGCGGTGGGTTGCCAGGGGACCTGCCGCGGCGCACAGTGGGACGCATGATCGTCGCCTTCTCCATCCAGCCCACCGGTGAGCCCTCCGACCCCACCCTGCGCCGCGCCCTTCAGGAGGGCTCGGACAGCGCGAGCGTGCACGACGCGGTCGCCGCAGCGGTGCGGATCGTGCGGGATTCCGGACTGCCGCACCGCACCAGCTCGATGTTCACCGAGATCGAGGGCGAATGGGACGAGGTGATGGACGTCGTGCGCCGCGCCACCGAGGCCGCGGGCTGCTACGGCTCCCGCGTGTCCCTGGTGCTGAAGGCCGACATCAGGCCCGGCCGCAGCGGCGAGCTCGAAGGGAAGATCGAGCGCATGGAGAAGGCGCTGGGCCGCGACTGAGGCTCAGGCCCTGCCGGAGTCCAGCATCCCCTCGCGCAGCGCAGCCGCCATCGTGGGAGCCACCGGCAGGCGCGGGATGATCGTGGCCTGGAAGGCGTGGTACACGTCCGGCTTGCCCGGCCAGGTCACGCCCTGCGGCTCGTTGTCCGCATCGAGCTCGTGGAACCAGGAGCCTCCGTCCGCATCCAGCAGGTAGGCGGAGATGTACTCCCACCACTGCTCGTAGCGCTCGGCCCACACCCGATCCCCGGTCACCCGGTACATCACCGCTGCGGCGCCCACCGCCTCGGCCGCCACCCAGTGCATGCGCTCGCGCGCCATCGGGGTGCCGTCCCAGTCCACG
>QFNC01000103.1 GCA_003240695.1 Pseudoxanthomonas suwonensis | reverse complement strand
GGTGCCCAGCTGGACGAACCACGGCTGGTCGAAGCCCATGAAGCCGCGGGCGGCCTCGAGGTCCTCCGGGGAGCAGGGCTTGCCGCACATCTGCAGGGCCGGGTCGATGGGGGCGAGGTAGAAGATCGCGAAGGTGAGGGTCACGACCACCAGCAGCACCAGCAGGCTGCGGGCCACGCGTTGCAGGGCGGGGATCATCAGCGGACCCCCCGGGGGTCGAGGGCGTCGCGCAGGGTGTCTCCCAGGATGTTGAAGGAGAAGGTGACCAGGAACAGGGCCGCCGCGGGGAACAGCAGGAAGGCGGGGTCCACCAGCAGCCAGCTGATGGCATCGCCGATCGACCGGCCCCAGGACGGGGTGGGCGGCAGTACGCCGACGCCGAGGAACGACAGGGTGGCCTCGGCGCTGATCCGCCCCGGCAGGGAGATGCAGGAGTAGACGATCACGGTGGAGGCGACGTTGGGCAGCACCTGGTGGCGCAGCACGTGGGCCAGGCGCGCCCCCATCACGCGGGAGGCCACCACGTACGGCTGACGCACGATCACGCGGGTCTCCGCGGCCACCACGCGGGCGATGCCCGGCCAGCCGAACATGCCGATGACCAGGGTGAGCAGGAGGGCCCGGGGCGCCTCCAGGGGGAACAGGGCGCTGAGGGCAATCGCGAAGATCAGGAAGGGGAAGCCCAGGGTGACGTCGGTGACCACGTCCACGACCTTCTCGACGATGCCGCCGACGGCGCCGGCCACGATGCCGAGCACGACGCCGATGATCGTGGCCAGCACGGTGGAGGCGATGCCCACCAGCAGGGACACGCGGGCGCCGTGGACCACCAGGGAGAACAGGTCCCGGCCGGTACCGGGCTCCACCCCGAACCAGTGGTCGGCGCTGACGCCGCCGAAGGCGCCCAGCGGCGCGGTGTCGGGGCCGAGGGCCTCGGGGTGGTAGGTGAACGGGTCGTTGCCCGACAGGGCGCTCAGCTGGGGGGCGAACACGGCGGCGAGCAGGCTCACCGCGACGACCACGGCAGCAGCAGCCGGCACGGGCCGCAGGAACGCGCGCCAGACGGCGGGCCGGGCGGTGCGGTCGTCCAGCGAGACCGCGGCCTCGACCGGGAGGGCATCGCTCGTCGTCATCATCAATGCTTTCGGGTATGCAAAGGGAAACTATGGGGAGTATGGCACCGCTCGGCATGCCCGTGAACATTGCGGCGTCACGGAGCGTCACAGATCACCCTCGGCCGGTACCTGGTACCAACCGGGAGCGGTTCTCGCGGAGACCGCCATGGGGAGAACTCCCCGTGCAGTTCAGCCCATCGCGCAGGGGCGCAGGGCCGCGTAGGTTACCGATACCGGGTGCGGGAGAGCCCAGCAGCAGCAGGACGGACCGGTACGAGGTCGCGAGCGCGGTCGATGCGGTGGTCGGGGGACCCGCGCATCACCAGGGGAAGCAGCTCGCGGCCTCGTGCCCCTGTCATCGTGCGCCCGGGTCATCGGGCCCCGGCCGGGTGCGCCCGGGTCATCGGGCCCAGGTCAGAGGTCGTACGGCACCGTCAGGCCGCAGCGGCGCGCAGCCGCTTCCATCCAGAAGTAGTCGCCCCACGCGCAGGGCTCGTCGATGCCCCGGCCGGCCGGGAAGTAGTAGCACCCACCGCCCAGCAGGCCCGTCCCGGCACGCCCCGGAGAGGACCACGGCCGCAGAGCGGCATCGAGCGACGCAGCCCGGTCCGTCATGCCTTCTGCGGCCGTCGCTGCACCCGACCCCACGGCGGCCCAGCCCTCGAGGGCCGCCAGCGCGATCGCCGAAGCCGAGGTGTCCGGCACCGTGCGATCTCCCTGCGGCATCGAGAAGTCCCACGGCGCTACCCCGGAGGGAAGGGAGTGCGCGAGGAACTGCGCCGCGAGCTGAGCCGCCTCCGCCCGCCACAGCTCGGCCCCGCCGCGGGGAAGGTGCCCATCGGCCCCGAGCATCCGTGCCGACAGCTCCATCCCGTACACCGTCCACGCCTGGGCGCGTGACCAGGGGCTGGTGGGGGAGGCGCCCTGAATGGTGGAGGGCCCGCGGCGCTCGCCGGTAGCGGGGTCGATCTCGTACCCGTGCAGCACCCAGCCGTCGGCCGTGGTGAGCAGTTCCCGCGCCGTGCGCGCATGGCCGAGGGCCACCTGTGCCCAGGCGGGCCGGTCGAACGCGCGCGCTCCCCACAGAAGCAGCGGCAGGTTCATCCAGGTGTCGGCGATGAACCTGCCGGCGGGTCCGTCGTTGTCGCCCGGCTGGTCGATGTGCTCACCGCCGGAGCCCTCCCAGCCGTGGGCCCGCAGGAAGTGGCCGCGCTCGTTGTAGCGCCCGGCGAGTGCCTCGCAGGCCGTCTGGAGCGGCCGACGGTACCGGCTGCCGGCCCCGAAGGGCTCTCCCTGCCCGCGACCTGCCTGTTCGTCTGCCAGCGGCCCCAGGATCATCAGGAAGCCCAGGTCGTGGTCGAACTCGGGGCCACGGTCCAGCACCAGGGAGCACAGCTGCTCCTGCTCTGCATCCAGCCGATGCCGCACTGCCGGATCCGGTAGCACGGCCTCGGTCAGGTGCAGCTGCCCCAGCCAGAACCCCAGGGTCCACGGGGGAGTGCGGGAGCCTCGCACGGCACCGGCGGCCACATCCCCGTCGACCGCGACATAGGGAGCTGCGCCTTCCGGCACCGCCTCCAGCAGAGCACGGGTGCGGGAGGCCATCTCCTCCAGCCGGACTCGGGAGGACATCAGCCCTTCACCGACCCCGCTGTCAGGCCGGAGATCAGGGTCTTCTGCACCAGGGAGAACAGGATCA
>QFNC01000013.1 GCA_003240695.1 Pseudoxanthomonas suwonensis | reverse complement strand
GCGTGTACTCCAGTTCGGCATGGATGCCGGGAGGGGCGGGCGCGCCGCTGCCGCGTTGCCCCAGCCACTGACCGTCGTCCTGGCGCTGGTACACCGTTCCGTCGGAGGCCTGGATGTGATCGGCCGATTCCAGCGCACTGCGCACCGGCTCGGCCATCGGCCCGTACTGCGACCAGCCACCCCGGCGGTAGGCATTGTCGTAATGCACGGCGATGCCGGCAGGGCCCTTGGCCACATTGTCGCGGATGATGGCAGCGGCCATAACATCCAGCTGTGCGGCCTGCTCGGGCGTGGCCGGGATCGTGTCGTAGCGGGAGGGCATGTCGCGCACGTCGAACGCGGCCGCCGTCTGCCGGCTCCAGTGTCCGGTGGCCGGATCGCGCTGCCAAGTTGATCCCTGCAGGCCCGGCCCCATGCCGTCTGCCGGCAACACGAACGGATTGCGCGGTATCGGCGCATCGCCCATGGCCAGCGCGGTGGCCACGCCGCTGGCCAGATAGCTCAATCGGCGGGACTGGTCCAGATTGGCGGTGACCTTGCTTTCGCGGACATTGTCGATGCCGTCCAGCGTGGCATCCACCGGTCCTTCGCGCTTCCACAGCCGGCCGTCGTAGTGCCAGTCGGTACCATCCAGGGTCTGGTTGACGATGTCGCGGTTCTCCAGCCACTGCATGCCGCGTTCGGCCGCCAGGCTCAGCAGCCAGGCGTCGGCCGCCAGCAGGGCCACCTGCGGCACGCTGCCGGTCCCCACCACCGAGGCGGTGGCCGCCGTGCCGCCCCAGGCGAAGGCCGTGCGGCCGGCGTACCCGCGCAGCTCGGCACGCGCGGCCAGCGGATTGTCCTGATCCAGCAGCACGCCGATGCGGTCGGCGGTGCGTGCGGCCTCGAGCCCGTCGAGAATGGCACCTGCGCCGGCCAGGGCGCCGAGGCCGGCGATGCGGCGCATGTCCGGCTGCAGCGGATAATCGGGCGGATAGATCGGCGTGCGCGGAGCGCCCGGGCGCACCAGTTCGTCGATGGTTGCGGAGCCTTCGAAGCGCTTGTGGCTGTGGGGCGTTTTTTCGGCTGCGGCCTGTTCGCTCAGCAATGCCTCGGCCGTGTGGCGCGGCAAGCCCAAGTTGTCCACTGTGTTCGGCAGGCTGCGATGAAAATCGGCTTGTTCCTGCCAATTATGGCGCAGGGCCTTGACGACGTTTGGATCGTAGAGCCGCGCGTTCCGTGCTTCATGCAACGCCGTGCCGGGCAGCCGTGTATCGTGCTGGCTGTCATAATGCTGCCCGCCTTCTCGATCATATATGCGGATACGAGCAAATAAATCCTTATCCGTATGCAGGATGTCCAAATTCCTTGGCAGATCCTGATAGACTTATTTATGAAATCCGAGCGTGACTTCTCGCCCATGCATTTCTTTTTGAAGTCCATCTGTGAAACGCTCGTCGTTGCCTAGTTCGCTTTCTAACCGATGGGCAGCAACGACTCGAATCTCAAGCGTGTATCCGGCTTTTCGCAGTCCATTGATCATTGCCTTTGCGCTCTCTGCATTGCCCAGTGTCGTGTCGATCACCACATTCACGCCCTTCTGCTTTGCCTCCTCCAGGAGTTTCCGTGAAAACCGGCTCGCATCGGTATCCGTTCGCTCTGCCCAGCCGTAGGGAGAGTCTTGGGCCATTTGTTCCCATCCGGGAACGAATCTGCGTTGGTCGTCCGTGTCGATCGGCAATAAGTTGCTTTGAAATTCATCAACGACTGCGCTCTTGATGCGGCTTTTCCCTGCGCCCGGCTGGCCCGCCAAAATTACGGCATGTGGATGTTCCTGTGCTGATAATTTATGAAGATTCGACTCAGGCAACACTTGCGTTCGGAATATTCTGTCGTGCTCTTCGTCGGACAATGCGTCTTGATTTGTGTTCATTTAAAATAGTCCTTATATTGATCGAAATACATCACCAAATCGTGGACATTTAATAAACCATTGCTGCCGCTTGCGGCGCACCCGAACTTATATAGTTTCTTTTCGGCCGCAGCGATCGCCTCCGCGTCCCCGTGCTTCTTGATCTTTTCAAGGTTACCTAGTGCTTCGACATAATTGGAATCCAAGCGGCCCTTCAGCGTCCAGATGGCCCCATCAAGTGGCATCGACATTGGTTGTTTCACATATTCAATCAATAATTTCTGGATTTGATCCAAATGATCTGGATAGTCTTTCAAGTGTTCACGTATACGCGGTGGTATGGGAGGGGGCGGAAGTTCGCCACTGACCAGGCGGTCTGCATTGGTTGGTTTCGAAATCGGTTCAGAGCGTCTGAACCACTTGCCAAGATTGATCATGTCCTGCTCCTGCATGTCGGATGGGGGTGGGGACGAGGTCGCCTGCTGTCGGGACTGTACCGCATCGGCGGTGCCGACCGGCGCTGCCGCTGCAGCTGCAGCTGCAGCTGCAGGCTGGGCTTCTTCGTCGTGCAACACCAGCACTGGCACCTTCGCCTTCCCCTTCAACCGCGCCTTGAAGAATCCGTCCTTGTAATAGCGGATCTTGCTGCACGTGATCGGATGGGCAATGCCCTGCACGAAAATGATCTCCTCCTCAGGGCTCAGCGTCTTCAGCTCCTGCGGCAGCATAAGTGCGCGGCGTTCCTCCATCTCGGCGTAGCTCACGCTGCCGCTCTGGCCGTGGCTGGTGGTGCGGGTGCGAAGGTCGAAATCGTCGCCGCTGGTGGCCGCATCCAGGATCGGATTCAAAAATATGTGCAGCGGTTCCTGGAAGCTGCCGATCACCGAGGTGAAGGTCTGGTCGGCCAGTGAAATGAGGTTCGAAAATGCCGTTCTGCAATCCTTGCTCAGATGCGCTCGCGACGCCAGTTCCTTCAAATAGGCTTTCAGATCACCGCCATCGCCGCAGAACAGGCGATAAATCCGGCCCAGGGATGGCGCCGGGCGCTGATCAGCTGGAAAGCCTTGTGCGGCGCGGTCGGCATCGTTGCCGGCCGGTTTCAGCATGCCGCCCTTGGCCAGTTCCGACTTGTGCGCGAAGCGGGCATTGCCGTGGGTGGACGGTTGACGGGTGCGCAGCAGCGGTGTCAGCTGTGCCCGCCAGCCCAGCAGCGGCAGGCCGAAACCGATCGCGCTGCTGATTTTGATCTTGTTGGCGAACGGCGCGACGCAGGCGGTCTCGAGTGCCCTCCAGTATTTCCACCAGGTGTTCATCTCTACTGGCGCATCCACGCCCAGCACCAGCACGATGATCAGCCCCGACAGGTACACCCCGGCAGCCAGTGCGGCCAGCAGCAGCACGCCGGCAAACAGCAGTTTGATCGACGCGGAGGACGACATGGCAACAGTCCCTTGTTGGTTGGCGATGGATGGGGATTGCAGCCTGAAGCCGGCAATCTTGCAAGCGCACTGCTGCAGACTGGCTTGCGAATGCATTGCACTGCCGTTAAGCCTGAGCGCGTGCAAACAGGAACGGCCCGGTTTCCCGGGCCGCAGACTCGAACATCAGGACAAGGAGGATCAGGCCACGAACAGCGCCTTCATCTTCTTCAGCGCGTTGGCCTCGATCTGGCGGATGCGTTCGGCAGACACGCCGTATTCGTCGGCCAGTTCCTGCAGGGTCAGTTTGCTGTCGGCGTCCAGCCAGCGGCGCTTGATGATGTCGCGCGAACGCGCATCCAGCCCTACCAGCCCTTCGCGCAGCAGGCGCAGCTGGTGGTCTTCGCTGTCGCGCTGTTCGTAGGCGGCCGACGGATCCAGCACGTCGGCTTCCAGGAACAGCGCCGGCGATGGCGGGGCGTGGTCGTCGTCCTCGTCGGCGGGCGCGTCGAAACCGATGTCGCGGCCGGACAGGCGCGCTTCCATCTCCAGCACTTCGCGCTCGGACACGTTGAGGTCGGCGGCCACGGTGCGCACTTCCTCGGCGTTCAGCCAGCCCAGGCGCTTCTTGCTCTTGCGCAGGTTGAAGAACAGCTTGCGCTGCGCCTTGGTGGTGGCCACCTTCACGATGCGCCAGTTCTTGATGATGAACTCGTGCATCTCGGCACGGATCCAGTGCACGGCGAAGCTGACCAGGCGCACGCCCACGTCGGGGTCGAAGCGCTTGACCGCCTTCATCAGGCCGATGTTGCCTTCCTGGATCAGATCGCCCAGCTGCAGGCCGTAGCCGCTGTAGCCGCGGGCCACGTGCACCACGAAGCGCAGATGCGACATCACCAGCTCGCGTGCGGCATCCAGGTCGTCGCCGTCGCGGAAGCGCTGGGCGAGGGCCTGTTCGTCCTCGACCGATAGCACCGGAATCTGGTGCACGGCGCCGATGTAGGCGTCCAGCGAACCGATGGCGTTGGGGATGGGCAGGTTGTTGGGAACCAGGGCGTGGGACATGGTGGTCTCGTTCATGCGGCGATTTTAGCAGTCGGAATGTTGGACTGCCGAGTTCAGGAATGGTTCCCTGTGTTGCAGCATCGCAACAACCGACCGGCACGCGCCAGTCAAGCAATGTCCACGTGATCAGGATGTGGGATTCTGCCGTTCCGCGATCAAGGCCGTTCAGCCGGCAGTCGGTTGCCGCCGACTGTGCACAGGCGCACAGTATCCCGATCTGTCGCCCTGCCGGAATCCCCATGTCGGATCTGTTCGCGCTGTCGGCGCCGTGGTGGCACTTCGTGCTGCGCGGTGCGACCATGTACCTGCTGGTGATGCTGCTGATGCGGCTGTCGGGCAAGCGCGCGGTCGGCCAGTTCACCCCGTTCGATCTGATCCTGCTGATCCTGATCGGCAACGCGGTGCAGAACGGCATCAACGGCGGCGACAACTCGCTGACCGGCGCAGCCATCATGGCCTGCACGCTGGTGGCGTTGAATTACGCGGTGGCCTTCGTGACCTCGCGCAGCCGTGCGGCGGAAAAGCTGGTGGAAGGCGTGCCGGTGGTGCTGGCCCGGAACGGCACGCTGTTCCCGGCCATGCTGAAGCGCGAACTGGTCAGCACGTCCGATTTCGACGAGGCACTGCGGATGAACGGCATCGACGACGTGCGCGACGTGCAGCTGGCGCTGCTGGAAACCGATGGCAGCATCAGCGTGGTGCCGAAGGAGCGCTCCGGTTGATACGCCATCACGTGGCTGCCGCTTCACCCAGCCAGTCGCGCGGGCGCAGATAGGCCTGCAGCCGTGCCTCGGCACTGTCCGGTGCAGGCTGGAAGCCGTATTCCCAGCGCACCAGCGGCGGCAGGCTCATCAGGATGCTTTCGGTGCGGCCACCGGACTGCAGGCCGAAATGGGTGCCGCGGTCGAACACCAGGTTGAATTCCACGTAGCGACCACGCCGGTACAGCTGGAACTGGCGCTCGCGCTCGCCATACGGGGTGTCGCGGCGGCGCAGCACGATCGGCAGGTAGGCATCCAGGAAACCGTTTCCCACCGCCTGCAGATAGGCGAAATCGGCATCGATGTCCTCGCTCAGGTCGTCGAAGAACAGGCCACCCACGCCACGGGTTTCATCGCGGTGCTTGAGGAAGAAGTACTCGTCGCACCAGCGCTTGTGCGCAGCGTAACGCGCCTCGCCACCAAATGGGTCGCACAGCGCGCGGGCGGTGCTGTGCCAGTGCAGCACGTCGGCGTCGAACGGGTAGAACGGGGTCAGATCGAAGCCGCCGCCGAACCACCACGCGACCGTTTCGCCGTCTTTCTCGGCACGGAAATGGCGCACGTTGGCATGCGTGGTAGGCACGTACGGATTGTGCGGATGGAACACCAGCGACACGCCCACCGCACGCCAGGCGGCCCCGGCCAGTTCCGGCCGCGCTGCGGTGGCCGACGGCGGTAGGGCGGTGCCGGACACGTCGGAAAATCCGATGCCGGCCTGCTCGAACACGCCGCCGTCGCGCAGGATGCGGGTGCGCCCGCCGCCGCCCAGCAGCACGCCGCTGGCTTCGCGGGTCCAGGCGTCCTCGACGAACCGCGCCCGGCCGTCGGCGGCCTCGATGGCGCTGCAGATGCGGTCCTGCAGGTCGGTCAGCCAGTCGCGCACGGATTCAAACGGATGCATCGGCGGTCTCGTCGGTGTGGGTGAAGGATGCGGCAGCACCCGCATGGCGATGCCAGCGCTGCAGCAATTCGGCCAGCGTGGCGGCACCGAGCCCATAGGTGTCGGGAATGGCGGCTTCGTACCCGGACAGGCCTGCATTGAGCCGACGCAGGCGCCGGTGTGCCGGATAGCCGTTGGCGTAATTGAAACCCACGTAACTGTTCATGCCGATGCTGGTGACCCCGAACGCGGCGATGTCGCTCCACGCGAACCGGTAGCCGCGGAACAGCGAGCGCATGCGGAACCCGTGTGCATCGATGGCCAGATGGCTGGCTCCGGGCAGCAGGTTCAGCAGCACGATGAGCAATCCGCCGCCGAAGAAGGCGACCACCAGCCAGCCGCCCCAATGTCGCTGCACCGCCCCGATGCCGATCATCACGAAAACCGCGCACAGCAGCGCCATCAGCCCCCAGCGCCAGCGCGAGGGATGCAGCACCAGCGGTTCGGGCGGCGACTGCGGAAACAGGTCAGCGGTCATTTCAGGGTGCGCTCGAACAGCTCGAGAATGCGGCGGTACTGGTCGTACCAACTGTCCGAGCGGGTGTAACCGTGCCGTTCCAGCGGGTACGAGGCCAGTTCCCAGTTGTCCTTGCGCAGTTCGATCAAGCGCTGCGCCAGCATCACCGAATCCTTGTAGAACACGTTGTCGTCCAGCATGCCGTGGGCAATCAGCAGATGATCCTGCAGGCCGGCGGCGTGGTCCAGCGGCGACGAACGGGTGTAGGCCTCCGGGTCGATGTCGGGCGTGTTGAGGATGTTGCTGGTGTATTCGTGATTGTACTGGGTCCAGTCGCTGACCGGCCGCAGCGCGGCGCCGGCCTTGAACACGCCAGGCTGCTTGAACAGCGCCATGAACGTGAGAAAACCGCCGTAGCTGCCGCCGTAGATGCCGACCCGGTCGCGGTCGCCCTGCTTGTTGGCGATCAGCCATTCCAGGCCGTCCAGATAATCCTCCAGCTCGGGCTTGCCCATGTGCCGGTAGATGGCGGTGCGCCAGTCGCGGCCATAGCCTTCCGAGGCGCGATAATCCAGATCCAGCACGATGTAGCCGCGCTGTACCAGCAGGTTGTGGAACATCTGCTCGCGGAAGTAATTCGGATAGCGCGCGCTGACGTTCTGCAGGTAACCGGCGCCGTGCACGAACAGCACGATCGGATACTGCCGACCCGGTTCCGGCGTCGCCGGCCCGTAGTATTTGCCATGGATCACGCCGGCACCGTGCCGCGACGGCACCTGCACGACCTGCGGCGCGATCCAGTCGATGGCCTTGAAAGCCGGTTTGCGGGTGTCGGTGAGGCGCACCAGCGTGTCGTCATCGACATCCACCACCGCCAGTTGCGGCGGCAGGTAGGCCGACGAATGCCGCACCAGCAGGCGTTTGCCATCCGGCGACAGGCTGAAATCCTCCACGCCATCCAGTGCGGTGACCTGGCGCAAGGCGCCGCCGCTGGCCGACACGTGGCACACCTCGTAGTCGCCGGGCGCATCCGGATTGCAAACGAAATAGAAGCCGCGGCCATCCCGGCTGGGCATGATGGCGGATGCTTCCCAGCGCCCGCGGGTCAGTGCACGCGCCGATGTGCCCTGCAGCACATACAAATGCGAGAAACCGTTCTCTTCCGACAGGTACCACAGCCGGCCGTCGGGCAGCCAGCCGAATTCGTTGAAGCCCCAATTGATCCAAGCCGCATCCTGCAGGCGGTGCCGCAACTGCAGTTTGGCCGTGGCGGTGTCCACGCCGACGATCCAGCGGTCCTTGTTGTCCACCGCGCGCAGCAGCACGGCCACCTGGCGCGAATCGCCGCTCCAGTGGATCGCAGGACCGGTGCCGTCGCCGTCGGTTTCCACGCGGACCGCACGGTTACCTTCCAGTGGCTTCTTGCCGCCGGCCTTGCGCAGCGCGGCCAGCGGATCGGCGCCGATGCCCGGCAACGCATCGAAGGCGACCTGGCGCAGCGTGCCGGCGCGCAGGTCGGCCAGCCACAGCGCGTGCGGCAGCGGCGGATTGCGACCGACCCGGGTGCGCACTTCCTCAAATTCCTCGTAGCCGGATTCGGTGACGTACTTCGGCATCTGCCCGTCCTTGCCGGCATCGCCCTTGGCCTGCTGGGTGACCACCAGCAGCCAGCGGCCGTCCGGCGACAGCGCGCTGTCGGCGATACGCACATCCTTGCCCAGATACACCGGCAGCGGCGCACGGGTGGGATCGGTGCGCGCCCAGTGCTCGTCCTGCTCGCGGGCGGCGTCGCGGCGGGCCTTGTCGTCCTTCAAGGTGCGCAGCAACGCGAATTGGCGATCGCGCAGCGCATCGGCTTCGGGCGGCTTGCCGGGCGCGTCCTCGGCGCGCGGCGCGGCCGCCTGCTGCACTTGGCGACCGTTCCAGCGGTACCAGTCGTTGCCGGCGCGCCAGACCAGGCCACCATCATCCGCCCATTGCGGGCGCGATTCGGCTTCGCTGGTGCGGGTCAGCTGCTGCAATGCGCCGCTGCGCAGCTCGCGCACGAAGATGTCGCCATTGCGGGCGAAGGCGCTGCGCCGACCGTCACGGTCGTACACGGTGCCCGACGCATCCAGATCGCCGCGATCGGCATCGTTGACCCGCACGGCCAGGGCCTTGCCGTCGATCGATTGTCGCCAGGTGTCGCGGATGCCGGAGCCTTCGCGCTTCAGCTGGTATTCCACCGCCCGCCCATCCCAGCGCCACCAGGCATCCTCCACCGGCGGACCGATCCAGTCCGGGTCGGCCATCACCTGCTCCAGGGTCAAAGGCGCGGTCGGCTGCGCCCAGGCAGGAATACTGGCGATGAGCAACAGCACAGGCAACAGACGGCACTTGAACGGCATCTCGGGCTTGGAACGGACACGGAAACCGGCAGGGTAGCAGCTGGGACGTTTCCCTGCCCCGGCGTTTTGGCGCACAATCCGCTGTCGCAAGCCCCCCATCTGCCATGCACACGCGCGTCTACAAAAGCCTGTCCCGATCGGGCACCTATCTGTATGTCCCGGCACAGCAGCCGCTGGACACGCTGCCCGACGCCTTGCGCACGCAGCTGGGCCCGTGGCAGTCGGTGCTGGACCTGGAGCTGACCCCGCAACGCCGCCTGGCCACCGAGGACGCGAGCACGGTGCTGCAGCATCTGGCCACGCGCGGCTACCACCTGCAGCGGCCGCCGCAGGGCGGAATCGACCCGCTCACCACCGATTGGGGAACCGATGCCTGAGTCCAAGCCAACCTTGCCGAGGTGGCTGTTGCTGGGCACCGGAATGCTGCTGACGGCAGCGACCGGTCTGGGCGGCATCGTGGCAGCGGCCTGCGGCATTCCCGCTCACGTGTTGCTGGGCGCATTCTGGCAGGACCGTCGCCAATCGGGCAGCGGACGGCAGCCCAAGGCGCTGCTCAATCGCCTGCTGCTCTGGTTGCTGGCCGGCGTGGCCGTCGCCGCGCTGGTGGCGTGGCCGCTGCACAGCCTGCTGCGCACCCGTGCGCTGGGTTCTGCCGTGGCCCTGAGCCTGCTGAGCGGCTTCGTGCTGATCGCGTTGTGGCGCAACTGGCCGCGCTGGGGCCGGATCGAACGCGACGGCACGGGTTTGCTGGCCGCACGGCGCATTCCCATCATCGACCAGGCCGATTGGCGCGGTCTGGGAGCGGCCCTCGCCGCACTGGGCATGCTGGTCAGCCTGTTGCTGCTGGCCTGGCCCGGTCTGCTGCCCAGTGCGGTGCGTTGGACGCTGGCAGCGGGCAGCGTGGTGGCGTGGCCGGCCTTGCATGGACTGCTGCAGCGTCTGGCCGGTGTGCTTGCGGAAGATGACGCTTCGTCACGCGCTGGCCCTGCCCGGCAACCGGTGGCCTTGCGCAACGCAGAGCCGGTCGCGTTGCCGCTGGCGCCGGCGACGGCCGCTGCGCCGGAGCACGAGCCGGTCGCCAGTGCTCCAGCTGCTGTACCGGTGGCGTCACCGGTCGGGACGCCCGTGGCCGCTGCGGTCCGTCCATCCATCGACACGCCCGCACCCGCAGCGCCCGACGCCGTGGCAGCGCCGCACGCATCGACCATCGCCCCCACGCCGCCTGCCGCCGGATCCCCATCCGCCCCGCCGGATGCCGACCTGTACGCCGCCGCCCGTGCCGGCCGGGTGGAACAGACCCTGCAGCTGCTTGCCGCCGGTGGCAATCCACGCGCGCTGCCGGACCCGACCGACCGCGACCAGCGCAGCCTGGCCGTGCTGGCGGCCGTGCTGCCCGACCTGCGTCTGCTGCGCGAGCTGATCGCCCGTGGCGTGGACATGAACGCGCGCCATGCCGGCCTTGCGCCCTTGCACGCCGCCACCCGCGACAGCTGGCACGGCCGCCCGGACGCTGTGATGACCCTGCTGGCCAACGGTGCCGATCCGCGCATCGCCGCGGCGGACGGCAACACGCCGCTGCACAACGCCGCACGCAGCACCGACCCGGGCGTGGCCGCGCTGCTGCTGGACGCCACCGCCGACCTGGAAGCGGTGAACGGCGATGGCCTGACTCCGCTGGGCATCGCCTGCACCGCCGGCAACTGGCGCCTGGCGCGTTTCCTGCTGGAACGCGGCGCCCGTCCGCAGCGCGACGGCACCACGCCGTCGCTGGTGGCTGCCGCCGGCAGCGACGACGACGACCCGGCCGGCGTGCAACTGCTGCTGCGGCACAAGGCCAGCGTGGATGCCCGCGACCGCCGTGGCCGCAGTGCCCTGCACGCCGCCGCCGCCGCCGGACACGCCGGCATCGCGGAAACATTGCTGGCCGCCGGCGCGGATGCGGATGCCCGCGACGACGGCGAACGCACCCCACTGCTGGAGGCTGCGCTGGGCGGCCACGCCGCGGTGGCCGCATGCTTGCTGCAGGCCCGGGCAGACGTGCAGGCCATCGATGCCGACGGCCGCAATGCGCTGGCGCTGAGTGCACTGGGCGACAGCCCCAGCCTGCCGCTGGTGCAGCGCCTGCTGCAGCTGGGAGTGGACCCCGACCACGCCGACGCCCACGGCAAGCGCCCGCTCGACCTGGCCGCCGAATCCGGCCGCTGGGCCCTGTACGCGGCCCTGCAGCCGCCCGCACCGACGCCTGCGGCCGCGATCGATGCACCTGCGCCGCCGCCCGATCGCCTGCCGCTGGAGCTGATCCGCGACGCCTTGCGCGACTTCGACAGCGACCGCATCGATCCCGCACTGCCACGGCTGGTGCCGGCGGGCGGCCTGGATGCCCTGCTGCTGGATGCCGACCTGTACACGCCCTCCAACATCGACTGGCTGCTGCGGCACGGTGCCGATGCGGACGCGCGCGACGCCAATGGCCATGGCCTGCTGTGGCGGCTGCTGGATCAACGCGGCGCCAGCGGCAGCATCCAGCGATTGCTCGATGCCGGCGCGTCACCGGCCGGCGCGGGCGCTCTGGCGCGCTTTCTCGCTGCCCGTCTTGCCGATCCGCTGGCCGGCATGCTCGAACCGCTGGCGCTGGCCTTGCTGGACCGCGGCGCCGATCCGTTCGGCAGCAATCCGCAGGGCGATCGTGCCCTGCCATTGGCCGTGCGGCTGGGCTGGGACGGGTTGACTGCACGGCTGCTGGAACGTGGCGCGGACCCGGATGCCACCGATGCCCGCGGCATGGGTGCCCTGCATGTGGCGACCGCATTGAAGCGCGATCGGTGGGTGCGACAGCTGCTGCGGCATGGCGCCTCGCCGACCTTGCGCGCTGCCGACGGCCAGACCCCGCTGGGCATTGCCCTGGCCGCCGGCGACCGCGGCATGGCCGACTGGCTGGACTGGCGCGGATGGGCTTTGCCGTCGCGGCCGCTGCGTTCCGCCGACGTGCCGGCGGCGGCGATCGCCGGCGACGCCGACGCCGTACGTCGCCTGATCGACCTCGACCTGCCGGTGGATGCCGTGGACGCCCAGGGTTGCAGCGCGTTGCTGCGGGCTGCCGGCGCCGGTCACATGCCCGTGGTCGAACTGCTGCTGCAGCGCGGTGCCGACCGCAATCTGGCCACCCGCGGCGGCGCCACGCCGTTGTCGGCGGCGATCAGCATGGGACGCGGCGCCATCGTCCAGCGCCTGCTGGCCGAAGGTGCCGATCGCGACCAGCGCCTGCCCGGCAATGTCAGCCTGTTGATGCTGGCCGCCGCCCGCGGCCTGCCCGACATGTGCGCCCGCCTGCTCACCGCCGGCGCCGACATCCACGCCAGCGACGACCAGGGCCTGACCGCACTGCATTGCGCCGCGCTATATGCCTTCTCCGCCATGGAACGGCCGCGGGTGATGGCGCTGTTCGACACACTGCTGCTGGCCGGCGCCGACCCGGCCCGCGCGGCCAATGGGCAGCTCACCCCGCTGCTGCTGCTGCTGGGTGCGCGCGCCGAACCCGGCACGCCGGCGCAGGAGGACATCCTGCTGGCCACGCTGGAACCGCTGCTGGACGAAGGCGTGGACCTGGACGTGCGCGAATCCCGCGGCTTCGGGCCGTTGCACCTGGCCGCACTGCATGGCCTGCTGCAAGTCACCCGGCGCCTGCTGCGTGCCGGCGCCAATCCGGACCTGCGCGACACCTTGAACCGCACCCCGCGCGACATCGCCCTGATGCGCGGCTTCGTCGACGTGGCCGCCGAGTTCGAGCCACCCTCCGGCAACGGCCCGTCCATCGCCCGCTTCCTGCGGCCCTGATCCGGTCGATGCGATACCCCTTTGCAAACCACCATCGGCCGCGTTAGGATCGGCGCAACGGTGGTGGCACGGACTGCCCACCGAAGCACCCTCCGCAGCGGGAGGGCACGCCTTCACGCCTGACAAGGATCCGATCCGATGAACGCCGTCGTCACTCCCGACCAGCCCCTCGCCACTGCCCCGCGCCTGTATGCCGGGCAGGGCCAGGCCAACGCCCAGGTCGGCGCCTACACCGTGCTGCTGCCCACCGATACCGAGCTGGATGCAGCCATCGTCGCCCGCGCCATGGTGGCCGACATCCTGCAGCGCAACGGCCGGGTGGTGGATGAAGACACCCTCAACGCGATGGTCGACTACGGCCGCACCACGCTGACAGGTGCCGACGGCACGCCGGCGCTGGTCGATCCGGCCTGGAAGCTGCAGGCCGGCATCGACAAGGCCGATGGTCGTCCCGGCACCCCGTTCCTGGGCTACGCCCTGAGCGTGGACGCCGCGCAGCAGCAAGCCCTGCTCGACCATGCCGGCCAATGGGTGGCCGAGCGCGACGCCAAGGGACCGCAGCCGGTCGATGATCTGATCACCGAACTGCGCAAGCTGGCCGATGCCGCCGGCCAGCAGGACGTGGTGAAGACCCTCGACGCCGTGCAGCAGGGTCTGGAGGCCGGCCGCACCGCCGAGGCCGAAGGCGCGCCGCTGGGCGAAGCGGCCCTGCGCGGCGTGTTGCAGTTCGCCAGCGGCATGGGCAAGGAACGCGAGGCGGCGAAGATCCTGGAGCGCTACACCGCCATCAAGAGTGTCGCCAAGGACGCGAAGGATCTGGGCCAGAATGCCGAGCGCGTGTTCAACGGCCGCGACCCGGCCACCGGCAAGGCGCTGGACACCGACGCGCGCGTGGAGTCCGCCTTCGACATGCTCAATGGCGGCTTCAAGCTGGCCGGCAGCGTGGGCTCCACCGCGCTGCTGTTCGGCGCCCGCGCCACCGGCTGGGCCGCCGCACTGGTCGGCATCGCGCCGGCCGGCATGGCCATCGTGGCCTTCGCCGCAGGCGCGTTCGAGCTGATCAAGCGCGCCCGCGAAGCCCTGCTGGCGCCGCGTTGGGACGAATTCCGCGAGCGCTTCCCCTTCTCCGAGGACATGCAGCCGAAGAAAGCCATCACCAAGGCGCTGCGCCTGGTCGAAGGCATGCCCGACGGCCCGGAGAATGCCGCCAACACGGTCGGCCGCATCACTGCGCTGTTCGGCCAGAACCCCGACACCCGCGACCGCTTTTTCGCCTTCCTGCGCCAGAAGGGCCAGCACGACGATCTGGTCGATGCCCTGGCCAGTGGCAGGCTGAAGGATCTGGACCCGGTCCAGGCCGCGCAGCTGGCGAAGCTGGCCAAGCAGTCCTCGAAAGAGTTCCTGGACCTGGAAATGCAGGACGTGAAGCGCTACGTGCGCGACCGCGACGGCGAGCGAGAGCGCGGTGCCTATCTGCTGCCGGAAAGCCAGCGCCGGGAACCCTACACACCGCAGCGGCTGCACGGGGATCTGCAGGAAGCCGCGCGCGTGGCCGGCCTGCTGACCAGTTCCGCCAACGCGCTGAACGGGCTGTACAAGGACATGCTGGAACGGATCAAGGACAATCCCGGCCTGAAAACCCTCGATGCGCAGCAGCAGAAGAATCTGGCCGCCGCCACCGTGGCCACCATGCGCGAGAACGGCCTGGATCGCGCGGACCAGCTGGTGACCAGCAAGGACGGCACCCGCCTGTTCGCCATCCAGGGCGACGCGCAGTCCGACCACCGCCGCATTGGGTCACTGGACATCGCCAGTGCCAGCCGGCAACCGATCGAAGCCAGCAGCCGACAGGCGGCCGGCGGCGGCGAAGCGGCGATCAACCTGCCGCAGGCCAGCCAGCAGCAGACGCCGCGCGAGTTCTGAGTGGGGCGTCCTGACCGTTCGCGGGAAGCCAAGCTGGAGCGGCGTTACACCCGTTCCAGCTTGGCGTAGGCCAGCACCAGCCATTTCGATCCGGCATCGTCGAAATTCACCTGCACCCGGGCGTGGGCACCGCTGCCTTCCACGCCGATCACGGTGCCGGTGCCGAAGCCCGGATGGCGCACCGTCGCGCCCAGATCGATGTCCGGCGCGGCATCCAGCGCCACATGGCCCTGGCTCAGGTGTCGCGTTGGTGATGCGCTCGGCACGCCGCGAACGGGCGCCGGCCGCACATCGTTCACCAGCGGCCCGGGTATCTCGCGCAGGAATCGCGATGGCAGCCCGTACATGTCGCTGCCGTGGATGCGCCGGGTTTCGGCATGGCTCAGGACCAGCCGCTGGCGCGCGCGGGTGATGCCGACGTAAGCCAGGCGACGCTCCTCCTCCAGCCGTCCGGCCTCGTCCAGCGAGCGCGCATTGGGAAACAAGCCTTCCTCCAGACCCACCAGGAACACCAGCGGAAATTCCAGCCCCTTGGCGCTGTGCAGGGTCATCAGCTGCACGCCGTCCTCGCCGGCCTGGGCCTGGCCCTCGCCAGCCTCCAGCGCCGCGTAGGCCAGGAATTCAATCAGCTCAGTCAGCTGCGCGGCTTCCGGATCGTCGCTGCGCACGAAGCGCGAGGCCACGCTGACCAGTTCGTCCAGGTTATCCACCCGCGAATCCACCGCGTTGCGCGACTCCTTTTCGTAATGTTCGCGCAGCCCGGAGTGCTGCAGCACGTGGTCGATCTTGTCCTGCAACGGCAAGGTCGCCACTTCGCCGGCCATCGCTTCGATGCGCTGCAAAAAACCGGCCAACGCATTGCGGGACCGCGCGGCCAATGTCGAGCCGGCCACCAGCTGTTCGGACGCGGCCCACAGCGACACGCCCTGCCGGCGCGCCTGCTGGCGCACCTCGTCCAGGGTGCGTTCGCCGATGCCGCGCGCCGGCATGTTCACCGCGCGCTCGAACGCGGCATCGTCGCTGCGCGAGGCGATCAGCCGCAGGTAGGCCAGCGTGTCCTTGATTTCCGCCCGCTCGAAGAAACGCATGCCGCCGTACACCCGGTAGGGAATCTGTCCGGCCAGCAGGGTTTCCTCGAACGCGCGCGACTGCGCATTGCTGCGATACAGAATGGCCGCATCGCCCCAGTTGCCGCCATCGTGCACCCACTGGCGGATGCGCTCGATCACGTACGCAGCCTCGTCCAGCTCGTTGTAGGCACGGTACAGGTCGATCGGCTCGCCGTGGCAGCTGTCGGTCCACAGCTGCTTGCCCAGTCGCTCGGGATTGTGGGCGATCACCGCATTGGCCGCCTGCAGGATGGTGGCGGTGGAGCGGTAGTTCTGCTCCAGGCGGATGGTGCGCGCACCGGGAAAATCGCGCAGGAACGCCTGCACGTTCTCCACCTTCGCGCCGCGCCAGCCGTAGATCGACTGGTCGTCGTCGCCGACCACGAACACGTGCCCGCGTTCGCCCGCCAGCAGCCGCACGAAGCCGTACTGGATGGCATTGGTGTCCTGGAATTCGTCCACCAGCAGCTCGCCGAAACGCTGCCGGTAATGCGCCAGCAGCGCCGGCGTGTCGCGCAGCAGTTCGTGCGCACGCAGCAGGATCTCGGCGAAATCCACCAGTCCGGCGCGGTCGCAACGCTCCTGGTACAGCGCGTAGCTTTTCAGCATCACGTCGTCCCAGCCGCCACCGCCGGCCGGCTGGATGTGCTGCGGCCGCCGGCCTTCGTCCTTCTGCGCGTTGATCCACCACGCCACCTGGCGCGGCGGAAAGCGGGCATCGTCCACATCGAGTTGCTGCAGCACGCGCTTCACCAGCCGCAGCTGGTCGTCGCTGTCGAGGATCTGGAAGCCTTCCGGCAGCCGCGCATCCTGCCAGTGCAGGCGCAGCAGGCGGTGGGCCAGGCCGTGGAAGGTGCCGATCCACAGCCCGCGCGCAGCGTCCTGCAGCAGCGCATCGGCACGATGACGCATCTCCGCCGCGGCCTTGTTGGTGAAGGTGACTGCGAAGATGCCGTGCAGCGGCACGCCGTGCACCTCATGCAACCAGGCGATGCGGTGGGTCAGCACGCGGGTCTTGCCGCTGCCGGCGCCGGCAAGGACCAGGTAGTGGCCGGGCTCGGCGGTCACGGCCTCGCGCTGGGCGGCATTCAGCCCGTCGATCAGGTGGGAAACATCCATCGCGCCATTCTACGCGGTGTAGATCACCCGTCAGACGCGGAGCGTCCACACCGCCATCGCGATTGGGCGTGCCAAACCGTGCTGTCCGGAATCAGCCCACCACCGGCCCCGGCGGATTCGAGTCGCGTGGCTGCTCGCGTTCGCGCTGCGCCGCCAGCGCCTGCTCGTCGATACGTTGACGTGACAGGGCGTCGTAGGCCTGCTGCGAGGCCGCCTCGAACGAGGCCGACTGCGCCTGCTCCAGCGGCATGCCGTAGCGCAAGCGCAGGTTCGCATCCGGCTTGCCGTCGATGGCCATCAGGGCCGTTCCGTCGCTGGACAGCGTGACCGTATCGATGCGCGACAGCTTTTCCTGCAGCAGGCCATCACTGACACGACCCTCGGGCAAGGTGGCGATGGCGGCCACCAGATTGGCGGCCAGCTGCTGCTGGTTCGGTCCGTCCGGAAAACGCGGGTTGGCCTGCATGCCCTGCAACGCCTGCGCGTACAGGGCGTGGCCGGGATGGGTGGGGTTGTCCAGCAGCGGGATGGCTGCCGGCTGCACGGCTGCCGAGGGCTCCACGGCCGGCGCATCCGGTTGCGGATGAAAGCGCGGAATCCGCTGGAAATCACGCAGGTACAGATCGCGATGGGTCAGGCGGCCGTCGCCGTCCTGGTCGGTCAGTGCTGAGCCAACCTGATGTCCACTGTCCTGCAAGGTATACGGCGTGCTGGCAATCTTCTGTGCAACCAAGCCAACCACCGCCTCATCGGTAAGTTGGCCGGCATTCCACTGATTGTATAGTTGACCGAGCTCCATCCCTTGCAGATAACCGATCGAGTCGAAAGGAAGATTATTCTTCAGGATCGGTTCCTGCTCAAGCTCCTTGAATATCCTGAAAGCGGTAAAAATCGCACGGCCTTCCAATTCACTGCGATAGGCAACGTACTGATCAGGCTGGCTGCCCATGAATGTCTTGACCACCGGGTTGTACTCATGATGCCCTATTTCATGTGCCAGCATGCCAAGCATGTGCCGTTGAGGGTACGGGTTGCCATCCCCAAGCAACATGCCCATCCAAAGTTTTTCATTCACTTCGATTTCCGGAGGATTCTTCGCAACATACGTCCCTAGCCTGATCTCCTTGTTGGCTGTAATGACACCCCCTTCGGCGAAGAAGGAGTCGAACAAAGCTGCAGCGGTATCCGATGACGTCACCCAGGCCTGAAGAACGGTTGGCATCGCGCCGAACTCCGGGTACATCTCCAAATGACTCTTGCTTTTCATAACACATTCCTCCTTGCGGAAAGGTCGATATAAATATTCTGTACACAAGCAGAAGTGGTATTGGCCGTTGAAAGCCGAACGGTAACTCCATTTCGGACAGCCGTGTACTTCGCTCCGACATCCTCGCCGTGACTACCTTGATGCACATCTTCCGGATTGGCACCGATGGCAGCAACGGCAACTCGCGCCTCAAGGCAAGGAGAATCATCCAGTCCTATGCTCACACTCTGCGTCCAATCCTTGAACCATACAGTTTCGACACGATAGCCGTCTACGGTCCGAAATGGTGCCAAACTCACCGATTGCAGCGGCGCGACAAGCCGGTAAAAGGTAGCATCGCGCAGGTGGGCCACTGCCCGCATGAAGCCTTCCTGCCCCTCCAGCGGCCACTGCAGGATGTTCTCGATGGTCAGCGCGGGGACGGTGGGCTGCACGACAGCGCCGGCGGGTGGTGGCGCTGGTCGGGTTGCGCTACCCGCACATCCCGAGGCGGCCAGCATCAGCCCTGCGATCAACGCTGCGACACTGGATGGCTGTTGCACGGTCAACTCCCGGATGGCTCCAGTTTCAGCGTAGCAGATCAGGGTCAGGCCATCAAAGTTTGGCCGAACGCATGCCATTGAGGGTGTTCGTGTGCATGGGGACCCGCCAGACGAGGCCAGGTGTCTCTATCCACGACGATGGCAGGATCAGGCTCGCTTTCATAGAATGGAAGCCCTACCTTTGGTCGCACGGGCAAGGTTCGTTGTCGCGAAAGAATTCGTCGAACAATTCCGTTGCCCCGGGTGAAGCAAGCACCCATTTGCGAATGTTATCCGGCAACGTGGAAAAAGTGTCGTTGCTCAGCAATACAGCCTTCGGATTGTTTTCATGGCTCAATTGAATGTCTCCTGTAGATGCTGATGGAATCCACGCATTTCCAAGTATCCGGCATTGATCGGAATTTGACGACGATTCCGTTGTTGATCGACCAGTATACCCTGCCGACATCTCTTCCATGAATGTCTTCCGTTGAGCTGGACTGCCTTGCATTTATGAAAGCCTGCAACGAAGCGGGATCCACGCAAATACCCGTATCAAGGCCGATGTCGATCTGTTGTGATTTCTTTTGGATACTTGCGAAATCGACCATGTAGCCATCTCCCAGCGTGACTGTCTCACGGGTTATTCGGTAGGCCGGCGGAACATCCGCCATGCCAGGCAGGCGGTTCAAGGCATCAACAACCCTCGCATAGCCTGCTTCGCCCTCCAGCGGCCACTGCAGGATGTTCTCGATGGTCAACGCGGGGACGGTGGGCTGCATGACAGAGCCGGCGGGTGGTGGCGCTGGTCGGGTTGCGCTACCCGCACATCCCGAGGCGGCCAGCATCAGGCCTGCGATCAACACCGCGACTCTGGATGACTGTTGCACGGTCAACTTCCGGATGGGTCCAGTCTCAGCGTAGCAGATGCCTCGGCAGCGGCGTCTGCTTCATGGATTCTGTCGGCATCCGTAATCACGGTTCTGCCAGTCTATCTCGTTGGGCGGCATTCAGCCCGTCGAGCAGAGGGGAAACATCCATCGCGCCAGCGTGCCGGCGCAGTGCCAACCGCCACTCAGTGCTGCGCGTGATCGCGCCGCGATGCCGCCGCTGTCATCAGCCGGTCGGTGTAGGCGATGCCGATGGCCGACAGGATGAACACGCAGTGGATGATGGTCTGCCACAACACGCCGGCCTCGGTGAACTTGCTGCCTTCCGTGCCCAGGCTGCCCACCTCGATGAAGGTTTTCAGCAGGTGGATCGAGGAAATGCCGATGATCGCCATCGCCAATTTCACCTTCAGCACGCTGGCATTGACGTGCGACAGCCATTCCGGCTGGTCGGGGTGGCCCTCCAGCCGCAGCCGCGACACGAACGTTTCGTAGCCGCCCACGATCACCATCACCAGCAGGTTGGAGATCATCACCACGTCGATCAGCCCCAGCACCATCAGCATGATCTGCTGCTCGCTCCAGGTCAGGGCGTGGGTCATCAGATGCCACAACTCCTTCAGGAACAGCGCCACGTAGGCGCACTGCGCCACGATCAAGCCCAGGTACAGCGGCAGCTGCAGCCAGCGCGATGCGAAAATCAGGCGCGGCAGCGGATTCAGCGACGGGTTGACGGGCTGCGGGTTGGTCATGGCAACGGCTCGGCTGGGAATGCCGCGCAGGGTAGCCATCCACGCCGTCATTGCCAAGTCGGCGCAGCGTGAACGGCCATTCGCCTACACTGATCGGCCCGTCCGGAGCATCCCCATGATCGACCTGCATTACTGGCCCACGCCCAACGGCCACAAGATTCCGCTGTTCCTGGAGGAAGCCGGCCTGCCCTACACCCTGCATCCGGTGGACATCGGCAAGGGCGCGCAGTTCGATGCCGATTTCCTCGCCATTTCGCCCAACAACAAGATGCCGGCCATTGTCGACCACCAGCCGGCCGACGGCGGTGCGCCGGTCAGCGTGTTCGAATCCGGCGCGATCCTGCTGTATCTGGCCGAGAAAACCGGCCGCTTTCTTCCAACCGACCTGCGCAGCCGCACCACCACGCTGGAATGGCTGTTCTGGCAGATGGCCGGGCTCGGCCCCATGACCGGCCAGTACGGCCATTTCCACGTGTACGCACCGGAAACCATCGATTACGCCAAAACCCGTTATGCGAATGAGGTGCAGCGCCTGCTGGGTGTGCTGGACCGGCGCCTGCAGCAGGTCGAATTCCTGTCCGGCGGCACGTACGGCATCGCCGACATGGCCTGCTACCCGTGGATCGATGTGTACGACCGCGCCCCGGTGGACCGCGGCGCGTTTGCCGCCATCGCCCGCTGGCACGACGCCATCCGTGCGCGACCGGCAACGCAGCGCGCCTATGCCTTGGCGAAGCAGGTGAATCCCGATGCCGGCAAGCCGCTGTCGGATGAGGAAAAGCAGGTGCTGTTCGGGAAACGACCGGGGTGATGGCGGACGGCCATTGCTCGTGCTGCGATCAATCGGCTCGCGCACGCCGGACGACGGTCGCGAGCAGGCGAGCAACCCAGTCGAACAGTAACAACGCCAACGCGCACAGGATGAGCACGGCTTCCAGTCCATCACCCATTGCGGCTTCTGGATGGCCAGTGTCGCTATTGATGATGTACAGAAGATAGGTGGCATGCGGGATGGGGATCAATGGCCACATCCAAAGGTTTCGGCGGGACCATGTGAAGTACAGCGGTCAGAACGCCCCAGCGGTGTTTGCGATCAACATCAACAACACGAAGGTGGTCTTCATCCGTTATCAATCCAAGTTGCAATCAAACTGTTTGACACTGCACGATTGCAGTAATCGATCGCCCTCCATCACCCAATCCGGATCCTTATCCGACCACCGGCCCCGGCGGATCGGCTCGCGTGGCTGCCCGCGTTCGGGCTGCGCTGCCAGCACCTGCTCCAGCGGCATACCGTAGGGCAAGCGCAGGTTCGCATCCGGCTTGCGGTCGATGGCCATCAGCGCCGTGCCGTCGCTGGACAATGTGACCGTGTCGATGCGCGACAGCTATTCCTGCAGCAGGCCGCCCTTGACCCGGTCTTCGGGCAGCGTGGCGATGGCGGCCACCAGATTCGCGGCCAGCTGCTGCTGGTTCTGTCCGTCCGGAAAACGCGGGTTGCCCTGCATCCCCTGCAACGCTTGCGCATCCAGGGCATGAACGGGATGGGCGGGGTTGTCCAGCAGCGGGATGGTTGCCGGCTGCACGGCTGCCGAGGGCTCCACGACTGGCGCATTGCGCTGCGGATGAAAGCGCGGAATCCGCTCGAAATCGCGCAGGTACAGGTCGCGATGGGTCAAGCGGCCGTCGCCATCCTGGTCGGTCAGTGCACCGTCCTTGCCCGGTGCCGGATCGCTGCGACGGAAAGGCGTGTCGGCCACCTTGTCCGCGATGGCGGCCACGGCCTGCGCATCGTCCAGGCGTCCGTCCTTCCAGTCCTTGTAGAACTGCGCCAGCTCGATGCCATGGAGATAACCGATGGGGTCGTATGGCAGTCGATTGTCGAATGGGGGCACGGCTTCCACTTCAATTCCCATATCGATTTGATCATTGAATTTTTTAATAGTCACGAAAGACAGGACGTAACCATCGGACAAAACCGCCTTGTCTTGTCTCCGCCAATGAGTGGACGAATCCTGCGTAACTGCAAGAGTTCCGACGAGTTGCTCCCGAAGTCGCTTGAAGCCTTTCTCCCCCTCCAGCGGCGACTGCAGGATGTTCTCGATGGTCAGCGCTGTGACTGCCGGCCGCGCAGCGGCGTCGGCGGGTGGTGACGCGGGTCGGGTTGCGCTACCCGCACATCCCGAGGCGGCCAACATGAGCCCTGCGATCAACACGGTGACACTGGATGGCTGTTGCACGGCCAAGTCCCGGATGGCTCCAGTTTGCGCGTAGCAGATCTCTCGGCAACGGCGACTGCTGCATGATGTCTGCCGGCATCCGCGACCGATGCACACTGGCACCTTCAAACCGCAAGCGCCCGAATGGGATATCCGCCATGGCGGCTGTCTCCAATCGCGGGCGGCACGTTTGCCGTGATGCTGCAGGATCGATGCGGATTCAGGTGGCGGTCAACGCCTGCGCCAGCAGGATCGCGATCGATTCGGCGTCGTCCAGACTCTCGCGATCCCACGGCCGTGAATAGCCGCGCACGGTTTCGCGCCACGTGTTGAAACTGCGGCGCGGCGCCAGGCGCACGCCGTCGTCGGTCTGCACCAGACGCTTCACCGGCTCGCCGGCCCAGTCGACATCGTGCACCTGCTCGCGGCGCAGCAATGCGATGGCGTGCCCCGCCGGCAGGCGCAGCACCAGCACGCCTGCATAGGTGCCCGTCGGATCACGCCAATCGCTGCCGGTATCGGTCGCGACCACTGCCCCGTATTGCCCGGCGAGCCATTGCCGCAGCGCGTCCACGGTGGCGGGTTGCACCGGTTCGCCATCGTGAACGGCATGGTCGTCGTGGACGTGCACGGCCGCATCGGCGGCGATCAGCTCGCGCAGTTCCGGCAGCAGCGTGGTGAACGGAACGTCTGCCCCCGGCGTGGTCGCCAGCACGCGGATCATCCCGGTGCGGATCGCGCGGGTCCGGCCCTTGCGCGCGGCATCGTGCAGATGCTGCATCGACGCGACCCGCAGCGAATGGAACATGCCCAGCAGATCGGCGGCAGTGCGATGCCGGGGCGGCAGGCGGCGCGGGGTGCGGTGATGGCAGGCGAGCAGCCCCCACAAGCGTCCATCCCCGACGATCGAAACGGACATCGACGCGGCCATGCCCATATTGCGCATGTAGTCCAGATGCACCGGCGACACGCTGCGCAGCGCATGCAGCGACAGGTCCAGCGCAGTGCCGTCATGCAGCTGCGCCGGCTCGATCGGCACGGGAACATAATCGACATCGGGAATCACCCGCACCCGATTGCACAGATACAGCGCGCGTGCCTGCGCCGGGATGTCGGACGCCGGATAACGCAATCCCAGGTACGAGAGCACCCCTTCGGCCAGCGATTCGGCAATCACCTCGCCTCTGCCGTCGTCCAGGAAGCGGTACACCATCACCCGGTCGAAACCGGTCAATTCGCGCACGTGCAGGGCCATGTGCGCATGCACGTGCGCATCGGGTACGGCATCCGGCCCCATGCGCGCGATGCGGTCGTGCACCAGCTCCACCGGCTGGCGCACATCGGCGACACCCGATTGCGGCTCGATTTCCAGATGCAGCAATCCCTGCGCCAGGTGCACGCTGACGTCGCAGAAGCGCGCCTGCGGACCGAGGTTCACCGTGCCCACATATCCCGGCGCGCGCGAAGCGGCGGCCCGCGTCGCGTCGTCCGCGCCGATTATCGGCAATGGCAGCAGGATCAGTTCGGTGATGTCGCGGCCGATCAGTTCGCCGGGATCGGCTTCGAACAATTCCCTGCAATTGCGCGAGACGTGCTGCACGATCCCGTTGCGTGCATCGCAGCTGACCAGATAACCGTGCGGCTGGATGGCGCCGCTGTAACGGATCGGTTCGTCGGCGCAGGCCTGCAGCGCCCGCTCCAGTTGCTGCCGTTGCAGGTCATCGGCCATCCGCGCTCCCCCGGGCATGGTGTGGCTGGCCGAAACAGGTCGCGGCCAGGGCAAAGGTATCGCGTGCGGCTTGCAGCAGGACGGCGAAGTCCGCCGCATCGGGATCGCAGGCGGCCAGCGCTTGAAGACATCGCGGCCAATGCAGCAGGCCGTGCCGGACATGGTACGCGAGGAACGTCGCTCCGCATTCAGGATCATGACCAAGCGCCTGCGCCTGGCGCAGCAGCGCGCGGGCGCCCAGGCTGGAGCCTTCGATCACGTAGCGGGCGCCGAGCCGTTCGCTGTCGCCGGCAATGCGAATGCCGTCATGCGTGGGTGTGGGCAAAAACCCGGCACCCGTCGCGGCCAGATCGGCCTGCAGGTGCGCGCGATGGCTGGCGAAGGCAGCGTCGAGTCCCACATCGGCAGCGGCCAGTGCATGCAACAGCCCGTGCATGCCCTGCAGGTAGCGGTGGTAGCTGGCGGAATCGCGCAGGCCGTGCTCGAAACAGGCATCCAGCCGTGCGTGGAGCCTTGACGTGGCCTGCCGCAGAAGGGCCTGTGCTGGCGAAACCGGCGTCATCGCTCAGGGTGTCGCGGGAGCGATGACATAATCCGCCGGTGGCGCGGCCTTCAGCAGATGGGTGACGAAATAGTCCCAGCGCCGCCGCATCGCGTACATGCCGACCGCTCCGGTACCGAAGCCGTGGCGGGCCTGCGGCAGCAGCAGCAGGTCGAAATCCTTGTTGGCCTTCACCAGCGCATCCACCACCAGCAGCGTGTTCTGCACCGGCACGTTGTCGTCCATCATGCCGTGCACGAGCAGCAGTTTGCCCTGCAGTTTGTGTGCATGTGCGGCATTGTCCTGGCCGGTGTAGTTGCTGCTGCCATCCTTATTGTTCACCAGCAATCCATGATAACGCTCGCCCCAGTCGTCTTCATAACTGCGATTGTCGTGGTTGCCGGCCTGGGCCACACCCACCTTGAACGTCTCCGGATACAGGAACATGGCCGTGGCCGTGGCGTTGCCGCCACCGGAATGACCCCAGATGCCGACGCGTTCGCCATCGATCCACGCATGCCGCTTGGCCAGCTGGCGGATGCCGGCCACCTGATCGGGAATGGTGTTGTCGATCATGTTGCCGTAATAGGCATCGTGGAAGGACTTGCTGCGCCCGGGCGTGCCCATGCCATCGATGGCCACCACGATGAAGCCGAGTTCGGCCAGTGCCTGATGGTCGCCGTGCGCGGCCAGGAAACTGCGACTGCGGATCGAGCCGACCTGCGGTCCCGGATAGACATAATCGACGATGGGATATTGCCGCCGCGGGTCGAAATCGACGGGCTTGAACAGCAGGCCGTGCAGATCGGTCTTGCCGTCGCGTGCCTTCACGGTGAAGGATTCCGGCGGCTGCCAGCCGCTGGCTTCCAGCCGGGTCAGGTCGGCACGGGCCAGTTCCGCGACCTGGGCGCCGTCGGTCATGCGCCGCACCACGGCCACCGGTGCCGTGGCGACGGTGGAATGCACGTCGAGGAAATAATGCCCCCCGGGCGAGACGGTGGTCTTGTGGTCATCGGCCTCGGGGGTCAGCCGCTGCACCGGGCCGCCATCCAGAGACACGCGATACAGCTGGGTGAAATACGGATCCATGCCGGCTTCGCGTCCATTGCCGCGGAACCACAGCGTGCGCGTGGCCGTGTCGAGATGCGCGATCTGGCTGACATTCCAGTGCCCGGCGGTGAGCTGCCGCTTGCGCTTGCCCGTGGCCAGGTCGTGCAGGTACAGATGCCCCCAGTCGGATTGCTCGCTGAACCAGACGAATTCGCCGCTGTCGGGCAGATAACGCCAGTTGGCCGCGCCCTGACCGCTTTCGTACTGGGTTTTCACGGTTTCGCGGTACACGTCGCGCACCTGGCCGGTGGCAGCATCGGCCACCCGCAGCTGTGCGGTTTTATGCCCGCGATCGGTGGACACGAAGGCCAGCGTGCGGCTGTCCGGCGCCCATTGCACGTCTTCCCAGCCACCTTCGCAACTCACATGGTCGCAGAAGGTGGACCGATGCGGTTCCGGCGGCAGATCCAGACGCACGATTTTCACGGCCTCCGGTGCGGTGACATCCAAAATCACCCGCTCGATCATGAAAATGTGCGCATCGCCCACGAACGGGTATTTCCATTGCGTGACCTTGGGCGCACCGACGTTGGTGCCGACCAGAGTCATGCTGTTCACCTTGCGCTGGTCGTGGCGGAAGGTGGCGATGCGGTTGGAATCCGGCGACCACAGCAGGATCGCGCGGTCGCTGCGGGTCCAGCCGGCATTGTCGGTGGCATAGCCGTACTCCGGGTGGCCGTCGCGGGTGATAGGCCATTCCCGGCCGCTGGCGGTGTCGCGCAGCCACAGGTTCCAGTCGCGGATGAAGGCCTCGCGGCGGCCATCGGGCGATGCCACGGCCGGACCATCGCCGGCTTCCGCGGCACGTGCGGGTTTGCGTTCACAGCGCAGCGCCGGCGCGACCGCACAACGATAATCATCGTCGCCCAGCTTGAACTGCAGCACACCGCCGGCATCGCGCTGCAGCGATTCCAGTTTGCCGAGCCGGTTGTCGCCATCGGTATTCGCCCCGGCCTGGCGCAATGCGCCCAGCAACGCCGTGGCGTCGGGCATGGCGATGGACTGTCCGGTCGCGGCATCCATGGCCAGCACGCGGCTACGGCCCTGGTCGGTCTGCAGCCACAGCAGGATGTCATCGGTTTGCCATGCCGGTTGCTGCACCAGGCCATCGACCAGCGCAGTCGCCTTGTGCGCCAGCCGCGATTCGGCGCGCGCGTAATCGGTGGCGGTGAGCCGCACGGGTTGTGCCTGCGCGACGGCAATCGACCACGCGACGGCCAGTGTGCTGCCGGCCAGCATCCGAAGCGACATCTTCATGCACGTTTCCGGTGGAAAAGGAACCGGATGCTAACCCGCCAGCCTGTTCAGGTCACACGCTGCAGCATGCGCCGACTGCCGATCAACCGGGCCCAGCGGGTGCCGATGTCGGTCAGGCACAGATAGCCGGCTTCGCCCGCCAGCCGCCACAGATTGCGCGGGTGCCAGGTGAAGCGGGCTTCGGCGGCGCACAGCTCCGCATCCAGACCCAGTTGCCGTGCGAACAGGGCGCAACGTGCCAGATGGTAGCGGCTGCTGAGCAGGGTGACGCGGCCGTTCCAGCCGGCATCGGCTTGCAGCAGTTGCCGGGCATTGCGCAGGTTCTGCAGGGTGTCGCGCGATGCGGATTCGAGCACCCAGCCGCCATCGTCGGTCAAGCCGATGCGCAACAGATGATCGCGGGCCACTTCGGCCTCGCTGGGGACGCCGGGTGGCCCGCCGCCAAGCAGTACCAGCCGCTGCGGCACGCGCTGCCGCCACAGGCTGGCCATGCGTTCCAGGCGGAGGCTGAAATCCGGATCGGGCCTTCCCTGCGGAGCGTGCTTGCCAAACAGCAGGATGCACGTGCCGGTGCCGGGGTTGCACGGTGCGCGGCGTGCGACCCGCCAGGCATGCACGGCGTAGCCCACATACACCAGTCCGGCACTGAGCACGCAGGCGGCGGTGGCGACTCCGGCAGCGTGCAGGATGTCGCGATCGCGGAACAGCACAAAGCGATGGGCCAGGCGCGAGGACATGAACTGCAGTCTAGCCAAGCCGGGGCGTGAAAAGCGACTGGCGGTATACTTTCCGACCCTGTTTTTCCGGAATGGCGCGTGTCGTCTGCCGTTGCATCCATGTCGCCGCTGCGCATCCGCCGTTTCACCGCCACCACCGCGCTGGGGCGTGGCAATGCCGCGCAGCTGGATGGCTTGAAGGCGGGCCGTTCCGGGCTGCGTCGCAACGACTTCGGCGACGGCCTGCTGGCCGAACAACGCCTGGACACCTGGATCGGCCGGGTCGATGGCCTGGAAGACGCCCCACTGCCACCGCAGCTGGCCACGTGGGAGTGTCGCAACAGCCGCCTGGCCTGGCTCGCCCTGCAGCAGGATGGCCTGCTGGAGGCCGTGCACGCTGCCCGCGAACGCTGGGGTGCCGCACGCATCGCCATCGTGCTGGGCACTTCCACCTCCAGCATCGGTGCCACCGAAGAGGCCTATGCACGCCTGCAACAGGGCGCCTTCCCACCGGACTTGGACCGTCCGCACATTCATACACCCCATTCACTCGGCGCCTTCGTGCAGGCGGCCACCGGTCTGCACGGGCCCTGCGTGACCGTGGCCACGGCCTGTTCGTCCAGTGCCAAGGTGTTTGCCCAAGCCGCGCGGCTGCTGCAGGCCGGCCGGGTGGATGCGGCGCTGGTGGGTGGCGTGGACACGTTGTGCGGCAGCGTGCTGTACGGCTTCAATGCGCTCGGACTGGTGTCCGCCCAGCCGTGTCGTCCGTTCGATGCCCGCCGCGACGGCCTGTCGCTGGGCGAAGCGGGCGGATTCGCGCTGCTGGAGCGCGCCGATCCGGGCGATACCGGACTGCTGCTGCGGGGGTACGGCGAATCCAGCGATGCACACCACATGTCCGCACCGCATCCGCAGGGGCTGGGTGCACGCCTGTGCATGGGAGATGCCCTGGCCCGCGCGGGCGTGGAGGCGGCCGAAGTCGATTATCTGAACCTGCATGGCACCGCCACGCCGGCCAACGATGCGGTGGAAGCTGCAGCGGTGGCCGCCCTGTTTCCCGAACGGTTGCATGCCAGCTCCACCAAGGGCTGGACCGGCCACACCCTGGGCGCGGCGGGCATCGTGGAATCGGTGTTCGCACTGCTGGCGCTGCAGCACGGCCTGCTGCCCGGCACGTTGAACAGCGACCAGTCCGATGCCGCCAACGGCGCGCAGATTCGTTTCAACATGGACCAGCGCCCGATCTGGCATGCGATGAGCAATTCGTTCGGATTCGGCGGCAACAACTGCTCGCTGCTGTTCAGCCGGGGGGATGCATGAGCCCTGCCCTGCACGCCCGTATCGCCGGCATCGGTTTCTGGTGCAACGGCCTGCCCGACTGGGACAGCGCCTGCACTTTCGCGCGCACCGGGGTTCTACCGACCGATGCGCCTGTCAAGCCCTCGCCGCAACTGCTGCCGGCCAACGAGCGCCGCCGCGCGCCGGAAACCGTGGCCGTGGCGCTGGACGTGGCGATGGCCGCCTGCCGCTCTGCTGGCCACGACCCGGCCACGCTGCCGAGCGTGTTCACCTCCACCCACGGCGAATTGGCCATCACCGATTACATGGCAGCGACCCTGGCCAGCGATCCGAAGGCGATCTCGCCGATCCGTTTCCACAATTCGGTGCACAACGCTGCCGCCGGCTACTGGACCATCGGCACCGGCTGCACCCGGCCGACCACAGCGCTCAGCGCTTACCAGGCCAGTTTTGCCGAAGGCCTGCTGGAAGCGCTGCTGCAGTTGCACGCTGGCGCCCCTGCCGTGCTGCTGGTGGCCTGCGATGGCCATGCCACCGGTCCGCTGGCGGCGGTGTCGCGCAGCACCGGTCTGCTGGGTGCCGCGCTGGTGCTGACCGGACCGAGTGGCGATGGCACACCGCTGCAGCTGGACGACATCGCATCGCCGTACCCCGAGGCCGTGCCGGGACCGCTGCAACGCCACGCCGCCGGCAATGCCATGGCGCCGATGCTGCCGCTGTTCGATGCCTTGGCCGCCGGCACATCACACGCACGCCTGTACGCTCGCCCGCATCGCCATCTGCAGTTGACCCTTGCCGAATGACCCAGGCCATTTCCACCATGCCTGCGCTCGATCGCCACAGCGTTGCCGTGGTCATTCCCGCGCTGAACGAAGCGCTGCGCATCCGCGAAGTGGTGACCGGCGCGCTGGAGCACGCCGACCGCGTGATCCTGATCGACGACGGCTCCGACGACGGCACGGTCGACCAGGTCGCCGACCTGCCGGTGACCGTGCTGCTGCACGAACGGCGTATGGGCAAGGGCGCCAGCCTGCGCGACGGTTTTGCCGAGGCACTGCGACAGGGCGCGCTGGCGGTGATCACCATGGATGGCGATGGTCAGCACCAGGGCAGCGACATTCCGCGATTGATCGCGGCCGGCAACCGGCATCCGGGCTGGCTGGTGAACGGCGCGCGCCTGCGCCGCCGCGAGCAGCAGCCGTTCCACCGCCGTGTTGGCAACGATTTCGGCGACTGGGGCATCAGCTGGGGCTGCGGCTTCCGCATCCGCGACACCCAAAGCGGCCAGCGTTTGTACCCGGCCGCTGCCTGCGCGCTGGGCGACATCCCCGGCGAGGATTTCGTGTACGAGGCGCAACTGCTGATCTCCTGCGCGCGGCAGCTGGGCATGCGGGTGGTGTCGGTGCCGATCGAGGCGCGCTACAAGAGCGTGCATTCGGCCGAGCAGTTCCGCCGCAGCCATTTCAGGCCGCTGCGCGACCTGTGGCGCATTTCCTCGCATGTGGCCCGGCAGATCCTGGCGCGCGGCCATCTGCTGCGCGAATACCGCCGCACCCGCAGCCACCCGCCGGTCATCGACGATGCCGATGGCGTGTTGAATGCGACCGCGGCGCCTGCCATGCGACCTGCCGCATGAGCGCACCGCATTCGCCGGACGTGCTGATCCTGGGCGGCGGCCTGGCCGGGTTGACGCTCGCCATCCAGCTGCGCCGTCGCCATCCCGACATCGCCGTGTGCGTGGTGGAACGACGCCGTTTTCCGGTGCGCGAGGCGGCATTCAAGGTGGGCGAATCCACCGTGGAAATCGCTGCGCACTATTTCGAATCCGTGCTCGGCCTGCGCCAGCATCTGGATGCGGAGCAGATCCGCAAGTTCGGTTTCCGCTTCTTCTTCAACGATGGCGATGCGCACATCGATCGCTGCACCGAGATCGGCGTCAGCCGGTTGCTGCCCACGCCTTCCTGGCAGATCGATCGCGGCCGTTTCGAGAATTTCCTCATCGAGCACGCGCGCACCCTGGGGGTGAACGTGCTGGAAGGCAGCGTGGCGCGTGGCATTACCCTGGCCGACACCGGCAGCGATGCACCGCACCGCGTGCAGGTGGATACCGATGGCGATGTGCAGACCTGGCAGGCGCGCTGGCTGGTGGATGCCACCGGCCGTGCCGGCGTGCTGAAGCGGCATCTCGATCTGGCCCTGCCCAATGGCCACGACGTCAATGCGGTGTGGTGGCGGGTGGACGGCATCGTCGATCCGAATGTCTGGTCCACCGATGCCGATTGGCTGGCGCGTTGCACCCCGCCGGACCGCTGGCGTTCCACCAACCACTTGTGCGGGGACGGCTACTGGGTATGGATGATCCCGCTGTCCTCCGATGCGCATTCCATCGGCATCGTCGCCGATGAGGCCACGCATCCGCTGGCCTCGCTCAACAGCCACGACAAGGCCATGGCTTGGCTGGACCGGCATCAGCCGCAACTGGCCGCCGCGCTGCGCCAGCCGCAGCATGCGCTGCAGGATTTCCTGTTCCTGCGGCATTTCTCGTACGACTGCAAACAGGTGTTTTCCGCCGAGCGCTGGGCGCTGACCGGCGAGGCTGGTCTGTTCCTGGATCCGTTCTACTCGCCGGGATCGGATTTCATCGCGATCTCGAACGGCTACATCGCCGAGCTGATCGGCCGCGACCGCGCCGGCGACTCCATCGCCTTCCACGCGCCGATCTACCAGCAGCTGTACCGCTCGTTCTACGACAACACCATGACCCTGTACCAGGACCAGTACGCGCTGTTCGGCGACGCGCAGGTGATGCCGGTCAAGGTGATCTGGGATTACACCTTCTACTGGGCGCTGCTGGCACCGCTGTACTTCGCCGACAAGCTGGCCGACCTGACCCTGCTGGGACGTCTGCGCCCGCAACTGGACCTGGCCAGCGCACTGAACCGGGCCATGCAGCCGTTGCTGCGCGACTGGGGCCGGCATAACCGCGAAACCGGCAGCGATGCCGTGCCGCCGCAGAGCATGCTGGACCAGTACCGCATCGACTGGTTCCACGGCATGAACCGCGCCCTGAACGACACGCTGGACGATGAAGCCCTGCAGCAGCGCATCGCCGACAACGTGCAGCGCATGCAATGGCTGGCCGCGGAAATCCTGCAGCGCGCGCGCCGCGCGCATCGCGGCATCGACGACCATGGCCTGACGCCGCATCTGTCGCGGGAACCGCCGTCGCAGCGGCTGCTGGACCCGCAGTGGTATGCCGATGCGGCATAGCGTGACGCGATACCGGCGTTAACACAGGTTTCATGAAGCTCTGGCAGGGTACGCGCTCCCCCCGCAACCCTGTCCGGAGTAAATGATGAAGAAGACCGCGATTGCCGCTGCAGCCCTCCTGGCCATCGGCTACAGCACGGCCACCTTTGCTGCAGCCCATTATTTCAAGGTGTACGGCGAAGGCTATGGCCACGACCAGCAGGAAGCCGTGGATACCGCCTCCCGCTATGCCGATGACGCCTGCTACAGCACCTGGGGCCAGTCCGGACAGGAAGTGACCGTGCTGGAGCAGTATCTGGATGTGGAGTCCGGGTACTGGCATGCTAGGGTGTCGCTGGACTGCACGGTCTACGACTGAGGCGGTCAGCCTGTTTACGAAGCCCCCCTGCATGGGCGGCTTCGGTTTCCACAGGCATGCCGGCATCCACTTCAGCGTCGAATGGCGATGACCCGATAGTCACGGTCGTCGCCGGTGGGTTGCGCGCTCGCATTGATGCGGGCACACAGGCGGTCCTCGCCGCATGGCACCCAGTGGGCCCGCCGGTCGGCCGTGCCGATGCGCGCCTGCACGGCCTGCAGCAGCGGTTCGGCCTGGCCGCTGCGGAAGGCCTGCGACTGTGTGAGTGCACCTGCCAAGAGCCGCGGCGTCCACGCCACCCAGCACGCGGTGCTGCACCAGCCGGTCGGCCTGGAAACCGATCGCATCGATGCCGTCGGGTCCGGCGTTGCGCAGCAGCGCCAGGGTGTCGGCGCTGCAAACGGGCGGAGTCCTTCTGCGATGTCCTTGGCAGCTGTCCGGCAGGACTTGGGTGGTCCTGTCTCCGGTGGGCTGGACGATCGGTCTGTACGCTTTGGTGGACGAGGTCGCCCCGCCGTCAGCTCATGCCACCATCGATCCCGATCACCTGCCCGTTGATGTAACCGGCCGCATCCGAGCACAGGAAGGCCACCAGTGCCGCCACCTCGTCCGGCCTGCCGGCACGGCCTGCCGGCACCATCGCCTTGATCTGTTCCGGCGCAAAGCTGTCCTGTGCCATGCGTCCGGCGATCACGCCCGGCGCGACCACATTCACGGTAATGCCGCGGCTGCCCATCTCCCGTGCCAGCGACTTGCTGGCGCCGTGCAACGCGGCCTTGGCGGCGGCATAGTTGGTCTGGCCGCGATTGCCGAGCACCGCCGCCACCGACGACAGGTTGACGATGCGGCCCCAGCGCGCACGCGCCATCGGCAGCAGCAACGGCTGGGTGACGTTGAAGAATCCGTGCAGTGACACGTCGATGACGCTGTGCCATTGCGCCTGCGACATCCCGGCCATCGGTGCATCGTTGTGGATGCCGGCGTTGTTGACCACGATGTCGATGCGACCATCGACCAACAGGTTGTCCAAGGCAGTGCGTGCGGCGTCGGCGTCGGTGACATCGAAGGCCACGGACTGCGCTTGGCCACCGGCCGCACGGATGGCATCGGCCACGGCCTCGGCCTGCGCCAGGCGGCTGTTGGCATGCACAATCACCGCATGGCCGGCTACCGCCAACGCGCGACAGATCGCACTGCCGATGTCGCCGCTGCCACCGGTGACCAGGGCGCGACGCGGCGTGTTCGAAACGGAACTCATGCGGACTCCGATGAATCTGGCTGCAGCATCACCGCCGCGCGCCCTTCGGCCAGCAGCTGATCGCGATGGTGGATGGAAAACGCATACTGCTGGCTGTTTTCGCTGCTGGCCAGCAGTTGGGCCCGGCAGATGAGCGGGCCGGGGAGTTTATCGATCCGCACCACGTGCAGCTGCACGCCACGCAGCGCCACCAGCAACCCGGGCGGCGCGTTGCCACCGGCCTCGGCCGCCAGCAAGCCACCATGCACGGCCATGGCCTGGGCACCGTATTCGCACAGATGTACCGCATGCAGTCGGTCGGCACTGCGCAGTGGGTGCTGCGGATCGCGATGGCTGTCGGACTGCAGGGTGATGGCGTCGGCGTCCCAGGCCAGCACCGTGTCCCACACGCACATCGCGCCTTGGTGCGGAATCAGCTGCAGGATGCGGTGGCGCGGCACCGGTGCGGCGTCGGGTTCGTTCATGTCGATGGCGCTTCGTTCGATTGCAACGACGGCTGCGGCGTGCGCACATGCCGTGACACGAGCAGACCCAGCACGAAATTGCCCACCACGCCCAGCGTGACCGTCACGCCGATGGCGCGCAGCACCGGAATGGACGACAGTGCCAGCAGGAAGAACACCAGCAGCGTCATCAGGCTGCACACGATCAGCGCATGCAGGGTGCGCAACTGATCGGCACGGTCCTCGCCGGCATGTTCGAAGAACAGCGCGTAGTCCAGCCCCAGTCCGGCCGCCAGCACCAGCGCCACCAGATGGAACAGGGTCAGTTCCACGCCGAAGCCTCGCAGCACCGCCAGGATCAGCAGCGTGGTCAGTGCCATCGGCAGCAGCACCCGCCACACCCGCTGCGGCCGCCGCAGGGCCAGCCACACGGTCGCGGCCAGCAGTACCGCGGCCAGTGCCAGTGCCCACAGCACCCGCTGCCGGTACTGCGCCACCAGCGATTCGGATGCCTGCTTCAGGTCCAGCAGCTCCGCGCCGTGCTGGCGGGCCACGGCGGCCACGGCCTGCGGATCCTCCAGACCGCTCAACGACACCAGCGCGGTGGCATGTCCAGTGCCGGACAGCAGCAGGCTGTCCACGCTGCTCTGCAACGGCGTGCCCTCCAGATCGGCGGCCCGCAAGGGCGCAGCGGTGCGGGCACGTTCCACATCGGCCAGGAAGGCATCGAAGGCATCGGCACGAAAGGCGCTGTCGGTCAACGCATCATCCAGGGCTTTGCGCAACGTCGGCGCGTCGGGCAATGCCTGCTGCCGTTGCCGTTGCCGCGCGGCACTGGGCAGGTAGCGCGCGGCCAGATCGTAGCCGTCGATCGCACCCTGCTGCACCAGCCGATCCAGCGCCGGCTGCAAGCGCTCGGAGGTCTGCAGCACGGTATCGGCATCGCGGCCCTGCACGGCCAGCAGGTAGCGCACGTCGGGCGCGCCCAGCTCGTCGCGCAGGCGGGTGTCCTGGGCCATCGCGGCCTCCGGCACCGGGGTGAGCTTGGACAGGTCGTTCTGCCAGAACGGCCCCGGTGCCCACCACAACACCGCCACCGACACCAGCGCAAGCACCAGCAACGACCAGCGCGGCCGCGGCAGCCGTTCGATGCGCGACCACAGCCGCGACAGGCGCTTCGACTCGGCAGGATCGCGTGGATCGGGATCGATCAGCGCCGGCAGCAGCAGGCGCGTGCCGAGCGCGGCCGTCATCAATCCGGTGATGGTGAACACAGACAATTGATGCAGCCCTTCCACGCCGGAAGTGAAAAACGTGAGATACGCGATGCAGGTGGAGGCGACGCCGGTGGCCAGCGTCGGCCAGATGCCGCGTGCATTGGCCCACGGCGACAGTCCCGGACGCTGGTGACTGAACAGGTGGATCGGATAGTCCTGCACCACGCCTATCAGGGTGAAACCGAAGGCGATGGTGATGCCGTGCACGCCATCGAACAGCAGCGCCACGGCAGCCAGTCCGGCCAAGCCGGCACTGGCCAGCGGCAGGATGCCGAACAGCGGCTGCTTCCAGTTACGGTAGGCCACCAGCAGCAGCAGGATCAGGCCCACGGTATCGACCATGCCGATGCGGTTGGCCTCGGCCGCGGTGCGCCCGCCGATCTCCACCGAGAATGCGCCCGGACCGGTCAGCGTGAGCCGCGATGCGGAATCGCCGCGCACCTCGTCGAAGGTATTGCGGATCGCATCCACGGCCTGCAGCTGGCCATCCGGGTCAAAACCTGCCGCACGGGTTTCGACCAGCAGCAGCGCCTCGCGCCCGGCACGGTCGAACCACACCTCGTGCAGCCGCTGCGGTGCATGCGCGGGCTGCCAGCTCTGGGCCAGATGCAGCAGTTCCAGGGTGGGGTCGGATGGCAGCAGCGGTTCGATCAGCACCGACGCCGGCGAACCCAGATCCTGTACCCGCTCCTCCAGCGCCTGCTGCAGCGTGTCTGCATCCAGCGGCTGTGCATCGAAGCGATCGGTCAGCAGATAGCGGTACGGCCGCAACCGTCCGGGAATGGCGTCCAGCGAGGCCTCGCCGCCGTTGGCCACGAAGGAAAACAACGCGTCATCGCTGTTGTGGCGCGTCAATGCCGTCTGCATCGCCTGAGACTGCCCGGCCAGCGTTTCGGCATGCTCGCCGGACAGGCCGATCAACAGCAGCCGCGAGCCCGGTCCTTCGCCCAGTTCATCGATCAGCAGTTTCTGTGCAGGCGTCTGCGCCGACGGCATGAACTTGCGCAGGTCGCCGCTGACACGCAGACGATCCGCGACCCACCACCCGGCCACCAGCAGAACGGCCAGCCAGCACAGGGCCAAGCCCAGACGCAGCGGCGGGGACAACACGCGCATGCAACCCATCATCCACAACCGGAGTGCCGCATAGCCTACCGTGCCAAGGTGCGGCGTGGATCGTCAGCGCGCCGCGGACTGCTGGCACAGCGCGGCCAGCCGCTTGGGGCTTTCCACGCCGTGTGCGGCACGCGCAGCGCTGGCCAGCAGCGTGCGTTGCACGTCGCCCTCGCGCACGGTGCGGGTTTCGATGCAGCGCAGTTCCGCGCCGCGACCGTACAGGGTGATGTCGCGAACTTTGCCGGCCAGGCCCTTGTCGGTCGGGGTGAGGATCAGCAGCCACTGCTGGCGCGTGCCGTGCGCCTGCGGGCTGTAGTGACGCCGCAGCAGATCGCCGTCGCCGGACAGCAGCGCGCCGAAGCTGGCCTGCAGCGCGGCCATTTCCGGCACGCGACTGAGCGAAAACGTGCGCGGCGAGCGCCCCTTGCGGGCAATCGTGGCGGTGCCGCCCTTGGCGCCGGTCACGATGGTGGTGGTTTCGGCATACGGGCTGCGCACCTCGCGCACCAGCGTGTCGTCCTGCGGGCGGCGGTATTCGCCGGACAGCCGCAGCGGCGCCTTCAGCAGCGGCGAATCCCGCAGCTCGACGAAGTCGGTACGCATCGGTGCCGGCCGCGCCAGCTTCGACACGATCCAGGCGCTGTCCAGCGCAGGCTCAGCGGCGTGCAGCGTGGTCGCTGCCAGCAGGCTGGCCAGAATCGGAAGCAGTCGGCGGCGCATCCCAGACATCATAGAAATTGAACCAGTTGTATGGAGCGGAACGAGCCATAGTCTCCAGCCGCGCGGCATAACGCCGGATGAGCGCCTGCAATGCGGCGCGTCGATCGCGGCGCGGCACCTCCACCGGATCGGCGAATGGCTCGAAGTGCAGGTCGTAGCGGTTGCCGCCGCGGTACAGGCCGAAGCCCAGCTGCACCGGCACCTTCAGCGCCGATGCGATCAGCCACGGCGATGTCGGAAACAGGGCTGCATCGCCCAGGAACGGCGCCGGCATGGCGGGTTCTCCGGCGCGCACGCGATCCACCAGCAGCGCCACCATCGCGCCCTGCGCACAGGCCTGCTGGATCGCCAGCACCACGCTGGGGCCGTCCTGCGCGGCATCGATCACGCCGGCGGCGATCTCCGGGTTCAGTTCGTCCAGCAGCGCGGTCATGGCCGGGCTCTGCGACTTGTCCAGCACCACGCGGATGGTGTAGTCCGGGCGCTGCCGCGCCAGCACGCGCAGCACCTCGAAGCTGCCCAGATGCGAACCGAACAGCAGCACGCCGCGACCCTGGTCCAGATCGTGGTGCAAGGCAGGCAGGCCGGTGACCGTCACCTCGAAGCGGTCGATCTGCCCACCCAGCAGGAACACCCGGTCCAGGATGGTCGCGGCGAAGGTGTGCACGTGCCGCGCGCCATCCCGCCAGCCGGCCGGGCGCCCCAGCACCCGGGTCAGATAACCGATCGACGCCGCACGCTCCGGCCCGCGCATCAGCAGGAAATACAGGGTGATGGGATACAGCAGCAGCCGCGCCACGGTGCGTCCGCCGTAACGGGCAACACTGCGGATCATCCAGATGGCCAGTCGCCCGCCGCCCTCCGGGCGCTGCTTCCAGTCCGTGCTCACGCAGCGTCGGCTGCCATGGCGATGGCGATCTCGCCCCGGGCCAGCAGCTGGCCTTCGCGCAATACCTGGAAGCGCCAGCGCGGCGACGCGCCATCCAATGCCACCTCGGCGGTCTGCCCGGGCAGCAGCGGTTGCACAAACTTCACCTGTGGCAGCTGCAGCGTCGGCAATCCACCGTGTTGCTGCTCGATGGCCTGCAGCACCCGGTCCAGCAGCACCACCCCGGGCACCACCGGATGGCCCGGGAAGTGTCCGGGCAGGCTGGGGTGATCGGCCGGAATGGTGAAACGCATGTCAAGGTTGCTCCAGCATGGCCTGCACCCGCGCCTGGGCCAGTTGCGCCAGCTGCTGGCGATCCAGCCCACGCACGGTCTCGGCAGGAATCGGCGTACCGAAGCGCAGACGGATGGTGCCCGGCCGCACCCGGAACAGGCTGTCCGGCGGCAGCACCGCGCCAGCGCCGTGCACGGCCACCGGCAGCACCGCCACTGCGGCCTTGATCGCGGCGGTGAAAGGCCCCGCCTTGAACTCGGCCAGTTCGCCGGTGCGGCTGCGGGTGCCTTCCGGAAACACGCACAGGCTGTGGCCATCCGCCAGCAGCGCGGTGGCGGCCCGCAGCATGGTCGGAGCCGCACGGGGATTGTCGCGGTCGATGAACAGCATGCCGGTGCGTACTGCATACCAGCCCACCATCGGCCAGCCGGTCATTTCCTGTTTCAGCAGGAATCGCAGCGGCTTCGGCACGGCCGCGAACAACGCACAGATGTCGATCACCGACTGGTGATTGGCCACCAGCAGGTACGGTTGCGACCAGTCGATGGCGTCGGCGCCTTCCACGCGCAGGCGGCCACCGGCGCCGGTGATCAAGCCGGGCGCCCAGCAACGCGCCGCCATGCGCAGCGCCAAAGCCGTGTTGCCGGTGAATGCCTGCAGCAGCAATGCCAACACGATGCCGCCGGCCGTCCATGCACAGGTGAAACCGAACTGCACGGCATTCAATACCGCCCACGCGACTGAACGCCAGGCAGGTTCGGCAGCGGCATCGGGGTTGCGCAGCGTCATCGACATGGGCGAATTATCGCTTGAGTTGGCCTTGACCCGCATTCCGGGAGCATGCGGCGCCCTCAGCGGAGGAAATCACGCCAGAAGGCCGCATCCAGCGCCGCCACCTTGCGCACGAAGTCGGCCGCGTTCTTGTAACGGCCGGGAAAGCGCCACTTGCGGTAACCGTATTCCACCAGCATCACCCCGCCCACGATGCCGTAGTTCAGCCAGTTGGCCAGCCAGGCCCACTGCACTTCGGTCACGCCGAACGGCGCCTGCAGCCCGAACATCGCCAGCAGGCCGCGCGGCTGGGCCACCAGTGCCAGCATCAGGTTGCCCAGGCCCAGCAGGCCCAGTGCCAACGCCCACGTGGTCGTCACTGCGCGCGTGTAGCGGTTCAGCTCTGGGGCCAGTCCATCCGGCGTGGTGGCATCGATGGCGGCGACCAGGCGGGTGATCAATGGCACCCGGCCGGGCAGCAGCGTGCGCGCGAAGACCCAGGCGATCATCCAGATGAACAGCACCGGCACCAGCAGCAGCAGTGCCATCGACCACGGCGAACGCGCCAGCGCCACCAGTCCCGCCAATGCGGCCACGCAGGCCAGCCATGCGCCGATGCGGCGTTCCAGCAAGCCATCGATCAGCATGAACACGACCACGTCGGCCAGTGCCAGCGCCGCCCAGCGGCCATCGCCGTGCACGCTGGCCGCATGCGCCAGCAGCGGATAGCCCAGCGCCAGCAGCAGGCGCAGCAGCAGACTCAAGCCGCGCGATTCTGTTCGATGTACTCCGACAACGCGCGCAGCGAGGCGAAGATGCGGCGGTTGTCCTCGCCATCCGGGCGCAGCTGCACGCCATAGCGCTTGGACACCGCCAGCGCCAGCTCCAGCGCGTCGATCGAATCCAGTCCCAGGCCGGTGTTGAACAGCGGCGCTTCCGGGTCGATGCCGTCGGCGGCCACGTCGTCCAGGTTCAGGCTGTCCACCAGCAGCTGGGCCAGTTCGGTTTCGGCGGGGGTTTGCATGGGCATCGCGGGGTTCCGTTCAGTGGGCCGACGGGTCGGCAGGCCGTATCATTGTGCGTTCGATCACGCATCATCGCACGGTACGGGACACCCAGCGACATGGCATACCAGCCTCCAGCGCAGAGAGCTGCCTCCTCACCGGACCAATCGGTCGACGTGCTGGTGATCGGCGGCGGCCCGGCCGGCTGCACCGCGGCCACGCTGCTGGCGCGGCAGGGTTGGCGGGTGCTGCTGCTGGAAAAGGACCGGCATCCGCGCTTCCACATCGGCGAATCGCTGCTGCCGATGAACATGCCGATCCTGCAGCGTCTGGGGGTGCTGGAGCAGGTGCGCGCGATCGGCGTGCTGAAACAGGGCGCGGATTTCCCGGCGCTGGGCGATGCCTACAACGTGTTCGACTTCCGCCGCGGCCTGCAGGCGATGCCCGACTACGCCTTCCAGGTGCGTCGCAGCGAATTCGACCAGCTGCTGTTCGAGCACGCCCGCGCCAGCGGCGTGGACGCGCGCGACGGCTGCAAGGTCGGACAGGTGGACGTGGCTGCCGACGGCAGCCTGCAGGTGCAGGCCGGCGATGCGACTTTCCGGCCGCGCTACCTGCTGGATGCCAGCGGCCGCGACACGGTGCTCGGCACCAAGTGGAAACTGAAACGCAGGAATCCCCGGCATGCCTCCGCTGCGGTATTCAGCCACTACACCGGCGTGCAGCGCCGCGAAGGCCGCGACGCCGGCAATGTCAGCATCTACCGGCATGCGCATGGCTGGATCTGGCTGATTCCGCTGCGCGAGGACGTGACGAGCGTGGGCGCGGTGTGCTTTCCCGAACATCTCAAGACCCGGCGTGGCAGCACCGAGCAGTTCCTGCTGGACACGCTGCACACCGTGCCGGACATCGCGCGGCGCATGCAGCACGCACAGCGCACGGCGCCGGTGCACGTGACCGGCAACTACGCCTACGAATGCACCCGCATGCACGGCCGCCACTGGTCGCTGGTGGGCGATGCCTACGGCTTCGTCGACCCCATATTCTCATCCGGCGTTTACCTGGCCATGCACGGCGCCGAGCAGGCAGCGCAGATGGTGGATGCGATCCTGCGCGATCCCGCCCGCGAAACCGTGCTGCAGCGGCGCATGCAGCGCGACTACGATCGCGGCCTGGACGAATTCAAGTGGTTCATCTACCGCTTCACCTCGCCCACCATGAAGGCGCTGTTCGCCGAACCGCGCGAATTCCTGGGGGTCGAGAAAGCCATCGTGTCGATGCTGGCCGGCGACGTGTTCCAGTCGCGCCGGGTGGCGCGGCGGCTGCGCCTGTTCCGGCTGATCTACGCACTCACCGCACTGCAGCAGGCGCCGGAGGGCTGGCGCGCCTGGCGCCGACGCCGCCGCCAGGTGGCCGTGGAAATGCGCGAAGACACCCTGCAGGCACTCGAATGACGATGAAGTCCATGGCCGATCCCGCACTCGCCTTGACCCCTGCGCCGGCGCGGCTGCAGGTGCAGTACGTGCCGTCGCCGGCCGAATCGCTGCTGACCGATCCGACCGTGCTGGCGGTGATCGGCTTCGGTCCGCAGGCGCGGCTTCCCGCCGACCCGCGTTGCCTGCGCGTGCCGCTGCAGCCGCATGGCACGGGGCCATCCCCGCTGGAAGTGTGGCACGCCAATGCGCCGGTGCGCTGTGGCCGCGACGGCGACATCGCCTGGGCCAGCGACGGCCAGCTGCTGTTCGGTGCCATCGAACTGGACGAGGGCATCGTCGGCATCGAGGTTGCGGCCGAGCATATCTACCGGCGTCTGCGCCGGTTCGTGGACGGCAGCGACATGCCGCACCTGCTGCGCATCTGGAACTACCTGGACGCCATCACCCTGGGCAACGACGATGCCGAACGCTATCGCCGTTTCTGCGTGGGCCGCGCCCGCGGTCTGGGCGACTTCGACCCGATGCGCCTGCCCGCCGCCACCGCCATCGGCCGTTGCGACGCCGCGCGCACGCTGCAGGTGTACTGGCTGGCCGCACGCCAGCCCGGCATCCCGGTGGAAAATCCGCGCCAGGTCAGTGCGTATCACTACCCGCGTCAGTACGGCCCGCAAGCCCCCAGCTTTGCCCGCGCCATGCTGCCCCCGGCCGGCAGCCACATGCCGCTGCTGCTGTCCGGCACGGCAGCGGTGGTGGGTCATGCCTCGCAGCATGCCGGTGAATTGCTGGCGCAGATCGACGAGACCTTCGCCAATTTCGATGCGCTGATCGCGGCGGCCCGCCGTCACCGTCCCGGATTGCCGCAGCAGTTCGGGCCGTGCTCGCATCTCAAGGTGTACGTGCGCGATGCGCAGGATCTGGCGGACGTGGCGCAGGCCCTGCAGCAGCGGCTGGGCAGCACCGTGCCGCACCTGATCTTGCACGCGGCCATCTGCCGACGCGAACTGGCCATCGAGATCGACGGCGTGCACGGTTGAAGCCGCCGTCATCGGCAGCCGTTTACACTGCTTGCATCGACACGATGATTCGGAGCACGGCATGGGCTTGATCAGCATTCTGTGGGGCATCGCGGCCATGATCTGGATGGTGCTTGCGCTGATTCCGCTGGTGGGCATCACCAACTGGCTGCTGATTCCCTTCGCGGCGTTCGGGGCCATCATCGCGGCCATCGGCATGGCGCTGACACGCGCCGAACGCCGCGGGCGCGCGAAGACCGGCCTCATCCTCAATGCGATCGTGATCACGGTGGCGGCCATCCGCCTGTCGCTCGGCGGCGGCATCATTTAATCCGGACCGGCTTCCACGCCGACGAAGCCGCCGGTCTGCCGCTGCCACAGCCGCGCGTACAGGCCGCCCTGCGCCACCAGCTGCGCATGCGTGCCGGTTTCCACGATCCGGCCCCTGTCCATCACCACCAGGCGGTCCATGCGCGCGATGGTGGACAGCCGGTGCGCGATCGCGATCACCGTCTTGCCCTGCATCAGCCGCTCCAGGCTGTCCTGGATCGCCGCTTCCACTTCCGAATCCAGTGCGGAGGTGGCTTCGTCCAGCAGCAGGATCGGCGCGTTCTTCAGCAGCACCCGTGCAATGGCGATGCGCTGGCGCTGCCCACCGGACAGCTTCACGCCGCGCTCGCCCACCCGCGCCTCGAAACCGCTGCGGCCTTCGCTGTCGAGCAGATCGGGAATGAAACCGTCGGCACGTGCATCGCGTACCGCTGCCATCAACGCGGCGTCATCCGCGTCCGGGCGACCGTACAGCAGGTTGTCGCGGATCGAACGATGCAGCAGCGCGGTGTCCTGGGTGACCACGCCGATCTGTCCGCGCAACGATGCCTGCGTGACCTGCGCGATGTCCTGCCCGTCGATCAGGATGCGTCCGGACTCCAGGTCGTACAGGCGCAGCAGCAGGTTGACCAGGGTGGTCTTGCCGGCCCCGCTGGGACCGACCAGCCCCACTTTCTCGCCGGGTGCGACGCGCAGGTCCAGGCCCGACATCACGCCGTCGGCTTTGCCGTAGTGGAAATGGATGTCCTCGAACAGCACCTCGCCGCGCGTCACCTGCAGCGGCTTGGCATCCGGTGCATCGACCACGGTCAGCGGGTGAGCCACGGTGCTCATGCCGTCCTGCACCGTGCCGATGTTCTCGAACACGCCGTTGATCACCCACATGATCCAGCCGCTCATGTTGCTGATGCGGATCGCCAGCCCCGACGCGAACGCCACCGCGCCGACCGTGATGTGGCCCTGCGACCACAGCCACATGCCCATGCCGGTGGTGCAGGCGATCATCAGCCCGTTCCAGAATGTCATCGACGCATCCATGCCGGTGGTCAGCCGGGTCATCGCCCGCACCTTGTCGATGTTGTCTTGCAGCGCTTCGCGCGCGTAGTCGTGTTCGCGTTCGCGGTGCGGGAACAGCTTCAGCGTGACGATGTTGGTGTAGCCGTCGACCACGCGGCCCATGAATCCCGATTTCGCCTCCGATGCGGCGAACGAGCGCTGCCTGGTGCGCGGCACGAAGAAACGCATCAGCAACGCATACCCGACCAGCCAGATCAGCAGCGGCAGCATCAGGCGCCAGTCGGCCTTGCCGAACAGCACCAGCGCGGTGCCGGTGTAGATGAACACGTACCACAGCGCATCCACGATCTCTACCGCCGATTCGCGCAACGACGCTCCCGTCTGCATGATCCGCTGCGCGATGCGGCCGGCGTAGTCGTTCTGGAAGAACGCCAAGCTCTGCCGCGACACGTACAGATGCTGCTGCCAGCGGATGCGTCCGGTCAATGCCGGCACCAGCGACTGGTTGACCAGCAGCGCGTGGATCAGCGTGGCCAGTGGCCGGAACAGCACCACCACCACGGCCATCCACAGCAGTTGCCGGCCATGTTCGGCGAAGAACGCGCGCGGCGTGGCGGACTGCGTGGCCAGATCGACCAGCCGGCCCACGTAGTCGAACAGCGACACCTCGATCAACGCTACGACGAATCCGACGGTGCACACGCCCAGCAGCACCCGGCGCGCCTGCCGCAGGTAGTGCCAGTAGAAGGCCCAGATCCGCTGCGGCGGCATGCGGCCGTCGTCGGGAGCGAAGGGGTCGATCAGGCGTTCGAACCAGCGCAGCATGGTGATTGCGGCATCGGGCGGGCCGCCATCATGCCAGCGAAGGCGTAAAATGCGCGCATGAGCTATCCCTACATTCGCCCGCGGCGGATGCGCCGCGACGAGTTCTCGCGGCGCCTGATGCGCGAGACCGTGCTCACCGCCAACGACCTGATCCAGCCGGTCTTCGTGCACGAACTGCAGGGCCGTGCGCCGGTCGGTTCGATGCCGGGCATCGAGCGCGTGTCCATCGACGAACTGCTGCGCGTGGCGGAGCGGCTGTGCGAATGGCGCATTCCCGCCATCGCGCTGTTCCCGGTCACCGCGCCGGAAGCCAAGTCGCTCACTGCCGAAGCCGCATGGGACGACGATGGCCTGGCCCCGCGCGCGATCCGTGCGTTGAAGTCGCGCTTTCCGGAACTGGGCGTGATCACCGATGTGGCGCTGGATCCGTACACCTCGCACGGGCAAGACGGGTTGGTGAATGACGCCGGTTATGTGATGAACGACGAAACCGTCGAGGCACTGGTGCGGCAGGCGCTGTCGCATGCACGCGCCGGCGCGGACGTGCTCGCACCTTCCGACATGATGGACGGCCGCATCGGCCGGATCCGCGCGGAACTGGAAAGCGAAGGCTTCATCCTCACCCGCATCCTGGCCTACAGCGCGAAGTACGCATCCGCGTTCTACGGCCCGTTCCGCGATGCCGTGGGCAGCGCCGGCGCGCTCGGCAAGGGCAACAAGTACACCTACCAGATGGATCCGGCCAATTCCGACGAAGCGCTGCGCGAAGTGGCGCTGGATCTGGATGAAGGCGCCGACATGGTGATGGTGAAGCCGGGCCTGCCGTACCTCGACATCGTGCGCCGGGTGAAGGACGCATTCGGCGCGCCGACCTTCGTGTACCAGGTCAGCGGCGAATACGCGATGCTGAAGGCGGCCGCGCAGAACGGCTGGCTGGACGAACGCGCCTGCGCACTGGAATCGATCACCAGCATCAAGCGTGCCGGCGCCGATGGCGTGCTGACCTATTTCGCGCTGGACGCCGCACGCTGGCTGGCCGACGCATGACCGCGCAGCAGCACGCCAGACAGACATTCGTGGTGCGCCACGCGCGGCTGGAGGATGCCGACGGCATCGCCTGGCTGTCGGCCGAGCTGGGTTATCCCAACACCGCGGCCGACATGGCCGCGCGGCTGAAGAAACTGCTGGCACTGCCCACGCACGCCGTGTTCGTGCTGTGCGACGACGACGGCGTGCGCGGCTTCGTGGCCGCCGAACACCGCCTGCTGCTGGAATCCGGCGAGCGGGTGGACATCGTGGGCCTGGTGGTGGAAGAGTCCAGCCGCCGCAACAGCGGCGGCAGTGCGCTGCTCACCGCAGCCGAACTGTGGGCGATGAAACGCGGCGTGCCGCATCTGCAGGTGCGCTCCAGCGTGCAGCGCGAACAGTCGCATCCGTTCTTCGGCGCACTGGGCTACACGCGCAGCAAGACCCAGCATGCCTACGTCAAGCAGCTCGGCGCAGCCTGACCCCCGGGACATGGATGCGCGGGTGCCGCGCTACGCGGTGTTCGGCCAGCCGGTGGCGCATTCGCTGTCGCCGCGCATCCATGCCGCCTTCGCCGCACAGACCGGCATCCTTTTGCGGTACGAGGCCATCGAATCGGGCGCCGCGCAGCTGCCGCAACGATTGGCGCGTTTCGTGGCCGATGGCGGGCGCGGCGCCAACATCACCCTGCCGTTGAAGGAAGCCGTGCTGACGCTGTGCACGCAGCTGAGTGCGCGCGCGCGGCTGGCCGGGGCCGTCAACACGCTGATCCGTGTCGGCGATGCGTGGCATGGCGACAACACCGACGGCATCGGTCTGCTGCGCGACCTGACGCAGCGTCATGGCATCGCGCTGGAAGGACGCCGCGCGCTGATGCTCGGTGCAGGCGGAGCTGCGCGCGGCGTGCTGCCGGCGCTGCTGGACGCCGGCGTGACCGAGGCGATCGTGAGCAATCGCACGCCCGGACGTGCACAGGCTCTGCAGGACGCACGGCGCGATGAATCCAGGCTGCGCATCCAGCCATGGCCGGATGTGGATCGCTTGGGCAAGATCGACATCCTGATCGATGCCACATCCGCCGGCCGAGGTTCCGATGCCGTCGCCGAGTTGCCGAACAGCCTGATCGGCAAAGCAACGGTCGCCGTCAGCCTCAACTATGGCGCAGCGAGCCACGCATTTCTGCGCTGGGCATCGATGCTGGGTGCCACTGCATGCATCGACGGACTGGGCATGCTGGTGGAACAGGCCGCGGAGAGTTTCCGGCTGTGGCATGGCCTGCTACCGCAGACCGACACGGTCTATCGGCAGCTGCGCGCCGATTGAGGCAGGCACCCGTTCCGCCAGGTGCCAGGTGCTCAGCGGCGCCGCTGCTGGTTGTGCGCATGCACCGCCATCACCACGCCCATGCCGGCCAGCAGCGACACGGCCGCGGTACCGCCATAGCTGAGCAGCGGCATCGGCACGCCCACCACCGGCAGCAGGCCGGCGATCATGCCGCCGTTGACGATCACGTACACGAACAGAGCCAGCCCCAGCGCACCGGCCAGCAACCGTGCAAAACCGTCGCGCGACTGTCCGGCGACCCACAGGCAGCGGGCGATCAGCCACAGGTACAGCAGCAGCACCGTCACCACCCCGATCCAGCCGAATTCCTCGGCGAACACCGCGAAAATGAAGTCGGTGGTGTGCTCGGGCAGGTAGTCCAGATGCGACTGCGTGCCCTTGCCCCAGCCCTTGCCGGTCCAGTGGCCGGACCCGATCGCGATGCGCGACTGGATGATGTTCCAGCCGGTACCCAGCGGATCGGATTCGGGATCGAGGAAGGTCAGCACCCGATCCTTCTGGTACGGCCGCAGCCACCAGAACCACGCCGCAGGCGCGATGGCCGCCACGCTGGCCAGTCCTGCGGCAAACCACCACCACGGCAGTCCGGCCAGGTACAGCGCGAACATGCCGGCCGAGGCCACCAGCATCGCCGAGCCGAAGTCCGGCTGCAGCAGGATCAATCCGGTTGCAATGCCGATGATCGACAGACTGGCCAGCACGTCGCGGATTCGTGGCGGCAACGGTTTCCGGCTCAGGTGCCAGGCCACCATCATCGGCAGGCTGATCTTCAGCACTTCGGCCGGCTGGAAATAGAACACGCCCAGATCGATCCAGTGCCGTCCGTGCTTGCCGGTGCCGATCGCCAGCACCAGCAGCAGCGGCAGCAGCGATGCGGCAAACACGATCGGCGCGGTATCGCGCAACCGTGCCAGCGGCACCCGCGACAGTGCCCACAGCGCGCCACAGCCCAGCGCGTAGCGCGCACCCTGGCGGATGGCCAAACCGGGGGTCATATTGCCGGCGCTGTACAGCACCAGCAGGCCGATCAGCATCAATCCGGCCAGCGGCAACAGCAGCCAGGGATCCAGGGTGCGGGTGAAACGGCCGATCAGCTCGCGCAGCCAGGCCAGAATGGCTCTCATGGCAGGGCCGCCGGGGGGGCTGCCGGCACTTGCACGCCCACCCGAACCGGGGCATCCACGCCGCGCTCCGGCAGCAGCGAGTCGCGGGGGATGGTCGATTCGCCCACGATCCAGGCATCCAGCACCTTGCGTCCGATCGGCGCCGCGGTCGATCCGCCGTAGCCGCCGCCTTCCACCGCCACGGCGATGGCGATGGTCGGCTGCTCGGCCGGCGCATAGGCGATGAACAGCGCGCGGTGGCGCAAGTGCATCGGCAGGCTGCGTGGATTGATGGCGCCCGCACCACGCCGACTCACCACCTGCGCCGTGCCGGTCTTGCTGGCGATGGTGTAGGTCAGGCCGTGGCGGATGTTGGTGGCGGTGCCGCGGCCGTGCACGGTGGCGATCATGCCCTCGCGCACCGCCTGCAGGTGGGCTGCGTTGCTGCTGACCTGCCGCGGCGCCGGTTGCGGAGCAGGCTTCCAGCCGGCGGAATACCCTTCCCGGATGTCGCGCACCAGATGCGGACGACGCAACCGCCCGTCATCGGCCAGCATCGCGGTGGCTTGCACCAGCTGCAGCGGGGTGACCTTCCAGAAGCCCTGGCCGATGCCGGTGATCACCGTGTCGCCCGGATACCACTTGCCCTGCGCGGCGGCATTCTTCCGCTTCCATTCCGGCGAGGGCAGGATGCCGGCGATCTCGCCGGACAGGTCCACGCCGGTCGGTTGGCCGAAACCGTAGCGGCTCATGTAGGCATCCACCTGATCGATGCCCATGGCCAGCGCCAGGCGGTAGTAATAGGTGTTGACCGAGGCATAGATCGACTTGCGCAGATCGGTGCTTCCATGGCCGCCCCGGTGCGAATCGCCATAGCCGCGACGCTGGCCGGGCAGATGGAACATGCCGGTGGACATCACGCTGGTCTGCGGCGTCCAGGTGCCGCTGTCCACCCCGGCCAGGGCGAAGAACGGCTTGATGGTCGACCCCGGCGCCACCCCGCCCAGCACCACGCGGTTGAACTGCGGCCGCGACGGGTTGTCATTCAAGGCCTTGTAGTCGGCATGGGAAATGCCGTTGACGAACAGGTTGGGGTTGTACGAAGGCAGGCTGACCATCGCCAGGATCTCGCCGCTGCGCGGGTCCACCGCGATCGCCGAACCCTCCAGCTCGCCGAAGGCATCCACCATCGCCTGCTGCAGGTCCACGTCGATGGACAGGCGCAAGTCGGTGCCCGGAGTGGCCGGCACCGTGCCCAGCACGCGCAGCGGCCGTCCGTCCACGTTGGTTTCGATTTTCTGGTAACCAGGTGCGCCACGCAGCCGGGCATCGTAATAGCGTTCCAGACCGGTCTTGCCGCGATGGGTGTAGGGCGTGCTGGTCTGGCCCAGTTCCTCCAGATCCTTGGCATCGATGCGGCCCACGTAACCCACCACATGCGCCAGCAGCTCGCCGTAGGGATAGACCCTGCTGAAATACGGCACCACCTCCACGCCGGGATAGCGCCAGCTGTCCACCGCGAAGCGCGCCATTTCCTCCTCGTCCAGGCGCAGCTTCAGGGTGATGGGTCGAAAACCGCGGGTGGCCTTGCGTTCGGCCTGGAAGCGCGCGATTTCATCGGCATCCAGCGCGATGATGCGCGACAGTCCGGCGATCACCGCATCGCTGTCGCCGGACTCGCTCGGAGTCACGTCCAGCCGGTAGGCGGGCACGTTGTCGGCCACGATGCGGCCCTTGCGGTCGAAAATCAGCCCGCGGCCCGGCACCACCGGGCGCGGCTTGATCCGGTTGGCTTCCGAACGCGTGGCGTAATCGGCGTACTGCAGCACCTGCAGGCGGAAATACCACGCGCCCAGGCCAGCCAGGCACAGCAGCACCACGATGAACCCCAACGCGGCGCGCACGCGGAATTGCGTGGTTTCGGCCATCGGGTTTTTCGCGCGCGGGCGGGTGGGTCTGCGCATCAGCCGCGGCGCTCCAGACGCACGGCGTCCAGCAGGATGAACAACGGCATCCACAGCAACAGGGCCCACAGCGGCGCCAGCCAGTGCTGCACCGGCCATTGCGGCTGGCCCAGCACCACGCGCAACGCGGTCACGATCACCCGATCGTTGAGCAGCAGCGCGCACAGGGCCAGCGCCTGCTGCCACAATGGGTAAAACCGCAATTGGTGGCGGAACCGCTGCAGGATGAAGGTGAAGATGACCAGCCGCAGCGCATGTTCACCCAACACAGTGCCGAAGGCCAGATCGGCGATCACGCCAGCCACGAATGCCAGACCCAGCCCGGCGTGCTCGGGTTCTTCCAGTACCCAGTAGGCCAGCACCAGCGCCAGCCAGAACGGTCGCAGCGGCTGTGCCGCCAGCGGCAGCGGCAACACCCCCAGCAGCAGGGCCAGCAGCAGGCTGGCCGGCAACAGCCACAGGCGGCGACGGCGGCTCATCGTGCAGGCTCCGGCGTTGCCCTGGCAGGTTCCGTGGAGCCTGCCGGCAACGCGGCGGGAGCAACCGCATCGCCAGGCCGATCCTGCACCGGGACCGGATGACGATTCGGTCCGAACGCCACCTCGGACTCCGGCATGGCCTGTGCGTGCGCCAGTGCCCTCGCACCGCGCACGGTGCGCCGCAACAGCAGCACGTCGCGCCCGCGATCAAAATGCGCCGCCGGCTGCACGTCCCCCACCAGAAACGCACGGCTGTCGTCGGGACGCAGCGCCGTGACCGTGCCGATGCTGAAACCGGGCGGAAACCGATCGCCCAGACCGGAGGTGACCAGCACATCGCCGGTGCGGATGTCGCCGGTCAGCGGCACGTTGACCAGGCTCAGCTGGTCACTGCGGCCATTGCCCGTCACCAGCAGGCGCACGCCGCTGCGCGCCACCTGCGCCGGCACCACGTGTCCGGGATCGGTCAGCAGCAGCACCGTGGCGTTGAACGGCGACACCGCGATCACCTGCCCCATCAAGCCGCCGTCGTCGATCACCGGCTGGCCTTCGTGCACGCCTGCATTGCCGCCCGCCGCCAGCATCAGCCGCTGCCGCGACGGGTCCAGGTCCACGTCCAGGATCGGCACCAGCTGCACATCCAGACGGCCGTCGTCTGCGGCATTCAGCAGGGCGCGGGCGCGTTCGGCCTCGGCAGCGGCGGCCTGCAGCCGTGCCACCCGGGCGCCGCTGATCAGCAGCGCATTGCGCAAGATGCGGTTTTCCTCGGCCAGCCTGGCCCGGGTCAGGGCGTTGTCGCGCACGTCATCGCCCAACCGTGCCGGCAATCCTGCCACCCACCACAGCGGCTGCACCGCGCGTTCGGCCTGGCTGCGGACCTGCTGCAGCCACGCGCCGCGATGATCGAACACGATCAAGGCCACCGCCGCAGTCAGGTAGGCCATCAGCCGCAAGGTGCCGGCCGCATCGCTGGGACGGCTGGCTGGCGGACCACCGGAAGGGAAGCTGGACACGGTTCAGGCCATCGACATCAGGGAAACGGCCGCATGGCACCGGCGATGCCATCGACCAGCACCGCCACGCTCGGGCAACCGCACGGCAAGCGGGATGCCTATTCCGCGGCGAAAAACTCGTTGCCGTGCATGTCCACCAGCTCCAGCGCCCGGCCACCGCCACGCGCCACGCAGGTCAGCGGATCGTCGGCGATCTGCACGTGCAGGCCGGTTTCCTCGCTGATCAGTCGGTCGACGTCGCGCAGCAGCGCACCACCGCCGGTCACAACGATGCCGCGTTCGGCCACGTCGGCGCACAGCTCCGGCGGGGTCTGCTCCAGCGCCAGCCGGATCGCCGACACGATGCCCGACAGCGGCTCGCGCAGGGCTTCCAGCACTTCGTTGGAGTTGATGGTGACGATCTTCGGCACGCCCTCGGCCAGGTGGCGGCCGGAGATTTCCACGTCGCGCACGGTTTCCTGCGGGTAGGCGCAGCCGATTTCCACCTTCACCCGCTCGGCGGTGGTTTCGCCGATCAGCATGCCGTGGTGACGGCGCACGTAATTGACGATGGACTCGTCGAAGCGGTCGCCGCCGATGCGCACCGACTGCGAATACACCACGCCGTTCAGCGCGATCACCGCCACCTCGGTGGTGCCGCCGCCGATGTCCACCACCATCGAGCCGCGCGCCTCGGTCACCGGCATGCCGGCGCCGATCGCCGCGGCCATCGGTTCCTCGATCAGGTACACGTCGCGCGCGCCGGCCTCCTCGGCCGACTCCTTGATCGCGCGGCGCTCCACCTGGGTGCTGCCGGCCGGCACGCACACCAGCACGCGCGGGCTGGGACGCAGGAAGCGGCTCTTGTGCACCTTGCGGATGAAGTGCTTCAGCATTTCCTCGGTATAGGTGAAGTCGGCGATCACCCCGTCCTTCATCGGCCGCACCGTGGTCATGTGCCCGGGCGTGCGGCCCAGCATCTGCTTGGCCTCGGTGCCTACCGCCGCCACCGAGCGCGCCCCGCCCATGCGGTCCTGGCGCACCGCCACCACCGAGGGTTCGTTCAGCACGATGCCCTGGCCGCGCACGTAGATCAGGGTGTTGGCCGTCCCCAGGTCGATGGACAGGTCGTTGGAGAACATGCCGCGGAATTTCTTGAACATCGGGGGATGGCGACCGTGGAAATGGCCCGGAGGCGCGAAAAAACAGGCGCACTAGGGTAGCAGGGATGCCGGCCGTCTGCGCGGTCGCACGCACGATTCCGCTATCGGGATCGCAGCCTGCCGCCGGACCGTCCGCTGGTCAGGCCTGCCGGCTGCCGCTACGCTAGCCGGCTTGTCTGCCTGCGAGGTGTTGCGATGCGTGCCCTGATCTGCGGTTCCCTGGCCTACGACACCATCATGGTGTTCCCCGACCAGTTCAAGAACCACATCCTGCCGGACAAGGTGCACATCCTCAACGTGTCCTTCCTGGTGCCGCGCATGCGCCGCGAATTCGGCGGCTGCGCCGGCAACATCGCCTACAACCTGAAACTGCTCGGTGGCGATCCCGTGCCCATGGCCACGGTCGGCGCCGATTTCGGGCCGTACCGGGCCTGGTTCCAGCAGCAGGGCATCGACCTGCAGCACGTCACCGAAATCGACGAACTGTTCACCCCGCAGGCGTTCATCACCACCGACCTGGACAACAACCAGATCACCGCCTTCCACCCCGGCGCGATGCAGCGCAGCCATGAAAACCACGTGCGCGACGTGTCCGGCGTGGGCATCGGCATCGTCAGTCCCGACGGCCGCGAGGGCATGCTGCAGAACGCACGCGAATTCGCCGAAGCCGGCATTCCCTTCATTTTCGATCCCGGCCAGGCCATGCCGCTGTTCAACGGCGAGGAGCTGCGCCGCTTCATCGAACTGGCCGACTATGTCACCGTGAACGACTACGAGTCGAACCTGCTGGCCGAGCGCACCGGCTGGGACGAGAAGACCATCGCCGGCAAGGTCAAGGCGTACATCGCCACCCGCGGGCCCAAGGGCGCCTGCATCCATGCCGGCGGCACCGTGCACAACGTGCCGCCGGCGCAGGAGCGCCGGGTCACCGACCCCACCGGTTGCGGCGACGCCTTCCGCGCCGGCCTGATCCACGGCCTGCAGCAGGGCCGCGACTGGCCCACCATCGGCCGCATGGGCAACCTGATGGGCGCACTGAAGGTGGAATATCCCGGCACCCAGAACCAGCGCTTCACCTGGGACGAATTCGCCGAGCAGTTCCGGCAACAGTTCGGGTATGCGCTGTAGCGGACGCCTGCGATGCAACGGCATCCCGCTCTCGCGCCGGCAGCACGCTCTTTCGCCGTTGTCCTCATACTGGCGTCCGTCGGTGCGCCCGGATGCGGCATGCAAAACAACCCATTCGCCGGCCGACTCGAAAGGACCTGCGAAGCGGAGGCGAGCCAGATCAACGGCCAACCCGTTGAAACCGAAGGATTTTTGTTCGAAGAAGACGACCAGGTTGATTCATCCGATGAGATTCTCGACTTTCTGACAAATGAAGGATTTCAATACATTGAAGTGCCGCGAAGGAATATCAATTCACATTCCATCATCGGGTTGATACACGACACGCCGGATGGCAAGGGCGAATTCATACGTTTTTTCTATCCAAAACTGGCGACCCCCGATGCGAGTCGATGTATTCCCTCACCACGAAACCATATTCCGCCCACCTGACCAGCACATACGCCTCGGGCGCACAGATCATTCCCGCGAGCATGTGCTTGGCGGCTGAAGGAACGAGCCAACCCGTCTCGAGATACGCCGTTGTCAACAAGCATGGCCGGCGGGACGGGATGAACACCACCCATCTCGGCATTTACTCGCTGCCCGACAGGAAACCGATAACCCAGCTCATATCCTTCAGCCAATCCTTTGGGCCCCGCTCGCCGGGAAAATCATGCTTCGATTACAACCAGAAGCCCATGCCGGGATTGTCGGCGATGGGTTTTCCGGTTCACAAGATCCGCAGCTCGCGCTCGACGGAATTTTCGGACAGGGTCCATGGGGCCAACAGCGCCATCGCTGCGTATTACCGCACGCACCCATATTCAACCCATGAGCTGCCACGCCTTACGTCGCAAAGGAAAGTGCCGATTGTCGTCATTGAAAACGTCTCCATCGTACAAACACCGATCGACGAACGGATCGACAGCGCGGAATTCCTCAAACGGTACCGGAACCCGGCCGAAAGCATGGACGGGGTGGCCTTTTCGACCATGTGCCTGACGGCAGGCAGACCGATGCCGTGTTTCATCGTAAGGGGGCACACTTCGATCCGCACGCAATTTCTCCCTTTCCCAGAAACCGATCGCGACCTGAGAGGCGCGCAATGGGTGTTCAATGAGAAGAATGGTGGCTATCTTGTTGTGTCGGGACTGCTTATCTCGCGCTTGCAGGATGAAAACCATATAGAATTATGGCGCTACGGCAACGATCTCCACCTTTCCAATCAATACAGAATCCCGGTCGATGGATTCTCGAGCAAAGGAAACTCGATGAAGCAACTGGAATCGGCATCGCTGGATGGAAATATCCTGACAATGCACTTCATTCAGCATGGAAAGGAAGGAGAAATAAGAGAAATAGCAGCGGATGTCCAGATTCACGATCGAATCACCATCACGGCTGCGATCCCGTGATCACAAGCGGGGACGATTCCGATCCCGCTCACTCCCAGCCCGGCAGTTTCCCCGCATCCAGCCCACCCACCTCGAAGCGCGCCGGCTGCTTGCCTTCCCCTTTCACCGGCACGTCGATCACGATGGTGTCCGCCTGCTTCACGATCGACCACAGCGCCTTCTCGTCGTCGATGAACATGGCGATGGCCTCGTCGGTGTCGGGACGCGAACCGGGCAGCGTGCGTTTGCGTTCGCCATCGATGGTAATGGCGACCGTGCAGCCGCCGCGGCAATCGAAATCGCCTGATTCCAGCACCAGATAGCTGCTGCGCCCCCATTCGGGATGGTCGCGGAAAATCAGCCGCACCGGCGAGGTCCTGCCGTCGCCGGTGCCGACCGGTTTGTCCGAATACAGCGATGCCGACAGCTGTTTGCCGCTTTTCACCGCTTGGGTGTTGTAGGTCCACAGCGCCGCCAGGCGTGCGCTTTCCTTCGCGGCATCCGCCTTGGCCTTGATGTCGGCGAATTGCGCCTGCACCCGATCGGCCGCATCGGTGCCGGGATGTGCCGCCAGCAGCACGTCGGCATGGGCCTTGGCCATGCGCCAGTCTTCGGCCTTCACCGCCGCGTTGAAGCGCGCCTCGGCCTCGCCGGCGGCCGTCTCGGCCGCTGCATGCGCTGCGGCATCTCGTTCGGCATCGGCGGCCGGATCGGCCTTGTTGCAGGACGACAGCGACACGGCCAGGCAAGCCGCGATCAGCAAACGGGTTGTGCGGTTCATCGGGGTTGTCCTCGTTCGATCAGCATCTGCACGGCGGATGCCACGGCATCGGGCTGCTCCACCAGCGACATGTGCCCGCAGCCCTCCAGCAGCACCTGCATCGCCTGCGGGATGCGTTCGGCATACAGGCCCATCGCGCTGGCATCGATCACGGCATCCTGCGCGCACCACAGCAGCAGCGTCGGCTGGCGGATGTGGCGTGCGGCCGCGCCGGGCGCGAAGGCGAACTCGCCGCGCCCGATGCCGTCCAGCACGTGCTGCTCGAAGGCGGCATCGCCGCGGCGACGGTTGATGTAGATGCTGGACGCCGGCCACGGCAGCCATGGTCTGGCATCGGCCTGATGGAACACCGTTTCCAGATAGGTGTCCAGGCTGGCGGCATCGTGCACGCCGAACGGATTCTGGCCGGCCAGCACCTGCTCGCCGAAGCGGTTGTCGCGGAAGCGGACGCCGGCCGCATCCAGCAGACCCACGCGCACCACGCGATCCGGATAACGGGCCGCCACCAGCGCGGCGATGCCACCCCCCATGGAATGCCCCAGCAGCACCACCTGCCGGTCGGGCGACACCGTGGCAATGAAATCGGCCACCCGGTCGGCCTGTTCCAGGTAGCCATAATCGCCATCGGGTTTGCGCTGTGAATCGCCCCAGCCCGGCAGGTCGGGAATGACCAGCCGGTACTGTCCACGCAGGCGTCGGGCCAGCGGATACCAGTTTTCCTTGCCGCCGGTGAAGCCGTGGATCATCACGATGACCGGCGCATCGGCTGCGTCGGCATCGCGTTGGGCATAGGTCCACTGGTGGCCCGCGGCTTGCACGTGGCCGATGCGCAGACCGGCGGCGATGCGCTGGCGGGCGAATTCGCCGCGGATGATCGTGTACGGATCGCGCCACAGCAATACGGCCACGGCAATGACGATGACGGCCAGCAACCCGGCCGCGATCCGCCATCGCAGTGGCCGCGTGTTCGGCAAGGATCAGGTTCCCGATGACGGCAGCGTGGCCGCGTCCGGTGCAGCAGCGCCATCGGCCGGCGCCGGCACGGTCACTGGTGCGGGTGTCGCCGGTGCAGCCGGACGCGCCAACGGCTTGGCTTCGTCGATGGTGTTCTGCACCGTCTGCGTGGTGATCGGGTGATATCCGGGCTGGGCCTTGGCGAAAATCGACTTGGCCAGCGCCAGTCCGTCCGGCGTGGCCACCAGCGCTTCGTAGGTGGGCATGATCAGTTTGCGCCGGCCGATGCCCTGCAGGAATTCGGCCATTTTCGCGTCGGCGGGGTGGTATTGGCTGCGCACCGCCAGCGGATACCAGCGCTGCGCGATTTCGCCATTGGAGGTGCCGGTGAACGCATAGGCCTGGTCGAGCTGCTGCATCTGTTCGGCCGACAGCGTTTCCGGCATGCCTTCCAGGAAATGCACCCATTGCTGCGTGCTCCACGCAGCGGTCAGCTGTTTCGGCGGCAGCTTGCCGCTGCCCTGCCATGCGATGCGGGCCGAATCCACGTATCCCAATTCCGGCGACAGCGCTCGAGGTGCATCGGCGGGAATGCCCGGTTCGTAGATCCAGGCCTCCAGCTGTTCGGGGGTCATCTTGCCGGGATGCTTGTCCAGCAGATGTTCCTTCGCGTAGGCGATGAAGGTGGTGGTGGGAATGCTCTGGAAGGCGAAATGATCGAAATAGCCCTTCAGGAAGGCGTCGAAATCGGCGCGGCCGAAGCGGTCCTCCAACGCCTGCAGGAACCACGCGCCCTTGTCGTAATTGGTGGACGAACTGGCATCGTCCGGATCGGCCACGTCGCCGGGGCGCAGCGCCAGCGCCTGCAGTTTCGGATTCAGCGTCCTGAATTCGCGTTCCAGTTCGTTGCGTGCGATCACGTAATCCATGTTCGCGCGCTCCTTGCCGTACAGCGCCTCGACCAGGCGGTTTTCCACGTAACTGGTCATGCCCTCGTTCAACCAGCCGTCCCTGGGTGTGGCGAAGGTGACCAGATTGCCCGACCAGCTGTGTGCCAGCTCGTGCGCCACCAGCGACACCAGCGACTTGTCGCCGGTGATCACCGTGGGCGTGGCGAAGGTGAGGCGCGGATTCTCCATGCCGCCGTAGGGGAAGGACGGCGGCAGCACCAGGATGTCGTAGCGATCCCAGCGGTACGGACCGTACAGCTGTTCGGCGGTCTGGATCATCTTTTCGGTGTCGGCGAATTCGGTCACGGCCTTGTCCACCATGCCCGGTTCGGCCCACACGCCGCTGCGGCCGCTGATCGGCTTGAACACCAGATCGCCGGCCGCGATCGCCAGCAGGTACGAGGGAATCCGCTGCGGCATGGTGAAGCTGTAGTCGCCGTCGCGCGCGGCCGCCGGATCGTTGTCGGCACTCATCAGCACCATGGCATCGGTCGGGGCCATGACCCGGGCACTGTAGGTGAAGCGCACCTGCGGGGTGTCCTGCAGCGGCACCCACGAACGTGCGTGGATTTGCTGCGACTGGCTGAACATGAAGGGCCCCTGCTTGCCCTGGGTCTGTGCCGCGGTCAGCCACTGCAACCCCGAGGCCTGCGGCGAGGTGGTGTAGGTCACCCGCACCTTGGCCGGACGTTCCGGGGTCTGGATGGTCAGCTTGCTGCCCAGGGTCTTGTCGGCATCGGCCAGGGTGAACTGCAACGGAGTCCAATCGCCGCCGGCAGCTTCCGCCTCGACCTTGGCGATGGTCAGATCGCGCGTGTCCAGGACCAGTTCGGTGGCGCTGGTGTCCTTCCAGTCCAGCGTGTAGGTGGCGCTGCCCGACAGCGTTTTCGCGGCGAAATCCAGGGCCAGATCCAGCACCAGATCGGTGATCTGGACCTGGTCCGGCTGCGCGTAGGTGTATTCGTCGTGGATGGCGTCGCGCGGCGTGGCAGCGGTTGCAGCGGCCGACTTGCCGGGCGTCGCTCCCGGTGCAGGCGTGGCAGGATCACCGGAACAGCCGGCGGTCAGGCAGGCACTGAGGGACAGCAGCAGCAGGGAACGACGCATGGGACGACACTCGGGGGAACGGACCGCCGAGTGTACCGGCCAGCCGTTCAGCCCGCATGGGCGGGCGGATGCCGGTTCAGGTCTTGTGGCCGGTATGGATGGCCACGATGCCGGCGTTGAGATTGCGATAGCCGCAGCGCGCAAAGCCGGCGGCCTGCATCATGTCCTGCAATTGCTGCTGCGGCGGATGCTTGCGGATCGATTCGGCCAGGTAGCGGTAGCTGTCGGCATCGCCGGCAATCAGCCGACCCAACCGCGGCAGCACCTGGAAGCCATGGAAGTCGTACAGCGGGCGGAACCAGTCGGCGGTGACCTCGGAGAACTCCAGCACGCGCGCCTGTCCGCCCACCTTCAGCACCCGCAGCATCTCGCGCAGCGCGGCGTCCTTGTCGGTGACGTTGCGCAGGCCGAAGGCAATCGTGACAAGATCGAAGCTGGCATCGGGAAACGGCAGCGCCTCGGCGTTGCACTGCACGTACTCCAGCCCCTGCACCAGGCCGCGGTCGGTCAGGCGGTCGCGGCCGGTCTTCAGCATGGCGCCATTGATGTCGCCCAGCACGATGCGGCCGGCATCGCCCACCCGCGGCTTCAGCAGCGCGGCGATGTCGCCGGTGCCGCCGGCCAGATCCAGCACCGCATCGCCCCGCTGCACCTGCGCGGTGGACACGAAATAGCGCTTCCACAAGCGATGGATGCCCAGACTCATCAGGTCGTTCATCACGTCGTAGTTGCCGGCCACGGAGGTGAACACCTCGCCCACCAGCTTCTGTTTCTGGCCGCGCGGCACGTCGCGGAAGCCGAAGTGGGTGGTGTCGGCGGCATCGCCGGTTCGGTGGTCGCGTGAACTGGTCATGCGCGGATTATTGCACCTCGGGCGTGTTGAACCGGTATCGTGTACGTTTCCGCCGCCGCGCATCGACCATGACCCTCGCCACGCCCGACCACCGCGCCCTGCTGGCCACCGCCGTCGCCGAAGCCCGCCAGGGTCTGGCCGAAGGCGGCATTCCGATCGGGGCGGCACTGTACCGTGATGACGGCGTGCTGCTGGGCTGCGGCCACAACCGCCGCGTGCAGGAAGACGATCCCTCCATCCACGGCGAAACCGATGCCTTCCGCAAGGCCGGTCGCCAGCGCGACTACCGCAACACCATCATGGTGACCACGCTGGCGCCGTGCTGGTACTGCAGCGGACTGGTGCGGCAGTTCAACATCGGCACCGTGGTGGTGGGCGAATCGGTGAACTTTTCCGGCGGCATCGAGTGGCTGCGCGAGGCCGGCGTGCGGGTGATCGATCTGCAGGATGACGAATGCATCGCCATGCTCGGCGACTGGATCGCCGCGCATCCGCAGCTGTGGAACGAAGACATCGGCGAGCCGTGATGACGTCCTTCGATCGCGCCTACCCCGGCTTGGCCACCATCAGCCAGAAGATCGCCAGCACGCTGCCGAACGCTGGCCATCCCAGCCAGAACCACCAGCGCATCACCCGGAAATAGGCTGCGGGCAGGGGTACATCCGCAACCACCGCCGCTTCGGCCAGATTGCGCGCTCGCCATTGCAGCCAGACCACCGGCAACCAGCACGCGCCCACGAACACGAACAACGCCAGCGCCCACAGCACCCAGCGGGTGGTCAGGGTGAAACCGGTGAGATGCAGCAGCCACAACCCGCTGCCGAACTGCACCAGCACCGCTGGCGCCGTGAAAACGCTGTCGGCCAGTACCACCAGCCGCGCGGTCGCGGCGATCACCCGTACATCGCCGCGCCGGTGCGCCATCCACATGAAAAACGCGATCCCCATGCCGGTGCCGAACAGCACCGTGGACGAGACGACGTGAATCCATTTCACCCACAGATACAGCGGCATCTAGCGGCGCTCCAGCAGGACCCGCAGCACCAGCAACGCCGGCAGGATCACCAGGTTCTTCGCCAAGCCGCCCAACGGGTCCAGCCACTGCGCCGGCAGCAAGATGCCGAAGAATGCGGTGTACAGCAGCACGCTGAGCAGCATCAGGTCCACGGCCCATCGCGGGCGCCACGGACCCAGCAGCCACAGACCCAGCAGCACATCCACCATGCCCGAGCCACGCGCCAGCAGAATGGATGCCGTTTGCGGCCAGTGCAACGGCGCCATCAATGCCCGCACGCTGGCTGCGGATGCCGACAATCCCGCCCAGCCGGACAACAGCCACAACGCGCCCACGCCCAGTCGCAGCAGCGGGGCCAGGGGATACAGCCGCGCATGCCAGCGGTCCTGCACGTGGCTGGGTTGCGCATCCAGCACCGCGGACAGCGTGCGCGGCTGCATGTCGAAGTCCGCTTGCAAGCGCTGCAGCGCGCCGTCGGGCAGCAGATTGCCCCGCTGCAGCATGCGCCAGGTGGCAGCGCCCATCGGTCCGCCGCCGACGCGGTCTGCCAGTACGGTCTGCAGGCGGATCAGCGCCATCGGCACCCGGATCGGCCTGTGTCCCGGCAGGCCCAGCCAGCGCCGCCAACGGGTCTGGTATTGCTGCAGGGTGAGCACTTCCGGTCCACCGACCGCGTACAGGCCATGACGATGACCGCTTAGTCCGCGCAGCACCAGTTCAGCCAAGTCATCCAGACTGATCGGTTGCAACCGCCATTGGCCATGTCCCGGCAGCCACACGCCGCAAGGCAACGCGGCCAGTGCGCGCAACAGCGAACTGCCGCCATAGGACCCGGCCGTGGCGTAGACCACTGACGGCCGCAGCACCAATGCCGATGGCAGCACCTGCAGCAACTGCACATCGAAACGATGCTTGGATGCGATGAACTCGCCATCGGCCGGATCGCCCAGAGCGGAGATCTGCACGAACCGGTGGATGCCCAGCTGCCGGCAGGCTTGGGCCAGCGCCAGCGGAGCGGCGAGGTGGATCGCTTCGAAATCATGGTGTGACGATTCGCGCAGGATCCCGGCGGCATTCACCACCGCATCGACGTCCTGCAGCAGCGGCAGCCAGTGCTCGGGCGTGCACATGCGTGACAGGTCTACGCCGATCCGGTCTGGCCCGACGTGCCCGCCATCGCCACGCACCACGCTGCACACCGACATGCCGTGACGGCGCAGTGCAGCGACGATGCCGGTACCGATGAACCCGTGCGCGCCGAGCACCAGCACCCGCAATGGAGCCGACGATGGGTTGCGGTCAGAGTCGGACGTCATCGTCATGCCGTTACAAAATCGGCGCCAGGCCGGAACCGAATGCGGTGACGATGCGGGTCAGCACCGATTTCAGGCCCAGCGCCACTTCCGGAAAATCGCCGACCGGCCGGTGGCACTGGCGGAACTGCGGATGCTCCGGCGGCACCGGCATCGGGCAGCGGGCACTGCGTTCGAACTGGTAACTGGTGGCGTAGCGGAACGGCCACAGGTCGAACAGCGGCAGCTGCTCGGACACCTTGCCCAGCGAATAATCCAGGCCCGAGAACACCGGAAACTTGTCGCGACGGGCGATCACCCAGCTGTTTTCCGGGGCGATGTCGCGGCGGATGCTGTCGGCCAATGCGCTGGCGAAGCGCGCATCGGCGATCACCACCGCGCTTTCGGTGTTGTAGTGGTCGCCGCGCGGGTCGAAGTTGTGGGTGCCGACCATGCCGATCGCGCCGTCCACCACCATCGACTTGGCATGCAGGCCGATGCGTACCCCGGCGCGCTGCAGCGGTACGCGCCGGTTCACGGCGATGCCGGCATAGCGCAGTGCGGAGTATTCGCGCGACAACGGCGGGCGCGACGACGGACGCTCCGGCCGCAGTGCCGCAGGCCCGATGATCGGGTTGCCATCCGCGTCCCAGGCGATGTCGATGGCGCCGGTCGCATCCACGTCCACCGGTGCGTCTTCGGGAAACGGCTTGTATTCGTGGATGGTGAAGCCGAATTCGCGCAGATAGCGCCGCTTGTACTTGTACGACAGCGCGTAGGTGATGAACGAATCGGTGGCAGCCAGGCTGTTGGTGGACACCACCACGCGCGGCGGCTGCGCGCGCGCATGCAGCTGCCGGAACATCGCCTGGGCCTCGTCCGACAGCACCAGATAGGGTGTCTGCAGCAGCAATTCCTTCTGTGTGCCGTCCACCAGCTCGCGCAGGCCGCGGGTCGCGGCCGCCATCGCGGGCTCGTCGCGCTGGTGCTTGTCGGGAAGGTCGGCGATGAACTGCACGGCCCCCACCGGGATCGCCGCATCCACCAGCCGTTGGCGCACCAGCTGCGCGTCGTCGGCATCGCGGGCCATGGCAGCCACGCGCTCGGGATGCTGGAAGGCGTGATGCTCGATCGACGGCACGCCGTTGGCCAGCAGGTGCCGACCCACGTCACCCAGCAGATGCACCGGACGGGTGCGGCGGGCGCTCCAGTAGGCTTCGAAGCTGACCTGCATGTCCTGCACCGCCGGCCCGGCCACCAGCAGGTCGCGGTCGCGGAAGTTGTAGACGGCGTTCCAATCGTAGTAGTCGTCCTGGTAGTTGCGGCCGCCGGTGATGCCGATCGCGCCATCGATCAGCAGCAGCTTGTTGTGCATGCGCTGGTTCAGCCGTCGCCAGCAGCACGCCGCCGCCAGCACATACATCGGGTAGCTGATGCGGGCCCGATCGAGCACCGGATTGAAGATGCGGATCTCGAAGTTGCGATGCGCGCCGGCCAGCGCGGCCAGCGTCTGTACCCGTTTCAGCGCAGACAGCTGATCCACCAGCACCCGTACCTGCACGCCGCGCCGCGCGGCTGCCATCAGTTCGTCCAGGAACAGATGACCGGCGTCGTCCTCGTCGAAGATGTAGGTCTGCAGATCGATGCGGGTCGTGGCGCTGCGGATCAGGTTGAGTCGGGCCAGCATCGCGTCCTGGCCGTAATCGAGAATCAGCACCTGATGACGCGGCTGCTCCGCGCTTGCGGCCGGATCGGCAACCGGCACCAGATCGCGCAACGGCGAAGGGCGTGCGCAGGCATCGGCCGCGTGGCAATCCAGCTGGTCCGAACGGGTGGCCTGCACCAGCTGCTCCACCCGCTGCCGCTGCGCCGACGACAGGCTGACGCAGCCGCTGCCCAGCAGGCAGGCGCACAGCAGCATGCACAGGCGCATCGCGATCGTCATGGACTGTCGGCCAGCGCGGCCGCCTGCAGCCGGATCGACAGATCGAAGACCACGTCATCGCGCAGCAGCAGCTGCATGCGCCGCATGCCGTATTGACCCCGATGCACCCGGCCGCTGGCCTGCACCGGGCAATCCAGCCCCGGACGATCGCAATCGGCTGGCCGGATGCGGAACCGCTCGCGGCGACTGATGTCGCGGATGGTCACCGTGCCATCCAGTTCACCACCGTCGTGCAGCAGTGCGATCGGAAACGGATCGGAAGCGAAGCGCAGCTGCGGATGCCGCTGCGCATCGAAAAATTGCGGACCGTGCATGCGTTCGGTCAACGCGGCACTGCGGTCGATCTCGGCACTGCCGCTGTCCAGCCACAGCTGGACGTGACCACGCCCGTCCGCTTCGGTCTGCATCGTCCCGTACATGCGCGTGAACCGACCGCGCAGGGTCTGGTTCCAGCGGGTGCCCACCTGGAAACCCACCTGCGAGCGCGCCGCATCCACCGGCACCGAGGCCGGCGGTGGGGGTGGCCGGGGCGTGGTGTCTGCCAGCACCAGCGACAGCGCCACCCAGCAGCTCCAGCCCGATCCGGTCACGGCCACCAGAAGGCATGCAGACTGGCCGCCCCGGGCTCGATCGCGGCCTCCGGCGACACGTGGAGCACCGCGATGGCGCCCGGTGGCATGCCGCGGTGATCGCCGCTCTGGCCGCTGTTCAGCAAGGCCAGCAGCTGCTCCAATCCCGGATTGTGGCCCACCAGCAGCAGCCGCTCGGTATCGTTCTGGGCATCCAGCAACGCCGCCAGCGTGCCCGGCGTGGCTTCGTAGATGGCCGGTTCGAAGCGCACATCCAGGTCGCCCAGGGCGTCCTGCACGCCAGCCAGGGTCTGCCGCGTGCGCAGCGACGGCGAACACAGCACGCGGTCCGGGTGCAGGCCGTGCTCGGCCAGCCAGCGACCCGCGGCCACGGCTTCCTGCTGGCCGATCGGCGACAGCGCGCGATCATGATCGCCCTGCGCTGCGGCAGCGGTCGAGGCGTGGGCGTGACGCAGCAGGATCACTTCGCGCATGGAAACTCCGGCATGACTTCGATGGACCGACAGCCTACCCGAACCGGCGGGGCTGCATCGCGCTCACCCGGTCCTGCGCAGCCACTTCAGCAAGGGTTCCCAGTCGCCTTGGTGATCGCGCACCTGCTGCGAGTGGTAGTCGAACAGGCTGCGGCCCAGCCCGGTCAGCAGCACGTAGGCCTGGCTGTCGCGCAATTGCGCCACCACCGGGTACGGCCATTGCTGCAGCAGTGCGACCGCCTGCTGCGAGGCATTGGTCCACGGTTTCAGCTTGTTGCCGACCAGGCCCACGCGCAGGCTGCCCTTGCGTACCGCCGGCAGTCGCGCCAGCGAATCGAGGAAGGGCACCGTGGCTTCGATGTCCAGCGCCGACGGCTGCACCGGCACCACCACCGCGTCGGCCAGCTCCAGGAAAGCCTCGAGACTGGCGGCCATGGCCCCGGCGGGGGCATCCACCACCATCCGCTGGGTATCGTCGGGAATGCGCTTGCGCCAGGCCTTGCGGGTGCCGTCGACCGGCAGCACGGCACTCTCGAGTTCGGCCCGACGTTCGCACCAGCGGGTGGACGAGCCCTGCGGATCGGCATCCACCAGCACCGTGCGCCGCCCCGACAGCGCCGACTGCGCGGCCAGATGCGTCGCCAGCGTGGTTTTGCCGACCCCGCCCTTGGAACTGGCCACGACCACCGTCTTCATTGCCGACTCCGCTGTCTGAACAGGCTGGCTGCGAGGGTACATCAGCGCCGCCGGATTGGCGCGAACGGCGCCGTCCACGCCACACAAGCGGTGCGCCTGCCGCTTTTGCTATCGTGCGCGCTTTCCGATCATCAAGAAGGCCACGCGGGCATGAGCGGCTTGCAGGACCTGGTGGCGCTGATCCGCGCCGACACCCCGTTGATCGTGATCGAAACGCCCGACGAGCCTCGGGTGGTGGAACTGTTCCGGCAGAGCCTGATGCACGTGTGGCGGGCGTTGTTCCGCTGGTCGATCACCGAAGGCCTGCGCCGCATCGACCTGGACAGCGAAGACGCCACCGATGTGCCGGCCGATGCCGGGTCCACCCTGCAGGCGATCCGCGAGGCGACCCAGCGCGGCGTGTACCTGCTGCTGGATTTCGCCCCGTACCTGGGCTATGCCACCACGCAACGCCAGATCCGCGACCTGGTGCTGCGCCGCGGCAGCCTGCCGCACGTGCTGGTACTGGTGGGCACCAAGGTGGAGCTGCCGGCCGAAATGGAACCGATGGCCGTGCGCTACCGGCCGCAGCTGCCGAACGAGGCGCTGCTGCAGAAGATCGTGTCCGAAGAAGCCCAGGCCTACGCGCGCGAGCACGGCGGCAAGCGCGTTGAAGCCGATGCCGAAGCGGTGCGCCAGATCGTGCGCAACCTGCGCGGCTTGTCGGAAACCGACGCCCGCCGCATCGCCCGGCACCTGATCTTCCGCGACGGCGTACTGGGCGAGGACGACCTGCCTGAACTGGCGCGGCTGAAGTTCGAGCTGCTCAACCGCAGCGGCAACCTGCATTACGAATACGACACCGCCCGCTTTGCCGACGTATCCGGCGCGCGCCGGGTGAAGCGCTGGATCGAGCAGCGCAAGCCGGCCTTCATCAGCGGCCAGGCACCGCCCGGGCTGGATCCGCCACGCGGCGTGCTGCTGCTGGGCGTGCAGGGCTGCGGCAAGTCGATGCTGGCCAAGGCCATCGCCGGCGGTTTCGGCGTGCCGCTGCTGCGGCTGGATTTCGGTGCGCTGTACAACAAGTACCACGGCGAAACCGAGAAGAACCTGCGCGACGCCCTGAACTCCGCCGAACAGCTGGCGCCGTGCGTGCTGTGGATGGACGAGGTGGAAAAAGGCCTGGCCAGCTCGTCCGACGGCGGCGATGGCGGCGTCTCGCGGCGCGTGCTGGGCACCCTGCTGACCTGGATGGCCGAGCGCAAGGCGCCGGTGTTCCTGGTGGCCACCGCCAACCAAGTGCACGAACTGCCGGCCGAACTGCTGCGCAAGGGCCGTTTCGATGAAATCTTCTTCGTCGACCTGCCCGCCGCCGACGTGCGCGCGGACATCTTCATCACCCACATGCGCCGCCGCGGGCTGGACTCGGCCGACTTCGCTCTGAACGATCTGGCGCGCGCCGCCGACGGCTTTTCCGGCGCGGAGATCGAGCAGGCCATCGTGTCGGCGCTGTATGCCTGCCATGCCAGCGGCACGCCACTGAACGATGTCGCCCTGCACCAGGAACTGCGCCAGACCCGGCCGCTGTCGGTGGTGATGCGCGAGCAGGTGCAGGCCCTGCGCAACTGGGCCAGCGACCGCACCGTACCGGCCGACTGAGCGACCCGCAACCGCTCATTCCGCGGCGTCGATGCCTGCCGGCTGTTCCACGATCATCCAGAACGGCACACCGCTCTCGCTCCAGCGCAGCGCGGCCTCGCGGCCGATGTCCAGCAGTGTCTGCACGCCGTCGGCATCCCGCTGCATCCACCCGCGGATGCCGCGCAGCAGCAGCAGGCAGCCCTCTCCGGGCAGCCAGGACAGGTCGTTGATGCAGTCTTCCAGCGCATCCCAGTTGCCGCCGAACCACTCGGGCAGCTGCAGCGCCCGGCTCAGCCGCTGCAGCACGGCGCCGGTATCGTCGCAGCCATGCAGGTCGGCTTCGCACAGCACCAGACGCAGCTCCTCGGCGGCCTGCCGCACCGCCGGCAATGCATCGGCGGGAAGAAACACCACGGTGGCCTGTTCCGGATCGGCCAGCAACTGGGTCAGGTCGTCGCTCATGGCACCGAGTCTCCCGGGCCGTCGATGCGCTGGAAGCTGCGGTAGTGATCGCGCGTGTACCAGAATTCGACCGGTGGATCGCCGCCGGTCACGATGCGCCGCGCACCGCGATTGCCGGCACCGGGCGTGGACACCGTGTATTCGCGATACCAGCCGCGTCCGCGCAGCGGCAGCAGGCGCTCGCGGTTGTGGAAGGTCTGTCCGTCCTGCCGGTGCGGGAACGGCCCGCGATTGCGGATCAGCCGCAGGGTGTCGCGGGCTTCGGCCGGCAGTACGGACAGCGGCAGGGAGGCCGACGCATCCGGCCCGCGCACCTCTGGCCATGCGGCTGCGGACCGATCCGGCTGCGCGGGTGACGATGGCTGGCGCGTCTGCCACGACACCGCGGCCAAGGCCGCAACGACCAGCAGCAGGATCGGCGCAAGGCGTTTCATGCCTGTGGATGCCGCGTGCCGGATCCGGGCGTTCGGTCGATCCGCATGGGCAGCCCCTGTCTCCACGGCAAACAGGCGGTCAGTGTGCCCATCGCCGGCAGGGCCGGTCAACCTCACCGGGCGTTGATGGTCGCCGGCGCATCATGCCCCGTATTCCAGCTGCCCTGCAGGAGTTCGCCATGTCCAGCGCTGCAACCTCTCCCCTCACCGCAGAACGCTCCGCCAGCAAGGTGGCTGCCGTGTTCGCCAACCGCGGTCTGGCCCAGAGCGTGGCGACCGAACTGCGCCAGGCATTGCAACTGGCCGAGGCCCAGGTGCAGGTGGTGGTCCCCGATGACGCTGCCGCCGATCGAAAACTGCAACCGGAAAGCGCGAACGTCGCGCGCACGCTGGTGCGCACCCACATCATCTGGTCGATTGCCGGATTGATCGGCGGATTGGTGGTGTTCGCCATCCTGTGGGCGATGGGGGTGGCGATGATCGTGCAGTCGGCCATCACCTCGGCCATCGTGCTGGCCGTGTTCGGCATCGTGGCGGGCCTGCTGTTCGGCGGCCTGCTGGCGCTGCGTCCCGACCAGGACGCCTACATCCTGACCGTGAAGGACGCCATCGGCGAAGGCCGCAGCGCGGTGGTGGTGCATGCCGCCTCGGAAGAACAGAAGGAACAGGCCAAGGCGCTGCTTGAAGAGCGCAGCGGCGAGGTGGTCGCCAGCTTGTAATACGAACGGCCACGTGTCGAAGGTTGTCTTCGCGATGTTGCTTGCCATGACAGCATCCGCTTGTCAGGGCGATGCTGACTCTCGCTCGAAGAACGGATCGAACCACGACCTTGCGCCAGTGCTACCCCGCCGCCGAGCGACTTCGGCCCCATTGGCACATTCAATCACTGCAAGACCAGACCAAGACGCATACCAAGCCCTGCCGAGGAGTGCGAGATTGCCGTCCTCGCAGAAAATTGCATGCGTGCCGCAGATTGCTTGATTACCTGCGAACACAGCCCAGATGGATTAAGGTCGGTGGCGGCTGTCACCATGTCTGTTTTAGCCCGGCCACCGGAATTGGATGGAGGACCAACCTGTCGTTGATTTCTCGGAATGCGGTCACTTGAAATCCCGGCCTCATGCGCCCAGCGGCCAAGGTTTCGTTTAAGCTGACGTCATTGCGTTGCCCCTGACCCGCCCTCACTCAGGCGTTAAATACCGGCCGTGGAACTGTCCAGCTATCTCAACCCGATGAAACGTTTCCGCCCGAATGGGTGAGTTGGAACGTGTTGCCGATTGATTTTGTCACCGCGTAGGCGAACGTGCATGAAATCGGCGATGAGCAAGGTTCTGAGCATGACCGTCATGGCGTTTTCCAGTGGTGTCTCGGGCAACATCCTTCGCCTGAGCAACTTGTCCTGCTTGCACGTCTGACATGGCTGGATCCAGATCCGATCATGGCTGGCTCTGTAAGACAACGGATCACTGACGTTGCGAATGAACATCCAGCCGTAATAGCTGCGCTGCAATTTCCACACCGGCGTATCCGACAATTCGTCCATACCGCTGACGCGTCTCTGAACTTGCTTTCGCCGACTGCCGATTACTGGATCAGGTTCGCTTGGGTCACGGCCGTGTCTGTGAGCAGGCCGAAATGGCCGGTGGCATAGGTGTAGCTGGCATTTTCGCCGGTGATCTGCGAGGCGTGCACGCCGCCGACTGTGCACACGCCGGTCAGGCACACCACCTGGTCCATCCACGACTTGATCGAATACATGCGGCTGCCCAGGCGCTGGCCGGCAATGCCGTTCAGCATGGGGCTGCCGATCGACAGGCCGTATTGGCCGCAGCTGCTGGTGACCACGTTGAACGGATACGTGCCGCAGCTGCGCAGGCCGCGGTAGGCGCCAGCGATGCCAACGAAACTGTCCACGCTGCCGGCCAGGTTGTAGCGCACGATCTGCCGTGCCGCCAGCGTGACCCCCATGGAATGGCCGACCACGTCGATCCTGCCCGTGCACGAACGGGCCAGTGCATCCACCAGCGCATTCAGCACCGGGGTTTCTTCGCTGCCATTGTGGTCGTTGCAGGCGGCACAGGTCTTGCTGCCCCAGTCCGGCCTGACAATCTCGCTGGCCGCGTAACCGCGCCGGCGCAGTTCGTTGTAGGTGTTGTCGAAGGATGCCGGCGTGGCGGAATTGCCATGTACCAGTACCACCGCATCGCGACAAGTCGCCGATGCGGCGGTGGACAGTGCCAGCCATCCGGCAACACCTAAAACAAGCGAGCGCAGAACGGTCTTCATCGAAATCTCCCGTAAGAGGCGGCGGCATGGCGCCGGACATGTCCGGACGTGTGGACGGCGTGCCGGACCGGCTTCCGGCGAAGCGACCAGCAGAGGTCCGGGTGCGATCTGAGCACGCCGATCGGCCAACCTGCCATTGTCCATTGGGGACAGGCGGATCGGCGATCCGGATCACGCTTGCGCAGTCCCGCATGGCAACGCAGTGCAGGCGGACCATGCTGCAGTCTGCAGCTGCCGCATGAACGGGCGAAATGCAGCCGGACTTCTCACCTTTGAAGGATGTGGCTTGACGAATGCATGCCAGCGTGGCATGCGTAACCTGCCCTCCCCCCATGTCCGCGATTCGGCGGTTGCCGGTGCGCGGACCTTCGCACAAGGATTTTCCATGATGAAGAAGACCGTTCTTGCCGCATTGATCGGCACCCTGCTCGCGGCGCCTGCGTTCTCGGCCGAACTGCGCCGTGCCGAACGCCCGATTCCCGGCAGTTACATCGTCGTATTCAAGCAGGAAGCCATCCTGGAGCGCATGGCCCGCTCGGGCCGGTTACTGCCCACCCGCGTGGTGGATGGCATGGTGGAGCCGGATACCCGCGCCGCCGTGGAACAGACCGTGGTGGACATCGCTTCGGCAGGCAGGATGGATGTGCGCAACGTCTACAGCAATGCCGTGAACGGCATGGCCGTGCGTACCGACCGCGCCGGCCTGTCACGCCTGCTGGCCGATCCGCGGGTCGCATTCGTGGAAGAAGACGGGCAAGTGGGCATCAACGCGACCCAGAGCAATGCCACTTGGGGGCTGGACCGGGTGGACCAGCGTGCCCGTCCCTTGAACGGCACGTACGTCTACGCGACCACCGCCTCGAACGTGACCGCCTACATCATCGATACCGGCATCCGCGCAAACCACACGGATTTCGGCGGACGGGTGCGGGCCGGGTTTTCGGCCATCAGCGACGGCCGCGGCGCCGGAGATTGCAACGGCCACGGTACGCACGTGGCCGGCACGGTCGGTGGCAATACCTGGGGCGTGGCCAAGCGGGTGGGGCTGGTGCCGGTGCGGGTGCTGGACTGCAACGGCGGCGGCACCAGTTCGGGCGTCATCGCCGGCATCGACTGGGTGCGTACCCATCGCACCAGACCGGCAGTGGCCAACATGAGCCTGGGCGGCGGCGCCTCCAGCGCCATCGACACCGCCATCAACAGCCTCGTCAACGCGGGCGTGACCGTGGTGGTGGCCGCCGGCAACGACAATGCCAATGCCTGCAACTACTCGCCTGCACGCGCAGCGGCAGCGATCACCGTAGGCTCCACCACCAGCAGCGACGCGCGATCGTCGTTCTCCAACTACGGCACCTGCCTGGACATCTTCGCGCCGGGCAGCGCGATCCGTTCCGCCTGGCACAGCAGCAACACTTCAACCAACACGATCAGCGGCACCTCGATGGCCTCGCCGCACGTGGCCGGCGCCGCGGCGCTGTACCTGTCATCCAACCCGTCCGCATTGCCCGCCACGGTACGCAACGCATTGGTGAACAAGGCCAGCAACGGCGTGGTGGTGAATGCCAAAACCGGATCGCCCAACAAGCTGCTGTATACCCGATGAGCCGCCGAGCCATGGCTCTGCATCCGCATGGCCCCGTTCCGTGCGGAGTGCGGCCCGTTTCTCAGCGTCGATTCTTTCTTGCCCTGCCCGCGCGCGCGGCCGTTGCAGAGCGGGCTTCTTCCGCCAGCTGACGGCGCAGCGCGGCGTCCGGTTCGATCGGTCGGGCCCAGTGCCGGTAGCTGGTCACGATGCCGCGCTTGACGCGGCGGAAGGCGTCGCTGCGGGGATCCACATCCAGATCGTCCAGCACCGCTTGCCATCCTGCGGGACCATCGGGCTGCTGGCGCAGGGCCACCACCTCGCTGCACGGGCGTGCCAGCACGTTGGCGATGCTGCATGCGAAATACACCTCGCCCGCCTGCCAGTCCGGGCGCGCCAGCCACTGCTGCACGCCGCCACGCGGCGCGCCGTGATAGCGCACCAGTTCGTCGACGAAGGCGTCCCGGTAGCGCGCCGCATACAGGCCGATGTCGCGCAGCTGCGCATCGACCCATGCATCGCCGGTCTCGATGCCACCGGCCGCAGGCACGTCCTGCGCGTGCGCCGACCCCAGCAAGGCCATGCACGCGATCGGCAGCAACACGTGCGCCCACACCCTGCGCGATGCCGCCGGTGTGGCTCCGTCCCGTTTCGTGTGGAACGTCCTGATCATGTCGTCTCCTGAGCGAGCCAGGGATTGCGAGGCAGATTCCTCAGCCTGGCGCACAGCAGATAACTGATGGCGATGAGGGTCTGGTCGGTGGCGTACCCTTTGGCCCGGGCCTTGGCGGCCTGGATCTGGGCGTTCATCG
>QFNC01000102.1 GCA_003240695.1 Pseudoxanthomonas suwonensis | reverse complement strand
CCAGCGCGTCAACCGGTATTTTCCAAGGCGCGGAATACATGATCTGCGTTGCGGGCAGGGTTTGCGATCGGATCAGCTTGTGCACCGAAGCGACGCATACGCCGAGCCGCTTGGCGGCAGCGTCGACACTCAAGGTCTTCGGGACCTCGGCATCAGGATCATAGGCCGGGATCGCGAGCTTGTCGCGCAACTCGGCGACACGAACGGTTGTCCATGTCTCCCCATCCTCGGTGCGGCAGCGCATCCGGTTGAGGGTGACGGCCAACTCCCTGTCAGGCCAGTGTCCGGCAAGCTTGCGGAGGACCTCCCGGGCTGTGAGCGGGCGACCTGGTGGGAACCGACCCGTCTTGCGTCGGGCCAGTCTGACCTCGGTATGGCGTCCGCCGATCCAGTGAATGAGGAGAATGAACTCGTTCTCCTCCGCGTCGATGTCGATCACGACCTCCTCGATCAGCAGCCTGACCAGACGTTGTCTCGCGCGGGCATCGCTCCCAACCGCGTTCCAGACGGACGGCAGATCCGTGGCGAGCCGCATGAGAACAGCAGGATCGACCCCGGGTTTGGCAGCGCCACGTTCCAGCGCGCCTCCAGGGTCCGGGCGACATGCCGTTTGGCAGGATCGACGTGCTCGTAGCGCCGCTCCGCCAGTTCCGCCGCATATCGGGCCTCATCGAGTTCCTTCTCGACCGCAAGCCGGACCGTCTCCTGCGCCTTGGCGGCCTGCTGCCCCGCCAGAAGGGCGGCCTGCACGGCCTGCCCGGAGACGGCCTCGAGAAGCTGGCTGGCAACAAGTGCATCGATACCTCCCCCGCCGGCACCGATGCACAGACCGGCCCCGACATGCCCGTCATCGCCGCGGCACTGATAACGGCGACAGGTCGGTCCCCGTCTTGTAGAACACCCGCATCATCCGGCCGCAGCGCGCGCAGCGGGCCATGCCCGACAACAGCGCCTGTCCGCCACGTCCCGATTTGCGGGCCGCGCGCTTCTGCATATGCGCGTTCTCTTCCAGCATGCGGCGGTTCTCCTCGTAGGCGCGCCAGTCGAGATATCCCTCGTGATTGTCCTTGATCAGCACGCTCCAGTCCGCGATCGCACGGTGGTGACCGCTGGTCTTGCGCGCTTGCCCATCGACCACCCCCGTCCGGTTCCCGGTCCGTCCAAAGGCATAAGCGCCAGCATAGATCGGGTTGTGCAGCACCTGCATCACGCTGTGATAGGCAGGCTTGCGCCAGGCGATCTTGCGCAAGGCGCCGTTCCGCAGCGCCACCGGCAGATGGATATCCGCCGCACGCAGCCACAGAAACACCTGCCGCCCGCTGCCCAACTCGCGGAACTTGGCGAAGATCAGACGGATGGCCTGCTGGACCCGTTCATCGGGATCCATCTCGATCCTGTCGTCCTCGCTCCAGCAGAAGCCCGGCGGAAGGGTGAAGCGCAGTTCGCCCCGGCTCGCCTTCGCGTCTCGGGCTGCCAGTCCGCGCTGGCGAAGGAGGCTCAGTTCGTATTCCGACATCGTTCCCTTCAGCCCCAGCAGCAGCCGGTCGTTCATCAGGCGGGGATCGTAGACCCCTTCCGGGTCAACCACCAAGGCTCCCGTCAGGGCGCAGAGATCGATCAGGTGATGCCAGTCGCGGCCATTGCGCGCGAGGCGCGAAGCCTCGATACAATAGACCGCTCCCACCGTCCCGGCACACACTTCCGCAACCAGGCGCTGAAAGCCCGGCCGCGCGATCTGACCGGAACCGGAGCGCCCGAGGTCCTCGTCGATCACCCGGACCTCCGCAAAGCCCATGTCGCGGGCGGCTTCCGCCATCTGGTATTGCCGCTTTTGGCTCTCCAGGTGGCCAAGGACCTGGCTCATCGTCGACTGACGGACATAAACGAGCGCACTGCGGGCGAGATGCTCAACGGTGATCTTTGCATGCATCATTTTGCGCGCCCTCCGCCATCTTGTTCGCGGCCACCAGCAGCAGCTCGGCCAAGGCCTCCAGAATTGCGGGTGTCGCTGGTGCTGCCGGGGGACGGTTCCGGCTGTCGTCCAACGGCAAGCAGAGCTGCTTGGGCTTCGGTTGTTTCGGCTGCGAGAGGCGTTTGGGTCGGCAGGGCATGCGCATCCTCCTCTGGAATCGGTCTTCCAGAGCATGGAGCACCTCCGGCATGACGCATCAGATCCAAGGTTCGGGCGAGCGCTTCCAAGGCCTCAAGCGCGACGAGGGGCGGTCCGCTGTCCAGCAGCGAACAGTAGGCGGGATCGCACATCCAGGGCGGCAGGGTTCGGAAAAATCCGGGTCGCTCTTCTACCAGGATCGAGTCCGAACCGTGTCGGCGGCCGCCATCACGGGCGTGCAGAACCCGGCCAAATAGCGGGTGCCAGGGATATTCGATCCGCAAATCTCGCAGTTTGTATGTAGAATGAGAGTCGATCGGCGCGACGGCCGCGGAACACAAAGACAGCGCCGGTGAACGGATCCTGCTTCAGCACAGCCTCGGCTTGGGCGGCGAGCGCCGCAAAGCCCTTGCGCATGTCCGTCACCCCGGCCGCCAGCCAGACCCGCGTGTTGGCCGGAACCGGGATCACGCCGTCAGACCCCGGATCAGCCGCGCCAGCGCCTCGGGATCGTAGCTCCCGCTGATCTGCATCCGGTGCCCGCCCGCAAGCTCGATCTCGATGTGACCGTCGGCGGCAGGTGCTGCAACTGGAGCCTTCGTCTCCGCGACGATCTCCACCGGCAGAAAGCGCGCCTCCTCCGGCAAGATGGGAGCCGACGCCGGGTCCGGCGCATGGCGGGGATCGCGCAGCCATTTGAAGATCTGGTTCGCGTTCACCGCGTAGCGCCGCGCTACCTGGGCCACCGAAACGCCCGGCGCCACCGTCTGGAAACAGATCGACCGCTTCTCCTCATCCGTCCAGAGCCGCTTCGTCCGACGCACCACGCCATCACCATAGTGTCCACTATCGAGGGTGGACACTATCCCGCACTCTCACCCCGCGGCAGGGCGGTCACGCCGGATAGTTACGACGAATTTGCGCGCCCTGATCGAGAAGATTGTGCTGACTCCCGGCCCGGAACGCGGCGAGACCTACGCCACGCTGCATGGCGAACTGCGCACGATCCTCGAATGGACGGAGCGGCAAGCCATTGGAAAGAATTCTAAAACGACAAAACCCGCCGCTGGTGCGGCGGGTTTGTCGGTATCGGTGGCTGCGGGGGCAGGATTTACAAACTGTTTCGCAATATCCAAAGCGATCATTCCGCCCTGCCCCGCGACGGCAGCCTAAGGCTTGTCCGAGCGCGCAGCCGGAAGCTGCACAGCGCCGATCGCATCGCCGCTACTCCGATGGCTTTGACTACGCGCGCTTCTTCGAACTGGCCGATCTTCGCAGGTATCGGAGTATGAGGGAT
>QFNC01000040.1 GCA_003240695.1 Pseudoxanthomonas suwonensis | reverse complement strand
CCCCTGACGAGGTCCGCACTCCGCTAATCTACGCCGCGAGTTGTGCCGAATGTTCTGACGACGGACAGCCGCGTCGAGCACCTGCGGGTCGTCGCAATCGCCCATGACTTCCTTGGCCTCGGCCAGGATGCCATCCATGGCGGCGCAGGTGACACCCTTCACCGGCTGGCCATGCATGTTGAAAACCTTCTCCAGCCGCTGCACCTGGTTCTTCGTCTCAGCCAGATGCTGCTCGAAAGCACTCTTGAGCTGAGGATCGGATGCCTTCTCGACCATGGTCGGCAGGTTCTTCGTGATCTGCTGCTCGGCGTAGTAGATATCCTGCAGCGTATGAACGAAGAGGTCATCTAGGGTTTTGATGGGTTTGGAAAACAGGCCCATGATTCGCCTCCTTTGTCGCGGAACGGCGCGCTGATCCACAACCTCATGGCCTTGCCATGCAGGAGCGGACACGCAAAGCAGCGCAGGATTGCGCAAGTGCCACTGGCTCTGTGAACGGCCAGGCCGACATGTCGTTGCTGACAGAGCCGGGCTGGAAGCCGCTTCGCCTGCGCCGATGCTCATGCCGCAGGCGGCTTCGAGAAGTGTCTTATTTGCCTTCCGCTGACGGTCGACTGCAATGACCGCGGGACGTGGCCGGCGGCGATCAGGGGGTTCAACGTTGTTCCGCTGGCGGGATGATCGTTCACCACACCCTTCGCCATCAATCTTGCCGCTCACCCCTGGCCACGATTTGCATCTGCGCGTCCGGCAGCGGCCGCTGCAATTCCTTCGCGATCTCCCACGGTGCCTCCATCCAGGTGTTCATCTCCTCCGGCGTGGTCAGCAGCACCGGCATGGCCTTGGGGTGGACCGGGCCCACCACGCCATTGGCCTCGGTGGTCAGAAAGCCATAAAGCTGGTGCTCGCCTTCCACCGGGTTGGCCTTGCTGCCACGGATGCCGGTCCAGCGGGTCCAGATCCCGGCAAAGGCAAAGAGCGGCCGCCGCTCATCGAGCGCGAACCACACCGGCGTCTTCCTAGGCTGGGTGTCCTGCCACTCGCAGAAGGCGGTGACCGGCACCAGGCAGCGATGCGCCGGCCCCAGCCAGCGGCGCCAATGCGGGCTCCGGGTGTTGCGGATGTTGGTGACAGGTTGCCCGCCGAACTGCGCTGGCCCCGGCATCCCCCAGCGCAGCATGGCCAGCTCCCGTTCGCCGTTCTCCACTTGCCGCACCACCGGTGCCAGGCTGTCCGGGTAGATGGCGGGCAAGGGCGGCAAATTGCCGGCGGCCGAAAGCTCGCCACCCTCAAGGAAGGCAGCCCGGATCGCGGCGGCGTCGCTCTCGGTCACGAGAACATCCAGGCCAACGTGCCGGCCTGGCGCAGCATCTGGCAAGCACCTTGTCAGTGCGACGGTGCCTGAGACTTGAACGACTAGCATGGGCCATGTGCTAGACGAGCCGGTGCAAAAGTGCCGAGCCGAAGCCCCCAGTGTAGACTGCCGCCTGTCCCGAATTGGACTCTCCTAGCACTAGACCTTGCCCATGTGATCGGACGTGGGCCGCTGCGGACCATCGATTAATAGGGTTCAGGTTAATCCAAGGACCTAAATCACCAAGCGGCATCCCAACGACGCGGCGTGCCCCGCCCGGACGCGACGGAGATCACGCCTGCTTGCGGACATAGCAATCACCTATGACCCAGGGACAGGTTCGCGGTCTTCCAGCCGGACTCCGGTCACACGCCCACCCATCCTCCCGCACAGAGCCCACGCTCATACTGCTGACAGCAAGAGGCCTGAAAGTCACTGCGCATCCGCAACTTCCTTCTTGACTCTGACGGCAAAGCGCTATGAATTGAAGATAATGTATGACAGATTGTCGACAATATTTAGGCTTGCGTCGTATGCGGCGGCACCCTGCGAGAGGCAGCAGGCGCGTCCAGAACCGTCCAATCAGAGTGCCAAGCCAGGAGGAGGAAACAGAATGATCCGCAGAAGGACAGTGCTGACCGCGTCCGGAATGGCCCTGGCAATGCCAGGGCTGGTGCTTGCCGAGTCCTGGCCTAGCCGCCCCATTACGATGGTGGTGCCTTGGGCGCCGGGGGGTGGGGCCGACACCATCACGCGCATTCTCGCCTCTGGCCTTGAGCAGGAGCTGAAAACACCCGTCAATGTGGTGAACCGCACCGGTGGCAACGGGGTCGTCGGGCATACCGCCATCATGTCGGCCCGTGCCGACGGCTATACGCTGGGGCTGGCGAGTTCGGAGATTTCATACTTCCGGACCCTGGGCATGGCCGATATCGCACCCGACAGCTTCGATATCCTGTCACGTGCCGCAACCATGCCGGCCGGAGTCACCGTGCGGAACGGCAGTCCCTGGCGTACCATCCAGGATCTGCTGGCAGCTGTGAAGGCGGAACGAAAAGGTCATTTCAAGGCTTCGGGGGCCGGTGTCGGGGCGTCCTGGCACATCGCCCTTGCGGGCCTGCTGCGCGCGGTGAACCTCGAGGTGGACCGAGTACGGTGGGTGCCGTCGCAGGGCGGCGCACCCGCGATGCAGGAAGTGGCATCGGGCGGAATTGATCTCGCAACCTGTTCTCCGGTCGAAGGCAAGGCGCTGATCGACGCAGGTCAGGCTCGTGGGCTGGCGGTCATGGGTCCGCAGCGCCTCGCCATCCTTCCTGATCTGCCGACCTTGCGCGAGAGCGGGATCGACTATGTCTTCGAGAACTGGTTTGCGCTGGTAGCGCCGCGCGGCCTGCCCGAGGCGGTGCATCTCCGGATGCTGGAAGCCTCCGCGCGGGCCCATGCACGGCCGGACGTGCAGGATATGCTGAAACAGCGCGGCATCGTTCCTGTGTGGGAAACGCCGCAGGCCGCCAGCACCTTTGCGCGGAACTACGCGGCCACTGCAGCGGACCTGCTAGGGGCTCTCGGCCTCTCTAAAGTTTGAGGTTGTGAGAAGGGGGACAGCCAACCTTCCCAGCCGTAGCAACGCCCGATCCCAACGAAAGCAGTGGAGGCCAGCCATCGATGAAACCTGCAGAACCACATTCCCTTCCGGAAAGCGGGTTCGGTATCCCCTCGGGTAACGAAGCTCCGTCTGACCTTTCGCACGCACCAGAGCGGGATTGTATGCGGATCCGCCGGGCGGCGGATCCGGACATCCATGCTCGCAGGGCCGGCTCGATGGCCGCAGCCGCCCGATGATTGTGGGGCAAATAGTGCCTTCCAATACTGCTGATACCCCGCCGGCCGCTGGTTTCGTCGCCACGATACGCCTCCTGGAGGACATGATCCTGAAAGGGGAGGTCCGACCCGGCGAGCGGCTGAACGAACTGGCGCTGTCCCGCAGTCTGGGAATTTCCCGAGCTACCCTGCGGGAGGCGGTACGCGGGCTCGAACAGATGGCCCTGGTCGAGGTGGTTCCAAACCGCGGCGTTCTGGTGCGGAGCCTTTCCGTCAAAGACGCGTTGGACCTCTACGACCTGCGTGCGGCGCTGTTCCGCGCCGCGGCCCGCCTCGTCGCGCAGCGGGGCACGGCTTCGGCGATCGCGGGTCTGCGCGCCATTGACGACGCCATGACCGAAGCGGCCTCGGAAGCTCGGTTCAACGATTACTACGACCGGAACCTCGACTTCCACACCGCGCTGATGCAGGCCGGCGGCAATCCGCCGCTTGCGCAGGCCTATGCCACCGCGACCAAGGGCCTACACCTCTTCCGCAAGCGGACGCTGCTGCATCCGGCGCAGCTCGACACCTCGCGGCGGGAGCACGACCGCATCCTGGTAGCACTTGAAGCGCGCGATGCCTCGGCTGCGGGCCAAGCGGCGGAGAAGCACATCGTCCTCGGCCGCAGCCGGATGCTCGAAACGCTGGGCACAGAAGTGTCCGGCTGAAGATCAACGAACGGAAGTGAAGCGTTGCATGAACGATGCCGCCACCCTAGCCAAAGACGATCTTTCCGAAGCGGATCTGGTGCCCTACCTGGACTCGGGAACCCTGGAATGGCGCCGGAATGTGGACGCGGTGCTGCGCCGCCACGCGCCGGCCGAGTACATCCATCGCGCCGATGAGGAGAAGCGCTTTCCGGAGGAAGCCATCCGCGCCATGGCGGAGGCAGGCTGGTTCGCCGTGACGCTGCCGGAGCAGCATGGCGGCGTCGGCAGCTACATGGAAATGGCGGCGCTTCTGGAGATGCTGGGCCGCCATTCCATTGGCCTGGCGCGGCACTGGAACATCACCTGCAACATGGTCGGCGGTGCCATAGCCGCCTTCGCGCCTGAATTGGCGGAACGGCTGCTGCCCCAAGTCGCTGAGGGAAAGTTGTTTTTCGCCTTCGCGCTTTCCGAGACCGAAGCAGGTTCAGACGCCGCCCGGCTGCGCACCGCTGGCGAGGTGCAAGGCGATGAGGCGGTGATCACCGGTTCCAAGACCTGGATCACCGGAGCGCTGCAGGCTGATTATATCCTCACTGCTTGCCGCACGGATCGTAGCGGCGGAAAGCATGATGGGATCAGTTTGTTCCTGGTGCCGCGTGATGCACCTGGGCTGACCATCCGCCCGATAGAACTGCTGGGCGGCCATGCCATCCGCACTTGCGAGTTGCATTTTGACGCCGTACGCGTGCCGATGGCCAACCGCGTGGGCGAGTTGCATCGTGGCTGGCGACAGTTGATGGGTGTGCTGGCCAAGGAGCGCGTGGCCCTCGCCGCCATCTGCGTTGGCGCAGCCCAGGCTGCCTGCGATCAAGCTGCGGATTATGCCCGCGTGCGGGAGCAGTTCGGCCGTCCAGTCGGCTCCTTCCAGGCCATTGCGCACAAGCTTGCGGACATGCAGACGCGCATCGATGGCGCCCGCCTGCTGACCTACCGCGCCGCACGGCTGCTGGCCGATGGTCGTCCCTGTGCGCGGGAATCCAGTCAGGCGAAAGTCTTCGCCGCCGATACCTATGTCCAGGTCGCAACAGACGGGGTGCAGGTGCTCGGCGCCAACGGCTACGCCATGGAAAACAGCATGCAGCGGCATTACCGCGAGGCGAAGCTATTCCAGATATTCGGGGGCACCAGTGAGATCCAACGCAACATCATTGCGCGCAGCATGGGCCTCGGCTGATGCAGAACGTTGAGCACATTACCGTCTCGCTATCGGGCGGCATTGCGCGCTTCCGTGTCGAGCGGCCGGAGCGCCGTAACGCACTGACCGGTGCCATGTACCGCAGCCTCGCTGCCCTGATTCTTGAAGCCGGTGCGGACGAGGCGGTGCGCTGTATTGTTATCGAAGGGTCGCACGGCAACTTCACCTCCGGCTCAGACATCAATGCCTTCCTTGACGTCACCCCCGAGCAACGAGAGGCGCACTTCGCCCTGGTGGCGGATCTGTTCCTGGCTCCGTCCCGCGCCTCGAAGCCCGTGATCGCTGCTGTGGCGGGGCATGCGCTGGGCGGCGGCACCGGCCTCGCAGCCGCCTGTGACCTGGTAGTGGCAGAGCAGGATGCGGTGTTCGGCCTACCAGAGATCCACCTCGGCCTCTGGCCCTGCACCCTGCTGCCGGCGGTGATCCGTGCGGTGGGGCCGCGGCGCGCCTACGAGATGGCGCTGCTCGGCGAGACGCTGACCGCCGAGCAGGCGCGGCAGATCGGACTGGTCACGCGGGTGGTGCCGCGCGGAGGACTGGAGGAGGGAGTGCAGGTGATGGCCAACCGGATCATCGCCCTGCCACCCCGTTCCGTAGCGAACGGCAAGGGCGCCTTTCAGGATTGCCTGGACCTGGAGTTTGGCAAAGCCACCGCCTTCATGGGCCGCGCCATGGCCCTGAACAGCGCCGGGGCCGAGGCGCGGGAGGGCATTGCGGCCTTCCTCGGCAAGCGCCGACCCGCCTGGGCTGCGGATGAGGGGAGCATTGCACTGTGAGCGCGTTTCCATTCGAGATCCTGGCCGACGAGGCCGATGTGGTGGTGGTCGGCGCCGGGGGCGCCGCTTCCCGCGCTGCGCTTTCCGCGGCGCAGGCGGGCGCCCGCGTGGTGGTGCTGGCCAAGGCGCCGCTGCGCACCGGGGGTTCCTCGGTGCATGGCGCCTCCGAGATCATGGGCATCAACGCTGCCGCCGGCTTCGGCGATGAGCGCGACGCACCGGAGGTGCACTACGAGGATACCATGCGCCTAGCGCGCGGCTTCGTCGACGCCAACCTGGTGCGCGTGCTGGCGGAGGAGGCGCCGGGGCGGATCCGCGACCTGGCGGCGCTCGGCATGCCGTTCGACCGAGTGGGTAACCGCTACAACCTGATCCGCTCCGACTTCAATTCCTACGGCCGCGCCATGACGGCGAAGGGCCGCACCGGCCGCGCCATCGTCGATACGCTGACCGCCGCGCTGCTCGAGGCGGGCGTGCGGGTGGAGGCGCCCTGCATGCTGGTGGACATCATCCGCGACGCGGATGGGCACGTTTGCGGCGCGCTGGGCTGGGATCTGGCGCGGCACCGCTTCCTGCACATCCGCGCGCCCGCCGTGGTGCTCGGCTCGGGCGGCGTCCATGGCGCCTTCAGCCAGCAGGTCTCCACCGCCGAGATGACCGGCGACGGGCAGGCCATCGCCTTCCGCCACGGTGCGGAGCTGGTGAACCTCGAGTTCCACCAGTTCGGGCCGGCGATGATTCACCCGCATGTGCAGCTGTTCTCGAAGTCCATTTTCGTGCTGGATCCCGAGATCACCAATGCGGAGGGCGAGGCTTTCCTGCCACGCTACCTGCCGGAGGGCGTCTCGGTGGAGGAAGTGCTGCACGAGAAGGTCTTCCCCTTCACCACGTCCAATGAATCCCGCTACCTCGACACGGCGATGCAGCGTGAAATCGCGGAGGGGCGCGGTACCGAGCGTGGGGGCGTCTGGTTCTCCTTCGCGCACCAGCCGCGCCAGCGGCTCGCGACCGGTGCACCCAATACTTTCCGCTGGCTGCAGGAGCGCGGCCTCGACATGTCGCGGGACCGGTTCGAGGTGGGTATCGCCTTCCAGTGCATGAATGGCGGCGTGCGGATGACCGGCGCCGACGCGCAGTCCACCATTCCAGGCCTGTTCGTCTGCGGGGAGGTGGCAGGCGGCGTGCGCGGCCCCGACCGCCCCGGAGGCAACTCACTGTGCGAGGGCCAAGTGTTCGGCCATTGCGCCGGAAGCGGCGCAGCGGCCGAGGCGCGGCGCCAGGGCCGCCCCGGTGAGCCGGCGACGCTGGCCACCAGCCTGGACGATCTGGCCGCAGCCTTTGCTCGCCGGGAGGATCCGGAACTGGCTGGGATGGGCGATGCCCTCCGTGCGGGCATGCAGGCGCATTGCCTCGTCGAGAAGAACGAGGCGGATCTGTCAGCCGTGCGCGAGTTGGCGCATGCGACGCGGCAGGCGGTCGAGGCGCGACTGGCCCTGGCGCCGGAGACGGTGGCGAGCGGCCTCTCGCTGCGCAACCTCGCCCTGGTTGCCGAACTGGTGCTGAACTCCTGCATCGCCCGCGACGAGACCCGCGGCGCGCACAACCGTGTCGACCGGCCCGAGCGCGACGACGCCCGCCACGGTCATTCCTATGTCGTGACGCGGGACGGGGAGGATGGCATCGAGCTCCGTCCCCTCGCCTATACCTGAGGAGGCCATGATGCCTGAGAACACTCCACGGCCCATGCCGCTGTCCGGCATCCGCGTCCTGGACCTGACGGTCATGACTGCCGGTCCGGTCTGCACCATGCTGCTGGCCGACCTCGGGGCCGACGTCATCAAGGTGGAGGAGGCCGGAGCGGGCGATCTGTCTCGCAACCTTGGCACCGTCTTCCTCAGTGGGGAAAGCGCGCAATTCTTGTCGCAGAATCGCAACAAGCGATCGCTGCGCCTCGACCTGAAAAACCCGGCGGGGCGTGAGGCATTGCTGCGCATGGCCGCCCAGTGCGACGTGGTAGTGGAGAATTTCCGTCCCGGCACGCTGGACAGGCTGGGCGTCGGCTACGAGGCCATCCGCGCCGTGCGGCCGGACGTGATCTTCGCCTCCTCCTCCGCCTTCGGGCAGGACGGGCCTTATGCCCATCTGCCAGCCAACGATCCGGTGATCCAGGCGCTCTCAGGCCTGATGGCCATGACCGGCGAATTGGGCGGCCCACCTGCCCGGATCGGCAATCCCTATCCCGATTTCGGTGCCGCGGCGCTGCTCGCCTTTGGCATCACGGCGGCGCTGCTGCACCGCACGCGCACAGGCGAGGGCCAGCGCGTCACCACCTCCTTGCTTGAAGGTGCAGTCTTCGCCTCGATCCCGCGCGATATCGAGACGCTGCAGACCGGGAAGGCGCCGCCGCGTCTCGGCACCGGCCACCCGACCTTCGTACCCTACCAGGCCTTCCAGGCGGGCGATGCAGGCTGGTTTTTCCTGTCGTGCTTCACGGAGAAGTTCTGGCGCAACCTGTGCACGGCGCTGGAGCGCCCGGAGTGGCGGGACGACTCGCGGTTCGCCACCAACCCGGCCCGCTGCACCAACCGCGAGGCGCTGATCACCCTGCTGGAAGCCCGGTTTGCCGAACTGCCGCGCGCGGAGTGGCTGGCACGGCTTGGTGCCGCGCAGGTGCCGGCGGCCCCGATCCAGGACCTGCACGAGGCCCTGCGCTCCGACCCGCAGCTGGCTCATGCCGGCGTCCTGGTGCCGTTCGAGCACCCGACCGCCGGGCCGATCGAGACGCTGGCCTCGCCGGTCCGCCTCTCGGCGGCGCCGCCGGATTACCGCCGCCCGCCGCCGCGCCTCGGTGAGCACAGCGCCGAGGTGCTGGCGGAGCTCGGCTTCGCCCCGGCAGAGGTCAGGCTCCTGCAGGATGCGGGCGCCGTACTGGGCCTGGAAGGGGACACAGAACACGCCGCCGCCTGAGATTGCCTGAACCCCGACCGGCGCCAACAGCTGGCGGGACGGAGGAAAGGTCAGAGAGATGAGAAACGCCTTTGTACGGCGCCGGCTGCTGCTGTCGGCCGCGCTGCTCACCGCCCCCGCGCTGCTGTCGCGTGGGAAGCCCGTCAGTGCCGCAGCCGCCGGAGCCGGTGCATGGCAGCCGCAGCGGCCGATCCAGATCATCGTGGGCTTCGCCCCCGGCGGTGCCTCGGACATCGTTGCCCGCGGCATCGCGCAGGCGGCGCAGGACATCCTACCGGCCGGGGTGGTTGTGGTGAACAAGCCCGGTGCGGCCGGGGTGCTCGCCGCTCAGCAGGTGGCGCGAGCGCCAGCGGATGGCACGCAGATCGTGCTCTCCGGCGGGTCCGAGACCACCTCCGTGCCGCATTACCGGGAGGTGCCTTACCGCCCCTTCGAAGATTTCCAGCACTTCCGTCTGCTGGCGCGCTATCCGCTGTTCCTCTGCGTACGGGCCGACAGCCCCTATCGCAGCATGAGCGCGCTGCTGGCGGAGGCGAAGGCCAGGCCGGGAGCGCTCGCGCACGGTTCCTCCGGCGTCGGCTCGCTGTACCATTCCGCCTTCGTGGTGCTGAACCAGCGTGCCGGGACGGAGATGCTGCACGTCCCCTACACGGGTGGCGGACCGACGCTGCTCGCCCTGGCGGCGGGCGAGATCTCGGCTGCCTTCGGCAGCCCCGACGAGTTCAAGGGCCTGGTGGAGGCGGGAACCCTGCGGCCGCTGGCCGTGGCTTCACGCGAGCGCATCCCGGGCTTCGAGGCCGTTCCGACGATGATCGAGGAGGGCCTGGATGTCTTCATCGAGAACATGAAGGGGCTTTCCGCCCCGGCCGGCACACCGAAGCCGATCCTGGATGGATTGCGGTCGGGCTTCGGCGCGGCGCTGGAAACGGCGACCTGGAGACGGTTCGCTGAAAGCAGCGCCACCGTCACCGCCGCCGCCGATGCGGACTACACGCGGGACCTGCGAGAGATGTCGGACACCATCGCCGCCGCCCTGCGGGCTGCCTGAGCCATGCCGGAAGGACTTGCGGCGGTGCGGTCCGCCAGCGGAGCCGGTCCAGCGGCACGGGACGCAGGCGAGGCGGATTTTGTCGTGGTTGGCGCCGGCGCTGCCGGCTGCGTCCTGGCTAATCGCCTGACAGCCTCCGGTCGGCACAGCGTCCGGGTCCTGGAAGCCGGCGGCGCCGACCGCCATCCCTGGATCAGGGTCCCGGCCGGTTTCAGCCGCACCATCCACAACAAGGCCCTCAACTGGGGCTATGTCACCGCTCCCTCGGCAGGCACGGCGGGGCGGACCATCCCCTTCCCACGCGGGCGCGTTGTCGGGGGCTCCAGTTCGATCAACGGGCACTTGTTCGTACGCGGGCAGCGGGCCGACTACGACCTGTGGGCGCGGCGCGGCTGCCACGGCTGGTCCTGGGACGATGTGCTTCCCTACTTCCGCCGCGCCGAGACCCGGCCGGGAGGCGATCCCGCCCTGCGCGGGCTGGATGGCCCGCTCAGTGTCACCGACCAGCCCGATCCGCACCCGCTGGCGGAATCCTTTCTCCAGGCTGCCGAACGGCTCGGGCTGCCGCGCAACGCCGATTACAATAGCGGCGAGCAGGAAGGCATCTTCCTCTACCAGCAATTGCTGCGGGACGGCCGTCGTTGGAGCGCCGCCGATGCCTACCTGCGCCCCGCCCTCCGCCGGCCCGGACTGCAAATGGCTATCCGTGCGCTGGTCGAGAGCATTGCCTTCGAGGACGGACGCGCCACCGGCGTGCTGTACCGTCAGGGGGATGCCCGGTTCCTGGTGCGGGCGCGGCGGCAGGTCATCCTCGCTGCCGGCGCGGTGAATTCTCCGCATCTGCTGCAGCTCTCCGGCATCGGCGATCCTGCCTGGCTGGCCGGGCTCGGCATACCGGTGCGGCAGGCGAGACCGGCGGTGGGGCGCAACCTGCGCGACCACTACGCCGCCCGCATCGCCGTCCGCCTGCGGGGAGCGGGCAGCCTGAACGAGCGTGCGCATGGCCTGGCCTTGGTGCGCGAGGTTCTGCGCTACGCGGTCAGCCGGCGGGGCATCCTGGCCACCAGCCCGGCCCATGCGGGCGCCTTCCTCCGGACAAGGCCCGAACTCATCTATCCGGACCTGCAACTGCTGTTCGCCCCCGCCAGCTACTCCACCCTGCGATTCGGCGCCGGCATGCTGGAACGGGAGCCGGGCATGACCTGCGGTGCCACGCAGCTACGGCCCGAAAGCCATGGCCATGTCCGTGCCCTCAGCGCCGACCCGGCGATCCTGCCGGAGATCCAGCCGAACTACCTGGCCGATCCCATGGATCAAGCAGCGCTGCTGGCGGGGCTGCGCTTCATCCGTGTCCTGTTCGGCACCGAGCCGTTGGTCGGCGTTATCGATCATGAGACATTCCCGGGGCCCGCCACGGGGGATGACGAACTGCTGGACCACGCCCGCCGGACCGGAGCCACCGTCTATCATCCGGTCGGCACCTGCCGCATGGGACCCGATCCGGATGCGGTGGTCGAGCCGTCGCTGCGGGTACGTGGCGTCGAAGGGCTGTACGTCGCTGATGCCTCGGTCATGCCAACGATGGTCTCCGGGAACACCTACGCGGCGACGGTGATGATCGCCGAGAAGGCATCCGACATGCTGCTGGAGGGAATCTGATGATGCCGGCCGACCGCAGGGATAGTCCTCACCTCTGGCCGGATACGCTGCCCGGCTTGGCACTGTCGCGGCGGGGCGCGGTGGTGTCGCTGCGCATCGATGCGCCGCCCCTGAACCTGCTGACCCAGACGGTCCGACGTTCCCTCGGGGACGCCTTCCTGGCTGCGGCCGTGGACGAGAGCGTCCGTTGCATGGTGTTCCTGCCGGGCAGCCGACATCTCTGCGCCGGCGCGGATCTGAGCGAGTTTCCCGCTCGCCGCGACGCTGCCGTGGCGGCGGCGCATGCGGATAATGCGCAGCGCATGATCCGGGCCCTGGTCGGATGTCCGAAGCCCGTGGTGATGGCGGTCGAGGGCGCCTGTCTCGGCGGCGGCTACGAACTGGCGCTGGGCTGCGACGTCATTATCGCCGCCCGGGATGCGAGGATCGGCCTTCCTGAAATCCACCGCGGCGTCTGGCCCGCAACAGGCGGGCTGGCACTGCTGGCGCGGCGGATCGGCGGGACCGGGGCAAAGGCATTAGCATGGGCCGGCGAGATCCTGGATGCGGAGAGCGCCCTGGCGATGACCTTGGTGGACCAGCTGGCCGATCCCGGCCAGGCGGAGGCGGTCGCGTTGGAACAGGCAGAGCGGCTGGCCGCCGCACCGGCCGGCGGCATTCAGGACATCAAGGACATGATCGATCACGCCTTCGTCGCGGCATTCGACAGGCATCTGGAGTTTGAACGGAAGGCCTATGTGCGGGCCTTCGGCCGCACGGATGCGAAGGAAGGCTTCGTGGCCTTCCACGAGAAGCGCGAAGCGCGCTGGCTGCACCATTGATTGTGGGACGCGCCTCGGCCGGATCAGCACGCTGCGCGACATGGGCAATGGTAGGTTGGTAAGGCAATCGGCAGAACCCGGCAGATCGGCTCTACCCCATTGACCTCACGGTGATCGTCGATGAAGGCGATTATGACTTCGAGCGGCGGTCGAGCTCCGCCATCGGGAGATAGGCCGATGGCTTGAGCAGGATCTCATTGGCTTGGCGCAGCTCGCGGTTCTCGCGTTCCTGTACCTTGATGCGTCCCGCTCAGCGGTTATCGGACCAGGGGACTGGCCGATTCTTCGGATCGCCCGCGGCGGCCACCGCGAGACGGCGAGGTGAACCCGAGCGTAATCAGCTTGGCTGAAATGCCACGACCCGGCGGTGTTCGACGCCGCCCTGCTGAACTCGCAGCCGATGGGCTTCTATGCCCCGCGCAGATCATCCGCGACGCCAGGGACCATGGCGTCCTGGTGCGGCCGCTCGATGTGCTCGACGTCAACAGGAGCGCCTGGGACTGCATGCTGGAGCCCGAGCCCAGCAGCCAGGAGGGGCTGGCGCGGCAGGAGGCGGAGCAGATCGTCAAGGCGCGGCAGGCCGGCAATGGCTCGCCCTTTGCCTCGGTCGAGGAGGTGGTGCGCAGGGCAAGCCTCAGCCGCAAGGCCACCGAGGCGCTGGCTGCCGCGGGTGGTCCAGCCGCTGAGCTGCTGCTCGACAGCACTCATGTGAAGGCGCATCGTTGTGCCACCGGCGGCAAAGGGGGCAGAAGGCCCTGGGCTCGGCATCAGCCGCGGCGGCCACACCCGCAAGATCCACGACCAGACGATACCTGCGTTGACCATCCACTGCCCAATGACAGAAGGTGTCCGCATGGCCAGAGGGTCCGCAGGGGGCGGGCAGATGTCCACCTTCGGCATCTGCCCGACCGCATCAGCTGGCCTTACGCAGGCCGCACCACTTCGCAACGAAGGTCGCGATGGTGAGCGTTGTTTCCTTTAGGGCAGCAAGGTTGGCGCGCTCATCGAAGGCATGCGCGCCCTCGCCGGAACTGCCGTAGCACAGCGCTGGAATGCCGTAGTAAAGGCCATAGAAACGGGTGTCTGCCATGGCGGTGGTGCAGAAGCTCTCGAAGGGGCGGCCTAATACGCTCTCATGCGCCGCGGCCAGCGCCGCCTCAGCCTCCGAGCCCGGCTCCAACACATAGGGGTCTGAGGTATGGCCGTGCCAGATGATCTGGGGCGGATCTTTGGACAGAGTGGGATCCTGGCTAGCGGCCTCGGCGATGCAGCGTTCCACCCCACGGCGGGCTTCCTCCACCGAGGTGCCGGGAAGAATGCTGATCCTGCAATCCATCTCGCACCAGGCGGGGGTGGAGCCGGTCCAGTCGCCGCCCTTGATGACGCCGACATTGAATTTAATCGGGTCTGGCACGTCGCAGTACCAGGGGTGGGAGGCGGCCGGCTTGTTCAGCTCCGCCG
>QFNC01000012.1 GCA_003240695.1 Pseudoxanthomonas suwonensis | reverse complement strand
CAGCGCCGCCATGGGAGGTGCGCCCAGGATCAGGGTCGACAGGATCAGTCCCAGCCCGCCCTGCTGCAGCGCAACACTGGTCACGCCTTCACTGCTGGACCCGATGAACTCGCCCACCCAGAACGCGCCGGCTACCGCCAGCACCGCATCCAGCGACAAGGTGACCATGGCATTGAGCACCGCCAGCGAGAAGAGCGTGCCGATGCCGAACCACAGCCACTTGTGGAACATCTGCTTGGTCAGGTCGAACAGCAGACACAGGATGAAGAACGGGCCCAGCCCCACGATCAGTGCCATGGCGATCTTGTACAGCAGCAGCATCGACCCGCCCATGATAGCCGGTCCGGCGATGCCGATGCCGGTGAACCACTGGTTTCGGGTTTTCGCTTCGTTCAGGATCACATCGCCGCCCACGTCCAGATGGTCGATGCTGCTCATGGCGATCTGCATGTAGGCCAGCGACTCGTCGATCTTCTCGATCGAGTTTTCCTTTTTGCCGGTCATCAGGTAGGTGATCTGCTTGTTGAAATCGTCGGTCAAAATGGTGGCGATCGAGCTGCCGCCCACCGCAAAACTGGTGGCCACGGCCACGATCAGCGTGGCGCGCAATGCGTTGATGATGAGCACCATGGCGTTTTCACGGGAATGGCCCGTCGCCAGGCGATAGCCCTGTATCATGACCCATATCGTCATCAACAGCAGCGCCAGGCCGCCGACGAAGGCCATGGTGCGGCCCAACACGTTGTCGCGGAACTCGTCCACTTCATCGCTCAGGAAATCGTAGATTTCCTTGAAGAAGAACAAGTTGGTCGTGTCGGTGAGGATTCCCGCACGCGGTTGCAGCCAATCGATCGCACGCCAGGACGCTGCGAAGTCAATGATATTGAGTAGGTCATTCATGTTCACACCTCGACTTCACGTCCGTCTCCCCCCTTTTTCACACCATGGAACAATCAATCACCAATCAGCGCTCGCGAACGCGTGCTGCATCAAGAGCGCCTTTCAGGGTCACTCCCTGGACCACTTTCTTGAAGACGGCCTCGCCGATGCCTTTCGGCGTGTCGTTTTCCATGGCCGCCCGGGCCAGCATCTGCTGCCGCTCGTTCAAGGCGGCGATGTAGTTGTCGTAAGTCTTGATGACCATGTCGAAACGATTCAGGTCCTGTTCGATCTGTTCCCCGAGAGACTGCATCGAACGGGAGACACCGTCGTTTTCTCCTGGATTTTCGCCGGATAGCCCCATCCGGTCGGATTCCAGTTTCTCGAATTGCTTCGCGTGCTCCTTGAGCACGTCCATCATCTGGACGGTGACATTGAACTTGCGGTTCATTGCCACCTGCCGCGCGATGCAGATTTTCTGCTGCTCCTCCAGAACGTTCTTCCCCGTGACATTGAGCTTCTCGAGGGAAAGCACATTGCTGAGCGGATTGCTGCTGCCGCTCGATCGGCAGTTCTCGTTCACCCCTTCCATTTCATCGACCGGTTTCAGTTCGACCCCGTTCTTGAACTGCAGCGTCATCAGACTCTGCATTTTCACGTACATCGACTTGATCCGTTGCCACTGCTTGTTGTAGGCATCGATGTCCTGATAGCGTTGCGCGTACGTGTTCAGCTGGTTCATGATGTGGTTGAAAAGCGCAAATCCGGTTTCCTGCACCGGAATCCATGCCTGAGCCTGCTGCACCGGCGCCGAAAATCCCAGCACCAGCGTGACGGCAGCCGCCAGCGCCATCACCGGACGGCGAGCAGACCCGCGGGAAGAGGTGGAGGTGTTCATCGGTGTCTCCTTGCAAGTGGTGGAATGGGTTGGATGACGGAAATGGGTGTGCATGGTCAGGCGGCCTGCGAGGTGCGGCGCTTGGCGGTGTCGGCATCGGATTTGCCGCCCTTGCCCGAGCCCTTGCGGTTGTCGTAGAAATCCTGCAGCCACTGGTCTGGTTGCAGAGCGTCCGGGCTCACGCCCAGCTCTTTCGCCTTGCGCTCCAGCACCTGGTGCAGGATCTCGATGTTGTCGGTACTGGCGGAAATGACCGCCAGGGCATCGTCCATGCCGCGCAGGTTGAGCTGGCACACACTGGAGGCGTGGCCCTGCTTCACCAGGAAGCAGCGCGAGCGCTCGTCGAGACTCTTGACCACATTGAACTCGGCCTCGGTCAATTTCAGGCCATCCATGTAGTCGTCCTTGCTGGCATTGGGGTTTGGCAGCAGGATCAGGGTGGCGGTCTGCTCGATCAACGCGGCGGAAATGTCGCTCTGCAGCGCGTCTTCCGGGCTTTGCGTGGCGAAGATGCCCAGGCCGTTCTGTTTACGGATGGTCTTCTGTTTGTTCTTGGCGAATTCCTTCAGGCCGCCTTCGCCGTCGAGAATCTTCCAGAACTCGTCCATCACGTAGATCAGGCGGCGGCCGTCGATCAGTTCCTCCAGCCGGTGGATCAGGTAGTTGATCACCGGAATGCGCACTTCCGGGTTGTCGATGATGTCGGTGTAGTCGAAGCCGACAATGTTGGCGCGGGTCAGATCGATGGTGTCGGTCGGGTTGTCGAACACCCAGCCCAGCGAGTTGCCGCGCGTCCACTTGCGGATGCGCGCATACAGGCCGTCATCGCCCATGTTGGGCAGCGACTTCTGGAAGTTGGTCATGCTGCGCAGGTGCATGGGCGTGTCCAGCATGCTCTCCACCGCGCGGAAGATGTCCTCCTCCTCGCGGGCGCTGTATTCGCGCTTGCCGGCCAGCACCTTGATGAGATCGGCCAGGAACTGCACGTTGCCTTCGGTGCGTTCGCACTGGAACGGGTTGAAGCCGGTCGGCTGGCCGCTTTCCAGCGCCAAATAGTTACCACCGCAGGCGCGCACGAAGATTTCCGCGCCCTTGTCCTTGTCGAAGAAGAAAATGGTGGGCGGCGGATCATACTTCTGCACCTGGCTCAGCAGGAAATTGATCAGCGCGGTCTTGCCGGTACCGGACTTGCCGATCACCATGGTGTTGCCGATGGCCTTCTCGCCCAGCGAGTTCTCGCCCGGATGGGTCGCGTGGAAATTGAAGAAGTATGGCTGGCCGTTGGTGGTCTGCAGCGTGGTGACCGACTCGCCCCACGGGTTGTTGTCCTTCTTGCCCGAGGCGAAATTGTGCAGCGGCGACAGGCCCAGGAAATTCAGCGAACTGATGCTGGCGATGCGGGTACGGTATTTCCAGTTGCAGGGCAACTGGGAATAGAACGATGCGGTGACGGCCAGGTCCTCCTTGCTGGACACGAACCCCGCATTGGACAATTCGGCACGCGTGGCAGCCAGATTCTGGGCCAGTTTTTCCTGGCTTTCGGCATACACCGCCATGATGAAATGGTATTCGCCCAGCACGAAGTTGCCGGAGGACAGCTGATCCATGGCGTAGTCGAGCTCGACGATCTGGCTGACCGCCTTGTCACCGGAGGAGATCATCATGCCCTTGGTGCGGTCGAGCACCCGCAGCGCATCCTGACGGCCCATCGGGCTGAAGGAATGCGTGACGATATACTCGAAATCCATGTATTTCAGGCCATTCAGGATACCCGGATATGTCCCATCCGGATATTCCTTGACATTGAGGATGGCACCATAGTGATTCACGCCGGCAGGCGTGCTGATCACGTAGTCGCCCGATTTCGCCGAAAACATGTGCTTGCTGACCGGCAGATAGGCGGGGATCGGCGACTTCAGCACCGGCACCGGTTCGTCGATGCGATTGAGGATGTAGCCGAACAGCTCCAGCACTTCGGAAAAGACGATGCCGTTCGGTGCCTCGTACATGCCCAGGCGGTTTGGTGCATATTCCTTCAGCACGGCCTCGACGTTGCCGGCCAGCTCGAGCACCTTGGCAACGGATTGATCCTGTTCGGCCTTCAGCTGCGCCGGATCGGAGGATTTTTCGACTAGTTTCTTGCCGGCCACCACCGGTCGGTAGATCATGGTGAGGTACAGCTCGTTCTGCATCAGCTTCTGCTTGGACAGAGACTCGAAATAGCCGTCGGACATGTCCTGGTTGAAGGAGTGCCTGAAGCGGGTTTCGGTACTGATGCGACGTTTGCGGCGGATGTCGTGCACCCAGAAGGCCACATTGGTGAAGTCGGGGGCACGCAGGGTCTGCAACAATCGATTGAAGGTGTTGTGGCGGTGCTCCAGTTCCCACTCTTCTCGGCCCACAAACGGCAGGCCGCCCAGCTGCCAGGTGAGCAGGAAATCCCCACCGACGGTCTTGACGACCGTCGGGGAGACATGCGTGGACAGCGACACGAACTCACTGATGGCCGTGTTGGTGAGATAGGCTGCAGTGGTTGGCAGTTGCGGCGATTTCATGGATTCAGGTGTCGACTGTTGTCACGGTAGGCGTTGGGTGTGTACACCCAAAGCCCGCCATTGTTGCGCACGTTCCGGGTTCTCAGCTTGAACATCAACCGAAGTCCGAGCAGCCTGAACACCATTTCGTCCCGCTTGGCCATCATGCGCATGATGAAGATCACCACTGGCATCAATATCAAGAAAAACAGATTGGTATACATCGCCAGCAGCAGGACGCCACCCGCACCGATGAAGAACGGGATATAGGGGACACCCAGAAACATTGCAGGCCGTGTACAGCCCCGGAACAACACGTTTTTATGCATAGTAGGGTTGCATCAACTGGATGACCATCGCGCAGCCGCTGTCGTCGTTTTCCGGCAACAGCATCTTCGCGATTTGACCAGCCGCACCAATCAACAGTCCGCCAATCAGGATGGGAGCCACGTCGGCAATGCGCTTGTGGGCGAAGGCGATCTGGTACCCGGCAAAAATGATGGCAATGGTGACGACTGCGATGGAGGCGATATTGAGCAGGTCGTTGAAGTTGTCGAAGAATCCGCACACACTTTTCTCTGTGTCGTCATATTGCGCGAATGCACCAGGCGAGAACAGGAGTGTCGCGAGCATGGCCAGCATGGCGACATGGCGGATTCCCAGAATGGGAGCGGAACGCTGAACGGGCAGTTGGTTTTTCACTTCAAGACTCCTGGTTGTGGACGAAACAGACGCTGCGCGTTGAGGGTGCGCCATACCCTATGACAAATCAAATCAGAACACGAACGCGCTGTCGCCAGCACGGGTGGCCGGAACGGCCGGCGTGAGTTTTCCCCTACCGGCAAGGACTGCCTGCGCCACCGGGCGGTTGGCCGGATATGCAATCGCCACAGGCTGAGGCAACGCAGCAGGCGCAGCAGACTGCGGTATGGCCATGGCGGGCGGTGCAGGCAAGGGCTGTGCCGGTGCGGTCGCTTGCATCGCAATGGTGGCTGCCGGGCTCACGGACTGGACAGGCGGTGCTGCGGCCACGATCCGTTCGCTGAGAATGTCGCGGGCCGGCATCGCTGCGTACGCACGCGCAGAGCCTCGCTGCGCCTGTGCGGCCTGCGCGATGACAGGGATGGCCAGTCCGGCGGACCGCGCCTCGCCCTGCATGGACGCGTAGATCTTCTGCACATATCCGTGGCGGAACCCGGTGGTGAAGTTGCCCGAGTAGTAGCAGCTGAACGATTTGCCCCAGTCGCCGCCGGAGCGCGAATGGCACTCGGCCAGGATGCGCGACCCGGCCAGCAGATTCGGGCACTGCTGGAAGGCCTTTTCGTATGACTCGAGACCGTACTTGGCCAAGTTGTAGCGGTTGACCTGGGCCAGACCCAGCGAGAAGTTGTAGCCGCGGCCTTCCAGCATGCGCACGGTGGCCAGTGCTTCGGCCAGCGTTTTGGGCTGGCGCAGCAACCTTCCGCCCACCACGCCGATGGCATAGGGATTGAACGAGGATTCCACGCGCACCACGTGATGCATCACGCTTGCGGGAACGGCAACGGGACAACTCATCAGTTCCATCCCTGGGATCATGGCCCACCCCCTACTTCTGAGACCAGTCGAAATGCATTTCTGCACGCACAATTTTTCATGAACGAACGCCGATGTCAAGCAGGCGATGGACCGCTCATCCCTTTTTAACGCCGCTGACCGACCGGTGCGGATCGAAGTCGATACCGGTGATGAAGCGGCGCCCGGCATGCGCCTTGATGTGGACCAGGATGTCGATGGTCATCATCAGCAATCGCTTGATCGTGTCGAACTCCAGGCCGGCGCCCTCGTTGGAGGCCTTCACCATCAGCGCCAGCTGGTCCCAGGTCTGCTCGGTGCTGCCGGCATGGCAGCTGGTGATGGACCCGGGATGGCCGGATGCGCAGTTGCGGATGAAATAGAACGACTCATCGCCACGCAGCTCCGCCAGGATGATGCGGTCAGGCTTCATGCGCAGGCAGGCCTCCATGCAGCTCTTGGCAGTGACATTGCTGGTGCTCTGCCCGCCCTTGGAATACAACAGGTGCACCACGTTGGGCTGCGGAATGAACAGTTCGCGCGCGTCCTCGATGGTCACCAGCCGTTCGTCCGGCGGAATGTGGTCGACCAGCGATTTCATGAACGTGGTCTTGCCGCTGCCGGTGGCGCCGGACACGACCACGTTCTTGCGGTAGGCTACCGCCTTCTTGAAGAAGCCGGCGTAGTCGCGGGCGCGCTTGAGCTCCAGCAGTTCGCGGTCGTGCTCGCTGATCTCGCCGGTCTGCTCGACGATTTCGGCGAAGAAACCCTGGTCCTCGTATTGCTGCAGGGTACGCGACTGCTTGGCCGGCAGACGGATGGTGATGGAGACCTTACCGGGATCGCAGGCCGGCGGAATCACGAACTGCGCACGCTGCCCGGTGGGGAACGTGAGCGACACCACCGGATCGGCATCGGTGATGCGCTGGCCGGTGTTGCTTTCGTTGACCACCGCCGTGCAGAACTGCCGCGCCCGATCGTACGTGAGCGACGGCACGTCCAGGCGGCGCCAGCCGGTGTTTGTTTCCAGATACACCTCGCCCGGCCGGTTGATGCAGATTTCCGTCACCTCGGGCGAGGACATGTACTCCAGGATCCCCAGAACACCGTACTGGTATTCCAGGAATTCGTTGGAAACCCGCGCGACCGGCGAAAGATCGTCATCCATCACCGGTTCGCGATCACCCGGCTGAAGTCGACGTCCTGCGACACGTACACCGACAGCATGGTGCCCTGGTTGATGGTCACGGTGACAGGCCGGTTGGCACTCTGTTCGATCGCCTGTTCGGCGAGATCCTGAACTGCCTGTGCCGTATTGCTTTCGAACGGTTGCTCGACCGACACCCCGCTGGGATAGGTGACCGTGGTCCCTTCACCGTGCTTTGCCGCAGCGTACTTGAACACGTCGCTGATCAGGCTGATCAGCATGGCCGAGGCGATGCGACTGGGCCAATGTGCATCCATGTCGCCCGGATGCCCCGCCCCGCCCAGGTTGTCGATGCCCGGACTCTGCATGGTGACATCGATGCCATTGGGCGTGGTGATGCGGTCCCAGATCACCGCAACACGCGGAATCGGCTTGGATTGCAATTGATACTGTCCCAGCAGTTTTGAACCTTTCGGCAGCAGCAGGCTGCGGCCATTGATGGAGTAAACGGGCTCGGTCAAAACGCACGACGTGTAGCCGGCGATGTCGGTGACGATCCGGGTTTCCAGAATGCAGCGCAGGTAGGTTCCGCGGACCATCAGCACGTCCGGATTGCGGATGTATTGGGCGGCCGTTGCAGGCACGGGTTCTGCTTGCGGAACGGGTTGCTGATTGTTGCCACTGGCCGCCGCGAGCATGCGTTCCATCATGGCTGCCTGCTGATCCGCTGGATTCTGAGGCGTGCCGCTGGGCGTGTCGCCATCCAGCATGCGCCGCTCCATCAAGGTCGGACCGGTTGGCTGAGGCGACTGGGTGCGCGGCTGACGTCCGCCATCAGAGGAGTAGTCGGGCGGAGGGGGCATAGGCGGCAACGGTTCCATCGGCATCGGCGCAACATCGATGGGCTGGGAAGCGGGCTCGTCCGGAAACATCGGATCCGAAGCCGGAGCTTGCGCATCGGGAATCGAAACGATTTCTTCCCGGACAGGAGCATCTTCCTGCTTGTTGCGATTCATCACCGACGCATACAACCAAGCTCCCATGATCAACAACAGCAGGATGATGCCGCCCAGGAACAGCAGTGCCTTGCGGTTCAGCCGCTGGTTTTCCTCGTTGCGGAGCGCCGGGCCACTGGCATCCAGGTCCGGAGCTTCTACGGTGGCACGATTGGCGAAATACGGATTGTTGTCTTCCGGGTAACGGCCGTAACCGTCTTCAGGAGCGTCCGGTGGGATGTTCTGGTTCATTTGCCTTTGCTCCTGCGGATACCGATGACATTGTCCCCATGGCGCAGGACAAGGTAGGGATAAATGCCGTGGACCACCAACGTGTCGTTTTCGACCGTGGTGTTGACGACGAAATCATCCGAGCGGCGTCGCTCCCGGCCATGCACGGTCGGAAAATTGCCGGTCGGAATGCCCTTCATCGCACTGAGCTTGATGTAGGTGAATTGCCCGTCGTCGTAGATGGCGGACGGAATCAGCCAGCGGCTCTTGCTGCGGGTGGAGTACTCGTAGTCGAAATTGTAGATCCGGTTCGGATCGAGCCGCGTGCTGAGTTCCGGAACCGCTTCCGCCTCGGTCACGAACTTGGTGTCGTTGGGGTAGGCGAAAGTGATCTTGTATTGCACGCCGGCCTGCTTGGCCTGATCCAGCGTGCGCCAGTCCGTGGCCACCACCTTCAGTTCGAACATGTAGGCGTGCTGTTCGGTACGGATGGTCATGTTGGTGTCCACATCGACATTCTTCGGCTTGATGTAGAACACGTTGTCGCGCCGGGTCAGTTCCCAGCCGCTGCTGAAACCGGTGCTGTAGTCGAGAATCTTTTCGTTCGGACTCAGTTCGATCTGGGTGGTGATGCCCAGCCCGGTACGTACCGGGTAGACCCGGTTCGGCTCGTAGGGGTATTCGGTAATGACCTGGGCGTATGCGGCGCCCGATGCCACCAGCGTCGCCATGAACATCATGCCGAGCGCAAGAAGTCGCGCAAAACTCATGGGACGTTTCCTCCATTCTGGATCGTGTTTGGTCCGCTGGCGGCCTGCTGTGTCCGCTGGCCTGGCACTGCCTGCTGATTGGCACCGTCGGTTGGCTGTGTCTGAACGTCTCCGGGAGCACCTTGCGGTTGGGCCTGCATCGGCGCCCCCACGTCCGGCACCGTCGGCGGCGCGGCATTGATGCGCACTTCCGGCGGGGGCTGTACCGAAAAATCGGTATCCACGCGATAGTCGGTCACCTGGAAGCCCAGCGGGTTCAGCAGCCGGTCCTCCTCGCTCATGCTGAGGTTCGGCTTGTACTCGAACGCCATCGTTGCGATCTTGTTGTCCAGTGGCTGTGCCGTACCATCGGTCTTGTTGAACAATGTGCGCTGAAAACGCACGGTGGCACCAGTCGCGGCTCCGCCGGCACTTCGGCCAGACGGCGTGATGCTGAGAATGTTGATGCGGATGGCGCGCGTCCTGCCATACAGATTGATCGGACTGGCTGGATTGCGGCGGGAATGATGGTTGGTGTATTCCTGGGAGACTTCCCTGGAACTCATGGTGTGCAGCATTCTCCAGTCACGCGTACCGATGGCCGACACATCGAACGACTCGCGCGCCAGAATGAAACTGGCGATGTTGCTGCGGTTGACCACCTCGCTGGCGGTGACGGTCTGGTAGCTGGCGGAATTGCGCAACTGGGTGACCGAACTGGTACCCGTATAGGCATCAGCCATGATCAAATAGGGCACTTTTTCCTTCAGCGGCAGCATGTAATAGTAGCCGCCGGCAAGGATCAGCGACATCAGCAGGGATGCCCAGGTGACCATCCACGCACGACGGGCACTTTTGCGCGCGAGGTCGGCAACCGTGATTTCGTAATCGATGGCATCGTTGACGGCGCCGTCGATCTTGTCGGATGTCTTGGTTTTCTTGAGTTTCATGCGCTGTGCTGAAGGACGTTCGGGCGTCGTTTGGAGCGGAGAATCGCGGAATCAGCGACTGTTTGCCGGCGCAGCCGCCGACACGGTGCCGCCACGCACCACGATCTGGTTGTTGGCATACGTGACCGACACGCCCTGCGCGGCATAGGCCTGTGACAGTTCTCCGACGGCGTGCTGGATGCTGGAAGTGCTGATGTGCGCCACCGGCTGGTGCAGGGTGTAATCGGAAGGTGCCAGATACGACAGCGTCATCTTGGAATCGCGGGCCCAGCGTGTCAGCATGGCCTTGAGCGTGTGGTCCAGCGGCGAGGGCGCAAATACGTACGCCGTGTGCAGCGGGATTTCCTCCGGCTGCACCGTGTAGTGGTTGACCGTACGCCAGCGGCCGCGGAAATTCGGCGCAGGATCCGTTCCGCATGCAGCCAAGGTACCTGCCAATGTCAGCAGCAGCACGGCGAGTTGCCAATTCCGGGGTAGTGGGTATGTCATGCCATCACCAGTCAAGGTTATTTGATGAAGATGCGTTCAAAAAATCCGGTCCGAGTGCGATGCACAGCGGCCGGGGAATGAGGAAGCGCTACCGGAAACGTGGCAAGCGCCAAAACTGGTCTTGCCTGGAGCCGAGCGATGCTGTTGAGTCCCATTGCTTCGCATGTCCAGCACGCCTCCGTGCGAGATCGGTCGTTGTGTCGTGTAGCCGGCAACGCGGGTGCCTGTTGGCAGAACCGTGATGGCTGACTACCCCCCCGGTAGTACGGGAGTGAACATATCGTGAAGCCGCGACCGCGTCAAGACATCCGGATGCACGAGTTGCCGTGTTGCCAGGTCCTGCTGTCGCAGGCATCAACGGCAAGGTCCGATGCGCTCTAAACGCAGGTCCTCGAAGTCGGCACTGAAGTCGGCCTGCGGGTCGACCTTGGCCATGCGCAGCCGTACAGCCTGCCCGGGTGCGGCGGTGGCGGCGAAGTCCAGCCAGGCATCGGTTTCGATGGTGGGATCGGTCCAATCCACGTAGGGCCGGCCGTGGGCGATGCGTACTGGCCCGACCAGCTTCGGGGACTTCATCGCCTGGAAGCGCACGTGCCGGTCGGCATCTGCACAGATGGAGACACCGCCGAACCATGGGTCGCGATAGTGGCCGAGCACTGCCTGCAGTTCCGGTGCTGTCGCGTATGGAGTCTCTGCCGCAGGCTGCAGGGCTTGCGCGGGCGAAGCGGCATCGATCTGCTCGCGCGCCAGTTCGGAGGCGTAGTGGGCCACGTCCAGATGCGCATCCGGTCGCGTGAAGGCCTTCACCAGTACCTGGTTGAGGACGGTGCGGGCCTGGTCGGCATCGGCGTTGACGAGGATGACGAATCCGGCATCGTGTTCCGGCAGCAGGGTCACGGCCGAGTACATGCCGGCCAGTGTGCCGGTGTGCGACACCTTGGCGGTGCCATCGACATCGGTCAGCCGCCAGCCGTAGCCGTAGCCGGAAAAATGGCTGACATCCCAGCGGCGCATGCGTGCCGTCAATGGCATGGGCGTGTGCGTGGTCCAGATCGCCTCTCGCTGGGTCTGCGACAGCCACGGCGTGCCATCCGGCCCGCGCGCGGTCTGCGGCTGCAGCCATGCCTGCACCCAGCGCAGCATGTCGTCCAGGCTGCAGCGGATGCCGCCGGCAGCCAGCATCGGGGTTTCGGGTACCTGCGGCGGGTCAGCACGGATCACCACGGTGCGACCGTCCTGATGCCCATGCGGCTGGGCCACGTTGCCGACAGTCTGCAAGTCGAAGGCGCCGGCCTGGCAACGGGTCATCCGCAACGGATCGAAGACTTCGCGTTGCAGGAGCTGGTCGAACGGCACGCCGGCCGCGGCGGCCGCAACCTCGCCGGCGACGATGTACAGGGTGTTGTCGTAGGCGTAGCGGGAACGGAAGCTGTACAGCGGCTGCAGGTGGCGCAGGCCGCGGATCACGTCCTGGCGGGTGAAGTGGTTGGGCTCGGGCCACAGCATCAGGTCGCCGGCGCCCGGCCCCAGGCCACTGTTGTGGATCAGCAGGTCGCGCACCTGCAGCTGCTGCGTGACCCATGGATCGTGCATGGCGAAGTCGGGCAGATGCTTGATGACCGGATCATCCCAGCGCAGCTTGCCGGCATCGACCAGCCGTCCCAGCACGGCTGCGGTCATCGCCTTGCTGTTGGAGGCGATCTTGAACAGCGTCTGCGTGTCGATGGGCTGGCCGGAGCCGACCACGCGCTCGCCTGTGGTGCGCGTGTAGACCACCTGCCCATCGACGACCACGCCGATTGCCAGGCCCGGCAACGGATATCGCTGCACGATGGCATCGAAGGCAGCATCGATGGCAGCCGTGTCGATCGCAGCGGCATCGACACGTCTGTTTTCGGCCGCAGCGGCGAGTGGCGGCAGCGACAGGCAGATCAACGCAGCCAGAAGCCACGCGTTCGCCAGCCTGCCACCCTGCCGTATCAACCAGGCCACGATGCACCCGACCACGGCCCGATCAGAAGTTCCAGGTGATCACCAGCTGTGCATGGCGCGGCGACTGCCAGCGCGTGCCGGTGCCGAAGGTGTCGCGGCGCTGTCCGGGTTGGGCTTCGTAGCGGGCACTCACGTTGACCTCTTCCTGTGCGTTGAGCAGGTTGTACACCGACAGACGCGCCTTGAGATCGATGGTGTCGACCGGAAGGGTCCAGGTCACGCTGGCACCCAGGTTGTAGATCCACGGCATGCGACCGAACGCGCCACGCTCGCTGCGCTCGTACACGCGGTCCTGCCATGGCACTGTACTGCAGTTGGCCACACCGGCGGGGGGCACGCACAACCAGCCGGTCCCGCCGCCGCTGCCTTCGCTGACCGGACTGGCCACGGTGCCGCTTTCGCCGGGCCAGGACACGCCGAATGCGGTGATCGGCCCGCCGGACACCGCCGTCAAGGTGCCGCCGACCATCCACATGTCGTTGAACTTGTACGACCCGCGCAGCTTGATCTGGTGGCGATGGTCGTTGAACAGATCGCCGTAGCGATCGTTGTTGGCCGGGTGGTCCCAGTGCTGGACCATGCCGGTATCGCCGTAGTTGGTGTCGGAATTCACCGGACCTTCGTGGTTGCCTTCCAGTTTCGACCACAGGTACGAGGCATTGAAGGCCCACTTGTTGTCCCAGGCGCGATCGATCTGGAACTCCACCGACTTGTAGGTGCGCTTGGGATCGGAGTAGCCGATGATCCGGTTGCTGCCGGCCATCATGTAGCCCTCGCGCGAGGTATCGATGGTGACCCAGCCATCCTGAGCGCAGCCTATCGCGGTGGTGCCCCACAGGGTCAGTTCGTCGCCCGGATTGGCGATGGCCCACACGTTGCTGTGGCGCGTGCCGCACAGCGCATTGATGCGGATGTCGTCCATGGCATTGGGCATGCGCCGGTAGGTGGCATTGACACCCCACGACCAGGCCTGGTCGATCATGGTCTGGAAGCCGAGGATCAACTCATCCTGGTAGACCGCATCCAGATCGCGGTCGACCGGTTCATTGGACAGATTGAAGCTGTCGTCCACCGGCCCGATCTGCGCGCCGATGATCGGCGCCATGTACTGGGCACCGGTAACCAGATCGGTTTCCGGCCGCCAGCCGTCCAGCACGTAGAAACTGCGCTCGTCGGTGAGGCCGCCGGCAAAGTTGTAGCTGATGATGCTGGGCACCGGCATGTAATAGCGCCCCAGATTGCCGAACAGCTTGGTGCTGCCGTCGCCCTTCATGTCCCAGGAGAATCCCAGCCGCGGCGACAGCAGCTTGTCCAGCTTGATGTAGCTGTCGCCGGCGGCATCGAGATTCTCGAAATTGTCCAGGCGCAGGCCGATGTTGAGCAGAAAGTTCGGGGTGATGCTCCATTCGTCCTCGATGTACAGCGCGCTGGCCTCTATGTCGAACACGCCGCCATCGGCACGCCTGCGCCCCATCAGAAAGGCGTTGACGCCAGCAGGCAGCACGGCATCGTTGTCGAGCACCTGATTCGGGCTGGTGCGACCGTAAGCCGTGTACTGGATGCCGCTGCCGGGATAGAAGGTGACCCGATCGGTGGTCATCAATTCGTGATCCCAGCCGAACCGCAACAGATGACCACCCAGCGCCCATTCCAAATCCAGGCGTTTGACCTTGCGTTGGTCGTCGTGCGAGACGACATCCGAGCCGGGATGGCAGCCCAGTATGGGGCTGCCCATCGCCTCGTAGGCTGCCCTGTAGGATGCCGCGTTGTAGGTGACCCAGTCGCAGGCGCTGTCCGCAGGAGACCGCACGTAACTGCTGCTGCGGTTGATGCCGTACATGGCCTTGACGGTGAAGTTTTCGCCGAAATAGCCGGTGTAGCTGATCGATTCGCTCCTGCCGCCGGTGGATGCGGTGGACCGGCGCGGCGGTTCGGTGTCGACGGTGGAGGTATCGAAATCGTAAGCGTATTCCCTGTCTTTCGAATCGCCAGCGTCCGAGAACGCAAGCAGGCCGAGCAGATGGTTGTCGGTGATGTTCCAGTCAAGCTTCGCACCCCAGAAGCCGTCGTTCGACGAGCGTTCGGTCCAGGTGACACCATCGGCGCGGGTGAATCCGGAATCCGAATTGCGGCGCTCGTACATGGCGAACAGGAACAGCTTGTCCTGCACCAGCGGCCCGGAGGCCCAGGCATTGGCCTTGAAAAACGCGCGTTCGTCATGGCTGGACAGCACGTTCACGCTGCCGTCGTCGTAGTAATGATCGTCGGCACTGGAGCGCAGTGCCTTGGGCTCGAAGGTGAGTTCCACGCCGCCGTGGAACTCGTTGCTGCCCGAACGACTGACGGCATTGATGACGCCGCCGGTGCTGCGGCCGAATTCCACCGAATAGCCGCCGGTCTTGACCTGGAATTCCTTGAAGAAGGCGAAGGGCGCCGTGGAAAAACTGTGCCGACGATAGAAGTCGGTGACGTTCAATCCGTTGATGAAGATCGAATTCTCGGCGATGGACGAGCCGCCGAAGGAAATACCGCCGAAGGAGGCATTGCCGCCGATCACGCCCGGCGCCAGCAGCGCCACGGACGCCAGACTCTGGTCGACCGGCATCCGCGCGATCTCTTCGCGGGTGACATTCGTGGCGGATTCCGTCGATCGCACATCGACGCGATTGACCACGCGCTCGCCGACCACCGTCACGGCCGCGAGATTCGCCACCCCGCCGGCACTGTCGAGATTGACGGTGGTGGTGCCGCCCAAGGCCACATCCACCGCAATCGGCTCGCCCATGGGTTGCCCGTCGCGGGTCACTTGCAGAGTGTATTGCCCCACCTGCAACGCCCCCAGGCGATAGTTGCCGCTGGCATCCGCCGTGACGGTACGGGTGAATCCCGTGCTGGCATGCGTGACGGTGATCTGGTCACCTGCATTCGCCCGGCCTGCCACCGCACCGGTCACGCTCTGCGCCTGCACCGGTTGCGCGGTCACGATGGCAAGCGCGAGTAGCACGGCCCCGCACAATGCATGGCGACGGAAAAGCGACGGTGGTGACATGTGGAACTCCCCTTGCGATGATCGATGCGCCGGCAACCGACGCGGACTGCGTCGTTATGCCAGCTCGGTGACATCCACAATGTGCTTGCCGGCACAAATCCGCAACATCTCCCTGTCCGGTGCTGGCTGAAGCCGCTGCGGCCTGTCGAATCGACCGGTTCCGTCGTGCAAGGTCTATGCTATGGCGATGACCCGATCCATCGCATTCCCGCGTTCCTGGTTGCATTGCAGCATGGCCATCGCGCTGGCGCTGTCGTTGCCGGCAACAAGCCATGCGCGCGAACGCGCCAGCGATGCCACAGGCGTTCCCGGCATCGACGAAGTGAATCTGTCCGCCGATTTCTGGCTGCAGCGGCTGGAACATCCCGATGCCGTGCTGCTTGACTCGGCCCTCATCCAGGCCCAGAACGCACGCCTGCTGCAGCGCGACGAATCGATGCACGATCTGGCTGCATTCCCGGCCGAACTGCCGGCCACGCGGGTGCGCGGCTGGATCCAGGCCTACGATGCCACCCTGCAACGCACGCTGTTCCACGAGGACGGCACGCCACTGACGGCCACCGATCTGCAGAAGTTGCGCGATGCCATCGCGATCGACACGCTGCCCGACCGCCAACAAACCCGCTTCGGGCTGGTGGTGCAGCGTGCACCGCTGCGGGCTGTTCCCAGCAGGCTGCGCGCATTCAGCAGGGCTGGCGAGACCGACATCGACCGGTTCCAGGAAAGTGCGGAGTTTCCGGGCACGCCGGTAGTCATCGCGCATCGCAGCCGCGACGGCCAGTGGCAGTTCGTCGTCAGTCCGCGCTATGCCGCCTGGATGCCGGCCGATGCCGTGGCCGAAGGCACGCGCGAGACCGTGCTGGGCTATGTCCGCGCCACGCCGTATCGCATCATCACCGATGGCAAGCCGCGCACCGTGTTCACCCGCGAGCAGCCGCGCGTGTCCGAGCTGCAGCTGGACATGGGCGTGCGCATCCCATTGGACGCGCCGCCTGAGGGCGGAATCGTCAACGGCCAGCATGCCTACACCGGCTGGGTGCTGCGCCTGCCGGTGCGTCAGGAGGATGGCCGGCTGGCATTCGCGCAGGCGCTGCTGCCGAAAAGCGCAGGGAGCAGTGCCGATTACCTGCCGTTGACCCGTGCCAATCTGGTGCGGCAGGCGTTCAAGTTCCTCGGCGAACGTTACGGCTGGGGCCACAGCTACAACGGCCGCGACTGCAGCGGGTTCGTGGCCGAGGTGTACCGCAGCATGGGCGTGATGATGCCGCGCAACACCGGCGATCAGGCGCGCAGCCCGGCCTTCGACCACACCCTGTTCGATGCCGCCAGTACCCGGCAGCAGCGCGAGGCCGCCGTGGCCGCACTGCAGACCGGCGATCTGATCTACATTCCGGGCCACGTGATGATGATGCTGGGCCGCATCGATGGCCGGCCCTACGTGATCCACGACACCAACGGGGGCAGCCTTCGCACGGCCGATGGCAGCCGTCGATCGCTGGGCCTGAACGGTGTGGTGGTCACGCCCCTGGAACCGATGCTGTACAACGACTCCGACCGCTACATCGACCGCATCACCAGCATCGTGCGCATGCGCACCGAGACGCCATGATCATCACCCGCTGCGAACTGGCGCGGCTACGCGTGCCGCTGAAGACGCCCTTCAAGACCGCGTTGCGCACCGTGGAACAGGTGGACGACGTGGTAGTCCTGCTGCACACCCACACTGGCCACGTCGGTCACGGCAGCGCAGCAGCCACGGCAGCCATCACCGGCGACACCCACGGCAGCATCATCGATGCCATTCGCCTGTACATCGCACCCCGACTGATCGGCTGCGACGTGGCCGAGCTGAATCGCAACGCATCACTCATACAGACGGCGCTGCACGGCAACACCAGTGCCAAGGCCGCAGTGGACATGGCCCTGCACGACCTGTGGGGGCAGCTGCACCAGGCGCCGCTGTACCGGTTGCTGGGCGGCGGCACCCCGCAGCTGCAGACCGACATCACCATCAGCGCCAACGACGTCGATACCATGGTGCGCGATGCGCTGCAGGCCGTGGACCAGGGCTATGTCGCGCTGAAGATCAAGCTGGGCAAGGAGCCGCCACACGATGTCGCTCGCGTTCGGGCCATCCATGCGGCCGTGCAGGGCCGTGCCACCCTGCGACTGGATGCCAACCAGGGCTGGAGCGCGAAGCAGACGGTCAGGATGTTGCGGACGCTGGAAGCGGCCGGCATTCCGCTGGAACTGATCGAACAACCGGTGCCGGCGCGCGATCTGACCGGGCTGCGCAATATCGCCGAACGGGTGGATACGCCGGTGCTGGCCGATGAAAGCGTGTTCGGACCGCGCGACGCCATCGCCCTGCTGCAGCAGCACGGCGCCGACATGCTGAACATCAAGCTGATGAAGAGCGGTGGCATCGGCGCGGCACTGCAACTGGCCGACATTGCCGCTCTGCATGGTGTGCCCTGCATGATGGGCTGCATGCTGGAGAGCAGCATCGGGGTGACGGCGGCCGCGCACGTGGCGATCGCCCGCGCCGATACGATCCGCTGCATCGACCTGGATGGACCATCGCTGTGCCGATACGATCCGGTGGACGGCGCCGCGCACTTCGATGGGCCGCACATCCGCATCAACGACGCGCCCGGACTCGGCATCCGCTCGATCCGCGGGCTGGAACCGATCGCGGATTGAAATCCCGGAACACAGAAACGACAGACCCGCCGGGTGGCGGGTCATCATGAGGCTGGTGCCGGAAACAGGAGTCGAACCTGCGACCTACGCATTACGAATGCGCCGCTCTACCAACTGAGCTATTCCGGCGGGCCGCCTATTCTAGGGTTGCCGGGCAGCCGGGTCAAAGGCTCGGTGTGGTCGCCGCCCACTGGCTGGCATTGACGCTGCGCCGCCTACTCCACCAACTGCAGCCGCAGTGCCTTGGGCAGCGCGAACACCATGCTTTCCGGCTCGCCATGCAGTTCGCGCACGCTGCCGGCACCCAGCGTGCGCAGCCGAGCCAGCACGCCCTGCACCAGGATGTCGGGGGCCGAGGCACCGGCCGTCACGCCGATGTGCCGGCGGCCGTGCAGCCATGCCGGATCGATTTCATCGGCACCGTCGATCAGATAGGCCGTCACGCCTTCGCGTTCGGCCAGTTCGCGCAGGCGATTGGAATTGGAACTGTTCGGCGACCCCACCACCAGCACCAGGTCGCACTCCCGGGTCAGTTCGCGCACCGCATCCTGGCGGTTCTGGGTGGCGTAGCAGATGTCGTCGTTCTTCGGACCCTGGATAGCGGGAAACCGCTCGCGCAGTGCCGCCACGATGCCGCGGGTATCATCCACCGACAGCGTGGTCTGGGTGGTGTAGGCCACGTTGTCCGGCTGGGCCAGCTGCACGGCAGCCACATCGTCCAGATCCTCCACAAGATGAATCTGTCCGCCCCCGGCGTGTGCGTGCCACTGGCCCATGGTGCCTTCCACTTCGGGATGGCCGGCATGGCCGATCAGCACCATGTCGCGACCCGCACGGCACTGCCGGGCCACTTCCAGATGCACCTTGGTCACCAGCGGGCAGGTGGCGTCGAACACTTTCAAGCCGCGCCGCTGCGCTTCGCTGCGCACCTCCTGCGACACGCCGTGCGCGCTGAAGATCACCGTGTTGCCGTCCGGCACTTCGTCGAGTTCTTCCACGAAAATCGCGCCGCGCGCCTTCAGGTCGTTCACCACGAACTTGTTGTGCACCACCTCGTGACGCACGTAGATCGGCGCGCCCAGCGTGTCGATGGCGCGTTTCACGATCTCGATGGCGCGGTCCACGCCGGCGCAGAAACCGCGGGGATTGGCAAGGATGATGTCCATGCGCGGATTATCCTCCCGTCCGTGTGGCCGATGTGTGCTGTTTCGCAAGCACGCTGAACAGGATGATGCCCACCGCACCGCCCACGATGGCCGAATCGGCGATGTTGAACGCCGGCCAGTAGTGATCGCGCCAGTACCACTGGATGAAATCAATCACGTGGCCGTGCTGCAGGCGGTCGATGACGTTGCCGATCGCTCCGCCGATCACCAGGGCATACGGCAGTGCCGTGCGCCAGTCGCGGCGCGGGGTCTTCGCCAGCCACCAGGCCAGCAGAGCGCTGATGGCGAAGGCCAGGATGGTGAAGAACCACGTCTGCCAGCCACCGGCATCGGCCAGGAAGCTGAAGGCCGCGCCGGTGTTGTAGGTGCGATACCAGTTCCAGAAGCCGTCGATCACCGGGATGGCCCTGTATTCAGGCAGACTCGTCAGCACCCACTGCTTGCTCCACTGGTCCAGCGCGATCACCAGCACCGACAGCAGCAGCCACGGCAGTGCATTGGGTTTGGCCAGGCGCGCCATCAGAAGAACCTCCGGGTTTCGCCATCGCCAGCCACGTTGTCTACGCAGCGACCGCACAAATCCGGATGCCCGGCATGCGCGCCCACGTCGGTCCGGTGATGCCAGCAGCGCACGCACTTGGCCTTGTCGGTTTTCGCGGCACTGACCTGCAGTCCGATTCCCGCTGCATCCACCACGCGCACGTCGCCGCTGATGAACAGGAAGCGCAATTCGTCGGCAAGCGGTGCCAGCCAGCCGGCGTTTGATTCATCCGCGGTCAGGGTGATCTCGGCTTCCAGCGCTGCACCGATCGTGCCGGCCGCGCGCATCGGTTCCAGCACGCCCTGCACCTGTTCGCGCAGCTGCAGGAGGCGGTCGAATGCGGCTGCGCCGAGTGCTGCATCAGCGGACAGCGGCTGCAGCCCGTCGTACCAGGTGGTGAACAGCACGTTGCCGGCACGCTCGCCCGGCAGATGGCCCCAGATTTCCTCGGCGGTGAAGGCCAGGATCGGCGCGATCCAGCGCACGAAGGCTTCGGCGATGTGGTACATCGCGGTCTGCGCGCTGCGGCGACCGGGCGAATCCTCGGGCATCGTGTACAGGCGGTCTTTCGTGACATCCAGATACAGCGCGCCGAGATCGTTGCTGCAGAAATTCATCAGCGTCTGCACCACCTCGGCGAAGTCGTAGCGGGTGTAGGCCTCGATGACGGTCTGCTGCACCTGCCAGGCGCGGTGCACGATCCACGCATCCAGGGCGACCAGCTCGCCGGGCATGCGCAGGTGCCGTGCCGGATCGAAACCGTGCAGGTTGCCCAGCAGGAAGCGCGCGGTGTTGCGGATGCGCCGGTACGCATCGGCATTGCGTTTCAGGATGTCCGGCGAAATGTTGACTTCGTTGCCGTAATCGCTGGAGGCCACCCACAGCCGCAGGATGTCCGCGCCGTAGTCCTTCAGCACCTGCGCCGGCTCGATGCCGTTGCCCAGCGATTTGGAGAACTTCCGGCCCTGCCCGTCGACGATGAACCCATGGGTCAGCACCTGCTTGTACGGCGCGATGCCGTACATGCCCACCGAGGCCAGCAGCGAGGAATGGAACCAGCCGCGGTGCTGATCGGAGCCTTCCAGGTACAGGTCCACCGGCAGTTGCACGCCACGTGCGGCCATGGCGCAGGTGTGACTGACGCCGGAGTCGAACCACACATCCAGGATGTCGGTGACCTTCTCGTACTGCGCGGCGTCATCGCCCAGCAGTTCGGCGGTATCCAACGCGTACCACGCATCCACCCCGCCCTGTTCAACCCGCTGCGCCACCTGTTCCATCAATTCCACCGTGCGCGGATGCGGTTCGCCGGTCTCGCGGTGCACGAACAGCCCAATCGGCACGCCCCAGGTGCGCTGGCGCGAGATGGTCCAGTCGGGCCGGCCGGCGATCATTCCGGTGATGCGTGCCTCGCCCCACGCCGGGAACCACTGCACCTGCGGAATCTGCTGCAGCGCCGAGGCACGCAGCCCGGCCTGGTCCATCGCGATGAACCACTGCGGTGTTGCCCGGAATGCCACCGGCGTCTTGTGCCGCCAGCAATGCGGATAGCTGTGGGTCATCGGGACATGCGCCAGCAGCGCGCCGTTGCCCTGCAGCACCGGCAACAGCAGATCCGCGGCCTTCCACACATGCGTGCCGGCGATCGACACATCGCCTGCAGGCGGCGTGGACGGCAGATACACGCCCCGGCCATCGACCGGATTGAGCTCGCCCAGCGCGTATCTTTCCAACAAGCCGTACTGCTTGCCGACCGCGAAGTCCTCCGCGCCGTGTCCGGGCGCGGTGTGCACGGCACCGGTGCCGTCCTCGGCGCTGACGTGATCGCCCAGCAGGATCGGAATGTCGCGCTCGGGATAGAACGGATGCGCGAACAGCCGGCCTTCCAGCGCCGCGCCGGATGCGCGACCCAGCACCGTCGTCGTGTCCACGCCGTAGCGCTGCAAGGCCTTTTCCGCCAGCGCTTCGGCCAATACCAGCAAGCGCCGCCTGCCATCACGTGCCGGCCCTTCCACCAGCACGTAATCCAATTCCGGCCCCACGCTGATCGCCAGCGATGCCGGCAGCGTCCAAGGCGTGGTGGTCCAGATCGGCACCGCCACTTCGGCTCCCTCCGGCAGTTCGGCACCGAACAGCCTCGCCACCGCCTGCGCATCACGCGCCGCATAGGCCACATCCACGGCTGGCGATTGCTTGTCGGCATATTCGATTTCCGCCTCGGCCAGTGCCGATCCGCAATCGAAACACCAGTACACCGGTTTCACCCCGCGTTCGAGATGGCCGTTGCCGATGATTTTCGCCAGCGCACGGATTTCATCGGCTTCGTACTTGAAATCGAGGGTGAAATACGGATTTTCCCAGTCGCCGATCACGCCCAGGCGCTTGAATCCGGCGCGCTGCACGTCGATCTGCTCGCGGGCGTAGTCGCGGCAGGCCTGGCGAAACTGCACGGCGTCGAGCTTGGTACCGACCTTGCCGTGCACCTTTTCCACCGCGATCTCGATCGGCAGGCCATGGCAGTCCCAGCCCGGCACGTAGGGCGCATCGAATCCCGACAGCTGCCGCGACTTGACGATGATGTCCTTGAGAATCTTGTTCAGCGCATGACCCAGATGCAACGCGCCGTTGGCATACGGCGGGCCGTCGTGCAGCACGAAGGTCGGGCGTCCGGCACTGGCGGCGCGGATCTGCCCGTACAGGTCGTCGGCATCCCAGCGCGCGAACAGCTCAGGCTCGCGTTTGGGCAGGTCGCCGCGCATCGGAAATGCGGTTTCCGGCAGCAGGATGGTGGATTTGTAGCGGTGGGATTGGGCGGACTCGCTCACGCGGACACTCGTTGCGACAAAGGGGATGGGGGTGATGCGAGGATGGCGCGGGCCTGGTCGGCATCGCGATGCATCTGCACGATCAATGCGTCCAGATCGGCGAAATGCAATTCGTCGCGCAGCCGAGCCACCAACTCCACGCCGATGCGGCGGCCGTACAGGTCGCCACCGAAATCGAACAGATGGGTTTCCAGCAGCGGCTCCACCCCGCCCACGGTCGGCCGGGTGCCGAAACTGGACACCGCCGGCCACGGCACATCGCCCACGCCATGCACGCGGGTGGCGAAAATGCCCTGCAGCGGTGGCGTGTAACGGCCGAAGCGCTGGTTGGCGGTGGGAAATCCCAGGGTGCGACCCAGCTGCCGGCCGCGCACCACCCGCCCGCTGATGCGATACGGCTGCCCCAGCAGGCGCTGCGCGGCGTCGAAATCGCCTTGCTGCAGCTGCGTGCGGATGTCGCTGCTGGACACGCGCCGGCCATCCACCAGCACCGGCTCGATGGCCTGCGCGGAAAATCCGGCTGCAGCACCCATGCGCTGCAGCAACGCCAGATCGCCGCCGCGGGCATGGCCGAAGCGGAAGTCCGGACCGATCCACACCTCGCGCGCCTGCAGGCGGCCCTGCAGCAGGCCGGTCACGAAATCCTCGGCGGGCGTGGCGGCCATGCGCGCGTTGAAACGCAGCAGGCCGATGTGGTCGATGCCAAGCGCGCGCAGCCCTTCCACCTTGTCGCGCGGCAGCAGCAGCCGTGGCGGCTTGGCATCGCCGGCAAACCATTCGCGCGGCAACGGCTCGAAGGTCAGCGCCACCGCCGGCAGACCGCGATCGCGGGCGCGCGCCACCGTGTGCGCGACCAGCGCGCGATGCCCCCGATGCAGGCCGTCGAACGCGCCGATGCACGCCACGCTGCCCTGCGGACACACCAGCCCGCCTTCGATGTCGCGGAACACGATCGACATGGCATCTGGCCGGGTCATGGACCGGCCGTTTTCATCGGAATGGACACGCCGTCGAGTATAGCCGCAGTGCAGCAAACCGGGCTGCGTCAGAAGCGCAGATGCCGTGGCCGCAGCCCGGTCAGCAGCAACCCCGCACCGTATGCAGCCGCGCCGGCAACGATCGCGGCCAGCAGCCAGCCCAACCGCAACCAGAATCCGTGGATGGCGGTCCACTCGCCCATCCACCCGCGCATGCCCAGTACCGCGGCCGTCAGCAGCGCGCAGGCCGCTGCCAGTTTCGCTAGGAACGCACCCCAGCCGGGCTGCAACTGCAGCAGACCATCGCGGCGCAGATAACGCCACAGCAACACGGCATTGGCAATGCCGGCCAGCGAAGTGGCCAGCGCGATGCCGCCATGCGCACCTTCCACCTGGTAGTACCAGAGCGGTGCGGTGAAAGCGATGGTCAACACCACGTTCAGCAGCACGGTCCAGATCGCCGCCCGCATCGGCGTCTTGCTGTCCTGACGCGCGTAGAACGCCGGCGACAGCACCTTGCTCAGCATGAAGGCGGGAATGGCCACGCTCATCGCCGCCACGCTGATGGCGACCATGCGCGAATCGTGGGCGGTGAACTCCATGCCCTCGTACACCACCGAGCTCACCGGCACCGCCAGCAGCAGCAGTCCCAATGCCGCCGGCACGCCCAGCAGCAGCGACAGCCGCAGGCCCCAGTCCAGCGCCTGGCTGTAACCGGCCGTGTCGGATGCGGCGTGCCTTCGCGACAGGTGCGGCAGGATCACCGTGCCGATGGCCACGCCGAACAGGCCCAGCGGCAGTTCCACCAGCCGGTCCGACGAATACAGCCAGGTCTGGCTACCGGTGGCCAGTGCCGCGGCGAATCCGGTGCCCACCAGAAGGTTCAGCTGCGCCACGGACGAGGAAAACAGCGTCGGCCCCATCAGCTTCACCACCCGTCGCACCGTGGCATCGCCGAAACCGGGTTTCGGCCATGGCCGCAAGCCCAGTTTGCGCAGCGACGGCCACAGCACCAGGAACTGCGCCACGCCGGCGATCAGCACGCCCCAGGCAAGCGCCTTGGGCTGCAGCGCCTTGGGAAAATACGGCGTCAAGAACAGCATCGCCGCGATCATGGTCAGGTTGTGCAGCACGGGCGTCACCGCCGGCAGCGCGAACTTGCCGTAACTGTTCAGCACCGACGCGGTCAGCGCCATCATCGAGATGAACAGCAGATAGGGAAAGGTGATGCGCAGCATGCTGGCGATCAGCGCGATCTGCGCCTCGTCGTCGGCCGCGCCGAACGCGAACACCCGCGCCACCCAAGGCGCCAGCAGCATGCCCAGGCCGCACACGGCCAGCACCACCGCGAACAGCGTGCCGGCCATGCGGTCGATGAAGTCCTTCAGCGCGGCTTGGTCGCCGCGCTCGCGCAGTTCGTTCAGCACCGGCACGAAGGCCATCTGCATCGAGCCTTCGGCGAAGATGCGGCGCAGGTAGTTGGGAATGCGGTAGGCGATGATGAACGCGTCCATCGCCGCCGACGCGCCGAACAACCGCCCCTGCAGCATGTCGCGGGCCAGCCCGGCCACCCGCGACAGCAGGGTCATGGCACTGAACACGGTGGTGGAGCGCAGCAACCCGCCGCCCCGCCTGGTCGGCCGGGTCACGGCATCGGTGGTGGCCGCCTGTGCGGCCGGCTGCTGCGCCGGATCCAGCTCCGGCTGCACCGGCGGATCGGGACTGTCGGGCGGCTGTCCGGCCGCCGTCATGGCCACACCGCCGCGCGCCATCGGCCGGCGTTGACGCAAGCACTTGAATCCCGCATACTTTTCCGTCCACCGGTCGACTGGCCGGCGTTGTTACCGTCTATCGTACCGATTTCCCAGGATTCCCGCCGTGGCCAACATCAAGTCCGCCAAGAAACGCGCCAAGCAGACCGTCGTGCGCAATGCCCGCAATTCCGCACAGCGCTCGCAGCTGCGCACCGCCGTGAAGAAGGTGATCAAGGCGCTCGAAGCCCACGACGCCACCGCCGCGCAGGAGGCCTTCGTGGCCGCCCAGCCGCTGCTGGACCGCTTCGCCGCGCGCGGCCTGATCCACAGGAACAAGGCCGCCCGCCACAAGAGCCGCCTGACCGCCCGCATCAAGGCCCTGCAGGCCGCCTGATCGGCGCTTCGCGCCGCATCCGCTACGTTGGATGCACACGAAAAACCCGGTGCACAGCCGGGTTTTTTGGTCTCCGGATTCCTAAGGATCCCCCTGAATCGCTCAAAGGTCGATCATGCAAGTGATCGATTCGTTTGAGCCGTGCCGGACTGGGCGCGGGACTGACCAGTCCAGGCTGGACTTGTTAAGGCCCATCCCCAGTGTGGAGCGCCCGGTCGTCGGCTGCTTCCTGCTGCCGATGTGCTGTCCGCAGGATTCGTTATTTTCTTGCATCGGCCTGCTGAAGTCGTTCCCAGCGCAGGGTTGGTTGTCCGCCAGTCGGGAGGAACCCCCTCATGACGATGCGCCTTCGGCACTCGCTGCCGTGGCGGGTGTCGTCGGCAGCGCCGGGCCGCCGGCGGCAGCGATCGCGGTCTCCAGCTGCACGGCGGTGACCGGCCCCAGGAAACGTTCGACCACCCGTCCGTCCGGTGCGATCAGGTAGCTCACCGGCAAGCCCCTGGGGCTGTCGAAATCTGCGGGCGGGTCGTTCATGTCGATGATGGCGATCGGATAGACCACCGGATGCTCCTCGAGGAACGCGCGCATGTCTTCCGCAGCGATGTCCTCGTAGGCCAGGCCGATCACGCTGACGTGCTCGCGCAGGGCATCCAGTGCCGACAGGTCGGGCATTTCCTTCAGGCAGGGCGAACACCAGGTGGCCCAGATATTCACCACCACCCACTGCCCGCGCTGCTGCGCCAGCGAAAACGGCTTGCCATCCACCGTGACGATGTCCAGTGCCGGGTGCGTCGCATCACGCGGTGCGGCGGCATCTTCCGCGCGCGGCGCCGTTGCATGTGGCGCGGACGTTGCCGGCGGCGGCACCGGCGCGGGCGCCACCGGATCCGGATCGCGGCAGCCGGCTGCCAGCAGCGACAGCGACAGCACGCCGCCCATCCACGCAAGGCGTCGTTGCATCACTCTTCCTCCTTCGCGTACAGACTGGCGACCCGTGGCCGCAGCAGATCGCGCAGCGGCAGCCGCAATGCGTCGATGGCAGCCGACACGCGCAGGCCCAGCGGATCGTCGCGGCACGGCAGGCGCGCCTCGCTGATCGGGATGCGCAGACGTGCCGCCTCGTAAAGATCGGCCAGCGAGACATCGTCCAGATTGCGGCCCAGCAGCCACTCGCCCGATTCCGCGCGCACCACGATGCCGGCCTGGGACAGCTGCGACAGGAACATCTGCAGCGCATCGTCGGTGAGGATGGGCTCCAATGCCTGGATCTGTTCGCTGTGCAGCCCCATGCCTTGCGCGCGGGCTTCGTGGAAGCGGCCCAGCAGCCGCAGCAGCCCGTACAGCTCGTAACCGATCGGCAGGCGCAGCGCGGCCGGCTGGTAGCGGAACGCCGACAGGCTGGACGCCAGCGACGCGCCCAGCAGGATGGTGGCCCAGCTCATGTAGATCCAGATCATCAGGATCGGCACCGCGGCCACCGGCCCGTAGATCTTCTGGTAGGTGCCGAAACTGCCCAGGTACAGGCCGATGCCCCACTTCACCAGTTCGAACGATGCCACCGACAGCAACGCTCCGGCGGAGGCATGCCGCCACTTCACCGTGCGGTGCGGAACCACCTTGAAGATGGCCGCGAAGCACAGCAGTTCGATCGCCATCGGGGCCATCCACAGCATGGCCGATTCCAGTTGACGGCCTGCGCTGGTCTCGAACACCGACAGGGCGAAGAATCGCGTGGACAGCGCCAGGCTGGCGGCCGCCACCAGCGCACCGAGGGTGAGCACGGTCCAGTACACCAGGAAGCGGCTCACCTGCGGGCGCGCGGTGGGCACGCGCCAGATGCGGTTGAAGGCGCCTTCCACGCTGACCAGCGTCACCAGCAGCGACACCACCAGCGCGATCACGCCGGCGGTGGTGAGCTGTCCGGCGTTCTTCGAGAATTCACGCAGGTACGACTCCACCGCACGCGCCGCGCCGGGCACGAAGTTGGAGAAGATGTAGTCGCTGAGCTGGTCGCTCCATTTTTCGAACACCGGAAACGCCGACAGCACGCCGAAGGCCACCATCGACAGCGGCACCAGCGCGAACAGCGTGGTGAAGGCCAGCGCGCCGGCGGACTCCAGCAGGCCGTCGTCCCAGAAGCGTTTCAGCAGGAAACGCACGAACGCATGCACGCGTGCGCGATCGCGCATCACGGCTGCCCAGCGGTCGCGGAAGGAAGATACCGACATCGACACAGGGTACCAGCCCCGGCCACCGGCACTCGAATCGGGAGCAGCCGTGGCATGCTGGTATCCCCGCGGCACCGATCCGCCTTGCAGGCACTGCCCCGCACGCATGACCCAGATCCTGATCGTCTATTACAGCCGCGGCGGATCCGTGGCCCGTCTGGCCCGGCACATCGCGCGCGGCGTGGAGGAAGTCCCGGGCGCATCGGCGCGGTTGCGCAGCGTGCCGTCGGTGACCGCCATCACTCAGCCCGCCGCACCGGCCGTGCCCGACGAGGGCGCGCCCTATGTCGAGGCTGCCGATCTCGATGCCTGCAGCGGCCTGATCCTGGGCAGTCCCACCCGCTTCGGCAACATGGCCGCGCCGATGAAGCATTTTCTGGACGGGCTGGGTGCGCAATGGGCCAGCGGCCTGCTGGTGGACAAGCCGGCGGCGGTGTTCACGTCCACCGGTACCCAGCACGGCGGCCAGGAATCCACCCTGCTGACCATGCTGGTGCCGCTGCTGCACCACGGCTGCGTGATCGCCGGCATTCCCTTCACCGAACCGTTGCTGTCCAGCACCCGCAGCGGTGGCACGCCCTACGGTGCCAGCCATGTTGCCGGCCCGCATGACGATCCACAGCCCAGCGAGGAGGAAACCGTGCTGGCGCGGGCGCTGGGCCGGCGTGTTGCGACACTCGCACGACGATTGGCGGGGCCATGACGTTGCGCTGGCTGACCGTGGCGCTGTCGGCGCTCGCCATCACCTACGCACTGTGGTTCGGGTGGCAGCGCGATGCGGTGGCGGCGTTGGTGTTCGCCCTGCCACCGTTTCTGCTGGCCTGGCGCAGCCATCGTTCCAGCGGGCGATACCTGCTGTTCTGGACGGGCATGATCGCGCTGCTGTGGTTCAGCCACGGGGTGATGGTGGCCTGGAGCCGCCCACCGGAGCGCCTGCCGGCACTGGCGGTGACGGCACTGTCGCTGTGGGTGGTCTGGCAGGCCTGCCTGCCGGGAGTGCGCGCGCGGCAGGCCAGGCGCCATCCGGATTGAACGCCCCCCCCTCCTTCTATACTGCCGCATCGACTTCAACATCAGGATGGACGATGGACGAGCTTCTGATCGTCACCACCGGCGGCACCATCGACAAGGTGTATTTCGACGACAAGTCCGACTTCCAGGTGGGCGAGCCGCAGATCGGCCGCATCCTCGAGGAACTGGGCGTGGCATTCCGTTTCCGCGTGATCGGCATCATGCGCAAGGACTCGCTGCACATCGGCGAAGAGGACCGCGCACTGATCCGGGCCGCGATCGCCGCACAGCCGCAGCGGCACGTGCTGATCACCCACGGCACCGACACCATGGTCGACACGGCCCGTGCGCTCGGCGATCTTGCCGACAGGACCATCGTGCTGACCGGCGCTTTGAATCCGGCCCGCTTCCGCGGCTCGGATGCGGAGTTCAACATCGGCACTGCGGTGGGTGCGGTGCAATCGCTGCCGCCGGGCGTGTACATCGCCATGAACGGCCGGGTGTGGGATCCATCCCGGGTGCGCAAGAACGTGGCCGCCAATCGTTTCGAAGCGGCCGACTGAATCCAGCCATCGGCATCCGCCAAGCAAAAAAAGAACCCCGGCCAGGCCGGGGTTCTTCGTTCCCGGATCAACCACGCATCAGAACGTGATGCTCCAGTTGTTGATGTAACCGGTATCGCCGCCTGCGCCATCGTATACCTGCAGCTTCCAGGTGCCGTTCAACGGTTCGCTGGACAGGTTGAAGGTGTACGTGCCGGTGACATTGTCGGCGCTGCCGCCACTGCGGTTGGTGATGTTGTACAGCGAGCCGTCCGGCGCCACCAGGTCGACCTTGAGGTCGCCGCGGTAGGTGTGGCGGATGTCCACCGCGACCTGGGCGTTGCTGGGTGCATTGCCGCTGCGGCCGGATACGGCAATCGGACTGCTGACCGTGGCACGGTCGCTGATGGTCACGTCGGTGCCGTTGCTGTAGGTCTGCGGGCCGCCGCCACCGCCGCCGGTCTGGTAGTCGCCGACCAGGCTGAGGCCGGAGAATGCCGTATACGCCTTCACCCGCACGTAGTAGGTGCCGGCAGTCGGCGCGGCGAAGGTGCAGCTTTCCGCGTTGCCCGCCTTGTAGGGCCGGCAGTCGTACGACGAATCGGTGGGGGCACTGCCGAACTTCACGTACATGTCGGCGTCGCCGGTACCGCCGGACAGGTTGAAGACCAGATTCGATGCACCCGACGGCACGGCCAGGGTGTAGTTCACCGAATTGCCGGCGGAGGCCGACAGGCCGGTCACCGCAACGCCCTTGGTCAGCGTGCCACCGGACGGCGGCGGGGGTGGCGGCGGCGGGGGCGGCGGAGGCGGCGGGGTACCACCGGCTGCAGCATCCACCGCAGCCTTGGCATCGACGATGCCGGCGCCGATCGGCTGCGACGGGGTGGACGGGAACGCACGCGCCGTGCTCTTCAGCAGGGCCTCGATTTCCGCCGGGGTTTTCGGCGTGGCCGAACGCGCCTGCACCAACGCCACCACGCCGGCCACGTGCGGAGTGGCCATCGAAGTACCGCTGTACGAAGCATACGACTCGGTGGTGGGACCGCTGCTGCCGGCATTCAGCGTGGACATGATGCTGGAACCCGGAGCGGCAATGTCCACCAGGGCGCCATAATTGGAGAAGCTGGAGCGCGCACCGGTGCTGGTGATGGAACCGACGGCGATCACGTTGTTGCAGTTGGCAGGCACCGCACCGGACACGTTGCTGTTGTCGTTGCCGGCCGCGATCACCAGCGTGGACCCGCGGGACACGGCCGTGTTGATCGCGTTCTGGAAGGTGCTGCTGCAGCTGCCGCCGCCGCCCAGGCTGAGGTTGATCACCTCGGCCGGATTGGCATTGGCCGGCACGCCGCTGACCGTCCCGCCGGACGCCCAGACGATGGCATCGGCGATGTCCGACAGCGAGCCGCCGCCCTTGCCCAGCACGCGCACAGGCACGATCTTCGCCTCCGGTGCTGTACCGGCCACGCCCTTGCCGTTGCCGGTCACGGCGGCCACGGTGCCGGCCACGTGGGTACCGTGCCAGCTGGACGGCTGCCCTTGGTAGGTATCGCCCGGATCGCTGGCATCGCTGTCGCGGCCGTTGCCGTCGCCGGCGGTGGTGGCATCGGTGATGAAGTCGTAACCGGGCAGCACGTTCGCATTCAGGTCGCTGTGGTTGGTGATGCCGGTATCCAGCACGGCCACCACGCTGCCGGCGCCTTTGGTCACGTCCCAGGCCTCGTTGGCGCGGATGCCGGCGTCGCTGTCGTGATAGCCCCACTGCTGCGAATAATTCGGATCGTTCGGCGTCCAGGTGGGCTTGAGGATGATGTCGACTTCCACGTATTCCACGCTCGGATCTGCGGCGATGGCGCGCATGAACTGTTCGGCTTCGGCACGCGACAGCTTGCGGTTGGCCTTCACCACCTCGGCGCCCACGGCCATGCGACGCAGGTGATTCACCTGCACCCGCTGCGGCAGACGCCCGGCGGCCGCACGCTGCAATGCCGGGCCGACGCGGCTGGCATCGCTGCGCTCGGCCGTCCCGGCCTTGTACTTGACGATGAACTGGTCGAACTGCTGCGTGTCCTGGTTCTGCAGGCCACTCAGGTTCAGGCGCTCGGCGGCGATGCCGCTGCCGGCGATCGACAGCAGGGCAAGGGAGGTGGCAGCGGCGAGCGCATGCCGGCGGAACGACGACGGGGGTGTTTTCATGAGGCGCGAATTCCTGCTCGAAGGGGGAATGGCCGCCAACAAGGCGGGCGCTGCCTGAACCGAATCGATCACTCGGCCCAGGCACTGGATGTGGCACGCAACTCCAATATGCCGCGACACGCTGCCGACGCTAAACCGGAATCCCGCGTGAACGCAAGGAGGCAATGGCAACCGGCGTCACGCTTTTCGACAAACGGGGGCAGGCCATTGCCCGGCCGATTCAGAACATGCCGGTTTCCAGGCGTGCGGCTTCGCTCATCATGCTGCGGTTCCACGGCGGGTCGAACACCAGTTCCACGTCGGCCTCGGCCACGGTGGGAATCGCTTCCAGCTTGTTGCGCACGTCATCCACCAGAATCTCGCCCATGCCGCAGCCCGGAGCGGTCAGGGTCATGCGCACCTCGACCAGCCGATCTCCGGGGCGTTGCGGATGCGGCAGCACCTCGGCTGCATACACCAGCCCCAGCTCGACGATGTTGATCGGGATTTCCGGATCGAAGCAGGTACGCAGCTGCTGCCACACCAGTTTTTCCACGTCGGCATCGCCGGCGCCGGTGGGCAGCTCGATCGCCTGCGGCGGGGTCTTGCCGATGGCGTCCGCATCCTTGCCGGCGATGCGCATCAGGTTGCCTTCCACGAACACGGTGAAGCTGCCGCCCAGCGACTGGGTGATGTAGCCGATGCTGCCCGCAGGCAAGGTGACCGCCTCGCCCTGCGGAACCAGCACGGCCTGGCAGTCGCGTTCGAAGCGCACCGGTTCGCTGCTGCGGGAATACATCGCCGTCGGCTCGCACGAGGAAAGCGGCCAGTGTACCGCCAGCATGACCGGCAGGCTGTGCAGGGGCGCGCGAGCCGGTATCCTGTCGCGCTGCACCTTCGAATTCGCCCCATGCCATCGACCCGGATCGTCCCGCGCATCCTGCAGCCCAAGCCGTGGTTTTCCGGCCTGTTACTGGTGGCAGGCATGGCCGGTTTCGCGGCCGCCTGGACCCTGCTGGCGCTGGCGATCATGCGCCAGTGCAGCTGGATGGCGATCGTGGCGGCTGTGGATGCGGTGTTCCTGCTGCGCATGGCGCAGATGCGCCCCGGCTGGGCGCGGGCAGCGATCGCGGTACTCGCCACCGGTCTGGCCGTGGTGCTGGCGAACTGGTGGATCGCCGGCAGCCAGATGGGCTATTCGGTGGGCATGCCCACGCTGGAAGCGCTGCAGCGCCTGGGCAGCCAGCACGCGCGCACGCTGATCGCACTGGCCAACACGCCGGCCGACCTGGCCTGGCTGGGCATCGGTCTGGTGGTGGCGGCCTGGCTGGGCAGGGTCTGGAGCCTGCCACCGGTGCAGCCACGGGACCGCTGACCGCGCCGCATCGCCACACGGTGCGACCGGGCGGGCGCGGGTTGCCCTCAGTGCCCGCCGTCGAGTGCCTTCAATTCGCTCACCAGCGCGCTGGCCATTTCCGCGCCGTCGCCATACAGCATGCGCGTGTTGTCGGCATAGAACAGCGCATTCTCGATGCCGGCGAACCCGGTGCCCTTGCCGCGCTTCATCACGATGGTGTTCTTCGAATTCACCACGTCCAGAATCGGCATGCCGTAGATCGGGCTGGCCGGGTCGGTCTTCGCCACCGGATTCACCACGTCGTTGGCGCCGATCACCAGCGACACGTCGGTGTTGGCGAACTCGGGGTTGATATCGTCCATGTCGGCGATCAGGTCGTAGGGCACGCCGGCCTCGGCCAGCAGCACGTTCATGTCGCCCGGCATGCGCCCGGCGACCGGATGGATGGCGAATTTCACCTTCACCCCGCGCTCCTGCAGGCGCTGCGTCAGTTCCCACACCTTGTGCTGCGCCTGCGCCACGGCCATGCCGTAGCCGGGCACAATCACCACGCGCTCGGCGTAAGCCATCAGCGCGGCAGCGTCGCTGGCGTCGATGGGTTTCTGCAAACCGGCGATTTCCTGCGCCGCCGCACCGCCACCGCCGAAATTGGAGAACAGCACGTTCCTGATGCTTCGGTTCATCGCCTTGGCCATCAGCCGGGTCAGCAGCAGGCCGGCCGCACCGACCATGGTGCCGGCGATGATCAGCGCCTCGTTGCCCAGCACGTAGCCCTCGAACGCCACCGCCAGCCCGGTGAAGGCGTTGTACAGCGAGATCACCACCGGCATGTCCGCGCCGCCGATGGGCAGGGTCATGAGCACGCCCAGTGCCAGCGCCAAGCCGAAGAACAGCAGAATGAAGAACAGCCAGCCGGTCCACCACGCCAGCAGGCCGGCGGCCACTGCGGCGATCGCAATGGCCAGATTCCACACCTGCTGCGCGGGGAAGGTGTAGCGCTTGTCCATGCGACCGTCCAGTTTGGCCCAGGCGATGACCGAACCGGTCAGCGAGACCGCACCGATCAGGCCGCCCAGAGCCGCGAAAGCCAAGGCCGTGCTCGAATGCCCGGACGTTGTTGTCGTGGGCAGACTGACCCATCCCAGGCTATCGCTGCCATTCCAGACACTCTGCAGGCTCCAGCTGGTCGACGTCGTGCCAACATTCAGCAGTTCCGCCGCGCCGATCGCCGCCGCCGAGCCACCGCCCATGCCGTTGAACAGCGCCACCATCTGCGGCATGTCGGTAATGGCGACTTTCTTGCCCCAGATCCACGCCGGCAATGCGCCCAGCACGATGCCGACCACCATCAGATGACGGTTGTGCAGGCCGGGCATCAGGAATGTCGCCAGCACCGCGATGAGCATGCCGGCGCCTGCCCACTGGATGCCGCTGCGCGCGGTCTTCGGCGTGCTCATCCGCTGCAGGCCCAGCAGAAACAGCAAGGCTGCGATGAAGTAGCTGGCCTTGACCAGAACGCCGAGCAATTCGGTCATGGCTGGTGCTCCGATGCGGATTTCGCCGGCGTCTTCGAACTCTTGAACATGTCCAGCATGCGCTCGGTCACCACGTAGCCGCCGGCCGCGTTGCCTGCACCTAAAATCACCGCCACCACGCCCAGCACCTGTTCCAGCAACGTGTCGGCATGGCCCAGTACCACCATCGCGCCGATCAGAACGATGCCGTGGATGAAATTGGAACCGGACATCAGCGGGGTGTGCAGGATCACCGGCACCCGCGAGATGATGACGTGCCCGGCGATGGCCGCCAGCATGAAGATGTACAGTGCCACGAACCCGCCGCTCATCGGTCGCTCCCCGCTGGATTGCCCGCATCATAACCATCCCTGAACATCGCCGCATGCCGGTCAACCGCCAGGCGCTTTCGGCGTTGTTTCCTGCAACGTCCCGGCATCCGCACCGCTTTGGAATCCCCGTTGTCCCTGCCCGACACGCCGATGGCTCTGCCCGACGCCGCGGATGACCGTCCCGCCGCGGTCGAGCCGGCCACGCTGCAGGACTTCCTGGCCGGCATCGGTCCGCGCGCCTACCGGTTTGCCGAAGGCGGCCTGCGCCACCGCGACGACGCCCTGGACGCCGTGCAGGAGGCGATGGCCCGCATGCTGGGCTACCGCGACCGCCCGGCCAGCGAATGGCCGGCGCTGTTCTGGACCGTGCTGCGCAGCCGCATCGTCGACATCCAGCGCCGCAACCGCATCCGCCTGCGTTGGCTGCTGCCGCACGACCCCGACGACGACAGCGTGGCGTGGGACACCGCCACGCCCGATCCGGCACGCGCGCATGCCGGACAGCAGGCCTGGCAGCAGATTGCCGATGCCTTGCGCCGCCTGCCGGCCCGCCAGCGCGAAGCCTTCACCCTGCGCGTGCTGGAGGAGCTGGACGTGGCCACCACCGCTGCCATCATGGGCTGCAGCGAGGGCTCGGTGAAAACCCATCTGTCACGCGCACGCCATGCGTTGCAGCATTCTCTGAAGGATTGGCAATGATGATGTCCTCGCCCCGCAACCCGGACCGATTCGACGACCGCCTGCGCGCCCTGCATCGTCAGGCCGTACAGGCCGTGCCCTGGCAGTTGCAGGCGCGGCTGCAACCCCTTCCTGCCGCGTCGCGCCCGACGGCGGAGCCGACGGCTCGCCATCGCGTGCTGCTGGCCAGTGCTGCGGGTTTGCTGGCGCTGACGATGGGCCTGCTGATCCTGCCGCGCTCGGATGATGCCACGCTGCCGGCCACGGCCGTTGCGCCCGCGGCGTCATCCGTGCCTGCAGTCGTCGATGTGGACAGCGCCGACGCGCTGGGCGTGGATCCCGATTTCTATGCCTGGCTGGCTTCCGATGATGCCGGCCTGCTGGCGATGGAGTGACGTTCGATGCGACGCCTGTCCTTGCTGTCATCCATCCTGTCGACCGCGCTGCTGTGGATGCCGCTGCTGCATGCCGCCCAGCCGCAGCAGCCACCTCAACCGCAATCCCTGCCCGACTGGGAGGCGCTGACCTCTGACCAGCGCGAGCTGCTGATCGCGCCGCAGCGTGCGCGCTGGAACGACAGCACGCCGGAGGAACGTGCGCGGTTGCTGCAGCATGCGCGGCGCTGGCATGCGATGACACCCGAACAGCGTGCAGCCGCACGCAAGGGCATGCGCCGCTGGGAGGGCATGCCGCCGCGGCGTCGCGAACATGCCATGCACGTCTACCGTCTGACGCGCGGGATGACGCCCAAGCAGCGCGACGCTTTCATCACCACCTGGCGTGGCATGACCCCGGAACAGCGCCGGCAATGGCTGCAGGAACACCGGCCCGCGCCGCCGCCACACCCCTGATCCGGTCGCTGGGTGATGGCGCTTCAGGCCGGCACAGCCACTCGCGCTGGATACACCGTCTTCGCCAGCAACTCGTCGTCCCAGTCGAATGCCAGGGCGCCATCCTTCAGCAGCAGGCTGACGAAGTTGTACAGGTTGCGCGCGTACATCTCGCTGGCATGCAAGGCGCCCTGCGACGGCAGGTTCAGGGGTCCAGCAATCACCACGCCGGCGTGTTCGATGGTCTGCCCGGGCTGGGTGAGTTCGCAGTTGCCTCCGGTCTCCGCGGCCAGATCGACGATCACGCTGCCGGGCTTCATCCCCTCCACCATCGCCGCCGACACGATCTTCGGCGCCGGACGCCCCGGCACCGCAGCCGTGCAGACGATCACGTCCACGGTTTTCACATGGTCGGCCAGCCGGCGTTGCTGCTCGGCGCGTTCGTCGTCGGTCAGCTGCCGGGCATAGCCGCCCTCGCCGGCGGCGCTGACCCCCAGGTCGAGGAACTTGCCGCCGAGGGATTCGATCTGTTCGCGCACTTCCGGGCGCACATCGAAGCCTTCCACCTGCGCACCCAGCCGGCGCGCAGTGGCGATGGCCTGCAGGCCGGCCACGCCGGCACCGATCACCAGCACCTTCGACGGGCGGATGGTGCCGGCCGCGGTGGTCAGCATCGGGAAGAAACGCGGCGCCAGCTGGGCGCCGATCAGCACCGCCTTGTATCCGGCCATGCCGGCCTGGGAGCTGAGGATGTCCATGGCTTGCGCGCGGGTGGTGCGCGGCAGCCGCTCCAGCGGGAAGGCGACGATGCCGCCATCGGCCAGCGCCTGCGCACGTTCCGGGTCGGCATCGGGCTGCAGCATGCCCACCAGCACCGCGCCGGGCCTGAGGCGACGCAGCACATCGGCTGCGGGCGGCTGCACGCACAGCAGCACGTCGGCCTGCGCCAGCAGCGCAGCGGCATCGTCCAGCACCTGCGCGCCGGCATCGACGAAGGCCTGGTCGACCAATCCGGCACCCGTTCCGGCACCGGACTGCACGGACACCTGCGCGCCGGCCGCCACGAACTTGCGGCAGGTTTCCGGGGTGATGGCGATGCGGCGCTCGTTGGCGGCCGCTTCGCGCAGGGCCACGATCCGGATGCTCATGCGGTCATTCCTCGTGTGGATGCAACGATCCTAGCGGATCATGCCGGCCTGCGTCGGAGCGGGCTGCATCGGCCAGCTCCGCCAGCAGGCTTTCCAGCACGCCCTGCACCGGCCGCGGCTGCAATTGGCCTTCGGCATACAACCGGGCCATCTCGCTGGCCGGCAATTGGCTGTCACGCTGCCCGTGCCGGTCGACCAGCAGGTGCATGCCGGTGTCGGCGTCGTGCCAGGCCACCTTCAGGCGCCTGCCCATGGCGCCATCCGCTTCGTGCAGCACGAACACGGTACCCATCGGCAGGATCGGCTCTCCCGGCTCCAGAACCCCGCTCGACGCCTCGAACCGCTGACGTTCGCGCTGGGTGTCGGGCGTGGCCAGTTCGGCCACCATCGCCGACAGGATGCGATCGCTGTCCTGCACGGGTGTGCCGCCAGCCACGCAGCACTCGCGCAGGGCTGGCTCGATCTTCAGCAATTGCGCGGCCACGCTGCGCCCCTGGCCGTTGGCCGAGGCTTCATCGATGGCCACCAGCTCCTGTCCCAAGGCCAGCAAGCGATCGACGGCGGCGTCGCTGCCCCCTCCCAGCTGCGTCCGGATCAGCATCTGCCGCCATTGATCCGACAGGAAAGCCGCTACGCTCGGCAGGACCCGACGCTTGCCCAGCAATTCGGCCAGCGCGCGATCGGCGCGGCGGCGCGACTGCTGCATGCGCTCTCGTGTCTGTGCAGCCATGCGGGCGCCGTTTTCGGCATCGCGGGCATGCTCGCAGTACGGTTCCAGACCGTTTTCCAGCGTGGCCAGGGTGGCCTCGATCGAGGCCGTGTCGCTGTTCTGGTTGTCGATCACACTGCGTGCTGCCGCATCCGCCAAAGCGCACAGCCGGCGATCCGCATCCGTGGATTCGGCATTGGCATCCCACACCGCGGCAAGCAACGACAGCAAACGATGCATCGCGTGTTCGGGCGGGTCGAACAGGGTCGGCTCGGCCTGCACCAGGCGCAGGTATGGCAGCGCCATCTGTTCCAGCCGGTTGCGTGCTGCCGGCGCCAGAGCATGGCCTTGCAGCAGCCGTTCGAACACCCGGCAGGTGATGTCGATGGCATCGGCCTGTCCGGGCGCGAAGCAGGTCTGCCCGGCATCGATGCCGATGCGCGATGCGGTATACCACACCGCTTCGCGCAGACGCGCCGGAAATCCCGCCGATGGATCCGGCCCGGCGGTGAGCGAACGGGGGCTGTTCTGCAGCAGGTACAGGATGGCCTGGAATTCCTCCGTCGTGAGTTCCCGCAGCCGGGTGCGACGTGCATCCAGCGGTGGTTCGCCACGCTCGCGCAACGTGCGCAGATGCTGCACGATGGCCTCGCTGCGCAGGCTGGAGCGCGGTGGCAACGCTGGTTGCTGCGTGCCATCCGCGGGTTTGCCGCCCGTGCGGCTGCCACCGGAGGACAGGCCCGCTTGCGTGGCCAGGGCCTTGTGGATCGCGGCATAGGCCTGCCCCAGTGTCTCGCCACTGACCGCTGCAAACAGTTGCACCAGCAGCGCACGCACGTCCTCGTCGCATTCGCTGGCCGGAAAGGTGTCCAGCAAGGCGTGGATCCAGATGCGAGGATGCAGCGGCGCCAGCGACGCCACCCTGCCCTCGGCCGACAGTCCCTGCTGCAGCGACTGCAGGACCGGCTGCAGGGCTTTCAGGTGCGGCTGCAGGCGATGGGTCAGCAGATCAATCGCGGCATCGTGGCGCTTGTCGACGGCAGGTGCATCGCCATCGGCCAGCCCCGTGCCCGATGCGGCGGTGACGCCATTGGCGAAGCGCTTTTCCAGCACGGTGCGATACGACTGCAGCCGCTCCAGACTGGCCAGGTCGCGTTGCCAATGCGCGAGCTGTGCGGCATCTTCGCTGCCGGAAGCCAATCGATGCCGCAGCAACGCCACGGCCATGGCCTGCACATCGCCCAGCAGCGGGATGATGGTGGGAACCGTCTCCCCCAGACTGTCCAGCAACGGCAGCGCGGCATCTGCAGCACGCGAGGCCGACGAGATGCGACGGAACGGCGTCCACGACGCCCCCTTGCCTGCCATCGAGCCCCCGCCGTACTGCTTCACGCCGTCATCCCCGCTTTCGTCCGGCGAGCATACCCCACCCCGACGACCGGCCGCGCATGCGGAATCGACCGGTCATGCACGGCATACTGCCGTTTCTTCTTCCCGATGAGGCCTTCATGACCCTGTTGGACAACCTGAACCGGCGGCGCTCGGTTCCCAGCAAGCAGCTCACCGCCCCCGCCCCCGATCACGCCACCTTGTTGACGATGCTGACCGCCGCCGTGCGCGTGCCCGATCATGGCAAGCGGGTGCCGTTCCGCTTCCTCACCATCCAGGGCGACGCGCGACAGGCGCTGGCGCAGTTGCTGGTGCAGCGTACGCTGCAGCGCGACCCCGATGCCGGCCCCGCGGTGCTGGACAAGGAACGCGGCCGCTTCACCCATGCGCCGCTGATCGTGGCGGTGATCGCCGAACAGGGCCCGGACGACAGCATTCCGGCCAGCGAACGGTTTTCCACTGCATCGTGTGTGTGTTTCGCGTTGCTGCAGGCTGCGCAGGCGTGCGGATTCGGTGCGCAGTGGTTGACCGGCTGGGCTGCAAACGATCGGGACATCCTGACCGCACTGGGTCTGGCGGATGACGAGGTGATTGCCGGATTCATCCACATCGGCACGGCGCAGGTCGAAGCACCCGAACGCGACCGGCCCGATCCGGCCACATTGCTGCAGGATTGGCAGTCACCGGCATGATCCCCGGCGGCACGCTGCATCTGGTGGATGCGTCGGTCTACGTGTTCCGCGGCTGGCACGCGATGCCCGACGAGTGGCACGACAGCGACGGCTGGCCACTGAATGCCGTGCACGGATTCGCCCGCTTCCTGCTGGAACTGCTGGAGCGCGAGCGCCCCTCGCACATGCTGGTGGCCTTCGACGAAGCCCTGGGCACCTGTTTCCGAAACCAGCTGTATCCGGCCTACAAGGCCAATCGGGACGAAGCCCCGCCGGAATTGAAGCGCCAGTTCGCCTACTGCCGGCTGCTGTGCGAGGCACTGGGTCTGCCGACGGTGTCGCATGCCGATTACGAGGCCGACGACCTGCTCGGCAGCGCGCTGGCGGCCGCGCGTGCACACGCCATGCGCGGAGTGATCGTGTCGGCGGACAAGGACCTGTCGCAGCTGCTGGATGGCGATGACGAGCAGTTCGATTTCTCGCGCGGCCAGCGCTGGCGCCGGCACGAGGTGAAGGCGCGCTTCGGCGTGCACGCGCACCAGATCGCCGATTATCTGGCCCTGAGCGGCGATGCGGTCGACAACATCCCGGGCGTGGGCGGCATCGGAAGGAAGACCGCCGCGGTGCTGCTGGCGCATTTCGGCGATCTGGACACGCTGCTGGCCCGCATCGACGAAATCCCGTTCCTGCGCCTGCGCGGTGCGGCCGGCATCGCCCGGCGCCTGCACGAACAACGCGAGCATGCCCTGCTGTGGCGCGAACTGACCCGCATCCATGCGCAGGCCCCGTTGCAGCCGGAAGTCGCGCCATTCCTGCGTCGTCGCGCCGATCCCGACGCGCTGGACACGCTGTGCGAGACGTTGCGCTTCGGTCCCTTCACCCGCAGTCGGTTGCAGCATGCAGGATAATGACGCTTCGCCTCGGTTCAATCGAAATGGCGATAGCCCGTACCTTCCGGCTGCCACGGTGAGCCGTCGGGCTGCAACATGCGGATGTCGCTCGCTGCCGTGACCGTGCCGATGCGGGTCGCCTGCACGCCGTCCATCGACATGGCCGCAATGTCATCACGCACGGCAAGCGGCGCGCTGAAACACAGTTCGTAGTCGTCGCCGCCGCTGCATTGCATGCCGTGACGCTGCGCGGCGGTCGTCGACTGCTGCAATTCCGGTGATGTCGGCAGGGCATCCAGCCACAGTTCGGCACCCACGCGACTGGCTCGGGTGAGATGGCCCAGATCCTGCAGCAGACCGTCGGACACGTCGATGCACGCCGTGGCCACGCCACGCAGCGCCAATCCGAACGCCAGCCGCGGCTGCGGACGGTCCAGCCGCTGTCGCAGCGCGACATTCCGCTCGCTGCCGGACTGCCACTGCTGCAGGGCCATCGCCGCATCACCCAGGGTGCCAGTGACCCAAATGTCATCGCCCGGCTGCGCGCGGTCGCGTCGCAGTGCGGTGCCCTGCGGCACGCTGCCCATGGCGGTGATGCCGATCGACAGCGGTCCGCGCGTGGTGTCGCCACCCACCAGTTGGATGCCGTGCGCATCGGCCAGTGCGATGAAGCCGTCCAGAAAAGCGTCCAGCCAAGTTGCATCGGGTTGCGGCAACGCCAGCGACAGCGTGCACCACCGCGGCTGCGCGCCCATCGCAGCCAGATCGGACAGATTCACCGCCAGCGCCTTCCAGCCGATGTCGGCCGGCGCGGTCTCCGGCGGAAAATGCACGCCACCGTTCAAAGTGTCGGCGGTCACCACCAGCTCCTGGCCCGGATCGAGCCGCAACACGGCGGCATCGTCGCCGATGCCCAGCAGCACCCCATCACGACCGCCGACCCGACCGGCGATGCGCTGGACGATGTGCCCGATCAGATCGAATTCGCCCATGCCGGCAGGCCGCTCAGCGCGGCCGCGCCGCCTGCACTTCCACGCTGCGCCATTGCACGGCAGCCGGGTCCAGCACGGCATTGACGTAGGTGTGGCCGTGTTCGGCACCGAACCGCTTGGTGGTGTTCAGGGCCTCGTCGATCACCACCCGGTACGGCACATCCGGCCGGTGCAGCAGTTCGTACGCAGCGATGCGCAGCACGGCACGTTCCACCGCATCCACCTCCTCCACGCCGCGGTCCAGGAACGGCTGCAGCCGCTCGTCCAGATCGGCGCGATGTTCGGCCACGCCGCGCACCAGGTCCTCGAAATAGGCCAGATCGGCCACTTCGCGGGCCTGTTCGTGGGCAAACTGGGCGATGGTGGTGCGCGCATCGGCACCGTTCATCTGCATGGCATACACCGCCTGCAGCGCACGACGGCGGGCACGCGAGCGCAGTACGGGATCCACGCCATCGGGACGACGCGGCCGGCTCATGCCAGCTGCTCCAGCAGGTGGGTCATTTCGATGGCGACCAGCGCCGCTTCCTCGCCCTTGTTGCCGTGGCTGCCGCCGGCGCGTTTCTCCGCATCCTGCACGGCATCCACCGCCAGCACGCCGTTGGCCACCGGAATGCCGAAGTCCAGCGAAACCCGCATCAGCGCCTGCGCACAACCATCGGCCACCTGTTCGAAATGCCGGGTATCGCCGCGCACCACGCAGCCCAGCGCGATGATGGCCACATGCGATCCGGCAGCCGCCAGACGCGCCGCCACCAGCGGAATTTCCCAGGCGCCGGGCACGCGGATCAGGTCGATCGCATCCTCGGCCACGCCATTGGCCACCAGCGCCTGCTGCGCCGCCGCCGCCAGCGATTCGGTGATGCGGGCGTTCCAGCGGCTGACGATGATGGCGAAGCGCGCACCATTGGCCACGCGCAGGTCGCCTTCGAAATGGGCCATGACACTCCCGAGGGGATGCGGAAAACGACACGCAGTTTACCGTGCGGGCGGCGGCAGGTACTCCACCACTTCCAGGCCGTAGCCGCCCAGCCCCACCTGACGACGTGGCGTGCCGATCACCCGCAGGCGGCGCAGGCCCAGATCGGCCAGGATCTGCGAGCCGGCGCCATTGCGCCGCCATTCGGCCAGCTGACCCTGTTTCTGCTGCTTCGATTCCTGCGTTGCCGGCTGTTTGCGGATGCGCGCCAGCAGCGCGTCGGCGGATTCGTCGCCGCCATCCAGCAGTACCAGCGCGCCATGCCCGTCGGCGGCGATGGCAGCCAGCACCTCGCCGATGGCCGGGCCGAAATCGCTGCGCCGCCAGTGCAGGGCATCGGCCAGCGGGTTGAGCAGCTGCACCCGTACCAGCGACGGCACATCCGGGCACGGCGTGCCGCGCGACAGGGCGAAGTGCAGTGCATGGCTCAGCCGGTCGCGGTAGGTGTGCAGCCGGAACGGACCGTGGTCGGTGTCGATGTCGCGCGCGTCCACGCATTCCACGGTGTGTTCGGTGGCCAGCCGATGGCCGATCAAGTCCTCGATCGAGCCGATCTTCAACCCGTGTTGCCGGGCGAATTGCTCCAGCTGCGGGCGACGCGCCATCGAACCGTCGTCGTTCAATATCTCCACCAGCACGCCGGCCGGTTCCAGCCCCGCCAGCAGTGCCAGGTCGCTGGCTGCCTCGGTATGGCCGGCGCGCGTCAGCACGCCGCCGGGCTGGGCCATCAACGGAAAGATGTGTCCCGGTTGCACCAGCTGCTGCGGCCCCGCATCCGGGCGCACGGCGGTGCGGATGGTGTGCGCGCGGTCGTAGGCACTGATGCCTGTGGTCACGCCTTCGGCTGCCTCGATGCTGACGGTGAAATTGGTGTGGTGCTGCGAGGTGTTGTCGCGCACCATCGGCGGCAGGCCCAGCTGCGCGCAGCGCTCGCGGGTCAGCGACAGGCACACCAGTCCGCGTGCATGGGTGACCATGAAGTTGATGTCCTGCGGCCGCACCAATTGGGCGGCCATGATCAGGTCGCCTTCGTTCTCGCGGTCCTCGTCGTCCACGATCACCACCATGCGGCCGGCGCGGATATCGTCCAGCAATTCGGGAACGGGGGCGAAGCTCATGCGGGGCGTTCCTGCAGCAGCCGCTCCACGTAGCGCGCGACCAGATCGATTTCGAGATTCACCGCATCGCCGACCCGCGTGTGGGCGAAGGCGGTGTGGGAGATGGTATGCGGGATCAGCGCGACCGCGAAGCCGCCATTGTCTGCTGCATTGACGGTCAGGCTGACCCCATCGACGCAGATCGAGCCCTTCTTCGCCACGTATTTCGCCAGCGACGGCGGCATGACGAAACGCCAGCGCTGCGCGCGGGCATCGGGCTGGATGTCGATGACGCGGCCGACGCCATCGACATGGCCACTGACGATGTGGCCACCGAAGCGATCCTGCACCTGCATCGCGCGTTCCAGGTTCAGGGCAGCTCCTGCGTGCAGGCCTCCCAGCGTGGTCAGGGCCAGCGTTTCGTTGGAGGCGTCGACCGCGAACGAGTCTCTATCGAACGCCACCACGGTCAGGCAGCAGCCGTTCACCGCGATGCTTTCGCCCAGGGCGGCATCCGCGAACGGCAACGTGCCAGTGTCGATGATCAGGCGCATGTCGCCGTCACGCGTTTCGCGCGAACGCAACCTGCCGACGCCCTGCACCAGTCCGGTGAACATCGCTCAGACCTCCGCCGCGATCGGCCGCAGCAGCAGGCGCAGGTCCTCGCCCAGCCTGCGCGTGTCCACGGTGCGCAGGCGCAGCCGCTCGGCCATGTTGGTGATATTCAGGCCGTCGAACAACGGACGCGCCTGTGCGCCCAACAGCACCGGTGCGATGTATAGCAGCAGTTCGTCCACCAGTCCGGCCTGCAGGAAGGCTCCGGCCAGCGTGGCGCCGGCTTCCACCTGCACGTCGTTGATCTGTCGCTGCGCCAGCGCCGCCATCACGGCATGCAGGTCCAGACCGCCATCGCGGAACGGCACCGCGATGCGTTCCGCGGCGAACCCTGCCGGCGGCTTGGCGTCGGGTGCATGCACGTACAGCGTGGGTGCACGACCTTCGCGCACCTTGCCCCGTGCCGCCGTGGCCAGGCCGGGATCCAGCACCACGCGCAGCGGTGGCTGCAGCACGATGCCGGCCTGCAGGCGCGCAGTCAGGCTGGGATCATCCGCCAGCACCGTGCCCGAGCCGGTCAGGATCGCGCCACTGCGTGCCCGCCAGCGGTGCACATCCTGCCGCGCCGATTCGCCGGTGATCCACTGCGACTCGCCCGACGCCATCGCGGTGCGGCCATCCAGACTGCAGGCCAGTTTCACCCGCACCCACGGCCGGCCACGACCGATGCGAGAGAAAAAACCCAGATTCAACGTTTCGGCCTGTGCCTGCAGCAAGCCATGCTGCACGCAGATGCCGGCCGCCTGCAGGCGCTCGAAACCCTTGCCATCCACCTGCGGAAATGGGTCGCGCATGGCCGCCACCACGCGGCTCACGCCTGCTTCGATCAGCGCTTCGGCGCAGGGGCCGGTCCTGCCGACATGGGCGCACGGTTCCAGCGTGCAGTACACGGTGGCGCCGCGCGCCGCATCGCCAGCCGCACGCAATGCCAGGATTTCCGCGTGCGCCTCGCCGGCACGCCAGTGCAGGCCTTCGCCCACGATCACCTCATCGCGGGTGATCACGCAGCCCACCATCGGGTTCGGGCGGGCGGTGTAGCGGCCACGTTCGGCCAGCCGCAGCGCGCGCGCCATCATGGCGTGGTCGAAGGCGGAAAAACCGTCATCCGGCATGGCACGCTCCCGCAGACAGGTCCGTCATCACTCTCATCGCTCTTTCGCCTTCCGGTCCGCGGCGACATCGCCCAGCAGCGGAAGCTGGCCTTCGCTGGGCACCTCGCGCGCCAGGCTGTCCAAGGCCTCGCGGAAATCGGCCACGTCCTCGAACGCCCGGTATACCGAGGCGAACCGGACGAAGGCCACCTGGTCGAGCTTGTGCAGTTCCTCCATCACGAATTCGCCCACCCGGCGCGAGGTCAGCTCGCGTTCGGTGGTCATGCGCAGCTGGTGGACGACCGCGCGCACCGCCGCCTCGATCTGCTCCTCCGACACCGGCCGCTTGTGCAGCGCGCGATCGAAGCCGTGGCGCAGCTTGCGTGCATCGAAATGCTCGCGCCGACCGTCGGACTTGATGATCGCCGGCAGTTTCAGCTCGATGGTTTCCAGCGTGGAAAAGCGCTCGCCGCAGGCCTCGCAGCCGCGGCGCCGGCGGATCGTGGCGCCGTCGTCGCTGACCCGCGAGTCGATCACGCGGGTGTCGGCATGCTGGCAGTACGGACAGTGCACGGCTCAGGCGTACACCGGGAATTGCGCGCACTGCTTCTCGACATTCCCGCGCACCCCAGCGATGACGACGTCATCGTTGGGCGCGTCCAGCACGTCGCAGATCCAGTTGGCCAGCGCCACGCACTCCGGCTCGTTGTAGCCACGGGTCGTCACCGCCGGAGTGCCGATGCGCAGACCCGAGGTCACGAACGGCTTCTGCGGATCGTTGGGCACTGCATTCTTGTTCACGGTGATGTGCGCACGGCCCAGTGCCGCTTCCGCATCCTTGCCGGTCACGCCCTTGCCGATCAGATCGATCAGCATCAGGTGATTCCGCGTGCCGCCGGACACGATCCTGTAGCCGCGCGCGATGATGGCGTTCGCCATCGCCTGCGCATTCTTCACCACCTGCTGCTGGTAGGTCTTGAAGGCCGGATCCAGCGCCTCCTTGAACGCCACCGCCTTGGCCGCGATGACATGCATCAGCGGCCCGCCCTGGATGCCCGGAAACACGATCGACTGCAGCTTCTTCTGCAGGTCCGCGTCCGGATTGCGCGCGACAATGATCCCGCCGCGCGGGCCGCGCAGGGTCTTGTGCGTGGTCGATGTCACCACGTGCGCATGCGCCATCGGGCTGGGATACACGCCGGCCGCGACCAGACCGGCGACATGGGCCATGTCCACGAAGAAATACGCGCCCACCCGGTCGGCGATCGCGCGCATCCGCGCCCAGTCCACCACCTGCGAATACGCGCTGAAGCCGCCCACCACCATCTTCGGCCTATGCTCGGCGCAGATGCGCTCGACCGCGTCATAGTCGATCAGGCCTTGATCGTTCACGCCGTACTGCTTCACGTCGAACAGCCTGCCGCTGATGTTGACGGATGCGCCGTGGGTGAGGTGGCCACCATGCGCCAGGCTCATGCCGACGATGCGGTCGCCCGGCTGCAGCAGCGACAGGTACACCGCCTGGTTCGCCTGCGACCCGGAATGCGGCTGCACGTTGGCGTAGTCGCAGTCGTACAGCTGTTTCAGCCGGTCGATGGCCAATTGCTCGGCCACGTCCACGAATTCGCAGCCACCGTAGTAACGCTTGCCGGGATAGCCTTCCGCGTACTTGTTGGTCAGCACGCTGCCCTGCGCTTGCATCACCTGCGGGCTGCAGTAGTTCTCCGACGCGATCAGTTCGACGTGGTCTTCCTGTCGCCGTGCTTCGTCGGCGATGGCGCGGGCCAGGTCGGGGTCGGTGTCGGCGATGCGGTCTGCCTTGCGGAACATGGGCGTCTCCCGGCGGGTGAGCCGCCTATTCTAGGCGCAGCCGTCCGTGCAACGAAAAACCGCCCTCGAAAGGGCGGTTCCGCGGCCGCTGGGCCGGCGATGCCAGCGATCCGTCCTACAGACCGTGGCGATACAGGATGTCGCTGATGATGCCCGACGCGAGCGACACCAGCAGGTAGTGGCCGGAATCGTCGCGTACCCAGCGGTAGCCATCGCGCGGAGCGTACAGGTCGTAGCGGCGATAATCGGCATACGGCACGTAGATCACGCGGTCGTAGCCGTAGCTACGATAGTCCTTGCCCTTGGCCCACGACGGCGGTCCGCGCCGGTCATTGTCCCACTTGCCGGATTGCGGGTGATAGCGGCGGCTGCGGTCGTCATGACGACGGTCACCCTGATGCCAGACCGGCTGCGGCTGGTAGTTGCGGATGCGCCGATCGTCATCCCGATCGTGGCGATCCTGCTGGCGCGATTGCTGGTGGCCGTGGTGACCGCGATCCTTCTCCTTGGCAATCGCGGCATTGCCAAGGCTCATGGCCGCGATCGCAGCAGTCAGCACAGCGATTGACAGACGGGTCTTCATGCAGGTTCTCCAGATGGTAACGGACGATGGAGACGACTATCCGCATTGCATGATGAACACAGGCAGACCCCGACAAACGCATTCAGCCAGGGGCACGGCTCGTGCACGCGCCGTATAATGCCGCGTCCCACTCTTCCCAGGGCCGGCTGGCTGCGCCAGCGCAACGGCGCCGTTTCCGGAGTCCGCATGCAGTACATCTACACCATGAACGGGGTGTCCAAGACCGTGCCGCCGAAGCGGCAGATCATCAAGGACATCTCCCTCTCCTTCTTCCCCGGCGCCAAGATCGGTCTGCTGGGCCTGAACGGCGCCGGCAAGTCCACCGTGCTGCGCATCATGGCCGGCGTGGACACCGATTTCGTCGGCGAGGCACGTCCGCAGGCCGGCATCAAGGTGGGCTACCTGCCGCAGGAGCCGCAGCTGGATCCGGACATGACCGTGCGCCAGGCGGTGGAGGAAGGCGTGGGCGACGTGCTCAGCGCGCAGCAGCGCCTGGACGAGGTGTACGCAGCCTATGCCGAGGAGGGCGCCGATTTCGACGCGCTGGCCAAGGAACAGGAGCGGCTGGAGGCGATCCTGGCCGCCGGCGATGCGCACACGCTGGAGAACCAGCTCGAAGTGGCCGCCGACGCGCTGCGTCTGCCGCCGTGGGAAGCGAAGATCGGCAACCTGTCCGGCGGCGAGAAGCGCCGCGTGGCGCTGTGCCGCCTGCTGCTGCAGAAGCCGGACATGCTGCTGCTGGACGAGCCCACCAACCACCTCGACGCCGAGTCGGTGGAGTGGCTGGAACAGTTCCTGCAGCGCTACCCGGGCACCGTGGTCGCCGTGACCCACGACCGCTACTTCCTGGACAACGCCGCGGAATGGATCCTGGAGCTGGACCGCGGCCGCGGCATTCCGTGGAAGGGCAACTACACCGAGTGGCTGGTGCAGAAGGAAGACCGCCTGAAGCGCGAGGAATCGCAGGAAAAGGCCCGCCAGAAAGCCATCGCGAAGGAACTGGAATGGGCCCGGCAGAATGCCAAGGGCGGTCGCAGCAAGGGCAAGGCGCGCCTGTCCCGGATCGAGGAACTGCAGTCGGTCGACTACCAGAAGCGGCAGGAAACCAACGAGATCTTCATCCCACCGGGCGAGCGCCTGGGCAACAAGGTCATCGAGTTCAAGAACGTCTCGAAGAAATTCGGCGACCGCTTGCTGATCGACGACCTGAGCTTCCAGGTGCCGCCGGGGGCCATCGTCGGCATCATCGGTCCCAACGGCGCCGGCAAGTCGACCCTGTTCAAGATGATCATGGGGCTGGAGAAGCCGGATTCGGGCAGCATCGAGTTCGGCCCCACGGTCAAGCTGGCCTACGTGGACCAGAGCCGCGACAAGCTGGAAGGCGACCACAACGTGTTCCAGGAAGTGTCGGGCGGGCTGGACATCCTCAACATCAACGGCATCGAGATCCAGTCGCGCGCCTACATCGGCCGCTTCAACTTCAAGGGCCCCGACCAGCAGAAACTGGTGGGCAGCCTGTCCGGCGGCGAGCGCGGTCGCCTGCACCTGGCCAAGACCCTGCTGCAGGGCGGCAACGTGCTGCTGCTGGACGAGCCGTCCAACGACCTCGACGTGGAAACCCTGCGCGCGCTGGAAGACGCGTTGCTGGAATTCCCCGGCAACGCCTTCGTGATTTCGCACGATCGCTGGTTCCTGGACCGCATCGCCACCCACATCCTGGCTTTCGAAGGCGACTCGCACGTTGAGTTCTTCCAGGGCAACTACCGCGAATACGAGGAAGACAAGAAGCGCCGCATGGGTGACGATGCCGGGCCGAAACGGCTGCGCTTCAAGGCGCTGAAGTGATGCACACGACGCCCGCGCCTGCGGGCGTCCTCATCTGCGAGGATGCGACATGGGATTCATCGACACACTGCGCAAGCGCTGGCACCAGGCCGACACCCTTCTGTGCGTCGGGCTGGATCCGGATCCGGCACGATTTCCCGATGCCTTCGTCGACGACGAGGACGCCCTGTTCGCTTTCTGCGCATCCATCGCCGATGCAACTGCCGAATTCGCCTGCGCATTCAAGCCGCAGATCGCCCATTTCGCCGCGCACAACACCGGCGAGGCCCAGCTTCAGCGGCTGATCGCCCATCTCAACGCGGCCCATCCCGACGTGCCGGTGATCCTGGATGCCAAGCGCGGCGACATCGGCAGCACCGCCGAGCAGTACGCGGTGGAGGCCTTCGACCGCTACGGCGCGGACGCGGTGACATTGAACCCGTACATGGGGTTCGATTCCGCCCAGCCTTTCCTGCAGCGCAACGACCGGGGCTGCATCTTCCTGTGCCATACCAGCAACCCGGGTGCGCGCGATTTCCAGGACATGCTGGTATCCGATGGAACCGGCGATCGCGAGCCGCTGTACCAGCGCATCGCCCGCACGGTTGCCTCACAGCACTGGAACGCCGGCGGCAACTGCGCGCTGGTTGTCGGCGCCACGTATCCGGAAGCCTTGAAGAGCATCCGCGGCATCGTCGGCGACATGCCTTTGTTGGTGCCGGGCATCGGCACGCAGGGCGGCGATGTCGAAGCGGTGGTGCGCAACGGCACGAGCGCCGACGGCACCGGGCTGATGATCAACGTCTCGCGCGCCATTCTGTATGCCGCATCCGGCGACGGTTTTGCCGACGCCGCCGCCGATTCAGCCCGCGAGCTGCGTGATCGGATCAACCGCCATCGTTGAATGGCGCGGCTTCACCGCCATTGCATCCCGATGTGCGATTGCGCCTCCAGACTGGGGACGATTGCACTTGAAACGCGCCTGTTGCCTGATACTCGCACTGCTGCCTTGTCTGTCGGCCCATGCGCAGGTTCGCGTGGTGCCTTCAATGGCCGAGCAGGATGAAGCCGCCAGGCCGAAGCCGATCGCTCTCACGCCAAAATCACCGTTCGACGAGGCTCAGGCACGCAGTGCGCTGGAGCGGGGTACCGCCACGATCCAGGGCGAGGTCTGCTCGAAGTACGACGGCATGGTCTATCCGGCCCGGAACACTGACGTCTGGCTGTTCCCGCGCACCGCCTACCTGGAGGAGTGGGTCCAGCTATGGAAGTCCAGGAACAAGAAGAAGCAGTACGAAGGACTTCCCGAGCAGGTCTGGAATATCCGGATCGATTCGCAGACCGATGAAAATGGGCGGTTCCGCATCCCCGAAATCAAGCCCGGCAAGTACCTCATCATGGTCACGCACGCGTTCAACCAGGGCAAGTCCCGGGACGTCTATACGGGTTCCGGTTATGGCAACTATGGTGGCAGGGTCGACTACTACGAAACCCAGCAATATTCCCTCGCGCGCGAGAAGAGCCTGTTCAAGGAGGTGGACGTCGAAACCGAAGGCAATATCTACGACGTCGACGTGAAAGGAGGCAACTGGAGCGGCCTGATTCCCGCCCTCACTGGCTGCTGATGGCGTGGTCAAGGCCGGCCGGCACGGCACACTTCGCGACGCGGTAGACCGACACCGGTGAGGAGGCCGCTGCTGCTCATGCGCGGTATCCGAGCACGGCCATTGCCACCACAGTGATGACGCTCAGGATCAGCAGGTAGGTCAGCAGGTACAGCGCGTATCCGGCCAGAGACCGCCAAAAAGTCTTCCACGCGGACTGAACATCGAACAGCTGCACCAGACTGATCGTGTTGCACCCGACGATCACCAGCGTGATGATGGCCATGGCGCCCGGCATCCATTTCTGCAGCGGCAGCAGCAGCGCCCACAGCACGTTGGCCTGCGCGATCAGCAGCGCGGTGATCGCCAGCCATTCCGGGTAGCTGAATCCACCGGTGCGTGGGAACACCAGCCTGAATGCAGCCGCCTGCACCGGCAGCAGCAACAGGCTGAACACGGCGAAGTTGCTGTTCGCCCAGCGGGTCAGGCCCTGCTCGAATGCGGCAGCGCCGCCGGACGCGTTGCCCACCTCCGGAAACGGATCGCTGCCAAGCAGGAACCGGCTCCACAGCAGCAGCATAGCGGCAGTCATCGTCACCATGATCTGCGGCTTGGTGAAGCCCGCGCGCCTGCCGTGGATGTAGCCGCGGATGAAGTGCCCCGGCTTCCAGAACAGCCGCAGCAACGAGTGCACGAAGCCGCGATCCGCCGGCAGCACGCCATTGGCGATTTCCCTAGCCAGAAACCGCCAGCCGATGCGCTGCGCCGGCGTGGGTTGGCCGCAGGCCGGGCAGTAGCGTTGCGCCTCGCCATCGATGGGTCGATCGCAGTTGGCACAGCGCGTGGCCGGCTCCGGCGCTGCAGTGGAAGCGCGCGGCATCAGCGGCGGGGGCAGGGAGTGCGGCAACCCCGGCGGCTTGGCCTGTGACGGATCATCCCTCATTCCATCCACTCCGATGTGCTGCTGTTGAAACCGGCAGCGGACACGGCATCATCGCCGCATCCGCCACGAGCGATCATAACGTGTCGACGCACACACACTCAGGCGGCGTCGACGAGCGCCGCGACCTCGTCGCCACGCAGCCAGCGACCGCAGTCACGCGCGAAATCGGCCTGCGGTAGCGTCCCGCCACGGGCACCTGCGTTGCCGTTGCTGCAGCGTCCGAACTGCTTGCCAAGAACCGGCACGCCAACGACTTCACGAGGAGAGAAGTCGCCATGATCGCAGATTCACGTCACCCGCGCGCGTCACCGCCCGCCAGGTCGTGCAGAGCAGCCCGCGGGCGGGAATGCACGAGCCGATCAGCCCTGTGCGGCCCAGATCACCTGGTATTCGCCAACCCCGTCCTGGCTGAAGGCCTTGTCGATGCCGCCGGTGTAGATCTCGTAGGGACGGTCGGTCAGCGACTCCCCCTGGGTCATCGCCCAGGCACGCAGGGCATTGCGCACGTTTTCCAGACCCGCCATGTGTCCGGTGAACCTGGCCGTGGCGACGCGCGAGGGTTCGTTGCGCAGGTAGGTCACCGGGCTGCTCAGCTTCAGGTCGGTCATCGCGGCACTGGCGGCATCGGGCGTGGCGCCCTTGCGGCGCACCGGCACGGCCACGTCGAAGGTGTAGTGGTCACGGCTCAGTTCGGTGGTGATGATGCGCATCGGGCCGGCCGCTTCCAGGTTGTTGGCCGCGATGGCGCGGTTGATCCATTCCATGTTCTGCTTCATCGACTGCATGATGGCGTCGTTGTCGCGCATCACCGCGCCGGCATTCACCACCAGCAGGTCTTCGGCCGGGCGCTGGTCCATCTTCAGGTCGGTCAGCGTGCTGCCTTCCATGCGGTAATCCACGTTGGGCACCGACGCCAGCATGCTCACCAGCCGGGTCAGGCCCAGCTGCATGTCATCGCCCACGTTGCTGCTGACGTACAGGCCGGCGTAGCGGCCCAGCAGGTTCCAGCCGTAGTCCACGTCGTAGGTCTGGGTGATCTTGACGTTGCGGTTGTTGCGGCCGGTGTGCTCCAGCTTGAACTCGGTGCGCTTGTTGGCGCCACGGGCCTGGTTGTCGATGGACATGGCTACGTGATCGCCCGGCACCGAATCGGTGATTTCGTAGGCTCCCGAGCCGATGCTGTCCACGGTCGATGTGTACTGCAGGCGCGCGCCCTTGCCAGCTTCCGGGCCGGACTTCTCCAACTGTATCTTCGGGTCGCGCAGGGCCAGCGGACTCCAGTCCTTGAACCGGTGGAAGCTGTTCAGGGTGTCGTAGACGATCGTCATCCTGCGGTTGGTTTCCACCGTCTCTTCCAGATGCCGCGAACTGGGCAGCACGATCGCGACCAGCAGGAACACGGCCGCGACGATGACCATGGAAATCAACAACTCGATCAAACGGATCATTCAGGAGTTCTCCACGACCTGCTTAAGGCCGTTCCGGGGACACAGATCGGCAATCGTAGCAAGTTGCGGCGCCACCGGCGAGATGTCCGCCAACCGGCAGCCGCTGCCGTCATCCCGCTGTCACGCGGCCTGCACGCAGCCGTCACCGGTTATCGGCAGGACCGGTCGGCTCAGACCAGCTTCAACTCGAACGCCTTCAGCACCGCCCGGGTGCGATCGCGCACGCCAAGCTTGCTGAGAATGTTGGACACGTGGTTCTTGATGGTGCCCTCGGCCACGTTCAGGGAATTGGCGATCTCCTTGTTGGAAAAACCCGATGCCATCAGCCGCAGGATCTCGGTTTCGCGCTCGGTCAGCGGATCCGGCTGCTCCAGGCTGACGAAGCCGGTGCGCAGGTTTTCCAGCCCGGTCAGCAGCCGCTGGGTCACCGCCGGCTGCACCAGCGAGCCCCCACCGGCCACCGTCTGGATGGCGCCGACCAGCTGCTCCAGCGACACGTCCTTCAGCAGATAGCCCTTGGCACCGGCCTTGATGCCGGCCAGCACCAGATCGTCGTCGTCGAAGGTGGTCAGGATGATGGTGGGCGGCAGCAGTCCGATCCGGGCCAGCGCCTGGATCGCCTCCAGCCCCGACATGGCCGGCATGCGCATGTCCATCAGCACCACGTCCGGCCGGGATTCGGGGATCACTGTCAGTGCCTCACGGCCGTCGCTGGCTTCGGCCACCACCTCGATGCCCTCGGCCAGCGCCAGCAGCGAGCGGACGCCCTGACGCACCAGGGTCTGGTCGTCGACGATGCAGACGCGGATCATGAAGCCTCCTGCCCCGCAGGGCGTGTGGGTGCCGGAACGGCGGTCACCGCCGGCATCGGCGCATGGGGAATCCACAACGCCAGCGCGAAGCCGGCGCCGGGACTGGTGTCGACGGTCATCCGCCCGCCACGCGCCTGCACGCGCTCGCGCATGCCGCGCAGGCCATTGCCGGATGGCACTTCCGCACTGCCGCGGCCATCATCGCGGGCCTGCAGGCCGATGCCGTCGGCATCGCGGACGTAGTGCAGCCGCAGCGACGTGGCCTGGGCGTGGCGGATGGTATTGGTGATGATTTCCTGGGTGCAGCGCAGGATCACGTGCGCCAGCTCGGCGTCGTCGAGGGTGAAGGGATCCGGCATGGTCATGTCGATGTCCAGATTCGGCACGTTGCCGGCCAGCAACCGCAGCGACGCGGCCATGTCGATCGCGTCGCTGTCGCGCAGCTGGCTGACCGCCTCGCGCACGTCCGACAGCAGCAGCTTGGCCAGCGTGTGCGCCTGGGTCACGTGTTCCTGGGCGGAGCCCTGGGTCAGGTGCCCGGCCACTTCCAGGTTCATGCTGAGCGCGGTGAGATGATGCCCCAGCAGGTCGTGCAGTTCGCGGGCGATGCGGGTGCGTTCGTTCACGCGCACGCTTTCGGCCAGCAGCGCGCGGGTGGCGCGCAGTTCGGCATTCAAACGGCGCTGTTCCTCCCGCGCATGCGCCTGCTGCCGCGCCACCAGGCTGGTCGCGAACACGAACCCGGTCACGCCCAAGTACACCATCGCCTGCATCAGTGCTTCGACCAGCGACATGCCCACGCCGCGCATGTACACCGGCACGATCACCAGTTCGCTGATCGCCAGCACGGCCACGCCCAGCGACAGCGGCAGCAGCCAGGGCAACACGCAGGCAGCGACCATCAGCAGCAGACTGCCCAGGCCGCTGGCGGTGAAGTGGCTCAGGCTGACAGCGCTCGCCACCAGCACGGCCAGCAGCACGTAGTCCGCCCAGCGCGTCTGGCGCACGCCCAGCGCCCGGGTCAGCCAGGCGTAGCTGGCGCCGGCCACCAGCCAGACCACCCAAGGCTCGAAGCCGATGGCTTCGGCAGGCTGCGGGAGATCTCCTCCGCTTGCATCGCCGGGTTGGGCATGGCTGAGCAGCCACAGCGGCAGACCGATCGTGGCCCAGATGAACAGGCCGGCGAACCGCAGCAGTTGGGTCGGGGTGAAACGCTCGCTCATTCCGGCATGGTAGGCCCTGAACCGCACCCGTGCGCAGGCCGGAGGTCATGCTGCAATGCTCCAGTGGGACCAAGCGAGCCATGCAATAATGTGCCCGTGTGCGTTGCTGCGCACGGGTTTTTCGTCATTGATCCGCCACGGAGTGAGAGCTGCATGCCGATCGCCATCCGCGACGTGCGCGAGCACGAGCTGGATTCCATCCTGGCCCTGAACAATGCCGCCGGCCCGGCCATCCTGCCGCTGGATGCCGCCCGCATCCGCCGCTTCCATGACACTGCCGACTATTTCCGCGTCGCCGAACGCGATGGCAATCTGGCCGGCTTCCTGGTCGGTTTCGGGCCGGAGTCGGAGCACGACAGCAGCAATTTTCGCTGGTTCCGCGAGCGCTACCCGGACTTCTTCTACATCGACCGCATCGTGGTGGCCAGCCGTCGCCGTGGCGGCGGCATGGGCCGCGCGTTCTACGCCGATGTGCAGAGCTACGCGGACCTGCGTCATCCGCAACTCGCCTGCGAGGTGTTCCTGGACAGCGGCACCGACATGGTGCTGCTGTTCCATGGCAGCTTCGGCTTCCGCGAGGTCGGCCAGCATGCCATGCCCGAAACCGATCTGCGCGCCGCCATGCTGATGAAGCCGATGTGCAGCTATCCCTGGGTCCGCGAGACCTACGGCGCCGATCTGCCGGACGTGCACTGGATACAGCGGCCGCGCACGGCCACCGCACACGCAGCGACGCAGGATCAGCCGGTCCCGCTGGCAGGAACCGGCGCATGAGTCCCGCCCCCGTGGCCGACGCCAGCCTGGAACAGGCCGGCGAGTTGAAGATCGGGCAGGTCGGCATCGCCAACCTGCGCATCCGCACGCTGGACATCGACCGGTTGGCCGGGGAAATGCGCGAGCGCGTGCAGCGCGCGCCGAACCTGTTCGCGCGTGCCGCCGTGGTGGTGGATTTCGGGGCACTGTCGCAGCTGCCCGACCGCGAAACCGCCGCCAGCCTGATGCTCGCCCTGCGCGATGCCGGCGTGCTGCCGGTGGCGCTGGCCTACGGCGCCGCCGAGAATGCACGCCTGGCCACGGAATTGGGCCTGCCGCTGCTGGCCAAGTTTCGCGAACAGTACGGCAACCCCAACACATCATCGGCTGCAGGCGACAGCGCGCCTGCACCGGCCGCGCCCCCTGCCCCGGTCGCTGCGCCGGCAACCGGCGGCGAGACGCGTCCTGGCCTGATCCAGACCGCGCCGGTGCGTTCGGGCCAGCAACTGTATGCCGATGGGCGCGACCTGACCGTGCTGACCGCCGTGGGCGCAGGCGCCGAGGTGATCGCCGACGGCTCGATCCACGTGTACGGTCCGCTGCGCGGACGCGCCCTGGCCGGCGCGCAGGGACACGAACGCGCGCGCATCTTCTGCCGCGAGTTCCATGCCGAACTGGTGGCCATTGCCGGGCACTACAAGGTGCTCGACGACATCCCGGCGCAGCTGCACGGAAAACCGGTGCAGGTGTGGCTGGAACGCGACGAACTGAAGTTCGCGCAACTGTATTGACCCTTCCCCCGCACTGCCTCTGGCAGTGGTTTCTTTCTGTTGGAGAACGACATTGGCTGAAATCATCGTAGTCACCTCGGGCAAGGGCGGCGTGGGCAAGACCACCACCAGCGCCAGCATCGCCACCGGACTGGCCCGGCGCGGCAAACGCGTGGCGGTGATCGATTTCGACGTGGGCCTGCGCAACCTGGACCTGATCATGGGCTGCGAGCGCCGCGTGGTGTACGACTTCGTGAACGTGGTGCAGGGCGAGGCCTCGCTGAAGCAGGCGCTGATCAAGGACAAGCGCTTCGACACCCTGTACGTGCTGGCCGCCTCGCAGACCCGCGACAAGGACGCGCTGACTCTGGAAGGCGTGGAGAAGGTGCTGCGCGACCTGGACGCCGACGGCTTCGAGTACATCATCTGCGACTCGCCGGCCGGCATCGAGAAGGGCGCCTTCCTCGCCATGTACTTCGCCGACCAGGCGGTGGTGGTGGTGAATCCGGAGGTGTCGTCGGTGCGCGACTCCGACCGCATCCTGGGCCTGTTGTCCTCCAAGACCCGCCGCGCCGAAAGCGGCCAGCGGCTGAAGGAACACCTGCTGCTGACCCGCTACAACCCGTCGCGGGTGGACAGCGGCGAGATGCTCAGCGTGAAGGACGTGGAAGAAGTGCTGGGCCTGAAGACCATCGGCGTGATCCCCGAATCAGGCGACGTGCTGAACGCCTCCAACAAGGGCGAACCGGTGATTCTGACCGAATTGTCGCCGGCCGGCCAGGCCTACGACGACGCCGTGGCCCGCCTGCTGGGCGAGGAACGGCCGATGCGCTTCGTCCAGGCCGAGAAGAAAGGCTTCTTCAGCAAACTGTTCGGAGGCTGACGACCATGGGCCTGTTCGATTTCCTGAAAGCCAAGTCCACCACCGCCGAAACCGCCAAGAACCGCCTGCAGATCATCATCGCGCAGGAACGGTCCACCCGCGGCGGCCCGGACTATCTGCCGCTGCTGCAGCGCGAGCTGCTGGAAGTGATCCGCAAGTACGTGAACGTGGACGTGGATGCGGTGAAGGTGGACGTGATCAAGGACGGCGAGCACGACGTGCTGGACATTTCCGTGGCCCTGCCGGACGCGCGTTCCGCTGCAGGCTGATGGTGGCAGCGGTCCTGCGCGATGCCGTCCCCCGCTGACGTGCCGGCAACCGCCGACGTGCTGCGCCTGGCCGACATCCGCTGGGCCGATGCCGCCGACCTGCTGGTCCGGTACGGCCTGACCCTGTCCGCCGTGCCGGACGGCGAGCCGATCCCCGGCAGCTACTGGGGTGAGTGCGAAGCCGGCCTGATCGGCACCACGGTATACGCTCGTGTCGATACGCCGGTGCATTCGCTGCTGCACGAGGCCGGCCATCTCATCGTGCTGCCGCCCGAACGGCGTGCGCTGGTGCACACCGACGCCACCGATTCCATCGCCGAGGAGGATGCGGTGTGCGTGCTGCAGCTGCTGCTGGCCGATGCCCTGCCCGGCGTCGGCCGCCAGCGCATCGCTGCGGACATGGACGCCTGGGGCTATACCTTCCGCCTGGGCTGCGCGCTGGCCTATGCCGAGCACGATGCAGACGATGCCTGGCAGGAGCTGCAGGCGCGCGGCCTGGTGGATGCGCAACGGCGCTTGATCCAGCCGTCTGCCGCTGCGGCATGATGCATTGGCGTACCCGGAGCAAGTGCAGATGAGCGAACATCCTTGCCGGATCGCGGTTCTCGGCGACAGGCTGGCGCGCTGGCAGGGCAAGCCCGAGCTGCATGTCTTCGAGCCCGCCGATGCGGCGCGCATGACCGCATTCCATGTCGGCGTCGATGCCGTGGTATTCGCCCTGGGCGTGCATTCGCTGCGTGCCACCACGGTCTTTTGGGATGCCACTGCCGCGATGATCCAGGCCATGCGCGATGAAGGCGTGCGGCGCCTGGTCGCCGTGACTGGCGTCGGTGCCGGCGACAGTCGCGGGCACGGCGGCATGCTAGACAACCGGATCATCTTCCCGTTGTTCACCAGCGCATGTACGACGACAAGAACCGGCAGGAAGCCCTGATTGCAGGCAGCGATCTGGACTGGACCGTCGTGCGTCCGGCGCCGTTTTCCGACAAGCCGGTCAGCGGACCGCTGCAGGCGCACACCAGCAGCCCGCCGCAACTGCAGTTGTCGCAGATCCAGTGCGACGAGGTCGACGATTTCATCGTCACCGAACTGGAAGCGCCGCGTCACTTCCGGCAGCGGGTCTTCATCGGTCATCCATGAGGCCGTCCTCGCAGCGCATGGACAACCGATCACTGATTCGGCAGCAGCATGCGGATGCGATGCCACCAGCCGGTCACGTGTTCCTCGCGGATGAGGGTGAACAGCCCGGTACCGACGATGATGCCGATGCCCAGCCAGGCCAGCGCATCCAGCCGGTCCTGGAACAGCCAGCGTCCCAGCAGCACCGCCCAGAGCATCTGGCTGTATTGGGTGGGTGCGACGTGGTTCACCGCGGTCTGCAGGGTGGCCTGCATCAGCAACACGCCGCCCAGCGCCGACAGCAGCCCGTAGCCCAGCACCCAGGCCCATTGCTGCGGCGTCAGCCAGACCATGTCCGGCAGCATGGCCACGGCGGCGATCAGCACGTTGCCGACCAGGTGATTGCTGTACAGCGTCAGCCGCGATTCGGCGTTGCCGGCCTTGCGCATCAGGATGACCCCGCAGGCGCCCGCCAGCCCGCACGTGATGGCGCCGGCATGCCCCCAGTGCAATTCGCGCAGGCCCGGGCGCAGCACCACCAGCACGCCGGCAAAGCCCAGCACGACTGCACTCCAGCGCCGCCAGCCCACGTGTTCGCGCAGCACCAGCACCGACAGCAGGGTGACGAACAGCGGCATGAGAAAGATCAGCGCGAAGGCTTCGGCCATCGGCAGATGGGTGAAAGCCACCAGCGCCCCCAGGCTGTTCACCACCCCGGCCAGCACCCGCAGCCACCAGATGGCCTTGCGCCGCGGCCGCCACACGTCCGACCAGCGCTCGCCGTCGCGCTTGACCAATGGCAATGCCAGCAAACCCAGTGCCGCACCCAGGAACAGCAGCTGGAACAGCGGCACGCTGCCATGCAGCAACTTGATGAAGGCATCGCTGACCGAATACGCGGCATAGGCGCCCAGCCCCAGCAGCACGCCCCGTTGGACGGAAGTCATCGGTGTCCCTGTCGGTCGAATCATGCAGTCTACTGCACCGCAGCAGAACCGCCTCGCGTGCGATCCACTAGAATTCCCGGTTCCATTCCGGCCCAGCGCCTCTTCGAGGGAAGCCCATGTTCTGCCGCCAAACCGTGCTCGCGCTGGCCGTGACCAGCCTGATCAGCCTGTCCGCCTGCCAGGCCGCCAACCGTTCCGCGTCCGATGCCGCCGGCAGCGTGCCGGCCAACGAAACCGCCGACCAGTTCATTGCCCGGGTGAATGCCGAGATGAAGGCGATGTATCCGGAAGTGACCTCGGCGCAGTGGCTGTCCTCCACCTACATCAACGACGACAGCCAGCTGATCGCCGCCAAGGCCAACGAGCGCTATCTGGCGAAATTGAACGACTGGATCGAGCAGTCGCGCCGGTTCGAAGGCAAGCCGATGTCGGCCGACACCGCCCGCGCCATCACCCTGCTGAAGCAGGGCGCCGCCATGCCGCCACCGAAGAACCCCGAGCACCTGGCCGAGCTGACCCGCCTGGCCACGCGCATGGAAGGCATGTATGGCTCCGGCAGCTACTGCAAGGGCGACGGCGCGAACCGCCAGTGCCGGCAGCTGGGCGAACTGGAAGACGTGCTGCGCAACAGCCGCGACTACGACGCGCAGCTGGACGCCTGGCAGGGCTGGCACAGCGTGGCCGTGCCGATGCGTCAGGACTACATGCGCTTTGCCGAACTGGCGAACGAAGGCGCCCGCGACTTGGGCTTTGCCGACACCGGCGAGATGTGGCGCTCCGGCTACGACATGTCGCCGGCGGAAATCGCCGCCGAAACCGACCGCCTGTGGAACCAGGTCAAGCCGTTGTACGAGGATCTGCACTGCTACACCCGCAGCAAGCTGGAAGCCAAGTATCCCGGCAAGGGCTCGGTGAACGGCCTGCTGCCGGCGCACCTGATGGGCAACATGTGGCAGCAGGACTGGGGCAACCTGTGGGACATCCTGCAGCCGTACCCGGGCGTGGGCGACCTGAACGTGACCGCGGCGCTGGAGCAGCAGTACCGCGACCTGTACAGCGCCGAGACCGCGCGTCAGTCCAAGTTGCCGGTGAACGAGCGCGGCGAAGAGGCCGAGCGCGCCGCGCAGCTGGCCACGGCCCGGCAGATGACCGAACGGGCGCAGGATTTCTACACTTCGCTGGCGATGCCGAAACTGCCGGCCAACTACTGGGAACGCACCCAGTTCATCAAGCCGCGCGACCGCGACGTGGTGTGCCACGCCAGCGCCTGGGACATGAACATGGCCGGCGACGTGCGCACCAAGATGTGCATCAAGCCGAACGAGGAAGACTTCACCACCATCTACCACGAGCTGGGCCACGTGTACTACTACCTGGCCTACAACCGGCTGCCGCCGCTGTTCCAGACCGGCGCGCACGACGGTTTCCACGAGGCCATCGGCGATGTCATCGTGCTGTCGATGACGCCCGACTACCTGCGTTCCATCAATCTGGTGGGCGAGCAGACGCCGAGCAACGAGGCGCTGATCAACTCGCAGATGCGCATGGCGCTGGCCAAGGTGTCGTTCATGCCGTTCGGACTGATGATCGACCGCTGGCGCTGGGGCGTGTTCGACGGTTCGATCAAGCCGGAGCAGTACAACACCGCCTGGTGGCAGCTGAAGGCGCGTTACCAGGGCGTGGCACCGGTCACCGCGCGCGGGGAATCCTTCTTCGACCCGGGTGCCAAGTACCACGTGCCCGGCAACACCCCGTACACCCGCTATTTCCTGTCGCACATCCTGCAGTTCCAGATGTACAAGGCGCTGTGCGATGCGGCCGGCCACACCGGTCCGCTGCACACCTGCAATTTCTACGGCAACAAGGCCGCCGGCGAGAAGTTCTGGGCGATGCTGTCGCGCGGCTCCAGCCAGCCATGGCAGCAGACCATGAAGGAGATGACCGGCAGCGACAAAATGGACGGTAGCGCGGTGCTGGAATACTTCGCGCCGTTGCAGGGCTGGCTGAAGCAGCAGAACCAGGGCAGGCAGTGCGGCTGGAATCCGGGCAGCTGATCCTTTGCGGCAATGCGCGGCCATCCGGAGCCGATCACAGCTCGTCGATCGGCTCCAGGCCCACGGCTTCGTAGTAGCCACCGGGTCCGCGCGGCCGCTGCATGTGTTCCAGCCGCCAGATGAGCCAGGCCAGCAGGCTCAGCACGCCCGCCGCCAGCGACAGCCACTTCAGGTCGTGACTGAGCCAGGGCGATACCACGCCGGCCATCAGCGTGTTCAGCAGCAGGCCCACGAACATCTGCAGGGATGATGCGGCGCCGCGCGCCTCCGGATACAGATCCAGGATCACCAGCGTGAGAATCGGGAACACCAGCGCGATGCCGAAGGCATTGAGCAGGATCGGCAGCACCGTCGGCAGCACCGCCGGCGGCACCACCAGCGTGTGGTAAACCATGTTGATCGCCGCCGCGGCGATGCAGCAGGCAAAACCGATGCGCACCTGCAGCACGGTGGCCACGCGCCCGGCCATCCGCCCGGACACGAACGCGCCCAGCATCATCCCGCTGATCATGGGGATGAAGAACCAACCGAAGCCATCCGGGCCCAGCTGCAGATGCTCCAGCACCAATGCAGGGGCCGAAGCGATGTACAGGAACAGGGCCGCGAAATTGAGCCCCCCGGCCAGCGCCAGGCGCACGAAACGGCCATTGCCGAGCATGCGCGCGTAGCCCCGCAACAGGCTTGGCACCCGTAGCGGCTGACGCCGTGTTGGCGGGTGGGTTTCGGGCAGCAGCATCCACACGGCGACCAGCACGGCCAGTGCGAAGGCCACCAGAAACCAGAAGATCAGCGGCCAGCGGCCATGCCCCAACAGCCACGCGCCGATCAGCGGCGCGATGGCCGGGGCCACCCCGAAGATCATCGACACGTGGCTCATCAGCCGTTGCGCCGCGTCGCCTGCCAGCACGTCGCGGATCACCGCCCGCCCCACGATAATGCCCACGCCGGCCGACAGGCCCTGCAGCGCGCGGAATGCCAGCAGCATCGGCAGGCTGGTGGCCATGGCGCAGCCGGCGGAAGCCGCAGCGAACACCAGCAGCCCGCCCAGGATCACACGTCGCCGCCCCAGTGCATCCGACAGCGGTCCGTGCACGATGCTCATCACCGCATAGGCCAGCAGATACACGCTGATGCTCTGCTGCATGGCCAGGGTGTCGGCGCCGAACTGCGCACCGATTGCCGGAAAGGCCGGGAACAGCGTGTCGATGGTGAACGGGCCGATCATGGCCAGCGCGGCCAGCACCGGCGCCAGCGCACGGGGAACGGATGGGGGCGTCATGGGCCGGCATCATAGCCGCGCATGGCGTATATACTGCGCGAGCGATGGGAGAAGCCGGGCAGCCGGCTGCCGAAGGCGCAACTGCCCGGAATCGCTCAGGCCCGGTACCATCGCGCGAACAACACTCTGGAGAGATCGGCCGCGCCCGTGCGCAGGCCGGCGCCGAAGGGGCAAGACGACGCATCGTCCAAACTCTCAGGCAGAAGGACAGAGGGGCGAGTCTTTCCCGCGGCCATGCGCCGCGCTGCCGGATGCCCGCATGTCGAATCAAGTCCCGCTGTCCGCCCTCGAAGACCACGACGCCTTCGTCGCCCGCCACATCGGCCCCAACGATGCCGAGATCGCGGCGATGCTGAAACTGGTCGGCCACGATTCGCTGGACGCGATGACCGAGGCGATCGTGCCGGGCAGGATCCGCAGCGGCATCGCCCTCGATCTGCCCGGAGCGATGAGCGAAGTGGATGCGCTGGCGAAGATCCGCGCCATCGCCAGGAAGAACAAGGTCTTCCGCAGCTTCATCGGCCAGGGCTACTACGGCACCCACATGCCGAACGCGATCCTGCGCAACATCCTGGAAAACCCCGCCTGGTACACCGCCTACACCCCCTACCAGGCCGAGATCTCGCAGGGCCGCATGGAAGCGCTGATCAACTTCCAGACCATGTGCACCGACCTCACCGGCATGGAAATCGCCAGCGCCTCGCTGCTGGACGAAGCCACCGCCGCGGCGGAAGCGATGACGCTGGCCAAGCGCTCGGCGAAGAACAAGTCGAACACGTTTCTGGTGGCCGGCGACACCCATCCGCAGACCATCGAGGTGCTGCGCACACGCGCCGAACCACTCGACATCGACATCGCACTGGCCAACGGTCCCGATGAATGGAAAGCCGCGCTCGACAAGGGTGATTTCTTCGGCGTGCTGATCTCCTACCCGGCTTCCAGCGGCTGGCTGGCCGATTGGTCGAAGGACTGCGACAGCATCCACGCCAACGGCGCACTGGCGATATTCGCCACCGATCTGCTGGCGCTGACGCTGCTGAAATCGCCCGGCGAAATGGGTGCCGACATCGTCGTCGGCAATACCCAGCGCTTCGGCGTGCCGTTCGGTTTCGGCGGACCGCACGCGGGTTTCATGGCCTGCCGCGATGCCTACAAGCGCAACATGCCGGGCCGGCTGATCGGCGTGTCGGTGGATGCCCAAGGCAATACCGCCTACCGCCTGACCCTGCAGACCCGCGAACAGCACATCCGCCGCGAAAAGGCCACATCGAACATCTGCACCGCCCAGGTGCTGCTGGCGGTACTGGCCTCGATGTATGCCGTCTACCACGGTCCGGAGGGGTTGAGGAAAATCGCGCAACGCGTGCATCGGATGACGTCGATCCTGTCGGCCGGCCTGGCCGAACTGGGCTTCGATCGCCATCACCACAATTCCGCCTTCGACACGATCTGCCTGAAGGTGGACGACAAGGCGCAAGCCCTGATCGAGCGTGCGGTTGCGCACGGCGTCAACCTGCGCCGGGCATGGGACGATTATGTCTGCATCTCGCTGGATGAAACCACCACCCGCGCCGACATCGAGCTGCTGTGGACGATCTTCGGCGGCGATGACGCGAAGCGGCCGTCGATCGACGCGCTCGATGCCAGTGCGGAATCGCTGATTCCCGACGGACTGCTGCGCAGCTCGGAATACCTGACCCATCCGGTATTCAACACCCATCACAGCGAACACGAGCTGCTGCGCTACATGCGCTCGCTGGCCGACAAGGACCTGGCGATGGATCGCACCATGATCCCGCTGGGCAGCTGCACGATGAAGCTCAACGCCACTGCGGAAATGATTCCGGTCACCTGGCCGGAATTCGCCAACATCCATCCGTTCGCGCCGGCCGACCAGGCCGAGGGCTATCGCGAACTGATCGATGGCCTGGAGAAAATGCTGGTCGAAATCACCGGCTACGATGCGGTCAGCCTGCAGCCCAATTCCGGCGCGCAGGGCGAATATGCGGGTCTGCTGGCCATTCGCGCCTACCATGCCTCGCGCGGCGAATCGCGGCGCGATGTCTGCCTCATTCCCGAATCCGCGCACGGCACCAATCCGGCGTCCGCGCAACTGTGCGGCATGCGCGTGGTGGTGGTGCAATGCGACAGGAATGGCAATGTCGATGTCGACGACCTGCGCGCCAAGGCGGAGAAACACAGGGACACGCTGGCCGCGATCATGATCACCTATCCTTCCACGCACGGGGTGTTCGAGGAAGCGGTGGTGGAGATCTGCGAGATCGTGCATGCCAACGGCGGTCAGGTGTATACCGATGGCGCCAACATGAATGCATTGGTCGGCGTGGCCAAGCCCGGAAAATGGGGTTCGGATGTCTCGCATCTCAATCTGCACAAGACCTTCTGCATTCCGCACGGCGGTGGTGGTCCCGGCGTGGGCCCGTGCGCGGTGAAATCGCACCTGGCGCCGTTCCTGCCGAAGGCGGCGACCGACAACGGCTTCAAGACCGATGCGGTCGGCAGCGGCGGCATGGTCAGCGCCGCGACCTACGGCTCGGCCTCGATCCTGCCGATCAGCTGGATGTACATCACGATGATGGGCGCAGCCGGCCTGAAGAAGGCCACGCAAGTGGCGCTACTCAGTGCCAATTACATCGCGCGGAAACTCGCGCCGCATTACAGGACGCTGTACACCGGCCGCAACGGCATGGTGGCGCACGAATGCATTCTCGACCTGCGTCCGATCAAGGACGCCACCGGCATCAGCGCCGAGGACGTGGCCAAGCGCCTGATCGATTTCGGTTTCCATGCGCCGACGCTGAGCTTTCCGGTGGCCGGCACGCTGATGGTGGAACCGACCGAATCCGAATCGCAGCACGAACTGGACCGTTTCTGCGACGCGATGATCCAGATCCGGGAGGAAATCCGCATGGTCGAAAAAGGCGAGCTCGATCGCGAGGACAATCCGCTCAAGCACGCACCGCATACCGCGGTGCAGGCGGCAGCGGCCGATTGGACGCACGGCTACAGCCGCGAACTGGCGGTATTCCCGCTGCCGACGCTGAAGCAGCAGAAATACTGGCCGCCGGTGGCGCGCGTGGACAACGTGTACGGGGACAAGAACGTGTTCTGCAGTTGCATTCCGGTCGACGCATTCAAGCAGGACGGCGAGCCGGAGGCCTTCAGCGAACCGATGGCGGTGTGAGCGGCATCGGCGTGCGGCAGGCCACATCCGCATGAGACTGTGGTCGCTGCATCCGCGTCTGCTGGACCGGGCGGCGCTGATCGCCGGCTGGCGCGAGGCGCTGCTGGCCAAGGCGGTGCTGGGCGGCCGGACCCGCGGCTACCGGCAGCATCCGCAGCTGTTGCGCTTCCAGCGGCATCCGCAGCCGAAACGCAGCATCAACGCCTATCTGCACACGCTGTATCTGCAAGCCGAGGCGCGCGGCTACCGGTTCGATCGCGTCAAGATCGGACCGGTGCATGCCGTTGAACCGATCGCGGTGAGCGACGGCCAGCTCGCCTTCGAATGGCGGCATCTGCACAAGAAAGTGGTCCAGCGCAGTCCGGACTGGCTGCCGCAGCTGGGCACGATCGAAGCCGTGGCCTGCAATCCGCTGTTCAGGATCGTGCCCGGGCCGGTGGCAGACTGGGAACGTCCGTGACCTGACGTGCGTTCAGCATTGTGCCGCCTGCTGAGACAGCACGGGGGCACACTGTCGCGGTCCGTCCGTGTCCATCGCCATGACCCTGCGCTGCCTGTTCGTCGATTTCGATTCGTACTTCGCCTCGGTCGAGCAATACGACCGACCGGAGCTGATCGATCGGCCGGTGGCGGTGGTGCCGGTCGCCGCCGACACCACCTGCTGCCTGGCTGCCAGTTATCCGGCCAAACGCCTCGGCATCAAGACCGGGACCAGCGTGCGCGAGGCGCGGGACAAATGCCCCGACATCGCCCTGCTGCTGGCGCGGCCGGCCCGTTATGTGGAGATCCACCATCGCCTGATGCAGGCCATCGAGGATTGCGTGCCGCACGGCCAGGCCGATTCCATCGACGAAGTGCCGTGCTGGCTGATCGGCCGCGAGCGCCAGCGCGACAACGCCGTGGCTATCGCGCGATCCATCAAGCAGCGGCTGGCGGATCTGGGCTTCAGCCCGGCGATCCGCTGCTCCATCGGCATCGCGCCCAACCGCTTTCTGGCCAAGACCGCCTCGGACATGCACAAGCCCGACGGCCTGACCGTGATCGAGGCGCACGACCTGCCGCATGTGCTGCACGACCTGCAGTTGCGCGATTTCTGCGGCATCGGCCGGTCGATGGAAGAACGGCTGATGCGCCACGGCATCCGCAGCGTGCCGCAGCTGTGCGCCGCCAGCCGCGAGCAGCTGCGCCGCGCCTGGGGGAGCGTGGAGGGCGAGCGCTTCTGGCTGCAGCTGCGTGGCCACGAACTACCGGAGCGCCGCCACGAACGTGCGTCGATCGGCCATTCGCACGTGCTGGGTCCGGAGTTGCGCAGCTTTTCCGGCATGCGCTCGGTGCTGTTCAAGTTGCTGACCAAGGCGGCGATGCGGCTGCGGCGCGAGGGCTTCGTGGCCTCGGGCATGGCCATCCGGGTGCGGTTCGTCGGCCGCGAGGAGCGTTTCGAACGCGACCTGCACTTCGCCCCGCTGGACGACACGCCCACCCTGCTGCAGCTGCTGGGCGAAGCACTGGAATCTCTGCAGCCAGCGGCTGGGGGGACGTCAGCGGCCCGGCATCCGCCCCTGGCCGTGGCCGTCACCCTGGTCGGACTGCAGGCCCGCGGCGCGGTGACCGGCGAATTGATGGCACAGCGCCAGCATGGCAAGGCCATCAGCCAGTTGCTGGACCAGGTGAATGCCCGCTTCGGCAGCCAGGCGCTGTACTCCGGGGCGGCACGGCAGGCGTTCGACCAGCAGGCCGCGCCGATGCGCATCCCCTTCTCCACCATTCCCGACCTGGCCACCGAAAACGAGGCCCCGATCGCTGCGCAAGGCACCGTGCTGTGGCAGCAGCACGAAAACCGCTTCAAGTCGCTGGCCGAGCAGACCCACCGCCAGCAGGCTGCCGAACGCAGGCCGCGCCCTGCATCACAGCCACGCGCGCAACCGCACACGGGCGATCTGTTTGCAGCAGCCGATTCCGGGGAAGCGTAGGCCTGCGATGCCGCATCGCGGTACCCTTGCCGCCATGACTGCCAGCATCTTCAAAGTGTTCACTCTCGAAGCCGCGCACCGGTTGCCCCACGTACCGGACGGCCACAAATGCAGCCGCCTGCACGGGCATTCGTTCCGCGTGGAGATCCATGCCAGTGGCCCGGTCGGCCAGCACAGTGGCTGGGTGATGGACTTTGCCGATCTCAAGGTCGCGTTCCAGCCGCTGTACGAGCAGCTGGATCATCATTATCTGAACGACATCCCCGGCCTGGAGAATCCCACCAGCGAGCGTCTGGCGATGTGGATCTGGGAGCGCCTGCAGCCGCGCCTGCCCGGGTTGAGCGAGGTGGCCGTGCACGAAACCTGCACCTCGGGTTGCCGCTATCACGGGCCCTCGCAGGCCATCGATTGATGAATCGCAGTGCCTGAACGGATCCGATCCGTGGTGTCGATCGATCTTGTTGCAATGCAGCAAATCCTTTGCTATGCTGCGCCGCACAAAACCGGCATTCCGCCGATCCAACGGAGACCTCCGCCATGAACACCCAGTACTACAACGAGCAGTTCGGCGCCGCGACCCGCCAGTTTGCCGACGCCGCCGCCCAGATCAACCGCATCGCCCTGCAGCAGGTCGAAAAGGCCTTCCACGTGCAGCTGGCCACCCTGGAAGACAACGCCAATGCCGCCTTCTCCTTCTGGGGCGAACTGGTCGAAGCCCGCGATATGGACGCCGTGAAGAGCCTGTGGCCGAAGGGCGTGCAGGTGGCCCGCGAAAACCTGGAGCGCAGCATCGGCGCCACCCAGGAAGTGCTGGGCAACGCGATGAACGCCAACGAATCGATCGGGCAGATCGCCAAGGGCCAGTTCGAATCGGCCACCGCCCAGGCCAAGGCCGAGGTGGAAAAGGCCACCAAGGCTGCCGGCAAGGCCGCCAACTAAGTCGAACGCGTTCGCAATGAAAAAGCCCGGCCCCGTGCCGGGTTTTTTCATGCGCGGACGTTGTTCGGGTGCGTCCGGTTCATGATCATCGTGATGTCGCTTCGACCTGCGCCATCGCTGCCAACCAACCGGCCACGGCCGGCTGCAGCACGGCTGCCGCGGAAGCCGCATCCTCATGGCTGCCGAATGGCAGCACGCCCCAGCACGGCACCGGCAGATGCCGCTGCAGGATCTGCAACACGGCATCGCTGGCGGGCATCCGCGGCTCCAGCGTGGTGCCGATCCAGCCCAGCAGACGACAGCCGTCGGCCTGGATGGCCTGCGCAGTCAATCGCGCATGATTGATGCAGCCCAGTCGCAATCCCACCACCAGCAACACCGGCAACTGCCAATCGCGCACCAGATCGACCTGTTCCAGCGTGGCCGACAGCGGCGCCAGCCAGCCGCCCACGCCTTCCACCACCACCGCATCGGCCTGCGCCTGCAGCTGCGCGAAGGCCTGCGTGAGTTCCGGCATGTCGATGCGCACGCCGGCATCGGCCGCAGCCAGTTCCGGCGCCAGCGGCAACGGCAACGCATACGGATTCACCTGCGCATACGCCGGGCGCGGCTGGCTGGCCGCTTGCAGCGCCAAGGCATCCTCGTTGCGCCACTGGCCGGCGGCATCGCGCGCGCAGCCGCTGGCCACCGGCTTCATCCCCACCGCGCGACATCCGTGCCCGCGCAGCGCATGCAGCAGCGCCACGCTGGCCACGGTCTTGCCGATGCCGGTATCGGTCCCGGTGACATACACGGCCGCTGCAGGGGCCGCTTGCATTGCTACACTGCCGTCATGTTTCATTCCTCCAGTTTAAGCGGCAGCCCGTCGCAGCAGTACGCGCAACTGCTGCAACAGGCGCGCGCGCTGCTCGCCGACGAACGCGATCCCATTGCCAATGCCGCCAATCTGTCGGCGTTGCTGTTCCATCAATTGCCGGATCTGAACTGGGCGGGTTTCTACCTGTTCGACGGCACCGAACTGGTGGTGGGTCCGTTCCAGGGGCTGCCCGCCTGCGTGCGCATTCCGCTGGACCGCGGCGTGTGCGGCGCGGCGGCGCGCACTCGCCACACGCAACGGGTGGAGGACGTGCACGCGTTTCCGGGGCACATCGCCTGCGATGCGGCCTCGCGCTCGGAGCTGGTGGTGCCACTGCTGCATGCCGATGGCCGCCTGTTTGGCGTACTGGATCTGGACAGTCCGCTGCCCGCACGCTTCACCATGGATGATCAGCGCGGCATCGAAGCCGTGGCCGCGGCCTACATGGCAGCGCTGGGATGAGCCGCGCCTCGCCCGGCCTGCGCAACATCGGCCCGAAATCGGCTGCCTGGCTGCGCCAGGTGGGCCTGCGCACCCGCGAGGACCTGGCCGCCGTGGGGCCAGTGGAAGCCTGGCTGCGCATCAGGCGTGCCGGATTCAAACCCAGCAGCTCATTGTTGTACGCACTGGAAGGCGCGCTGCAGGATTGCCACTGGCAGCAGGTACCATCGGCGCGGCGCGAACAGCTGCTGGCCGAGGCGCAGGCTGGATTGCCGGCCGCCGCGAAACCCGGACCGGTACGGACCATCTGGATGGACACGGCTGTGGAGAAAACGGAGGATGCAGCAGCGGATGCGGATACGGATGCGGGATTGGGGGTGTTCGATGCGGATGAGGGCGATTCGGGAGAGTGAGGACCTGCACCCGACTTGACTGGCAAAACCTGTCTTGCGGCTGAACCCAGTCCGTACTAGGATGCCCGAACGATCGCCCAGCATCGATCTGATGCTGCGCGCCTGTCGCTGATGTGGGCAACGGGTGTTCACCCGGGCTTGACGCAGCGCCGGAACACGGGCAAAAAGGCGCATCAAAGCATTTTTTTTTGCGAGGTCGAACAGGCGTGTCGGGGGCGTTGACCAGCGCGAAGCTGTACCGCATCAAGGCTGCACACCGTCGGCGGCGCAGGAGCGCGTCGGGTCGCTTTGTTCAGCGCTATTACGATCCCGGCATCGGCAGGTTCCTCTCCGTCGATCCGGTCACCGCACACTCCGGCACCGGGGCCAATTTCAACCGCTACTGGTATGCGAACAACAATCCGTACAGGTTCACGGATCCGGATGGAAGGCAGTCGGTCGGGGAAACGATCGACAATGGCGCGCAGGGGTGTAGCGCTGTAAGTTGCGCAGGATGGGCGGCATTAAGAGCAACTTGGGATGTCTTTGGCGCAGAGGGAGTAAGCCAGATTTCCGACAAAGGAATGAACGCGAGTGCCGGAAACAAAGTCATGGCGGCGGTGGAAGTTGGAACCGTAGGCTATGGAGGCAAAGTTGGAGCTGCCGTAAAGGCCACGCTTGGAGTTGTTGAAAGAGTTGCAGGTTCCTTGTCAAAAAACGGCTCCGTCCCGTTTCGTGTGGAACGTCCTGATCATGTCGTCTTCTGAGCGAGCCAAGGATTGCGAGGCAGATGCTTCAGCCTGGCGCACAGCAGATA
>QFNC01000101.1 GCA_003240695.1 Pseudoxanthomonas suwonensis | reverse complement strand
ACCGCCCATTTTCACCGGCGAAGTGTCACCACCAAGAGCCCCGGAAGTGTCACCGATGTCCTGATACAGAACTGTCACCGATGTCCTGCGACATAACATTCCCCTCGGCGGGATCCATCTCGACGAGGATGTCGATGCCCGATCCGGCAGACGCGGTGCCCCGCGCAACGGACCCGAACAGCCTCGGGTTGGTCGCATCGTACCCGTCGAGGAGCACCTGGAACTCCACACAACGCGCAGCGAGGAGCTCGCGCAGGGCGAGCTTCTCGGGTGCCATGACGGTCTCAGACATGCTTCCGGGGTACTGGGCCTGGCAGCACGTCGACATGGCGCTCTACGTGTAGTTGGTCATGACGTTCCGGCACGGCGCACCATCAGCGCCCACTGGCGTGCGTCCCGTTGATTCGCTCGCGGGCCAGCCAGCGACTGAGCACGTCGATCCACATATTGAAGGCGTCGAGGTGCGCGTCATGGCTACCGCCATCGAGATCAATCCTGTCTGTCTGGGACCTGCGCCGGATCAATGCTTCCCGATCGTCGTTGCCGAACATCCCATGCTTCGCGAACACCGCGAGTGTCGGGACCGTCAGAGCCTCCCACTCGTCCCAGCGAGGCTCGTGCACCGCCTCGATCACGCGCTGCATGACGGCGGCGTCGAAGCGCGGGACGAGGCCATGATCCGTCAGTTCGAAGTCTGCCACCCAGGCGTCGACGATCGCGTCCCCGCCGAGGAACTCTCTCGCCGCGGCCTCGTCCTCGAACGGCACTGGCCACGACGCGAAATACCTGCCGAGCTGTGCGGCCTCGCCCGGATCATCGCTGCCCTTCACATGCCCTTCCAGCATCACGAGCCCTTTGACCAGGTCTGGGCGCGCCACGGCGACGAGGAACGCGGTATGGGCTCCCATCGACTGCCCGACGAGCACCGCGCGCTGCCCAGGGACGAGCTCCTCGAGCACTGCGACGACGTCTCCGACGAAGGCATCGCGCGACAGGTCAGTGGGAAGCCGTGTGCTCGCACCGTGCCCCCGCTGGTCCACGAGTAGCACCCGATATCCCGGTAACGCTTGCGCCGTTGGCAGCAGCTCGCGCGAGCTCCCCGCGAGACCGTGCAGCAGTACGACGACGGGGCCATCGCCGCCGAGGTCAGTGACCGCGATCGAGACACCGTCAGGGCGTAGCACCGTGCGGTTGGTCATGCCACCACCAGTAGATTGATCTCGGCAGATGTGCCGCACGTAGCCTTCCCAGCGATCAACTGAGAATCCGCTTGACGAGCGGCAGCGCATATTGCCAGTCGTCGCCGTCGGGATCGGCGAGATCGGCGTCCTCGAACCAGGTCACGTCTGCCTCCGGATGAGGCCCAATCAAGCCCACATTTCCATCGCCGCACCGATAATATGCGGCAGCGATATCGCCTGTTTCATAGAGCGCATATTCCTCCGCACCATCTCTTGGCAACCGCGCACCCTCTTGAAAATAGGTCCAACGCAAGGTCTCACCCCACGTGACCGCCACCACTTGATCGCTGCTATCTTCCACAGGGAAGCCGGGAACATTTACCTCCCCCTCAACGGAATTATCAAGCAAACCGAAGCCCTCGCTCCCGGCGAGATATGCGCCCATGCAGATTCCGAGGTAGCTTCCACCGGTAGCAATATAGTCACGTAGCCCGCGGATGAAATCCGCAGGAAAACTCTGGGCCGCACCACTGATGTCGTCCCCGCCGCCTGGCTGAGCGTAGAGGGTGGCTCCAGATAGGGCACTCGCTTCGAGAGGGACCTGTTCGTGTGGGCCGATAAACGCAACGTCCAGGCCAAGCGGTGGTCGGGACAGCCGCTCTGCAAGAACCTCCGAGCATCCTGCGCACCCTGCGGGGCCGCGGTACACAAGGGCGATTCGCCCGTCCGAACCTCCGTGCTCGTTCGTGCTGGTTGGTGCGCACCCGTTCACCAGCCCGGCGACCGGGACCGTCAGCAACCCCCCGAGGACAGACCGGCGCGTCCATCCAGCAGGTGATTCGAACGTACTCATAGCTCAATCCTAGTGAACCTGCTCCACAGTTCACCGAAGCGACCGCGGACGAGCAGACGGGGTCACCACCTTCGCGTTGCCGATGACTGGTGAAGGTTCGACTCCCAAGTACTTCATTTCGGCGCGGAGGATCCGCGCCCGCCGGTCACTGATGGCCGCATCGAGGCCTGCTTCGAGAGCTTGCACCCTCGCGGCGCCCCTGTCACTCTCGCGGGCGCCCATCCCACATGGCCGACGACGCGACCTTCGATTCGCGCCATGATGTGGACATCATGTGATGCGTAGCCGTAGTGCTGTTGCGGATCCGACTCTCCGAACCCCTTGAGATAGTCACTTTCGAAGAGCTGTCGAAGCCCACGCAGATCGGCCTCAGGGAGCTCTTGGTGGACGAGGACCTCGATCGAATGACGCTTCACGCGTCCGCATTCCACGGTCCACGAGTTCGACGCACTTGCGACGTCATCGCGCGTCGGAATCGGCAGCTCATCAACCCCACCGGCTTCCCGCGCCACGGACAGCAGAGCCATGCCGATGTGCGGCCGTCGGGCGGCCTTCGTCAGGATGTCGCGAACCTCGGCCTCCATGGACCGCCCGTGCTCCTTCGCCTGGGCTGAGAGCTGTTGCTTCACGTGCTCATCGAGACCACGCACGATGATGGGTGACATGGGCGGCCACCTCCCCTGACACCAGCGATGAGAGGAGCGCGTGCAGCACGTTCGCCGAAGGCGACCACCCTTCGAAACGCCACTGGCCCGACCCTTGATGACGAGGCGACCGGGGCGATCTCGGATCAACGATCGAGTGTGCTGATCACACGTTGAACCGGAATTCCACCGCGTTCCGTAGCCGAACAACCTCTAGGGTTCAACTTCCGACACAGCCTCGTCAGGCCCAGAGCGGACTGCTGGTCTGCCAGTCG
>QFNC01000039.1 GCA_003240695.1 Pseudoxanthomonas suwonensis | reverse complement strand
CGCCTGGTGGACGGGGAAACCCGTCGCAAACCGCCAGAAATGGCGCAAAAGTGATCATATCCAGATCGATCAGACGCCTTGGCGCTGAAATCCAAGCATCAGAGCGCTTTGATCAGACCTTCCCTAACGGCCGCCCCATAGGCGGCACCGATCCTGCCTGCGCCACCACTCAGGCCGTTAACCGGATTCATCCAGTCTCTTGGATTTACAATGCTCCCTTTGGCGGTGCCCGATATACCTCCCCCTGCACCCCACCCAACATTTCCATCAAACACCATGCCGGCACTTGTTTCGCCGTTCTCGATTGGCCCACTCGATTCCGAAACGCTGCCGGTAAACCCAATACCTGCAAACGCGCCCACTCCACCGGCAGCATGTGCGTTTACCTCCAAGAAAAGCTGATAGCAGCCTAAATCGGACAGGTTCCTCGGCACATTAACTCCGAGCGATACGCCTCCACCAACACCACCCCCAATAAATCCTATTTGAGGTATACCTGCTTGCAACTTTCCGGAAATCCCAAGACTCCACTTGGACTGAAGTCCTAGAGGATCACTCAACCCAACCGGATTCCCCCCGACATAGGCATACGTGTTCACCCCGCCCGCCAGCCCGATCGGGTCCGACTGGGTGTAGGCGCCGATGCGGGCGTCGTAGTAGCGGTGGCCGTTGTACCACAGGCCGGATTCGGCATCGAAATACTGGCCCGGAAAACCCAAGTTCAGTCCGCCGATGGCGTCGGCGGTCACGTGCCGGCTGAAACCGTAGTCCTGCGCCGACCACGCCACGTTGCGGCTGGCATCGGTCACCAGTTCCGGGCGACCCAGATGGTCGTTGTGCCGCTGGTACACCTGCCCGTTGCGCACCATCGCCACCGGTTCGCCGCCCAGCCACACATGCTGATGGGCCTGGTTGGTCTCCACTTCCGGTCGCCCCAAATGGTCGTCGCGCAGATAGTACAGCAGCCATTTGCCGCCGACACGCCCCAGAGCGCTATGTTGGACGCGGCCAGCATCCATGTGAACCAGACCAGGCGCTACGAGGCAGGGACGGTGCAACCCACACTGGACGCCCTCATCCAGCTGGCCAAGGCATTGCATGGCACGCTGGACTATCTGCCGCACAGACGGCCTTTGCCATTCTGGCACCAGTCGTATGGTGTTGGCGATGTGGTCTGTGTGCTCGACAACGTCAATCCGGTTGCGGCGTGCGTCGTGACCCACCCCCCCGTTCAGGCATGCGCAGGCACGCTGCGCCTATCCTGCATGCATTCCCCATTTCGATCCCCGCCATGCGCCTGATTCATCCGATCGTGTTGAGCATCGCCGCGCTGTGCACCACGCCGGCCATGGGCCAGCAGCCCGCACCCGCGCTGACATTCGATCCGTCCGTGCTGTTCACCGCCGCGCAGGACCTGCTGCGGCAGACCCCCGATGCGCAGATCGACGGCCTGTATCTGGCCCTGCAAGCGGCCTCGCAGGACCCGCAGGATGCGCAGGTGTTGTGCGCGCTGTTCGCACCGGGTGCCGATCGGCGCATGGATGGCTGGCGGCGCGCCGCCGAGCAGGTGTCGCCGCAGGCGCAGCAGGCGCTGGTGACCGCTTTGGGCGACGTGCTGGCTGCGGCGCTGCAGGGTGGTGGGCAACGCGGCGGCTACGATCAGGGGGAAGCCCTGCAATTGCTGAAATCCAATATCGCCCGCGGCGCAATGCTGCACGACGGCTTCGTGGCCGGATTCGGTGCCGACGCGGCCGATGCGCAGCGCTGCCAGTCGTTCCGGCAGATGCTGGGCGTGCTGGGCGGGCAGCCGCAGTCCGAACGGGTGGCGGTCATCCGCCTGCTGCTGGATCAGGGCCTGCAAGCGGCTGCACCGTGAAAATGATCCGGTCGCGATAGGGCGCACCCAGCGCCTGGCCGTGGAAGCCGCGTTGCTGCAGCTGGCCCTGCACCTGCTGCCATGCCGCCTGCCGGGTGATCCAGACCACATCGGCCTCGCCTTCGGCCAGTTCGAAGGCCAGATCGGAATCGTAGGCGCGTTCGCCGAACCCGGTGTGCGGCGGCAACGGCTGCAACGACACCTTCTCGATCTGCGTGCCCAGATGCAGATGCAGGCCGTAGCGGGCCATGTCGTCCACGAAGACCACCTCGCGCACCGGCTGCGGGTGTCGCTGGCGGATGGCGTCGGCCCAGTCGGCGGCATTCTTGTGGGTGGGCCAGTGGGCTGCGGCCACCTGCAAGCCCAGCAACAGCGCACACCAGCCGGCAAGCCACGGCCAGCGCGGCAGCTGGCGACCTTCGATCGCCCATTGCCGCGCCACCTGCAGCGCCAGCGCCGGAAACAACGGCAGCAGGTACAGCGGCATGCGCGAGCGCGACAGGCAGAACACCAGCAGCGGCAGCAGCCACCACAGCGCGATGAATACCGATGCGGCATCGCTGCGCCGCGTTTCCATGTCACGCCAGCGCCGCAAGCCCATTGGCAGCAGGCGCAGGCTGCGCCACAGGCTCGGCGTCCAGGGCAGCGTGCCGATCAGCAGCGTGGGCAGGTAGATTTCCAACCAGCCGTACCATTCGCCGTGACGGCCGAATTCGTCGGTGGTGATGCGGTTCACCACTTCATCGCCGATGAAATAGGCGAACAGGCCCGGATGGCCGTGGATCACCGCCACGTACCACGGCAGTGCCAGCAGCGCGAATACCAGCAGCCCGGCCAGATCGAACAGATGCCGCCCCTGCCGACGCGGCACCAGCAGGCCGAACACCAGCATCGGCAGCAGCGGCAGCAGTCCGGGTGGACCCTTGGTCAGGAACGCCATCGCCAGCCCGACCCACAGCAATGCACTCCAGCGCAGCGGATGGCGGCCGCTGCCGAAACGTGCTTCCACGAATGCCCACAGGGCCAGCGTGTCGCAGGCCGTCAGCAGCATGTCGGTGGTGACCAGTTGCGACGCGCCGAAGGGCAGCAGCATGGTGGCAAATGCCACCCCCGCCGCATCGGCACGCTCCGGCACCAGCCGCCGCGCGATGCGCCACGTCAGCCAAGTGCACAGCAGATACGCCAGTGCGCCGGGCAGCCGTGCCGCCCATGGGCTGGGACCGAACACGCCCACGCTGGCGGCGATCGCCCAGTAGGTCAGGGGCGGCTTGGTCCAGTGCCCGACTTCGTGATTGCGGCGCGGGTTGAGCCAGTCGCCGCTGTCCAGCATCACCAGTGCAACATTGGTGTAGCGGCCTTCGTCCGGATCCCAGATGCCACGCAGGCCGAGAAGGGCCAGCGCAAGAACGATGAGCAGCGCGATCATCCATGCCCGGCGCGGCCAGCCGGCAGCCGGAGCGTTCATGCATGCACCGGGTTGCGGCGCACGGGCAGGGTCAGCTGCCCGGGGCGACCTGCTGCCGCCACTGCTCCAGGTTGTAGTAGCTGCTGACCCGGCTGATCTGCGGCTCACCGGCGTCATCGAAACGGATGCCGAAGAAAGCTCCGCCCGGCAGGGCGTAATGCTGCCCGCTGGCTTCGGGCAGGCCGGTATCGGTGGCCACGTATTCGCCATGCACCACGTATTCGGCAGCGGCGCGCAGGCCATCGTCGCTGACCAGGATCACCACTTCGCGCAGGTTCTCGCGGTAACGCGCGTCCATGTGCTGCAGGAAGGCGGCGAATGCCCCGCGCCCGGATTCACGCGGGCCCTGGTTGATGTCGTGGGCCACGTCGTCGGTGAGCAGCGCCAGCATCCCCGGCCGGTCGCCGTTGTTGTAGGCCATGTAGTAGCGATGGACGAGTGCGGCGGCGCGCTCGCGCGGGGAGAGCTGGTCGGAAGGCATCGGAGTCATGGCGTGCTTTGTACCGCATTCCAGGGCATCGGTGCATCCAGGTCCACGTTGCCGCCGGACAAAATCATCCCGACGCGTCGGCCGGCGAAGTGCTGCGGATGGGCCAGCACCGTCGCCAGCGCGATGGCCGAGGAAGGCTCGATCAGCTGCTTGCAGCGCTGCGCGAACAGCCGCATCGCCTGCACGGTACAGGCATCCTCCACCAGCAGCACCTGCACCCCGTGCCGCTGCAGCAGGGCCAGATTCGGTTCGCCCACGGTGGCCCGCAGGCCGTCGCACAGCGTGTGTGGAACGATATCGCCGCGCACGTGGCCACTGGCCAGCGACGCGGCGGCATCGGCGGCACCCGCCGGTTCGGCGGCATAGACCGGAACACCCGGGGCCAAGGCCGCAGCGGCGATGGCCGTGCCGGCGGCCAGTCCGCCACCGCCGATCGGTACCACGACCGCGTCCAGCTCGCGGCATTGGCCCAGCAGCTCCAGCGCAGCTGTCCCCTGCCCGGCGATCACCCGCGCGTCGGCATAGGGATGGATCAACACCGCGCCGGTCTGCTGCTGCACGCGTCGACACGTGGCCTCGCGCGCCGCCATGGTGGCCTCGCAGCGATGCAACTGCGCACCATAGGCCTGGATGGCCGCCAATTTGGATGCCACGGCGCCTTCCGGCACCACCACATGGCAGGCAATCCCGCGCACGCCGGCGGCCAATGCCAATGCAGCACCATGGTTGCCGGATGAGTGGGTCACGACACCGCCGGCAGCTGCGGCGTCGTCCAGCGACAGTACCGCATTGCAGGCCCCGCGGAACTTGAATGCGCCGCCGCGTTGCAGCTGTTCGCACTTGAAGACGATGCGCGCGCCGCTCAGTGCATCCAGTCCCTGCGAGTGCAGCACCGGGGTGACCTGTGCGTGGCCGGCTATGCGGGCCGCGGCCGCCACTACGTCGGCGAAGTCGGGCAGCGGCGGCGGGTCACGCAGGGACATGCAGACACCCTCGGTTGACAGGACATGCGCCATGTGGCGAACGGTCCATGGCGATGTATTCATTCAGCTTCCCGAACGGGACCGGCTGGATTAAGCACGGATTCAATGGCTGAAGTGGATTCTCGCATGCAGACCGGCCATGATCCGGAAAGCCGCACGAGGGGGAGATCCATGAAAACCATCCGATTGCTCATCCCTGCACTGGCCGCCGCGTTGCTGGCTGGTTGCATCACCACCGATTACGGCTATCGCAACGATGGCTATGGCGACTATTACCGCGGTCGATCGTCCGGCTCGTATTACGGCGGCGTGGGCTACGGTTACCCGGGCGGTGCCTATGGCTACGGCGGCTACCGCTACCGCAGCCCATCCGGGTATTACGGCGGCGTGTATTCGGGATATCCGTCGCGCTACGGGTACTACGGCGGCTATGGGTATCCCTACGGCGGCTCTCCGTATTCCGGCTATCCCTACAATGGCTACTACTCGCGCTCGCCGGTCGTGATCGTGCGGCCGGATCGCGATCATGACCATGATCACCATGACCGGAATAACCGCGACCGCAAGGCACCATGGCGCGATCTGGACACGCTGCGCCGCAACAATGCCGAGCGTCCACCCACAGGGTTGCGCATGCCGGTGCCGCAGACACAGCCGGGCACCAGTCGCGTGACACCGGCAGCCGCTCCCACCTGGCGGACAGAACGCCCAGTGCGGCAGATGCAATCCGACGATCGCGCCGTGCGCCAAACGCCCGTCCTGCGTGAACGTACGGGCAATCGTCCGGTCAGAATGCAGGAACGTGAACTGCGTCAACGTTCGGAGCCCTGAATCCGCTTGCATCTGCCCTGCATGGGCAGCATGCTAGCGATGAGTTGACAAGCAACGTCGGTTTCCGCCGCTTGTCCGCTTTGAAATGCCTCCGTTCATGTCGGCACCGGCGGGGATCACTGGATCCCCCCTGTTCCACGCCCCGCCCGTGCCGGCGCCCTTCCTGCGGATGCACCACTCCGCCATCCCGTCTCGACTTCATCCTGCTCGCACAGCGTCGGCTCTGTGCGCAGGATGGGCGTGATGCCGTTGCAAGCACTTCGGGCCCGCATGCCGCCATTCCAGGCATGAAAAAGGGGCCGGACGTCCCCCGACATCCGGCCCCCAGGCATCCCCGACATACACAATGGCCAGCCCCCGTTCCAGTCCAGCCAACGCGTGTGCGCTTGTCACATCGGGTGCCCTGTAGGTAATGCAGAAAGCATGCCAACTTCTCCATGGCCCTGAGGCGATCTGGCCGGCCCGCTAGAATGGCCCCTGCGCATCCCTTCCTGACCGTCTCCGTCATGCCCTGCCCCGATTCCGCATTCGACCGTTTCGATGTCATCGTGATCGGCGGCGGCCATGCCGGCACCGAGGCCGCGCTGGCAGCGGCCCGGACCGGCGCCCGCACCCTGCTGCTGACGCACAACATCGACACCATCGGCGCGATGAGCTGCAACCCGGCCATCGGCGGCATCGGCAAGGGCCATCTGGTGAAGGAAATCGATGCGCTGGGTGGGGTGATGGCCCGCGCGGCGGATGCGGCCGGCATCCAGTGGCGCACCCTGAACGCCTCCAAGGGCCCGGCGGTGCGCGCTACCCGTGCCCAGGCGGACCGTTCGCTGTACCGGGCCTTCGTCCGGCGCGCGGTGGAAACCCAGGCCAATCTGACCCTTTTCCAGGCCGCGGTGGACGATCTGGTCATCCAGAACGACCGCGTGCATGGCGTCATCACCCAGACCGGCCTGCGCTTCCTGGCGCCGGCCGTGGTGCTGACCGCCGGCACCTTCCTGGCCGGGAAGGTGCACATCGGCGACACCCAGTTCGCGGCCGGCCGCATGGGCGATCCACCGTCGATCACGCTGGCCCAGCGGCTGCGCGAGGGCGCGTTCGGCGTCGCCCGGCTGAAGACCGGTACCCCGCCGCGCATCGACGGCCGCACCCTGGACTACGCGCGGATGACCGAGCAGCCCGGCGACGATCCGCGTCCGGTGTTCTCGTTCCAGGGCAGCCATGCCGACCACCCGGCGCAGGTCAGCTGCTGGATCACCCACACCACCGAACGCACCCACCGGATCATCCGCGACGCGCTGCACCGCTCGCCACTGTATTCGGGCCAGATCGAAGGCGTGGGTCCGCGCTACTGCCCCAGCATCGAGGACAAGGTGGTGCGCTTCGCCGACAAGGCCAGCCACCAGATCTTCGTCGAGCCGGAAGGGCTGGGGGTGATGGAGATCTACCCCAACGGCATCAGCACCTCGCTGCCGTTCGACGTGCAGCTGGCGCTGGTGCGCTCGATCACCGGCTTCGAGCAGGCGCACATCACCCGGCCCGGCTATGCCATCGAATACGACTATTTCGATCCGCGCGGGCTGACGGCCTCGCTGGAAACGCGCGCGGTCGGCGGCCTGTTCTTCGCCGGCCAGATCAACGGCACCACCGGTTACGAGGAAGCCGCCGCGCAAGGCCTGCTGGCCGGGCTGAATGCCGCGCGCCAGGTGCGCGGGCAGGATGCCTGGACCCCGCGCCGCGACCAGGCCTATCTGGGCGTGCTGGTGGATGATCTGGTGCTGCAGGGGGTCACCGAGCCCTACCGGATGTTCACCAGCCGCGCCGAATACCGGCTACAGCTGCGCGAGGACAATGCCGATGCACGCCTGACTGCGATCGGCCGCGAACTGGGACTGGTGGACGACGTCCGCTGGGCCGCGTTTTCACGCAAGCGCGAGGCGGTGGAGCGCGAAAGCGCGCGTCTGCAGGCCAGCTGGGCCGCGCCGAACAACCCGCGCGGCCAGGCCCTGGAACGCGACCTGGGCATCACCCTGAGCCGCGAAAGCAGCCTGATGGATCTGCTGCGCCGCCCGGAACTGGATTACGCCCGACTGATGCAGGTACCCGAGCTGGGTCCGCCCGTGGCCGATGCCGCGGTGGCCGAGCAGGTGGAGATCGAAGCCAAGTATTCCGGCTATCTGCAGCGCCAGCGCGAGGAGATCGAACGCGCGCGCCGTCACGAAGACACTCCCATCCCCGACGGCTTCGACTTCGCCGCGGTGCGCGGCCTGTCACACGAAGTGCTGCAGAAGCTGCAGCGGGTGCGTCCGGAAACCGTGGGCCAGGCGCAGCGCACGCCGGGCGTGACCCCGGCGGCGGTCTCGCTGCTGCTGGTGCATCTGACCCGCGCGCGCCGCGAACGGGCCGCCTGAAGGCGTCGGCCACACGCAGCGCGAACGGCGGTGCGTCTCGACAGGGTTGCAGTACCCCGTTTCTCCGCCTTGTTGCCTGGGCGCGTGCAGCCTCTGTGAACTGGCGATTCATCTTTTTTCCACCGTGTTGATGCAAGGCACGGCATCCTGCAGCGCGTCCCGAACCGGAGTTGCCGCATGCGCATGACGATGATCTTGCTGGCCGCCACGCTGGCCTGTGCAGTGGCTGCTTGCCAGCCGACCGCCACCGACACGCCAGTCGCCGCCGAGGACGGATCCACGCCCAATGCGCCAGCAGCGGCTGCGCCTGTCGAGCCGGCTCCCGCCACCGCGACACCGCCACCGCAAGCGGGCCCCGACGGTGATCGCGATCTGGCGGCATGGGACGGTTACGACGCCATGAAACTGGGCATGAGCGAAGCGCAGGTGCGCGCGGCCGGGGGTGCCGACTTGAAGGGCGACGCACCGATGGAGGGCAGCAGCTGTTTCCATCTCAGTCCGTCGTGGGTGAAAGTGCCGGCCGAGTTCGCGCTGATGTTCGAGAACGACAAGTTCGTGCGCTACAGCGTGGAAAGCCCGGACCTGCGGGCACCGGGCGGCGGCAAGGTCGGGATGAGCCGTGCCGACATCGAGGCGCTGTATCCGGGCAACATCGAGGAACAGCCGCACAAGTACACCGATGGCCATTACCTGCGCATCGCCAATGGGACCAACGTGCTGATCTTCGAAGTGGACGCCGCAGGCAAGGTCACCGAATGGCGCGTGGGCGTGCCGCCGCAGGTGGATTACGTGGAAGGCTGTTCCTGAAGCGCGGCCGCATCAAGGCTTGCTGCCCAGCAGGGCTGCCACGGTGAACCGGTCCAGCACGATGCGCAGATGGTATGGCCCGTTGACCGGACCGCTGCGGATGGTCGGCGGAAGCTGGACCGGCATCGGCCCGCAGCCGGAGGGCAGGCACGCCTGGAAGGCGCCGCTGCGGGCCAGCAGATCAATGCTGTAGGGATCCAGATCCAGCAGGTGATGGCCCATCGGAATCTGCATCTGCACGGGCGCATTGCGTGGACGCGCGCGCATGGCATGCACGTTGCCGGCAATCACCAGCAGGCGGCCATTGGCGGGCAGGCTGGCGAATTGCTGGCGCAGCGTATCTGCCATCTGCCGCGAACGCGCATGATTGTCGCCACCATATGGCCCCGGATCGAATGCAAGGATGCGCACGTCATTGCCTGCGGACCGCAACCGGCAGACGGCATCGACCAGTTCCAGCGCTGCTGCGTTGCGACGGCCGTCGTGCCGGTCGTGGTCGATGGTCCAGAAGGCGCCGGCGCGCAGGGCGAGCCGTTGCGCATCTGCGCAGCCGAACTGCAGATAGGCGTCGAGCAGGGGTTGATCGGCTTGCCACACTTCCATTGCCAGCCATGCCGTTCCCTGGGTGGACCAGTGCTCCAGCAGCTGCAGCGCCAATTGCGGCGCTTCCACGGTGCCGTGCTTTTCTCCCAGCAACACCAGGCGATGCGGACCGGCGTGCTGCAGGATCAATGCTGCCGCAGCGCCGATGTCGGGCCGCGGGAGTGGCCCGGTGCCTTGCCGGTGCGATGGCGCGGATGCCGGATCGGAGCCGGTATTGCAGCCGCTCGCGAGCATGGTCGCCAGGGCGAGCACGATGGACGCAAACCGGCTTGCCGGCGTGGAGCGAGCCCGATGGTCAGGGCCTGGGTGATGGAGCCCCATCGTCCTGTGTCTCGGAATGCGCGGGGGAGCTGCCGGATGCGCCCCCGGACGCATCCATGCCGGGTGGCGGCGGTGGCAGGGATGCGTCGCCGCCTGCACGCTGGATGCGGCTGAAGGCGGCGCGGGCCATCATGTAGGCGCTGATCGGCGCGGTCATGAACAGGAACAGGGTGATCAGCAGTTCGCGCGGGTGGAAGCTGTTGCCGACCATGGCGTGGTACAGGATCGAGGTGATCAGAATGCCGCCCACGCCGAGGGTGCTGGCCTTGGTCGGTCCGTGGATGCGCTGGAAGAACGTCGGCAGCTTGATCAGCGCGAATGCACCGACCAGGATGAACAGGCTGCTGATCGCCAGCAGGCAGACCACCACCACGTCGAGCAGCTGGGTCATCATTCCACGATGTCCCGGCGGAACACGTACTTGGACAGCACCACCGTGGTGAAGAAGCCCAGCATCGCGATGATCAACGCCGCTTCGAACAGCACTTCGGACTTGCGCCACATGCCGACCAGAAGCAACTGCGCGACCGTGGTCACGTTGAGGGTGTCCAGCGCCAGGATGCGGTCGGGCGATCCCGGGCCGCGCAGCAACCGCCACAGGCTGAGCAGCATCGCCAGTCCGACCGCGTGCATCGCTGCCACCAGCGCCAGCGCGATCACGGGAACAGCTCCCGCAGCGGCGCTTCGTAGCGCTGCTTGATGGCGTCGACCACCCGCTGCGGATCCGCAGTGCTGAGGCAGTGCACGAGCAGATGCCGGCGATCCGGCGACAACGCGGTGGACACGGTACCGGGGGTGATGCTGATGATGCTGGCCAGTGCGGAAATGGCATGGATGTTGGTCAAGTCCAGCGGAATCCAGACGAAATGCGAGCGCAGGCTGCGGACGGGACCGAGCACCTGCAGGGCCACGGTCACGTTGGCCTTCACGATGTCCACCAGCAGATGCGCGACCAACGAGGGAATGTGCCGCAACTTGCCGATGCTGGCCAGTTCGCGGTCGAAACGGGCTGCCAACAGCGGCAGGCACCAGCCCAACAGCAGGGCGGTCAGCAGATTCAGCACCGACGGCCCGTCCATCAGCAGCAGCCACACCGCGAACACGGCCAGACTCTGCGGGATGGAAGGCAGCCAGCGCTGTTTCAGTTCGCGCATGGTCAGGGCTCGCGGATGATCGATTGCGCGGCCTGCACGGCATGCAGATAGCTTTCCGGCTGCAGCAGCTGCTCGCTGGTGCTGCGGGCGTGTGCCAGGATCGGTTCGGCGGCGATGGTCATGGCCACACCATAGCCCAGCAGCAGCAGCACCGCCCAGACTTCCTGCCTTCGCACTGCCGGCGGGTCGGCCTGCACGGCTTCATGGTCAACGCGCCAGAACAGCCGCGTGCCCACCCGCGACAGGCCGGCGATGGTCAGCAGGCTGCTGAACAGGACGGCCGGCCACACCCAACGCAGGGAGCCCTCGGGCACGGCCTGCAGCAGCGACAGCTTGCCGATGAAGCCCGACAGCGGCGGCAGCCCGGCCACCGACACGGCGGCCACCAGGAACAGCGTGCCCAGCAGGGTCTTCTGCGCGATCGGTGCCACGTGCAGCAGCAATTCGCCGGTATCGCCGCGCACCCGGCTGATCAGGTCGGCCAGCAGGAACAGCGCGGCGGTGACGAACACGCTGTGCGGCAGGTAGTACAGTCCGGCCGCGATGGCCGCGGGTGTCTGCAGCGCGAAGGCGATGAACAGCATGCCGGCCGACGCCAGCACCAGGTAGGCGATGGAGGTGCGCAAGCGCGTGGCTCCCATCACCCCCAGCGCTGCCAGGCACACGGTGACGATGCCGGCCGGCAGCAGCCAGTTCCAGGTCAGCGTGCCGAACCACTGGGCCTGGCCGCCGAACAGCAGCGTGCCCACCCGCAGCACGGCATACAGACCCACCTTGGTCATGATCACGAACAGGGCCGCCACGGCAGCCGGTGCGCGTGAATACGCCGCAGGCAGCCAGGTGTACAGCGGCAGCAGCGCGGCCTTGGCACAGAACACCACCATCAGCAGCCCGCCGGCGGCGATCAGCAGGGCGGCATCGTCGGGCGGAAAGGCGGCGATGCGCTGGGCCATCCAGGCCATGTTCAGCGTGCCCAGCTGGCCGTACAGCAGCGCCAGCGCGATCAGGAACACGGTGGATGCGGCCACGTTGAACACCACGTAATGCAGGCCGGCACGGATGCGCGGCCCGCGCGCGCCGCTGAGCAGCAATCCGTAGGAGGCAATCAGCAGGACTTCGAAGAACACGAACAGGTTGAACAGGTCGCCGGTGAGAAAGGCGCCGTTCAATCCGGCCAGCTGCACGTGGAACAGCGAATGGAAATGCAGTGCGCGCCGGTCCCATCCGGCCATGGCGTGCAGCAGGCAGGGAATGGCCAGCAGCGCGGTGGTCGCCACCAGCCCGCTGCCCAAGCGGTCGGCCATCAACACGATGCCGATGCGTCCCGGCCAGTCGCCCATCAGGTACGCCACGATCTCGCCATCCAGCGTCCGCACGACCAAACCCAGCGCCAGCAGCAGGTTCGCCCCGACCCCCAGCGCCGAGGCGATGCGCAGCAAGCGGCTGTCGTGGCGCCGCTCCAGCACCAGCAGCACGGCCGCCATCGCGATCGGCAGGATGATCGGGGCGATGATCAGGTGCGACATCACAGGCTTTCCGACTCGCTGCCGTCCACGTGGTCACTGTGCAGGTCGCTGTTTTCGCGCATCGCCACCACCACCATGATCGCGGTCATGGCGAAGGAGATCACGATGGCGGTCAGCACCAGCGCCTGCGGCAGCGGATCGGCGTGGTGGGCCAGCGTGGCCGGCACGCCATCGCGCAGGATCGGTGGCTTGCCCGCCGTCAGCCGGCCCGACGCGAAAATCAGCAGATTGGTGGCATACGACAGCAGGGTCAGCCCCAGGATCACCTCGAAGGTGCGGGCGCGCAGCAGCAGGAACACGCCGCAGCCGCCGAGAATGCCGATCGCGCTGGCCATCGCCCATTCCATCAGGCCGACTCCCGCGCAACCGCATGGCCAGCCTGTGCACGGTGGTGCACGGTCCCGGTGGTGGACAGCATCAGCAGCGTCGAGCAGAACACCACCATGTACACGCCGGCATCGAACACCATGGCGCTGGCCAGCGACAGCGACGCGATGCCCGGCAGGTCCAGCGTGGTGTAGCCGCTGGTCAGGAACGGCAGGCCGAACAGCAGCGAGCCCAGCCCGCCCGCCACCGCGACCAGCATGCCGATGGCCATGCCGCGCAGGTAGTCGAAGCCGAAGCTGGCCTCCACCGCGCGCGCGCCTTCCAGCACGTACTTGATCAGCACCGGCACGGCGATGGCCAGCCCGGCGATGAAGCCTCCGCCCGGCGCGTTGTGGCCGCGCAGGAACAGGAAGAGCGACACCGCCAGGGTGACCGGGAACAGCAGCTGGGTGATGTCGGCCGGCATCGGGAAGCGGGCTGGCGGACCCTCGGCGGCAACGTCGGGAGTGAGCCGGGCCCATTTCAGCAGCGCGTGCACCACCAGACCGGCCACCGCGAACACCATGATTTCACCGAACGTGTCGAAGCCGCGGAAATCCACCAGGATCACGTTGACCACGTTGCGACCGTGTCCTTCCGGCAGCGAGCGGGCCAGCAGTTCGCCGGCGATGGTGTGCTGCGGGCGCGTCATGATGGCAAAGGCGGCCATCGCCAGTGCCAGCCCGGCCGCCACCGCGATGGCGGCATCGCGCATGCGGCGCGGCAGCCGCGAGGGCTCGCGCGCACGCTCGGGCAGATAGTTCAACGCCATCATCAGCAGCGTCAGCGTGACCATTTCCACCAGGATCTGGGTCAGTGCCAGATCCGGGGCGGACAACAGCGCGAACACGAGACTGACCATGGTGCCGGTCGCGCCCAGGATCACCAGCGCGGTGAAACGCTGCTCGCGCAGCGCCACCGCGGCCAGCGCCGTGAACACCAAGACCAGCCAGATCATCCATCCTGCCCAGGGCATCGGCTGGGTCGCCGCGGCAAGCGCGGCCGCCGCATCCAGGCGCCCCGCGAACGGCAATGCACCCACCACCAGACACACGATCAGGAGCCAGAACAGACTGCGCCGCAGGCCGCCACCGGCCACCCAGGCGGTGAATCGCTGTGCCAGCACGAACAGCGCTTCCACATTCGCGGTGAACAGCCGGCCGAACGGCGAGCGCACGATCACCACGTGGATGTCCAGCAGTCGGCGCAGACCGAAATACAGCGCGATACCACCGAGCATGCCGGCGATGCTCATCAGCAGCGGTGCATTGATGCCGTGCCACAGCGCCAGGCTGTAGTCGGGCGCGGCGGCGCCCAGTGTGCCGCGCACGCCGGCCTCCAGCACCGGGGCGATGGTCCAAGCCGGTGCCATGCCTACCAGCAGGCAGGCCACCACCAGGATTTCCACCGGGATCTTCATCCAGCGCACCGGCTCGTGGATGTCGCGTTGGCGCAGGGCGTCGGGCATGCGGCCGAAGAAGGTGTCGTGCACGAAACGCAGGCTGTAGGCCACGGCGAACACGCTGGCCAGCAGCGCCGCGCCGGCAATGGCCAGCTGCGCCTGGCGTCCATCCACCGCCAGGGTTTCGGCCAGGAACATCTCCTTGGACAGGAACCCGTTCAGCAGCGGCACCCCGGCCATGGCCATCGAGGCGATGATCGCCAGCGTGGCGGTGAACGGCAG
>QFNC01000100.1 GCA_003240695.1 Pseudoxanthomonas suwonensis | reverse complement strand
GCGGCCGAACAGGCCGCGCTTGCGGCCCGCCGCCGCGCCCTGACGCGGATCGAAGGCGTCGCGCAGGCCGTCGCCCAGGAAGTTCACGGACAGGGCGATGGCCAGGATGATCATGCCCGGCCACCAGAACAGCCACGGACGGGTGGTGAAGGAGTTCTGGTAGAGGCTGATGAGCAGGCCCAGGGACGAGTCCGGGGCCTTCACGCCGAAGCCGAGGAAGGAGAGCGAGGTCTCCAGCAGCACGGCGCCGGCGATCGCGAACGTCGCGTTGACCACGATCACGCCGATGGTGTTCGGCAGCAGGTGCTTGCCGATCACGCGGCCCGGCTTGGCGCCCATGGCGACGGCGGCCGCCACGAACTCCTTCTCGCGCAGGGAGAGGACCTCGCCGCGCACGAGACGGGCCAGCGACGTCCAGGTCACCAGGCCGAGCACGAGCGCGAGCGGGAGGATGCCCATGTTCGCGCCGCTGGCCATCTTGCCGAGCACGGCCGCCAGCACGAGCAGCGGGATGACGATGATCAGGTCGGTCAGGCGCATCAGCACCGAGTCGATCCAGCCGCCGAAGTAGCCGGACACGGCGCCGATGACGGCGCCGATCACCGTGGAGAGCAGGCCCACGATGGCCGCGATGATCATGGACTGCTGGGTGCCGCGCATCACCAGGGCGAAGTAGTCCTTGCCCGTGGAGTCCTGGCCGAAGGGGTGCTCGCCCCATCGGATGCCCTCGCCGCCGAGGAACTGCGGCACGAGCGAGAGGGTGGGCCGGCCGCCGTCCACCACGGTGGCGGCGGCGAGGTAGGACTTGTCCCACCAGCCGGGGATGCCGGCGAAGCCGATGGACGTGAACGCCATCACCGTGATGAACACGAGGACGATCACGGAGGCCATCGCGGCCTTGTGGTGGAGGAAGCGCTTGCGGACCAGGGCGCCCTGCGAATAGGACTTCCCGGCCTTGGCGCGGAGCTTGGCGTCCTCGGCCTCCGCGAGGTCGAAGATCTGCTGCTCGTCGAGCTGGGTGCCCGACGTCGAGGAGTTGTTGGTCGTCATCTGGCTCACACTCGAATCCGGGGGTCGAGGACGGCGTAGAGCACGTCCGCCACGAGGTTCATCAGCACGGCGGCGGTGCCGGTCACGAGGAAGAACGCCATGACGGGCATGGGATCCACCTGGTTGAGGCCGGTGGCGAACAGCTCGCCCATGCCCTTCCAGCCGAACACCTGCTCCGTGATCACGGCGCCGCCGATCAGGCCGGCGAAGTCGAAGGCCATGATCGTGGTGATGGGGATCAGCGAGTTGCGGAACGCGTGCTTCAGGATCACCTGGCGCTCCGACAGGCCCTTGGCGCGCGCGGTGCGGATGTAGTCCTGGCGCGAGACCTCGAGCATGGAGGAGCGGGTGTACCGCGAGTAGGTGGCCACCGAGATGATGGTCAGCAGGATGGTGGGCAGCAGCAGCTGCGCGCCGCGGTCCAGGAAGAGCACCCAGAAGTGGCCCTCCATGTTGGGCGTGCCCGAGCCGATCGTGGAGATCGGACGCGGCTTGGCCCGCAGGAAGGCGGGCCAGTAGTTCATGACGTGCTCGGCCACGATGGACACGCCCATGATCAGGGCGGTCACCAGCGAGGCGGACACGGCCGCGCTCTTGGAGAAGCCGCCGAGCAGGCGGCCCACGAGGATGGCCACGAGCACCAGGATCACGCCGAGGCCGGCGATCAGCAGCGCCGAGGGCGTGCTGCGCAGGATGCCGTAGGTGGCGTAGTAGGCCACGATGCCGATCGCGACGGTCACGAGGGTCGCCTTGAGCACCGAGCGGTTGCGCAGGCCGGCGATCACGGTGGTGGCGCCGACGGCGGCGGCCAGGCCGATCAGGGCCTGGACGATCGGGCCCATCTGCGGGTTGCGCCAGAAGTCGAGGGCGAAGAGCAGCCAGCCGCCGACGAGGACGACCGCCACGGTGGCCAGGAAGGTGAACACGCGGCGCTTGACGTCTCCGGCCATGACGGCCTGGAGGGCGAGGCCCGCGAGCAGGGCCAGCACGATCAGCCCTGTCCAGTTGAGCTCCGGCATCCTGATCCAGTCGTTGAACCGGATGCCCAGGTACTCCTTCAGGAGCACGGCGGCCCAGAACACGGGCAGGGAGAAGAAGAGGAAGATCAGGAACGTGACCACGTAGTCCAGGCCGGAGTACTGGCGGATCGCGGTGATGATGCCGACCGCGATGCCGATGATGATGGCCAGGACGGTGGCGAGCACGACGAGGCGCAGCGTGGAGGCCGCGGCGTTGCTCAGGAGGTCGCCGATCTGCTGACCGGAGCGGTTGAGCCCGAAGTCGCAGTTGCCGGTGGCGCAGCCGGCGACGCCGGTCAGCCAGTCCCAGTAGCGGCTGTACCACGGCTGGTCCAGCCCCATGAACTGGGTGCGCGCGGCGATGAGGGTCTCGCGGTTGGGGCTCGAGGACTCTCGCAGGTCCTGGAGGGGGTCGCCCGAGTTGACCACGAGGAAGAACAGGAGGATCGATGCGCCGAACAGCACCAGGAGGGAGCTGCCGAGACGCTTGAGGATGAATTTCAGCACAACAGGGGGTGGCCTTCCGTGCGCGTGCGGAGGAGAGGGAAGTGCGGCGGAGCCGCGGTTCACGGCCAGAGCCCGGCCGGTGCCCGGCCGGGCTCTGTCCTGAGTCCGGACACCGGCGGTCCGCTGGGAGCGGACCGCCGGTCGTCAAGGATCAGTGGGACGTCACTGCTGGACGCGGACCCACTGCTCCACGTTCCACAGCGCGCCCGACTGGGCGGCGGAGTGGCGCACGTTGGCGACGTCGGCGTTGTGGCCGACCACACCCGGGTGGGCGTACAGCGGGATCGCCTGGAAGTCCTCCCACAGGAGCTTCTCGATGATCTTGGTCTGCTCCTTCTGCTCGTCCTCGTCCAGCGAGGTGGCCAGGGCGTCTGCGCGCCGGTGGTGTGGTAGATGTTCTTGCCCGACGCCTTCTGGCCGGAACCGGCCCAGGCGAACAGGGCCGCATCCACGTCACCCGCGGGCAGGACCTCGGTGAAGAACACCGGCGAGTTGGCGTCCTGGATGTTGAAGCCGGCCTGGTCGCACGAGCTCTTGATGAGCGCGACGGTCTCGGTGCGGCGCGGGTTGCCGGCCTGGTAGCCGAGGCGCACGGTCGGGTTGGAGACGCCCGACTGCTCGACGAGCTCCTTGGCACGCTCGAGGTTCGGCTGGTCCAGCTCCGACGGGTAGGCCGCGTCCACGACCTCCTGGTAGTCGTCCTGGAACGGGAAGACCTCGCGCAGGTTCATGACCTGGGCCTCGGGGTAGATCGGCTTGATCAGGTTGTCCACGATCTGCTGGCGCGGCACGCACAGGGCGAAGGCCTCGCGCAGCTCCGGGGAGTCGGCGAAGACCGAGCCCTCGACGTGGCTGAAGTCGATGTGCTCCCAGGTCAACTCGTCGCCGGTCTGGATGTTGACGGAGTCGCCCAGGCCCTCGAGCTGCTGCAGGGTGTCCACGGTGGCCTGCGGCTCGATGACGTCCAGGTCGCCGTTCTGCAGCGCCTGCACGTGGGTCTTCGGGTCGGCGAAGCGGAGCACGAGCTCCTTGGTGGCGGCGGGGGTGCCGAAGTACTCCGGGTTGGCCGTGAGCGTGATGCTCTGGCCGGCCTGCCAGCCGCCCTCCTTGAACATGTAGGGGCCGGTGGAGGGCACGTCCGCCAGGTCCGGCAGCTCGCCCGGGTTGAAGTCCCAGCCGTCGTTCCAGAACTCGGCGGCGGGGGTCAGCGCCTCGACGTCCTTGTTCGCGGCGGCCTCGGCGAGCTCCTCGATGGTCATGCCGGCCTTCTCGGCGACGATGTGCGCCGGGAGGGTGGAGCCGATCAGGATCTCCCAGTCGGCGTAGGGCTCGGCGTAGGTGACCGTGAACTCCTTGCCGGCGGGGTCGCCCTCGGGGGCCTCGGTGATGTACTTGCCCTGCTCGAAGGAGATGGAGTCGAACAGCGGGGCCTCGGCGCCCTCGGCCTTGACGGTGTCGTTCTCCACGGCCCACTGCAGGATGTAGTCGGCGGCGGTGACGGGGGTGCCGTCGGACCACTTGGCGTCCTCGGCGATGGTGTACTTCACCTGCAGCGGCTCGTCCGAGACCTTCTCGTAGGTGCCGAAGTCCTCGTTCTTCTGGATGGAGCCGTCCGTGCCGAAGTACCAGAAGGAGGAGAACATGCGGTCCACCACGGCGGAGTTGTACGTGGTGTAGGTGTTGGACTGCACGCCGTTGTAGGACACGAAGTCGTCCGCGCCGACGGAGTAGGCGATGGTGCCGTCCTGGGGCTGGATATCGCCCAGGTCCGCCATGCCGGGGCCGTCCACGGGGGCGGTGAGCTTCTGGCCCTGGTCACCCTCGGTGACCTCGGGGGCGCCGGCCTCGCCGCCCTGC
>QFNC01000038.1 GCA_003240695.1 Pseudoxanthomonas suwonensis | reverse complement strand
GCTTGCGCTGGCCCAGGCCTTCGGCATCACCGAACGTCAGTTGCATCGATCGTCATCCAATTCAGGTCGCGCTATTGTCACCCGCAACGGGGGGAGTTGCTCAGACCTTCCCTAGTCCTTGTCAAGCAATTTGGCTCCAATTCTTCCGATGCGTTACTGCGCTACCCTCAAATCAAAAGAGCGAGCAACGCCTTTCTGCTTTCGCTGCGTCCGCAGTGGCATACTCGCTTACTTCCCGACTCAATTCTTCGCAACGAATCCACAACCATTGTCGAGGACATTTCTCACGCAAACAGCATACACAAGGTCTATCTTGCTGGAATGCGCGGGATGGAAATACTTTCGCCAGACGACAACATTGTAATCTATAGAACAACAGACGAGCCTGGGCGTGCACGGTTCAGAGCTGTGGTTACATCGTTATGTGTCATGGAGGAATATCGCAATATCAACTCTTTTGCTGATGAAGCATCTTTCGTTGCATACTGCAATCCTTACAGCATTTTTACTTCTGCAGAGCTATCCAACCTTTGGAGAACTAGGCGCTTCCCCCACGTAATAAGGTTCACTTACAACATTGCATTACCTCGCCGCCTCACGAGAGGCCATCTATTAGACAATATTGAGCTAGACCCTGATGCTTACTGGGGCTTCATGTCGTTGTCCCACCAACAATTTGAAAGAATTATAGAGGACTCTGGTGTAAATGAAAATCTTACTGTCGATTAAGCCAGAATTCGCGGAAAAAATCTTGGATGGAACTAAAAAATTCGAGTTCAGAAGGCGAGTTCATGCCCATCCCGACGTGAGGTCGGTTATCATTTACGCCACTATGCCAGTTGGCCAAGTTGTAGGCGAATTTTCAATCGAGCGCATTCATTCGGCAGCACCAACCGTCATATGGGACAAAACTCGTTCTCATTCGGGGATCACCCGCACTTTCTATCGGCGATACTTTTCAGGACGGAGAATCGCACACGCTATCGAGGTTCGTGACGCACAGAGATATCCGGAGCCCCAGCCCCTCAGCAAGTATCTGCCTAGTGGTATCGCCCCACAGTCATATGCGTATGTCTCAATTTCTGGCGCCTAACAATTCGTTCAATCCGATTCGACTTCAATGGCTCGTTCCTGCAGTACGCTTACGCTTACCCTGGACTTCCATCCGAATCGAACGACATGCAGTGCCGCCCGCACATTCGGCAGCCAACCATGACAGAGGCACCGTGCACGCGATGAAACCCTGGCAGCCATTGTTGGCATCCCTGATCCTTTTCGGAGTGTCGCTGTTCCTGCCGGCGTTGTACAGCAGCGGCACCTCCGTCGCAGGCATCTGGCTGGGGCTGTTCGGTTATTTCCAGGTCATGGATCTGCAATGCTTCGCATGGCTGGCGAATCCGGCGTATGCGTTCGCCTGCCTCTTCTACCTGGTCCGCAGTTACCGGTTGTAGCTGTGGGCGGCCTGCGTGGCCATGCTGATCGGACTGGACACATTCCGCGCAACCGGCGTTCCCTTGAATGAGGGTGGCACCGAGTACCCGATCGACCATGTCGGTGCGGCGTTCTACGTCTGGGAGCTGGGTTTTATGGTGCTGGCGCTGGGCGCACGGCATTTCGACCAACGACGGGCTGGCCGGCGCCCGCCCAGTCTTCCCTCATCCACCTGACAGCCCAACAGCGCGTGCTTCGTCACCCCCGCCACCACTGCCCCAGCAGCACCGCGGTGGCCGCGGCCACGTTCAAGCTGTCCACCGCATCGCTGCCGGGAATGGACACGCGCGCATCGCATTGATCGATCAAGGCGCGATCCATACCGTGCTGTTCTGCACCCATCACGTATACCAGCCGCTCGGGCATCGCCTGGGCAAACACGTCGTCGCCGTCGCGCACCAGCGTGGCCCACACCGCGAATCCGGCAGCGCGCAGCTGTGGCAGTGCCTGCGACGCAGCAGGAAGGCGCACCAGCGGTACCGCTTCGGCGCCGCCTTCGGCCACCCGTGCCGCGGCACCGGACAGGGCCAGCGTGCTGTCGTGCGGAATCAGGATGCCGGCCACGCCGAAATGCGCCGCGCTGCGCAGGATCGCGCCCAGATTGTGCGGATTGCCCACGCCATCCAGCCACAGTGCGCAGACACGGCCTTCGGGCAACTCGCGCAGCCAGTCGGGCAGGTCCTGCGGCGGTTCGCGCAGCACGTCGGCCACCACGCCTTCGTGGTGGCTGCTGGCGGCGAGTTTGCGCAGGTCGTCGTCGGGCACGATGCGGTAGCCCACACGTTCGGCGGCGCACCACTTCAACACGTCGCGAAAGGCATCCACTGCATCTTGCGCCAGATACAACTTGCGCAACGCGTGCGGCCGCCGCGCGAACACCGCACGCACGGCATTGCGGCCGTGCAGGCGCAGTTCGGTCTGCCGTTGCGTGCGTGCGGGTTCGCCCGGTTCGGACATGTCGTGCTGCGACGGGGCTGATTTCCAGGGAGATGATGGCAGGGTCAATCGAGTCTCTCCCGGGTGATGGAAAACAGGCGCAGATGGCTGATCTGGCCGAAGCGGAATACGGCATTGCGCAGCAGGCCTTCTTCGAGAAAGCCGTTTTTCTGCAGCACTCGCGCCGAGGCCGGATTATCGTGGAACACGGTGGCCTGCAATCGGTACAGCTGCAGTCGCTGCATCGCCCACGGCGCGAAGGCGGCCACGATGCGGGTCATATGCCCTTGGCCCCAGTGCGCGCGGCCCAGCCAGTAACCCAGTTCGGCGGAATGCGACCGCTCACCGACACCGCGCTGCGCGCTGATGCTGCCACAGGCCTCGCCATCGATCACGATGGCCAGCACGTGCTGCAACGGCACAACGGTGCCGGACAGATAAGCGTGTGCATCGTCGATCGAATACGGATGCGGAAAGCGATCGCCGAGATAACGGGCCACACCGATGTCGTTGGCGTGTATCGTGAGTGCTGCGGCGTCGGTCGGCTGCCAGCGGCGCACGTGCACGCCGGCACCAATGTCCAATTCCGTCTGCAGATCGTGCTCAGCCATGGCCACCCACATCGGCAGTACGTGATTCCAGTTGCTGCAATTGCCGGGCCACCGCCTGCGGCGAGCGCGTGTACGGTGCCAGCAGGGCATACAGCACCGGCACCACCATCAACGTGAGCAATGTGGCGAAGGTCACGCCGGCCACGATGACGATGCCGATGGTGGCGCGGCTGGCCGATCCCGGGCCACCGGCCACGATCAGCGGCACCGCGCCCATCACGGTGGCGGCGGCGGTCATCAAAATGGGACGCAGGCGCACGGCGGAAGCCTCGCGTATGGCGTCGGGCACGCTGCGACCGTCGTCGCGCAACTGGTTGGCGAATTCCACGATCAGGATGCCGTTTTTCGCCGCCAACCCGACCAGCATCACGATGCCGATCTGGCTGAACAGGTTGAGCGTGTTGCCGGTGGCCCACAGCCCCAGCAATGCACCCAGCACCGCCAGCGGCACGGTCAGCATGATCACCAGCGGGTGCAGGAAACTCTCGAACTGCGCCGCAAGCACCAGATACACGATCAGCAGCGCCATGGCGAAGGTCAGCAACACCGCGCTGCCGGCTTCCTGGAATTGGCGCGCCTCGCCCTTCCAGTCCACCTGTGCATGACCGGGCAGCTCCTCGCGTGCGGTGGCCTGTGCCCATTCCACGACCTGGCCCATGGTGTAGCCAGGCGCCACGGTGGCATCGATGGTGATCGCGCGCAGACGGTTGAAGCGGTTGAACTGGCCCGGCTCGGCCAGTTCAGTCAGGGTGACCAGATTCGACAGAGGCACCAGCGCGCCATCGCGGGTCCGCACCTGGATGTTGGCCAGATCGTCGGGGGTCATGCGCAGTTCGCGCGCGTTCTGCAGCACCACGTCGTATTCCTCGCCGTCGTCCACGAAGGTGGTGACACGGCGGCCTCCCATCATCGTTTCCAGGGTGTTGCCGATCTGCTGCATCGACACGCCCAGATCGGCGGCCCGCGCACGGTCGATGCGGATGCGCATCTGCGGACGGGTTTCCTTGTAGTCGGAATCGGCATCGATCAGGCCGGGATACTCGCCGATGCGAGCCAGCATGCGGTCGCGCCACTGCGCCAGATCCGGATAATTCGGCCCGCCCAGCACCATGCTGAAACGACCCGCGCCGCGTCCGCCCACCAGTCCGCCGGGGGTACGCACCTGCACCCGCAGCCCGGGCAGATCGGCCAACTGCTGGCGCACGTCGGCCACAATGGCATCGGTGCTGGCCTGGCGCTTGTCCCAATCCCGCAGGAACACGATGAACATGCCGGTGTGCATGTCCTCGCCGCCGCCCCAGCCACGCGGTGCGCGCGAATTCAGCCGCTGGATGTCGCGGTCCTCGCCGGTCATCGGCAGCAGGCGCGCTTCCACCTGCCGCATCTGGCCGACGGTGTAATCGAAACCCGCGCCTTCGGGTCCATCCACGCTGATGAAGAAGCGGCCACGGTCTTCCGCCGGTGCCAGTTCGCTCGGCACGCGCGCCAGCAACACGCCGATCAGCACCACGCAGGCCAGCATCGCCACGGCCACGCCGACACCCAACACTGTTTTCGGAATGGCCAGCAGCCGTGCCACCCACTGGCCGTAGCGATCGCTGACCGCCTGCAGCTTGCGGTTGGTCCACGCATTCACGCCCCGTTGTTCGGCACCGTGTGGCCGCACCAGCCGTGCGCACAGCATCGGCGTAAGGGTCAACGCCACGAACGCCGACAGCGCCACCGCTCCGGCCATCACCATCGACAGTTCGCGGAACATGCGTCCGGTGGTGCCTTCCATGAACCCCACCGGCAGGAACACCGCCACCAGCACCGCGGTGGTGGCGATGACCGCGAAGGCCACCTGCGCGGTGCCGCGCTTGGCCGCGACCAGCGGTGGTTCGCCCAGATCCGCACGGCGCTGCACGTTTTCCAGCACCACGATGGCATCGTCCACCACCAGGCCGATGCACAGCACCAGCGCCAGCAGCGTGAGCAGGTTGATGGAGTAGCCGAACGCGTACAGCGCGATGAAGGCCCCCACCAGGCAGACCGGCACGGTCACCGCCGGAATCAGCGCCGCGCGCAGGCTGCCCAGGAACAGCCAGATCACGATCAGCACCAGCAGCATCGCCTCGCCCAGGGTCCAGTACACCCGCTGGATCGATTCGTCGATAAACACCGTGCTGTCGTAGGCCACGAAGATGTCCATGCCATCCGGCAGGCTCTGCTGGATGCGCTCGGCCTCGGCACGCGCGGCATTGGCCACGTCCAGCGCATTGGCGGTGGAGGTGCGCACGATGCCCAGGCCCACGTTGGTCTGGCCGTTGCTGAGGTAGTAGGCACGGCGTTCGGCGGTTCCCAATTCCACCTTGGCCACGTCGCCCAACCGCACCACGTAGCCGTCTTCACCCTTGCGCAGCGGCAGCAGCGCGAACTGCTCCGGCGAGACGAAATCGCGGTCCACGCGCAGGGTGAAGTCGCGCTGCGCCGATTCGATGCTGCCGGCCGGCAATTCCACGTTCTGGGTGCGCAGGGCGGTGTCGATGTCGCCGGCCACGATGCCGCGCGCGGCCATCGCGTCGCGGTCCAGCCAGATGCGCATCGCATAGCGCTGCGCGCCGCCCAGTTGCACCTGGGCCACGCCATCCAGTGCCGACAGCCGATCCACCACGTAGCGCTCGGCGTAGTCGGTCAGCTGCAGCGTGCTCATCTGCGGGGCACGCATGTTCAGCCACAGGATCACGTCGGCGTCGGCTTCCACCTTGGCCACGCGCGGCGGATCGGCTTCCTCCGGCAAGCGTGCGCCGACCCGGCTGATCGCCTCGCGCACGTCGTTGGCGGCCGCTTCGATGTCGCGGCTCAGGCTGAATTCGATGGTCACCGACGAGCGCCCGTTGCGACTGCTCGATTCGATGGTGTTGATGCCCTCGATGCCCGACAGCGCATCCTCCAGCACCTGGGTCACCCGGGTTTCCATCACCGCGGCCGACGCGCCGGGGTAGTTCACGTCCACCGACACGATCGGCGGATCCACCGCCGGCAGCTCGCGCACCGTCAACCGGGTGAAGGCCATCACGCCGACCACGATCAGCAGCAGGCTCATCACCACCGCGAACACCGGGCGCTGGATGGAGATGTCGGACAGGCGCATGCCGGATCAGCCCGCGTTGCCGGTGGGTGCAGCGGCAGCCGGTTGCGTGGCAGTGGTGGCCGCGCGCACCGGCTGGCCATCGCGCAGTTTGCCGGTGCTTTCCACCACGATGCGATCACCAGCCGACAGCCCGTCGGTCACTTCCACCTGACCGTCGCGACGCAGGCCGGTCTGCACCTTCACCTGACGGGCCACATCGTCGGCATCCACGGCAAACACGAAGCTGGCATCGCCCACCTGGGTCACGGCCAGTTCGGGCACCATCAGCGCCTGGCGTTGCTCGCCCAGCAACTGCACGGTCATCAGCATGCCCGGGCGCAGCTTGCGATCCGGATTGTCGAAACTGCCGCGCACGGTCAGCGCACGGGTGTCCGGATCCAGTCGTGCCTCGGTGCTGCTGACCGTGCCGTCGAATCGCCGCTGCGGCCACGCGGCCACGGTGCCCTGCAACGCGGCCCCTCCGCTCAGCTGCGCCAGGCGCGTTTCCGGCAGCGGGAAATCCACGTACACGCGATCGATGGCATCCAGCGTGGCGATGACCGCGCCGGGCGTGACCAAGGCCCCGGGACTGATCTGGCGGATGCCCAGCATGCCGGCAAACGGCGCGCGAATCACACGGTCGGCCAGATTGGCGCGGATCAGCCGCACCTGTGCCGCAGCGGCATCGCGCGCGGCACGCTGGGTGTCCAGCTGCGCGCGCGCGATCAGCTGCTGGGCGGACAGTTGCTGGTAGCGGGCCAGCTGGCGCTCCGCTTCGGCTGCTGTGGCTTCCGCAGCGGCCAGCGACGCCTGCTGCTGCTGGCCGCTGAGCGTTACCAGCGGTGCGCCCCTGGCCACCGCAGCGCCGCTGTCGAAATGCACCTGCTGCACGGTTTCGCTGACCTTTGCCGTGATCGTCACCGATTCGCGCGCGTGCACGGTCCCCAGTGCCTGCACGGCATCAGCCACGGTGCTCGGTTGCACCACCTGCAGAGTGACCGATACCGGCTGCTGCTCGCCACCCCGCCCGCCACGCGCATCGCCAGTGCCCTGCGCAGGGGCGTCAGCATCGCCGCATCCCGCCAGCGCGACCACCAGCGCGATGCCGGCTGACCAGCGCCATCGGGCAACCCGTTGATCCCGCATGCGTCATCCACGATCCGATCGGAACGCACTAGTGTAGGCAACCGGCGCGACGGTCACGTGTGCAATTCGGCATGGATGCAACGCAGCATCGCGGTCAACCACTGGCACGCTGCGGCGTTCACCGGCACTCTGTGAGTCCCACACATCGGTCCGTCATCCCATGATCCACGACAGCATCCTCGACACCATCGGCCACACGCCCGTCGTGCGCCTGCACCGGCTGGCTCCGCAGGGCGTGCAGCTGTACGCCAAGGTGGAATCCTTCAACCCCGGTGGCTCGGTCAAGGACCGGCTGGCACTGGCCATCATCCTGGATGCCGAAGCCAAGGGATTGCTGAAACCCGGCGACACCGTGGTGGAAGCCACCTCCGGCAACACCGGCGTGGCCCTGGCCATGGTCTGCGCCGCGCGCGGCTACCAGTTCGTGGCCTGCATGACCGAAACGTTCTCGATGGAACGGCGCAAGCTGATGCGGGCCTACGGTGCACATGTCATCCTGACGCCGGCGGCCGAACGCGGCCAGGGCATGGTGCGCAAAGCACAGGAACTGGCCGACAAGCATGGCTGGTTCCTGGCCAACCAGTTCGCCAATCCCGCCAACCCGGCCTACCACCGCCAGACCACCGCTGCGGAAATCCTGCGCGATTTCGCCGGCCGGCGACTGGACCACTTCGTCAGCGGCTGGGGCACCGGCGGCACCCTGACCGGCGTGGGCCAGGTGCTGAAGGTGGCACGGCCGGAGGTGCATATCACCACGTGCGAACCGGCCGGCGCATCGCTGCTGCGCGGCGAAGCCTTCACCCCGCACAAGATCCAGGGCTGGACCCCGGATTTCGTGCCCGAGGTGCTGGACCGCGAGGTGGCCGACGCCATCCTGCCCATCGACGACGTGCTGGCCCGCGACACCGCCCGCCGCCTCGCCAGTGAGGAAGGCCTGTTCGTGGGCATATCCTCCGGCGCCACCATGGCCGCGGCGCTGCAGGTGGCGCAGAGCGCCGACCCGGGCGCGGTGATCCTGGCGATGCTGCCCGACACCGGCGAACGCTACCTGTCCACGTTCCTGCTCGAGGACGTGAACGAAGGCTCCGACGATGCCTGGCTGCAGTCGTACGAGGCAGGGATGCCGTGAGGCGGGAGGGTCAGGACGGCGGTCGCCGCCGGTAATCGACGAACGTGAAACCCAAGGCGTGCCCTGCATCGATGCCATGTGCCTGTCGGGTCGTTTCCTGCCACTGCGCTGCATCGAATGGCGGGAAGAACGCATCCGCATCCGCCACAATCGTATCCACCCAGGTCAGATGCAGTCGATCCGCCAGCGGCAACGCCAGCGCATACACCTCGCCGCCACCGATCACGCACAAGTCCCGGGCGTCGTCGCCTGCTGCCAGTTGCAGGGCGTGCTGCAGCGACGCCACCGCCTGCATGCCTTCGAGCGGAACCGTGCCGCTGCGGGTCAGCACCCAATTGCGCCTGCCGGGCAGCGCGCGACCCAGCGATTCGGCGGTCTTTCGGCCCATCAGCACCGGCTTGCCGAGCGTCAGTTCCTTGAAGCGCTTGAGATCGTCGGGCAGGTGCCACGGCAATCGGCCATTGCGGCCGATGGCATGGTTGCGGTCGAGCGCCGCGATCAGCGCGACCTCGACGCCCCTCACACCGCCACCGGTGCCTTGATCGCCGCCTGCGGGTGGTAGTCGTGGATGGCGATGTCGTCGAACCCGAACGCGAAGATGTCGTCGATGGCCGGATTCAACCTCAGCGTCGGCAACCGACCGGGCGTGCGCGAAAGCTGCTCGCGGGCCTGTTCGAGGTGATTTGAATACAGGTGCGCATCGCCCAGCGTGTGCACGAAATCGCCCACGCCCAGCCCGCACACCTGCGCCACCATGTGGGTCAGCAGCGCGTAACTGGCGATGTTGAACGGCACGCCCAGGAAGATGTCGCCGCTGCGCTGGTACAGCTGGCAGCTGAGTTTGCCGCCGGCCACGTGGAACTGGAACAGCGTGTGGCAGGGTGGCAGGGCCATGGCCGGCAGGTCGGCCACGTTCCAGGCGCTCACCACCAGACGGCGCGAATCGGGGTTGCGCCTGATTTCATCCACCACCCAGCGGATCTGGTCGATGCTGCCGCCGTTTGGCGTGGACCAGCTGCGCCACTGCTTGCCGTACACCGGACCCAGCTCGCCATCGGCGTCGGCCCATTCGTCCCAGATCGACACGCCGTGCTGCTTCAGGTAGGCCACGTTCGTCTCGCCGCGCAGGAACCACAGCAGCTCGTGGATGATCGAGCGGGTATGCAGCTTCTTGGTGGTGAGCAGCGGAAAGCCCCGGTTCAGATCGAACCGCATCTGCCAGCCGAAGACGCTGCGGGTGCCGGTGCCGGTGCGGTCGGACTTCTGGCTGCCATGCTGCAGCACGTGGCGCAGCAGCTCGAGGTAGGGCTGCATCAGGCCGTGGCCGGGACCGGCACCGGTTGCAGGGTCGGCTGCGAACGCGCCTTCCACAACCAGAACAGCCCCAGCAGGATCAGCGGCAGGCTCAGCAGCTGACCCATGGTCAGCCAGCCGAAAGCCAGATAGCCGCCATCGCCCATCTGCGCATCGGGCACGCGCACGAATTCCACCATGAAGCGGAAGCAGCCATACAGCAACGCGAACAGTCCGGCGATCGTGTAGCGCGGCCGAGGCCTGCGCGAGGCGATCCACAGCACCAGAAACAGCACCAGGCCTTCCAGCAATGCCTGGTACAGCTGCGAAGGATGCCGCGCCAGCATGTCCAGACTGCCGGACGCCGCCTGCGTCTGCAGCAGCGTGGGGTTCACGCCGGACAGGGTGGGTTCGGCATGCGGGAAGATCACCCCCCAGCCGCCGCCGGTGTACTTGCCCCACAGCTCGCCGCCGATGTAGTTGCCCAATCGGCCGAAGCCCAGCCCTGCCGGCACCAGCGGCGCAACGAAATCCACCGTGTCGAAGTAGTGCAGCTTGTGCTTGCGGCTCCACCACCACGATGCGGCCAGCACGCCGAGCAGGCCACCGTGGAAGCTCATGCCGCCCTCCCAGATGCGCACCAGCATCAGCGGGTTTGCCACGAATTCGGGAAAGGCATAGAACAGCACGTAGCCGATGCGCCCGCCCAGGATCACGCCCAGCATGCAGTTGAACAGCAGATCGCCGAAGCCGTTGGCATCCACGCCCGGCAGACGCCCCTGGCGGATGCGCTGCCGCCCCAGCCACCAGGCCACCAGGAAACCCAGCAGATACATGATGCCGTACCAGTGCACCTGCAGCGGGCCCAGGCGCAGGGCGATTGGATCGATGGTGTGCAGATAGACCATGCGGGGGATTGTCCGGATGTTCCGGCAAGCGGAACGCAGCCGGCATTGTGCCGCAGCCGCGCCGCAACGGCCACTCGTGGCCGCGCGATTGACGCTGATTACAGTCGATGCGGCCAGTCGGGCAGTTCGTTGCGATCGATGGCGCCGGGCTGGTGAGGGAAGTGGGCGGCCAGGATGTCCGACACTGCCTGCACGCCGGTCACGGCGGCGGCCTGTGCCTGTCCGCCACGCAGCTGCTCTTCCATCAACTGGCACACGCCACGCCATTGTTCGGCGCTGACCACGTCATCCAGCCCGCGGTCGGCCACGATTTCGATGCGGTGGTCGGCCAGCAGCAGGTAGATCAGCACGCCGTTGTTGGCGGCGGTATCCCACACCTGCAGCTGCGCGAAGACCTCCATCGCACGCTCGCGGGCCTGCAGCCCCGACCACACCTGCGCGGGCGCCAGCGCCGCTTCCACGGCGAAGCAGACTTCACCGGCATGGCGCTGCTCGCCGGCCTGCACGGCAGCCGCGATGGCCTGCAGTGCGGAATCCGGAAACGTGCCCGCCGAGGATCCGGCAAACAGATGCCTGAACAGCCGGCCGAGCATCATCTACCAGCTCCCGGAGGCGCCACCGCCCCCGCTCATGCCGCCACCACCCGACCAGCCACCGCCGCCACCGAAGCCACCACTGCCGCCGAGGCCACCGAATCCGCCGCCACCCCAGCTGCCGACGCGACTGTGCCGCACGTAACGGCCACCGCCGGAACCACTGACGGCCAGCCCCAGAATCAGCCCCAGGACCAAGCCCATCCCGCCCACGGCCAGCAGTGCGGAGATTGCCCAGGCGGTGCCGCCGCTGGCCGCCGCCGTGGCGATGCCGCGCACGCCGGTCGGGGTGCGCCCCAGGATGCCGCGCACGAACAGCGCCACGACCCACGCCGCGACCAGCGCGAAAATCACATTGCCACCGCCAGCGCCTTCGCCATGCCGGGTCATCGGCTCGGGCAGCGGCTCGCCGTCGATCAGCTTGATCAGCTGTGCAGTGGCATCGACGATGCCGCCGGCGTAGTCGCCCTGTCGGAATTTCGGCACCATGTATTCGGCAACCACGCGGCCGGCGGTAATGTCTGGAATGGCACCTTCCAGCCCGTAACCCACTTCGATGCGCACCCTGCGGTCGTCCTTGGCCACCACCAGCAGCACCGCATCGTCCACGCGCTGGCGGCCGATTCGGTACTGCTCGAACGCGCGCACCGCGTACTGCTCGATGGTCTCGGGGGCGGTCGTGGGCACCATCAGCACCTGCAACTGGCTGCCCTTGCGCTGTTGCAGCGCCAGCGCCTGCTGGGTCAGCTGCTGGCGGGTGGCGGCATCCAGCGTGCCAGTGGTGTCGATCACCGGCCCGTCCAGCGGCGGGATGGCCGCCTGCTGCTGGGCTGCCGCCGGCGCGACGACGGCCAGCAACGCGCCCAGCAGCCACAGTCCGATACCGAGCCAGGACAGCCGGCGCGTGGCTGCTCGCGGCTGCGCTGCCATGGAGCCGGGCATCATGCGATCGATGCCGGCCCGGTCAGTTGGCCGGTGCCGGCTGCGTGGCAGGCGCACCGAAATCGACCGTCGGCGCGGTGCTGATCGCGGCCTCGTTCTGCACGGTGAAATTGGGTTTGGCCTTGTAGCCGAACATCATCGCGATCAGGTTCTGCGGAAACGAGCGGATGTAGGTGTTGTAGTCCTGCACCGCCTGGATGTAGCGCATGCGCTCGGTCGTGATGCGGTTTTCGGTGCCTTCCAGCTGGGTCTGCAGGTTCAGGAAGGCCTGGTCGGCCTTCAGGTTCGGGTAGCTTTCAGCCACCACCATCAGCCGCGACAGGGCGCTGCTCAGTTCGCCCTGGGCCTGCTGGAACTGGGCCAGCGACGCCGCATCGCTGGCATTCACCTGGATGTTGCCGACCTTGGCGCGTGCCTCGGTCACCTGGGTCAGCACCTGCTGCTCGTGCGCGGCATAGCCCTTGACCGTGTTGACCAGATTGGGAATCAGGTCGGCACGTCGCTGGTAGGTATTCAGAACCTGCGACCAGGCGGCGTTCACCGCTTCGTCCTTCTGCTGGATCTGGTTGTAGCCGCAGCCGGACAGCAACGCGGCCAGCAGCGCGATGGCCGCCAGGCGCAGCAACAGGGAAATACGCATCGATCCACTCCTCGTCAGCGGCGCCCGAGCGCCGCGTTCATTGGAAGCAACGCGGGATGAACGCGGCGTGCAGGCGGGCGGTCACCACTGGCCGGCGCCGGGCACCCGGTGGGCTGCGGCGCGGCGGCGCATCAGCAGGTTCAGCCATTCCACCAGCACCGAGAAGCCCATCGCCGCGTAGATGTAGGGCTTGGGCACGTGGATCTCCACGCCATCCAGGATCAGCACCACGCCGATCAGCAGGATAAAGGCCAGCGCCAGCATCTTCACGGTGGGGTTGGCGTCGATGAACCGGCCCAGCGGATTGGCCGCCAGCAGCATGATGGCCACCGCCAGCAGGATCGCGAACACCATGATCGGGATGTGCTGGGCGATGCCGACCGCGGTGATCACCGAATCCAGCGAGAACACGATGTCGATCACCGCGATCTGCGCGATCACCACCCAGAACACCGCCGAACTCCTGGTGGTGCGCGGATCCTCGTCCTCGCCGCCGGTGATCAGTTCGCGGATCTCCATCGCGCCCTTCACCAGCAGGAACAGGCCACCGATGATCAGCACCAGGTCGCGGATGGAGATGCCCATGCCGGCCACGGTGAACAGGTCGCGCTGCATCCGCGCCAGGAAGGCGAGCATGACCAGCAGGCCGATGCGGGTGATGCAGGCCACGGCGATGCCGAACCGGCGGGCCATCGGGCGCTGGTGCTCGGGCAGGCGGCCCACCGCGATGGAGATGAACACCAGGTTGTCGATGCCCAGCACGATTTCCAGCGCGCTGAGCGTGACCAAGGTCAGCCAGGCGTCGGGGGAACTCAGGAAACTCAGATCCATGCCACTCTCGTCTCGGTTACCAGAAGCGCGGCACGAGGATCATTCCCCACACCACCAGAACGTTCATCATCAGCACGAACACCGCGGCCGAACCCATGTCCTTGGCACGACCGGCCAATTCGTGGATTTCGTCGCCGTAGCGCTCGATCACCGCCTCCACCGCCGAATTCAGCAGTTCGGCGCTCAATACCAGCAACCCGCTGCCGATCATCAGCACCCGTTCCACCGGCGTGTGCCCCAGCCACAGCGCCAGCGGCGCCAGCACCAGCCCCAGCAGATACACCTCCAGCCGGAACGAGGATTCGTGCAGCCATGCGGCCCGCAATCCCTGCCAGGACCAGACGGCCGCCTTCAGGATGCGCGCAGGCCCGCGCGGGAGATGTCCGAATGCGTCGGCCATCGGCTCAGCAACCGGCCTGGATGCAGGCGGAATCGCGGACAGCAGCGGAAACACCAGCGAAACCGGGCATGGCGAAGCAGACGTGCAGGTGGAAATCGTGGATTTTGCCACAAAACGCCGCAGCGGCCCGACGCACGGCCAGGTGGCGCGGGTCAATCGTTGCCGAAAATGGCCACGCCGCGGCGGCCGTCGGCGCCGATCCAGCCGCGGTACATGCCGGAGGTGTTGAACGGCATGGCGATGTTGCCGGCACGGTCCACCGCGATCGCGCCGCCATCGCCGCCCAGTTCCGGCACAACCTGGCCGATCACCGCATCGGCCGCCTGCTGCAGGCTCTGTCCGCCGTAGGCCATGCGCGCGCAGATGTCGTGCGCCACGGCGGCGCGGATGAAGAATTCGCCCCAGCCGGTGCCCGACACGGCGCACTGGTCGTTGGCGTAGGTGCCGGCGCCGATGATCGGCGAATCGCCCACGCGGCCCCATTTCTTGTTGGTCATGCCGCCGGTGGACGTGGCCGCCGCCAGATGGCCGTGCCGGTCCAGCGCCACCGCGCCGACGGTGCCGAAGTAGCGGCCACGCAGGTCGATATCCGCAGGGTCGGCAGCGGATGATTGCGGTTGCTCGCGCTCACGTGCCTGGGCCTTGCGCAGCTGCTCCAGCCGATGCGGGGTGTCGAACCAGGCGTTGTCGACCCGCTGGATGTCGGGCATGCCGTCGGCAAAGGCTTCCGCGCCACCACCGATCAGCATCACGTGCGGCGACTGCTCCATCACCCGGCGGGCCAGCGCGATGGGGTTGCGGATGGTGGTGACGCCGGCCACCGCGCCCGCGCGGCGGGTATGGCCCTGCATGATCGAGGCGTCCAGCTCGTGGCGGCCTTCGGCGTTGTATACCGCGCCCCTGCCGGCATTGAAATGCGGTGAGTCCTCCAGCACCTGCACGGCTGCCTGCACCGCGTCCAAGGCACCCCCGCCCCCATCCAGCACGGCCTGGCCGGCATCCAGCGCCTTGTCCAGATCGGCGCGGATCGCCGCTTCGTCCTGCACGGACAGATCGGACCGCTCGATCACGCCGGCGCCGCCGTGGATGACCAGCGCAGTCACCGGAGGCGTGTCGATGGCGTTGGCAGGATGGGCGGAACTCATCGGCAGCATTCCCGAAAACGCCAGCACCGCGGCGCAGCCGGCGATGCGATGGACGATGGACAATCGGCGGATGGATGGCATGCGCCACCTCGAACCGGGCGGGCACGCAGTATCGCATGCACGCCGGC
>QFNC01000011.1 GCA_003240695.1 Pseudoxanthomonas suwonensis | reverse complement strand
GAATTGTTAGATGCCAGCCCGATCAATGTGCGCTGACCTTGGATAGCAGATTTAGAACGGCGACGCCACTAACGATAAGTCCCATGCCAACGAACGCCCACAAGTCTAGTTTCTGGCCATGGAAGATCCAAGCGATAGCTGCCACAAGTACGATGCCGAGGCCAGCCCAAACAGCATAAGCAATGCCGACCGGGATGGACTTGATTGCGAGAGAGAGGAAATAGAACGCAAGCCCGTAGCCAGCCACAACTACAACAGAAGGAACTAACTTGGTGAATCCATGGCTGGACTTCAGTGCGGAAGTTGCGACGACCTCACCAAAGATTGAAATAGCCAGAAAGAGCCAGTTCTTCACGTGCAATCTCCTCTACGGTATGAAGGATAAATAGTGGTGGCTATGAGTTGCCAAAAACAGTCTTGCGGCTGTCGATTTTCTGTGAGCATACGCAACGCCAAATCTGGCATCTAACGCCTGAGTTAAGCCGGAGCGCTTTGCGGCCGCGGCGTTGTGACAATTTACCGAACAACTCCGCGGCCGCGAAGCGATCTCGGCTTGAACGAATTGTTAGACCGCTAGCGGCTATCTCCGCTTTGAGAACGCTAAAGCAACGATAGCAATTGCCGATAGCCAGACAATAAAGTTCAACGCGAACATTTCCCAGCGGATGTCATCCAATCCTACGAGTGCACCCAGAAAGTCCGCAGATCCAACCGGGGAGCTGGTCATTCCATCCACGACATAGATGAATGGCCATCCGCCGGCAGCGAAGTCACACCCGTTTTCACAACCCATGATGCTGGGGTGAGTCACAGGCGTCTTGCGCGGAAGCCAGCTGCTGCAAATGGTCGCGCCTAGCGCGACTATGAGCGAAAGTGCTCCTTCGATGGATCGACTCAAATCTTTCACCCGCGGTCTAACGCCTGTTCGCCACGCAAAGTGCGGCGTAGGACTCAGTATGGACCAGTCCCAATGGCCACGCAATAGGAAAAATCCCATCTCAGATCAATGCTTTGGATGATGGCTGGTGGCGTGGCCAGTCTGTCATCGTGAGTGCAATGTCGCGAAAAAGGGGTGTTGCAATGCTTTACGCCTGTGTTGGGGAGCGTAACGCCGAGTCTGGGCACGCTGCTGCCATCGGGATGCGGGAGGCGCTTGCATTGTGGGATGCCTTGGAACGGGCACAGGATGCGGAACTGGCGCTGCCGCCTGCAGACCTGGCGGAATGGTTGTCCGACGGTCTGTGCACAGAACCTGCGCAGACCCATTGGCGTCAGGATGATGACGCGCCGGCGGTGTTGCTGAAATTGCGCAATGCGTTGCGTGCCAGACATTACAGCATCCGCACTGAACAGGCTTACGTGGCGTGGGCCTGGCGCTTCATGCGGGCCAATGGCGGCTTGCATCCTCGTCATCTGGGAGGCGAAGATGTGGAGGCCTTCCTGACGCAGCTGGCCACCAGCGGTCGCGTGTCGGCTGGCACGCAGAATCAGGCACTGGCCGCATTGCTGTTCCTGTATAGGGACGTGTTGGGCATCGATCTGCCGTGGATGGACAAGGTGGTCCGTGCCAAGCGCACGCAGCGCGCGCCGGTCGTGTTGTCGCGACAGGAAGTGGATCGGCTGCTGGGCGTGATGCATGGCAGCGAGCGTCTGCAGGCAAGTCTGCTGTATGGAACGGGCATGCGGCTGATGGAATGCATCCGCCTGCGCATCCAGGACGTGGATTTCCAGCGCAACCAGATCATCGTTCGATTCGGCAAGGGCGGCAAGGACCGGCACGTGCCTTTGCCGCATCGCCTGAAAGGCGATCTGGAAGCGGCCATCGAGCGCGCGGGGCTGCTGCACGAGCACGATCTCGCCGCTGGATTCGGATCGGTGTGGCTTCCCGATGCATTGGCACGCAAGTATCCGAAGGCCGCATCCGAACCGGGTTGGCAATACGTGTTTCCGGCGCCAAGGCGCAGCAGCGACCCGCGCGACGGCATCACGCGTCGCCATCATGTCGATGAAAGCGCGTTGCAGCGTGCAGTGAAGAAGGCACGGCAACTCGCAGGCATCCACAAGCCCGCCACCTGCCACACGCTGCGGCATTCGTTCGCCACGCATCTGCTGGAATCCGGAGCTGACATCCGCACCGTGCAGGAACTGCTGGGTCACAAGGATGTCAGCACCACGCAAATCTATACCCACGTGCTGCAGCGCGGGGCCGGTGGCGTGATCAGTCCGCTGGACCGGTAGTGTTTCGTCAGTCCGTGCGTGACCGGTTCGGCGTCGTGGCATCGCCATTCGGCGCCGGAACCGCTGTGGCAACGCTGCTGGGCATCTCGACATGCCTGTTTTCGGCGTCGGCACCGTGGCTCGCACTGTGCATGATCGCCGTGCCGGCCGGCATAGGCATCTGGCTGCTGCCGAACCGGGTGCGCTGGATCGGAGCATTCGCCATCGGGTATGGATTGGCGGGATGCCATGCACACGCGGTACTGCAGGCGCGGTTGCCTGCAGCGCTGCAGCAGAAAACCGTGTGGCTGGAAGGCGAGGTGACCGGTCTTCCGGACGTGCAGCCGCGCAGCACGCGTTTTCGCTTTCGCGTGATCGACGGTCCGCAGGCACTGATCGGCCGTACCGTGCAATTGTCGTGGTACGACGAACATGGGTCGGATGCCGTCGGTGAGCGCAGCGGTCTGCATGCCGGTGCCCGCTGGCGCTTGCAGGCACGCTTGAAGGCGCCGCGCGGATTGCGAAATCCCGGCGGTTTCGATGCCGAGCGGCACGCCTTTGCGCAACGCATCGCCGCGCAGGGAACGGTGACCCGACCGCAGCAGGCCGTGCAAACGAGAAACCCGGCCGGCATCGATGCATGGCGCGAACGCATGGCGACCCGCATCCAGGTGGATACCGGATCGGACAAGGCGCGATTCGTGCGGGCTTTGGCACTGGGCGACACGGCCGGACTGGACGATGCGGACTGGGCCATCCTGCGCGCCAACGGATTGACCCATCTCATCGCCATTTCCGGATTCCACGTCGGTCTGGTGGCCGGTTTCTTCGCATTGCTGACGCGCGGCATCTGGTGGCTGTGGCCGACCTTGGGATGGCGCGTCCCCCGGCCGATCGCTGCGGCGTTGATCGCCTTCGCCGGTGCGGCGCTGTACACGGCCGTGGCCGGTTTTGCGCTGCCCACATTGCGAACCACGGCAATGATCGGCGTGGTGGCACTGGTGCGTGCATTCCGGCGGCCGGTGAATACCGTCGATGCCCTGGCGCTGTCGGCAGTGGTGTTGATGCTGGCCGATCCCTTGTGCGTGCTGACGGCCGGTTTCTGGCTCAGTTTCGGTGGCGTGGTGTGGCTGGTCTGGTGCCTGCCGCCGGAACGTAGCAATCCGGTACGGCAATTCCTGGCGGCGCAGTGGGTGGCCACGCTCGGACTGTTGCCGCTGACGGTGCTGTGGTTCGGGCAGGCCTCGCTGGCGGGATCGCTGGCCAATCTGCTGGCGGTGCCGTGGTGGAGCCTGGTCGTCGTGCCATTGGCCTTGCTCGGCGTGCTGGCCGAGACGCTGTTGCCCGGTTCCGGCATGTGGGCATGGAAGGCTTCGGCGGCCACGTTTTCGTGGAGTTGGCCGCTGTTCGACTGGATGGCGGCCACGCCGTTCGCTTTCTACTGGCTGCCGGAGCCCCATGTGCTGGCCTGGCCGCTCGCGTTTGCCGGCGCATTCTGGGTATTGATGCCGCGCGGCACGCCAGGCCGCTGGCTGGGCGCGGTATTGCTGTTGCCGATGCTGTATCCGGATCGGCAACTGCCCGAACACGGTCAGGCCGAATTGACCGTGGTGGATGTGGGGCAGGGGCTATCGGTGATAATCCGGACGGCCCGGCATACCCTTCTTTATGATGCGGGGCCGGCCATTCCGGAAGGCTTCGATGCCGGCGAACGCGCGGTCTTGCCGAGCCTGCATGCGCTGGGCGTACAACGCTTGGATACGGCCATCCTCAGCCATGGCGACAACGACCATGCCGGTGGTGTGGCTGCGGTGCAGGCGGCGTTGCCGATTGCGCGCGTGCTGGGGCCGCAGGGCATGCCGACGCCGCGCAGCAGTCCGTGCAGGGCGGGTGACCAGTGGGATTGGGATGGCGTGCGTTTCCGCTTCCTGCATCCCGGGCCGCATTTTCCGTATCTGGGCAACGAATCCAGTTGCGTGCTGCGCATCGAAACTGCGCACGGTTCGCTGCTGCTGATGGGCGATGTCGGCGAGATCATCGAGCGCCGCCTGTTGCGGCAGTCTCCCGACGCACTGCGCAGCGACGTGGTGCTGGTAGGACATCATGGCAGTCGCACCTCGTCCGGTCCGGCCTTCGTGGCAGCGACCCGAGCGTCGTTGGCGCTGGTGTCCTCCGGACATGGCAACCGCTTCGGGCATCCGCATCGCTCGGTGGTCACGCGCTGGCAACAGAGTGGAGCGGCCGTGGCGGATACCGCACAGTCCGGTGCGCTGCGGGTGCGGCTGCTGCCGGATCGCATCGTGCTGCAGCACCAGCGGGTGCGGCGAGCCCGATTGTGGGATGCCGTGCGCGAGCATCCGGCTGGCACTGGGCTATCCTATGCCCCGTTTGCCTGGATCGAAGCGGGGAGTGCGACACGTGCTGGAACTGGTCAAAGCCGGCGGATGGCCGATGATTCCGCTGCTGCTGCTGTCGGCGGTGGCACTGGCGATCATCGTGGAACGTTTCTGGACGCTGCGGCGCAAGTCGGTGCTGCCGGCGGGGCTGGGCGATGAAGTGCGGGCTTGGGCATCGCGCGGTCGGCTAGATCCGTCGCATATCGAATCGCTGCGGCAGAATTCGCCGCTGGGCGCGCTGCTAGCGGCGGCGTTGGACGTGCGCCATCGCCCGCGCGACCAGATCCGCGAGCGCATCGAGGACGTCGGCCGCCATCTGGTCCACCGGATGGAGCGTTATCTGAATGCGTTGGGCAGCATCGCCACGGTGGGGCCGCTGCTGGGCCTGTTCGGCACCGTGGTGGGCATGATCCAGATGTTCATGGTGGTCGGCGACCAGGGCATCGGCGACGTGAACGAACTGGCCGGCGGCATCGGCAAGGCGCTGGTGTGTGCGGCCACCGGCATGATCGTGGCCATTCCGGCGCTGATGTTCCACCGCTATTTCCGTGGCCGCATTGCCGGGTACATCGTCGACATGGAGCACGAGGCGATCCGCCTGCTGGACACGCTGGAGCCGCAGCGGGCCAGCGCGCCCACTGCCTCTGGCGGACGCGGCATCCAGCCGCCGGTGCAGGTGGCCTGACATGCGCATCCGCGATTTCCGCTCCGACGACGAGCCCGAAATCAACCTGGTGCCGCTGATCGACGTGGTGCTGTGCCTGATCATCTTCTTCGTGGTCACCACCACCTTCGATGCTCGCTCGGTGCTGAAACTGGAACTGCCGCGCGCCGATGGCCAGGCGGTGCAGCAGAATGACCAGCCGCTGAGGGTGCTGGTGAATGCGCAGGGCCGTTATTTCGTGGAAGACCGCGAAGCCTTGCGCACCGACGTGGAATCGCTGAAGCAGACCATCACCGACGTGGCCGGCAGCGACCGCAACCGCGCCGTCCTGCTGCGCGCCGACGCCCGCACGCCGCACCAGGCGGTGGTGACCGCGCTGGACGCGCTGGGGCAGCTGGGCTTCCGGCGCATCGGCATCGCCACCGCTCCTGACAGCAAGCCGCAGGCCGGCAAGCCCTGATGGCCGATGTGCGGCCGCAACGGATGGCCGGCGTGTACACGCGGCTGCGGCAGCTGGCACGCCCGTACCGTGGCCTGCTGCTGCTGAGCCTGCTGGGCATGGTATTGGAAGCGGCCGCCGGTGCCGGCTTCACCTGGATCATGGCGCCTATCACCGACGAGACGTTCATCGCGCGCAATCCGCGCGCCGGCACGTGGCTGCCGCTGAGCATCGTCGGCCTGTTCGTGCTGCGCGGCGTGGCCGGCTACGTGGCCGACATGTGCAGCGCACGCGCCGGTCGCAGCATCGCCCGCGACATGCGCATCACCGCATTCGGCAAGTACCTGCGTCTGCCCGGGCTGCGTTTCGATAGCGAACCGGTGCCGCAGATGCTGGTGAAACTGGATTCGGACAGCGACCACGTGTCCAAGGCGGTGGTGGATGCCGCCCGCATCATGCTGCAGCAGTCGCTGCAGATCATCGCCATGCTGGTGGTGATGCTGTACTACAGCTGGAGCACCACCGTGATGATGCTGGTGCTGGCGCCGCCGCTGGCCTGGGTGATGGATCGTGTGGGGCGCCGCTACCGCCGCATCAGCCATCGCATCCAGCAGAGCAGCGGGGCGTTGATGCAGGCCGCCGAGCAGGCCCTGTCCAGCCAGCAGGAAGTGAAGGTGTACGGCGCCCAGCCGGGCGAGCAGGCCCGCTACACGGAACAAGCCAATCACCACCTGGCCTTGAGCATGAAGGTGGAATCGACCCGCTCGATTTCCTCGGCGCTGGTGCAGATCATGGGTGCGGTGGGACTGGCCTTCCTGCTGGTGTTCGCCGGACGCGAAGCGATGGCCGGACGCCTGACCGCGGGGGGGTTCGTGGCGCTGATGACCTCGATGATGGCGATCATCCCCGCACTGAAACAGCTGACCAACGTGCAGAACATGCTGCAACGCGGCGTGGCCTCGGCCGAGCGGCTGTTCGAGGTGCTGGATGCCCAGGACGAACCCGATCCCGGCACGCACGCCGTGACCCGGGCTCAGGGATTGCTGGAATTCCGCGACGTGGGCATGCAGTACCCCGGGCAGGAGCGCCCGGCGTTGCAGCAGGTGAGTTTCACCGCCAGGCCGGGCACGGTGACGGCCATCGTCGGGCGTTCCGGCGGCGGCAAGTCCACCCTGGTGAAGCTGATTCCGCGCTTCTACGATCCGCTGGCCGGGCAGATCCTGCTGGACGGCATCCCGCTGCCGGAGTACCGCCTGGCCGATCTGCGCCGGCAGATCGCCCTGGTGGGCCAGCAGGTGATGCTGTTCGACAACACCGTGGCCGCGAATGTCGCCTACGGCGAGATGGCCGGCACCGAATTGGCCCGAGTGCGCGAGGCGATTGCCGCGGCGAATGCGCAGGGATTCGTCGATGCGTTGCCGCAGGGCATCGACACGTCCATCGGCGCGCGTGGCGGGCGGTTGTCCGGCGGGCAGCGGCAACGACTGGCCATCGCGCGTGCGATCCTCAAGGACGCGCCGATCCTGATCCTGGACGAGGCCACTGCCGCGCTGGACAACGAATCCGAGCGGCTGGTGCAGGAGGCATTGAACCGGTTGATGCCCGACCGCACCACGCTGGTCATCGCGCACCGCCTGTCCACCATCGAAAATGCCGACCGCATTCTGGTGATGGACGAAGGCCGGCTGGTGGAGCAGGGCACCCATGCCGAGCTGCTGGCAGCCGGTGGCGTGTATGCGCATCTGCATCAGGTGCAGTTCCGCGACGCGACAGAGGGCCCGTCCGGCGACGAGACCGTGGCGTGAGCGCACGCCCGCGTCGCACGCCCGCGTGGTGGTTCGATCCGCAGCAGCCGGTGCCGCTGTGGGCGCGTGCGATCGAACCGGTGTATGCCGCCGCCAGTGGTCTGCGCCGCAGCCTGTATCGGCGCGGCTGGTTGCGCAGCCGGCGCATGCCGGTGCCGGTGCTGGTGATCGGCAATCTCGCCGCCGGCGGCAGCGGCAAGACGCCGCTGGTCATCGCGATGGCCAGACAGCTGCAGCAGGCCGGCTGGCAGGTCGGCGTGGCCACGCGCGGCTACGGGCGCGATGCTGCCGACACGCCGCTGTGGGTCACCGCGCAAACCGACCCCGCGCTCGGTGGCGATGAACCGGTGCTTATCGCCCGCAGTGGCGCCAAGGTGCGTGCCGATGCCGACCGCGCGGCCGCTGCGCACGCATTGGCCGATGCCGGTTGCGACGTGGTGCTGTGCGATGATGGCCTGCAGCACTACCGGCTGGCACGTGATGTGGAGATCGAAGTGGTGGATGCCCGCCGCAGCTACGGCAATGGCCGCCTGCTGCCGGCCGGACCGCTGCGCGAGCCGCCCGCGCGCGCTTTGCAGTGCGCATTCCGCATCTGGAATCTGGGCGATGCCGATACGGGCGGCGACTCGCCATTCGGGCATTGGCCGATGCAGTTGCACGTTGGTGCTGCCGAGCCGTTACTGCCCGGACGCGCCATCCCGCTGCAGCGCTTTGCCGGCCAGCGCGTGCACGCCGTGGCCGGCATCGGCGATCCGGAGCGCTTCTTCGCCACCTTGCGCGGGCAGGGCATCGCGGTGGTGCCGCATGCCTTCGTCGACCATCACCGCTTCCAGCCGGCCGATCTGCAGTTCGGCAGCGATCTGCCGGTGCTGATGACGGAAAAGGATGCGGTGAAGTGCCGCGCATTCGCCAACGAGCGCCACTTCGCCGTGCCGGTGGAGGCACGCTTGCCGGAAGCCTTCTGGCTGGCCTTGCGGCAGCAGCTGGAAGGCTTGCGCGGCACCCGCCCGGACAGTGCCTGACATCATCGTTTCATCCTGTTCATCCATGCTGTCCGATGATTCCGCCCGCCTGCACTGGAGCTGCGCATGACCATTCTCGACCTGCTGGACAAGAAGCGGAACCGGCAGAAGATTTCGATGCTGACCTGCTACGACTTCAGCTTTGCGCGCCTGCTGGATGCAAGCCGCGTGGACTGCCTGCTGGTCGGCGACAGTGCCGCCATGGCGATGCACGGTTTCAGCAGTACCCTGCCGGCCACGCTGGCGATGATGCAGCTGCATACCGCCGCCGTGGCCCGCGGCGCGCCATCCAAGCTGGTGGTGGCCGACCTGCCGTTCGCCTCCTACCGCAAGGATCTGGGCAGCAACGTGGAGGCCGCCGCCACGTTGATGCAGGCCGGTGCTCAGGCGGTGAAACTGGAAGGCGCCGATGCCGCCACGCTGGCGCTGGTGCGGCATCTGGTGGATTCGGGGATTCCGGTGATGGGCCATCTGGGCCTGACCCCGCAGTCGGTGCACCAGCTGGGTGGCTACAAGGTGCAGGGGCGCGAGGACACGGCCGCACGCCGCATCGCCGAGCAGGCGCAGCAGCTGCAGGAGGTGGGCAGTTTCGCGCTGGTGCTGGAATGCGTGCCCACCGTGTTGGGAAAACGCATCACCCAAGCGCTGGACATTCCCGTCATCGGCATCGGTGCCGGTCCGCATACCGATGGCCAGGTGCTGGTGCTGCAGGACATGCTGGGCATCACCCGCGACTTCAAGCCGAAATTCGTGCGCCGCTACTGGGATGGCGCGGCTGAACTGACCGCTTTGTTCGATCGCTTCCACGCCGATGTGGTGGAAGGCCGTTTTCCCGACGACAGCGAAAGCTACGCATGACCCGCCTGATCCATGACGTGGCCGAGTTGCAGGCGTGGCGTGCGCAGAAGGCCGGGCAGGTGGGATTCGTGCCGACCATGGGCGCGCTGCATGCCGGCCATGCAGCGCTGCTGCGGCAGGCGCGGGCGGGGTCGGATGCGGTGGTGCTGAGCGTGTTCGTCAATCGCACCCAGTTCAACGATCCGGCCGATTACGCCCGCTACCCCGTCACGTTGGAGGCCGACCGCGCCATTGCCGAAAGCGAAGGCGTTGACGTGCTGTTCGCGCCCGAGCATGCCGCGCTGTATCCCGACGATTACCGCTACGTGGTGAATGAGCGCGACCTCAGCACCCGGCTGTGCGGCGCGCACCGGCCGGGGCATTTCGATGGCGTGCTGACCGTGGTGCTGAAATTGCTGCAGCTGGTGCGGCCGCAGCGGGCGTGGTTCGGCGAAAAGGACTATCAGCAGCTGGCCCTGATCCGCGGCATGGTGGAGGCGTTCTTCCTGCCGGCGCAGATCATCGGCGTGCCGACCGTGCGCGAGGCCGACGGCCTGGCGCTGAGTTCGCGCAACCTGCGGCTGACGTCCGAGCAGCGAGCCGTGGCGCCGCGGCTGTACGCGATCCTGCGCGATGCCGCGACCGCCCAAGCCGCCATCGCCGCGCTCACCGAGGCCGGATTCCGAGTGGATTACGTGGACGACCTGGACGGACGCCGTTACGCCGCCGCCTTTCTCGGCGATGTGCGCCTGATCGACAACATCCCGCTGCCATGAGCGTGCCGTTCAACATCCTGTTCGTGCTGACCGGGTCGATCGCCTGCTACAAGGCCTGCCAGGTGATTTCGCGGCTCCGCCAGGACGGCCACGTGGTGCAGGTGGTGGCCAGTGCGGCGGCACTGCGCTTCGTCGGCGAGGCCACGCTGGAAGGCCTGAGCGGCCTGCCGGTGGCCACCGATCTGTACGCACCGGACCGGATGATGGAGCACATCCACCTGATCCGCCGCGCCGACGTGGTAGTGCTGGCCCCCGCCACCGCCAACACCATCAACAAACTGGCCGCCGGCATCGGCGATGACCTGGTGTCCACGCTGTTCCTGGCGCACCGCTTCGACAAACCCTTCCTGGTCGCTCCGGCCATGAACACGGCGATGCGCATGCATCCGGTCACCCGCGCGTCCCTGCAGACATTGCAGGCGTTGGGCCTGACCGTGCTGGATGGCGATGCCGGCTCGCTGGCCTGCGGCGAAACCGGCGAAGGCCGGCTGGTCGAGCCCGATGCCCTGCATGCGGCGATTGAACGAGCGCTGTCGACCCGTTCTGCCGCGAATGCCTTGAGCCGCGGCAAGGTGTTGGTCACTGCAGGCGGCACGCGCGAGCCCATCGATGCCGTGCGCGCCATCACCAACCTGTCCACCGGCGGCACCGGCACGGCCTTGGCGCGTGCCTTGAGCACGGCCGGGTTCGACGTGACCCTGCTGCTGGCCGCCGGCAGCGTGCATGACACCGCCGGCATCGCCCGGGTCGAGCGCTTCGGCAGCTTCGCCGATCTGGATGCGGCGTTGCGGAGCGAACTGGCCGATCCCGATTACCAGGCAGTGGTCCACGCGGCGGCGGTCAGCGACTATTCGGTGGTCGATGTCGACGCCACCCGCAAGCAGCCCTCCGACGCCGCCGAATGGACCCTGCAGCTGCGCCGCAATCCCAAGCTGGTGGATGGTCTGCGCGACATGGCAGCCAATCCGGCCTTGCGGGTGGTCGCCTTCAAGCTGACCGCGCAGGCCGATGCCGCGCAAATCGAGCGGGTCGTGCAACGGCTGCAGGCGCGCAGCGGTGCCGATTGGGTGGTGCACAACGATTTGGCGCGGATGGTCGATGGGCGGCATCCGTTCACCCTGTTCGGGCGTGATGGTCGGCAGCGCACGTGCGAGGGGCCGGCGCAACTGGCCGAGGTGTTGGTGGATATCCTGCTCGAAACAGAGCCGGGCTGACGCATGGACCTGATTCTGGATGCCGGCAATTCACGTATCGATGGCGGCCTGTTCGCAGACGATAGCTGCATTTTCCGCTTCGAACTGGATTCGCGGCGCAACTGGACCGGCGACGAACTCGGCATCAGCCTGCGCCAGCTGCTGCGCGAGGGCGGCCACGACCCCAAGACCGTCCGGCATGTCGGTCTGTGCAGCGTCACCGCTCTGAGCGATCCGCTGCGCGAGGCGACGCAGCGCTGGTTCGGCACTCATGCCTTCGTGGTGTCCGCAGACGGACCCAGCGGCCTGCGTTACGACTATCACGACGCGCGCCAACTGGGCGCCGACCGCATCGCCAATGCCGAGGCCGCGCGGCATCTGCATCCCGGGCGCGATCTGCTGATCGTGGACGCCGGCACCGCCACCACCGTGGATGCCGTGTCGGCAGATGGCGTGCACCGTGGCGGCGCCATCCTGCCCGGCATCGGCCTGTGGGCGCAGGTACTGCGCGAGCGCACCGCCGCGCTGCCGCTGGTGACCGTGGCGGTTGCGCCGGAGCCGGTGGGCCGCAGTACCCGCGACAACATTGCCTCGGGCTTGTATTTCGGCCACCTCGGCGCCATCCGCGAATTGACTACGCGCATCGGTCAGACGGCGTTCGGGGCCGATGCGCGTCCGTTCATCCTCGGCAGCGGCGGTGCGGCCACACTGTTCGCCGAGGCCGGCGTGTTCGACGCCATCGATCCCGATCTCACCCTGGCCGGCATCCGGCTGTTGCTGCGCCGCTCCCTGTCCACCGAGTAACGCCATGCACGTGACGATGATGAAGTCGAAAATCCACCGCGCCACGGTCACCGGGGCGGATCTGGCCTACGAGGGCTCGATTTCGCTGGATCCGGCGCTGATCGCGGCGGCCGGTCTGCTGCGCAACGAGCAGGTTGACGTGCTGAACTGCAACAACGGCGCCCGCTTCACCACCTATGTCATCGAAGGCGGCCCGGGCGAAGTCACCCTGAACGGCGCCGCCGCGCGCATGGTGCAGCGGGGCGATGTGGTGATCGTGGTGGCCTACGGGATGATGGATGCCGCCGAGGCGGCCACGTTGGAGCCCAAGGTGGTGTTCGTGGATGGCAACAATGCCGTGCGCGAGTTGCGCCAGGAAACCGCCGGTCGGGTCGCCGCATGACCGCCGCCGAGCCGTTCATCGTCGCCATCCCGGCGCGGCTGGCGGCCACCCGGCTGCCGGAAAAGCCGCTGCGCCTGCTCGGCGGCGAGCCGCTCGTCGCGCATGTGGTGCGGCGTGCGCTGCAGGCCGGCGCGCAGCAGGTATGGGTGGCGACCGACAGTCCCCGCATCGCCGATGCGCTGGATGGCAGTGGCGCGCAGGTGGCGATGACCGGCGACCAGCATGCCTCCGGCAGCGATCGGTTGGCCGAATGTGCCGACCGGGCCGGCTGGGCCGACGATGCCATCGTGGTGAACCTGCAGGGCGATGAACCCTTCGCCCCCGCCAGCGGCATCCGTGCGGTGGCGCAGGCGCTGGCCGCATCCGGTCATCCGATGAGCACGCTGGCCACCCCGATCAGCGACGCCGACACCCTGTTCGACCCGAACGCCGTGAAACTGGTGCGCGACGCGAATGGCGACGCCCTGTACTTCAGCCGCGCGCCGATTCCGTGGCCGCGCGACGCCTTCGCCGCCGATCGCAGCGTGCTGCCGGTCGGTCATGCCGATGGTCCGTGGTTGCGGCACATCGGCATTTACGGCTACCGGGCCGGATTCCTGCGCCACTTTGCGCGGTTGCCACCCGGACGGCTGGAACGGCTGGAATCGCTGGAACAGTTGCGCGCCCTGGAACATGGCGCGCGGATCGCCGTGGCGATCAGCCCGGAGCCGTTTCCGCCGGGCGTGGACACCCTCGACGACCTGGCTCGCGCCGAAACCGAACTGGCGCGCCAGCGTGCCGTAGCGTCATCGGCATGAGCCAGCCGGTGCGCCTGCTGATGCTGTGCCTGGGCAACATCTGCCGCTCGCCAATGGCCGAAGGCGCGTTCCGTGCGCGCCTGCACGCCGCCGGTCTGGAGGATGATGTGCAGGTGGATTCGGCCGGGATCGGGCCGTGGCACGCCGGCGAGCCGCCCGATCCGCGTGCGATCGCCTGCGCGCGCGGCCACGGCGTGGACATCGCCGGCCAGCGCGCCCGGCAGCTGGCTGCCGCCGATTTCCAGCGGTTCGACTGGATCTTGGCAGCCGATGCCGACAATCTGCAGGCTTTGCAGGGCCGCCGCCCGCGCGATGCCACGGCGCGCGCCACGCTGCTGCTGCCGTGGGTCACGGGCGAAGCCGCTGCCATTCCCGATCCCTACACCGGCGATGCGGCCGATTTCGAGCGGGTCTGGGCGATGGTCGACGGTGCCGCCGAGGCTGCCGTCCGTCAGCGCGTCTGGCAGCGGCGAGTTGACGGATAACCCCGGCCAGCGAACAATCCTGCCATGCTCGATACCGTCGCCCCGGAACTGCCCTCCGACCTGGACTGGTTGAACATCTCCGCCCGACCGGCACGGCTGGTCGGCAGCGCCTGCGCACTGGTGTTCATCAACGCCGGCTCGGTGTGGTCGCAGCAGCGCCTGCACGAACTGCTTGAGTTGCAGTCGCGTTTCAGCGACCGCCTGCGGGTACTGGCCGTGCACGTGCCGCGCTTCGATTTCGAACGGCAGCCCGATCAGGTCCGCGACCAGCTGGCCGTGAATGGCCTGCGCATGCCGGTGGCACTGGATCCGCAATGGTCCCTGTGGCGGCAGTTCGGCATCGAGGCCTGGCCCACCACATTGCTGATCAGCCATGCCGGCCGGATTGTCGAGCGTCTCGTTGGTGCGGGCGACCGGCAAGCGCTGGAGTCGGCCGTGGCGAGCCTGTGTGCCGGTGCTCCGGTGGTGGCGGTCGAGCCGCAGGAACCGCGCCGTACCGATACCGCCTTGCTGTATCCCTCCGGCGTTGCCGTGCTGGGCAGCTATGTCTACGTTGCCGATACCCGCCATCACCGCATTCTGGAATGCGACCAGGCCGGGCGAATCATCCGCCAGTTCGGCACCGGCGTGGCCGGCATGGTCGACGGACCTGCCGACTTGGCAGCGTTCCGCAACCCGCAGGAAGTGTCGGTGCAGCGCGGCGCGCTGTACGTGGCCGACGCCGGCAACCATGCCGTGCGTCGCATCGATCTGCGCAGCGGCGATGTGGTCACCCTGTGCGGCAGCGGCAGGCCCGGCAGTCCGGTTCCGGGCCCGGTGGCCAATCCCACCGCCATGTCGTTGGATGCGCCGCGCTCGGTGGCCCTGCTGGGCGGTGAGTTGTACATCGCCTGTGCCGGCGACAACCGCATCTGGAGCTATGACTTGGGCACGCGCATGATGCGCATGGAAGCCGGTTCCGGCGCTTTAACCATCCGCGACGGCAATGGCAGCTTTGCCGCCTTCGCCCAGCCGATTTCGCTGTCGGCGGCGCATCACACCCTGTATGTCTGCGACGAAGCCGGTTCGGCCATCCGTTCGTTCAACGCGCGCAGCGGCCAGGTCACCACGCTTGTGGGCAGCGATCCCTGGACCTTCGGCAACCGTGACGGCAACCGCAACGACGCCCGCCTGCAGGCACCGCAGGCGATCGCGCTGGATCCGGACTCCCCGCAGCTGTGGATCGCCGACTCGGGCAACGGCAGCCTGCGCACCCTGCGTCTGGGTGGCGGCGAGATGAAGACCGTGCCCACGCCCGAACCCCTGCAATCGCCCAGCGCCCTGGCGGCGGTGGACGGCAGCCTGTGGATCGCCGACGCCGGCGCGCACGCGATCTGGCGGCTGGACCGCCACAGCGGCCAGATGCGGCGTCTGCCGATCGGCGAATGATCCCGGCCGGCGCCGGCTCCGATTTCGACGGCAAGGCATTCGTCCGCAGCCTGAGCACTGCCCCGGGCGTGTACCGCATGTACGCCGCCGACGGCAGCGTGCTGTACGTGGGCAAGGCCGGCGCCTTGCGCAAGCGCGTGGCCAGCTACTTCAACCACGCGCCCAAGAATGCGCGCACCATGGCCATGCTGGCGCAGGTGGCACGGATGGATGCCACCGTCACCCGCAGCGAGGCCGAGGCCCTGCTGCTGGAAAACCAGCTGATCAAGTCGCTGCGTCCGCGCTACAACGTGATGCTGCGCGACGACAAGAGCTATCCCTACGTGCTGCTGACCCGCGAAGACTGGCCGCGCATCGCCCTGCATCGCGGACCGCGCGCGGTGGACGGACGCTATTTCGGCCCGTATGCCAGCGTGACCGCCGTGCGCGACACCCTGAACGTGATGCACCGCCTGTTCCGCCTGCGCAGCTGCGAGGACAGCGTGTTCCGCAACCGCACGCGGCCCTGCCTGCAGTACCAGATCGCCCGCTGCAGCGGGCCGTGCGTGGGCCTGGTGGCCAGCGACGACTACGCCCATGCCGTGCGCCGCGCCGGCCTGTTCCTGGAAGGCCGCAGCGACGAACTCGCGCAGGAACTCACCACCGCGATGCAGCGCGCCAGCGATGCGCTCGATTTCGAAGCGGCCGCGCGCCTGCGCGATCTGCTCACGGCGATCCGCAGCGTGCAGACCCGGCAGTTCGTGGACGGCCATGCGGCCAATCTCGACGTGCTGGCCTGCGCGATGCAGGGCAGCCAGGCCTGCGTGCTGCTGCTGCTGGCCTTCCGCGACGGCCGCAACCTGGGCACGCGCAGCTTCTTTCCGCGCACCAACGGCAGCGACCAGCCGGGCGAAGTGCTGTCGGCGTTCGTGTCGCAGTACTACGCCGAGCAGCCGCCACCACCGGAAATCGTGCTGGATCGCGCCCTGGACGATGTCGAACTGCTGCAGCAGGCGCTCTCCGAAGCGGCCGGCCGCCGCGTACAGCTGAAACACAGCGTGCGCGGCGAACGTGCCGGCTATCTCGACCTGGTGACCCGCAACGCGCAGCTGGCGTTGCAGACCGAGCTGGGCAGCCAGGCCAGCCAGCAGGCCCGGCTGGACGACCTGCAGCGGCTGCTTGAACTGCCGGCACCGCCGCAGCGACTGGAATGCTTCGACATCAGCCATACCTTGGGCGAAGCCCCCATGGCCGCCTGCGTGGTCTTCGATGGCAACGGCCCGGTGAAAAACCAGTATCGCCGCTACAACATCGCCGGCGTCGCGCCGGGCGACGACTACGCAGCCATGCACCAGGCGCTGCAGCGCCGCTTCCGCCGTGCCGCAGAGGCGGATGCCGGGGAACAGGCCGAACTGCCCGACGTGCTGCTGATCGACGGCGGCGCGGGGCAGGTGGCACAGGCCCGCGCGGTGCTGGCCGAACTGGGCGTGGAAGGCATCGTGCTGGTCGGCGTGGCCAAGGGCGAGGAACGCCGTGCCGGCCACGAAACCCTGCTGCTGCCCGATGGGCGCGAACTGCGCCCCGGTGCCGCATCGCCCGGGTTGCAGCTGATCCAGCAGGTGCGTGACGAAGCGCACCGTTTCGCCATCACCGGGCACCGGGCCAAGCGCCAGAAAACCCGTGCCACCAGCCGGCTGGAGGACATTCCCGGCATCGGCCCGCGCCGACGCGGTAACCTGTTGCGTCACTTCGGCGGCCTGGCAGGGTTGAAGGCCGCCGCGGTGGACGACATCGCCCGGGTGGATGGCATCCATGCTGCGCTTGCGCAACGCATCTACGCCAGCCTGCACGGCCTGCCCGAACACGATCCCCCCGCTTCCGCATGAGACTGACCGTTCCCACCCTCCTCACCCTGGCCCGCATCATGATGATTCCGGTGCTGGTGGCGGTGTTCTACCTGCCGTTCCGCTGGACCAACTTCGCGGCGATGGCGGTATTCGCGCTGGCCTCGTTCACCGACTGGCTGGACGGCTGGATCGCGCGTCGCTACCACCAGTATTCGGCGTTCGGTGCCTTCCTCGATCCGGTAGCGGACAAGCTGATGGTGTCCACCGCGCTGTTCCTGATCGTGCAGGGCCATCCCACCGGTTGGATGGCGATGTGGGCGGCGGTGATCGTGGGCCGCGAGATCGCGGTGTCGGCGCTGCGCGAATGGATGGCCGAACTAGGGCAGCGTGCCAGGGTGAAGGTCGCCACGGTGGGCAAGATCAAGACCGTGGTGCAGATGGTGGCGATCGGCTGCCTGCTGTATGCCATCGTGCCGGCCAAGCCGCCGCAGCCGGTGCCGTGGATGGGCCGCGAAGTGTTCCTGATCGGCGACTGGATGCTGGCCGTCGCGGCGCTGCTGACGCTGTGGTCGGGATTCGAATACCTGCGTGCCGCCTGGCCGGTGCTGCGGGCCGGCGAGGGCACTGCCACCGTCCAGCCTGCGGTCCGGCACGCGGCGGTGGATGCCGTCGAGCCTCCGCAGTCCTGATTCCGCATTGCAGCCGCCTGGTAGTTGACATGCCGATGCGGATCGGTAAACTTTCGCCTCTCCGCGGGAATAGCTCAGTTGGTAGAGCACGACCTTGCCAAGGTCGGGGTCGCGAGTTCGAGTCTCGTTTCCCGCTCCAGATTCGCCTGCAAGCCCCGGTTCGCCGGGGCTTGCCGTTTCGCAGGTCGCGTTTGCGGCCTGGCTGCCGGCGATGGACAATGCAGCGTCACCGGCCTGGTGGCAGAGTGGTCATGCAGCGGATTGCAAATCCGCGTACGCCGGTTCGATTCCGACCCAGGCCTCCAACCCGCACGGTTGCGCGGTGTCATGCCGCAGCCACGCGACGTGCCGGCCCGGATGGCGAAACTGGTAGACGCAAGGGACTTAAAATCCCTCGATCGCAAGGTCATGTCGGTTCGATTCCGACTCCGGGCACCATCACTCCCGCGCAACGCGGCTTCATGTCGATGCCGCATCGGCATGCACACGCGTCACCGCGGACGCGGAATCGATGCGCCGCTTTTGAGCGTCGGACTGCAGCCTGCGATACTGGGCGACCGTTCCACCGGAGCCAGCACATGGCCGACTCATCCCGCCACGATCCCTCGCGCGTTGTCCGCGCACCGCATGGCAGCACGCTGAGCTGCCGTAGCTGGCTGACCGAAGCGCCGTTCCGCATGCTGCAGAACAACCTCGATCCCGAGGTGGCCGAACGTCCGCAGGACCTGGTGGTGTACGGCGGCATCGGCCGTGCGGCGCGCGACTGGGCCAGCTTCGACGCGATCCTGGAAACACTGAAAAGCCTGGGCGACGACGAAACCCTGCTGGTGCAGTCCGGCAAGCCGGTCGGCGTGTTTCCCACCCATGCGGACGCGCCGCGGGTGCTGATCGCCAACTCCAACCTGGTGCCGCACTGGGCCACCTGGGAGCACTTCAACGAGCTGGATCGCAAGGGCTTGATGATGTACGGCCAGATGACCGCCGGCAGTTGGATCTACATCGGCTCGCAGGGCATCGTGCAGGGCACCTACGAAACCTTCGTGGAAATGGGGCGCCAGCACTACGGCGGCGATCTGGCGGGCAAATGGATTCTCACCGCCGGCCTCGGTGGGATGGGTGGTGCACAGCCGTTGGCGGCATCGCTGGCGGGTGCCTGTTCGCTGACCATCGAATGTCGCCAGGCCAGCATCGATTTCCGCCTGCGCACCCGGTACGTCGATGAACAGGCCAGCGATATCGACGACGCACTGGCACGCATCGCGAAGTACACGCAGGCTGGCGAAGCGAAGTCGATCGCCTTGCTCGGTAATGCCGCCGACATCCTGCCGGAACTGGTCAAGCGCGGCGTGAAGCCGGATTGCGTCACCGATCAGACCAGTGCCCACGATCCGGTGCACGGCTACCTGCCGAGCGGCTGGACCGTGGAGCGCTGGGAAACCGAACAGAAGACCGATCCCGACACGGTGCGCGACGCCGCCAAGCAGAGCATGCGCACGCATGTGCAGGCGATGCTGGCCTTCCATGCGCAGGGCATCCCGACCGTCGATTACGGCAACAACATCCGACAGATGGCCTTCGATGTCGGCTGCACGAATGCCTTCGATTTCCCGGGATTCGTGCCGGCCTACGTGCGTCCGCTGTTCTGCCGCGGCATCGGGCCGTTTCGTTGGGTGGCGCTGAGCGGCGATCCGGAGGACATCTACAAAACCGATGCCATGGTCAAGGAATTGATTCCGGACGATCCGCATCTGCACAACTGGCTGGACATGGCGCGCGAGCGGATCCGCTTCCAGGGCCTGCCGGCACGCATCTGCTGGGTCGGCCTGGGCCTGCGGCACAAGCTGGGCCTGGCGTTCAACCGGATGGTGCGCGATGGGGAATTGAAGGCGCCGGTGGTGATCGGTCGCGACCACCTGGATTCCGGCAGCGTGGCCTCGCCCAACCGCGAAACCGAGGCGATGCAGGATGGTTCGGATGCCGTGTCGGACTGGCCGCTGCTCAACGCGATGCTCAACGTGGCCGGCGGCGCGACCTGGGTGTCGCTGCACCACGGCGGCGGCGTGGGCATGGGCTATTCGCAGCACAGCGGCGTGGTGATCGTGTGCGATGGCAGCGAGGCCGCCGACCGCCGCATCGCCCGGGTGCTGTGGAACGATCCCGGCACCGGCGTGATGCGGCATGCCGATGCCGGTTACGACATCGCCATCGCGTGCGCGAAAGAGCAGGGGCTGCGCTTGCCGATGGTCTGAGCCACCGGCCATCGTTCGAGTCAAGCCGTGGTGCCACGAAGCGGTATCGGCTTGAGCGACTTGTTAGGTGCGTGTGCTGAGATAATCTCTGAGATTGGTAGAGAATGAAAAAACAAAAGCGCTTGCTGAAGTGTACTGTTTATACACTTCTTCGATTGTTTTTTCGAATGGAAATGATGCGAAATCTTGATGAATCAACTTGCTTCTTTCATTTCCGAGATCTAGGAAATCTACAATTGCAGACGCCAGTTCCGGAGAGTTCCTGATATTGTTCTGCATCCACTCTTTGAAATCGTCACCGAATAGTCCAAAGAATTGGTTTGCATTTCGTTCTTTCCAGTTGAACCAAGTGTGATATTGTCTGGAAATTGCCTTGTTGCGTACAAATGAAATAAGATGGTTGGCGCTTCCAATCTGCTGTTGGTAGGCGTCGCTTACCGCGTTGCTCAATATGTGTTCAAAATGGCTCGTTGCTGCTAGTAAAAGGGCTTTTCGTAAATTATTATTGACCGTGTTCAGCAGCGATGGTTGGTCGGCAGGCAGGCTCGCTGCAACATCTATTGCATCTTTATAGAATTGATCGATGGTGTTCATTTATAGGGCGGAGATCAGGCTCTCGGCGCGATCTAGGCGCGTACGTACATTTCGTGTCTGGGTTGTTCCTTCTTGTGTTGCTAGATTAAATTTCGAGTCCTGCTCCAGTGCCTCAATCTCCAGGACTGTAAGACTTCCGCTCAATGGGCGGCGTTCTGAAAAAGCATTGCGGGAAGCTGCATAGAATACAGACTCAAATAATGCAACATTCAGTCGGCCGGATCTTCTGTTAAGAAATACGTTGTCCGGCAAGCCTTCGGCAGATACTAAGAAAGACTGAAATAGTTCCTTAAGAAAGTCGTTTTGTTGAGCCGTGTGTGCTCGTGCTTTGCGGGAGAACTCGTTAAGAAATCGAATCATCGAGGGCGAGTAGTTTTTCCCATCCAATAGAAATGCGAAAGCCCGCAGAAGGATTTCGATATCCTTCATGTGGATATCTGGCTGGGTGTTTCCGAACAATTTGCGCAGAGTGGGTTCGGCGTTAATTCTATAAAGAATTTCGTAGAAAGCCGAATGATACATGCTGGTGCGTATTTCTTGAGGCTTAAGGTTTACGCCACCCGTGTTTAGCCGATTAAAGACTTCATACATGGATGAGTCGTCGCCTTGCGGCGAACTTTGCTTAATGATGACGTTTCTGATCGTGCGCAGTTCGAACTGGGGCTTGTAGGATCCAAGTGTGAGGTAAGAGAGTCCTGAAAATTTGTTGGAATCGATTTGTCCTGGTTTCGAAAGCTTCAGCCTAAAGTTCTCAAAATAGTTATCGTTGTGGATTATTTCATCAGGGACGCGCCCATTCTCATCAAATATTGTTCTTATATCGCTTCGGCGATCAGCGCGAGGAAACCTTTGTTTGATGAAATAGTAAATTGACATCAGCCGCTGTTGGCCGTCTATGACAAGAAAACTGTTTCTTTCGATCTCATACAAGAAAACTTGAGGAACTGGAAGGCCTAGAATTAGTGATTCGATTAGCTTGGACGCTCTGCCTAAATCCCATACATAGTTTCTCTGAAATCCAGGGATTCGCACAGCCCCAGATTCTATAAAGCTGTTGATAGTGAGGACATTGAAATCGTTTGGAGCCGCAATTATGTCGTACTCGTCTACCTGAATTGTGTCCTCTTGGTCGGCATAATCATCAAACCATTGCGACGTTTGCATTGAAGCTCCCTTCTGTGGTGATAGAGCGCAACTAACAATGCGCTCAGCTGTTGCCGGCGAACAGTTCGCGTCCGATCAGCATGCGGCGGATTTCGTTGGTGCCGGCGCCGATTGCGTACAGCTTGGCATCGCGCAGCAGCCTGCCGGTCGCGAATTCGTTGATGTAGCCGTTGCCGCCCAGCGCCTGGATGCCTTCCAGGGTGACCTGCACAGCGGCCTCGCTGGCGTGCAGCAGGCAGGCAGCGGCATCGATGCGGCTCTTGTGCCCGGCATCGTAGTCGCGGGCCACCTGGTAGGCGAACGCGCGCGCCGACTGCAGTGCGGTGTACATGTCCGCGATCTTGGCCTGCATCAGCTGGAAGGTGCCGATGGGAGCATCGAACTGGCGGCGCTCGCGCACGTAGGGCAGGGTGATGTCCAGTGCGGCCTGCATCAGGCCCAGCGGCCCGCCGGACAGCACCAGGCGCTCGGTGTTCAGGCCGCTCATCAGCACCTTCACGCCCTGGTTCACCTCGCCCAGCACGTTGTCGTGCGGGATTTCGCAGCCGTCGAACACCAGTTCGCAGGTGTTGCTGCCACGCATCCCCAGCTTGTCCAGTTTCTGCGCGGTGGAAAAGCCGGACATGCCTTTTTCCACGATGAACGCGGTCATGCCGCGCGATCCGGCCTCCTTCGGTGCGGTGCGCATGTATACCACCAGCACATCTGCTTCCGGGCCGTTGGTGATCCACAGCTTGTTGCCGTTGGCGATCCACACGTCGCCGCGGCGCTCGGCCGTGCAGCGCATCGAGCCGACCACGTCGGAACCGGCGCCCGGTTCGCTCATCGCCAGCGCGCCTTTCCATTCGCCGCTGCAGAGCTTGGGCAGGTATTTCTCGCGTTGCGCCTCGCTGCCGTTGACATACAGGTTGTTCACGCACAGGTTGGAATGCGCGCCGTAGCTCAGGCCTACCGAACCGGAGGCGCGGCTGATTTCCTCCATCGCCACCAGGTGCGCCAGATAGCCCATGCCGCTGCCGCCGTACTGCTCGGGCACGGTGATGCCCAACAGGCCCATCTCGCCCAGCCTGGTCCACAGCGGCTGCGGAAAGGCGTTGTCGTGGTCGATCTGCTCGGCCAAAGGAGCGATCTCGGCCTGGGCGAAGCGTTGCACGGCAGCGCGCAGGCTGTCGATGTCCTCGTTCAGCGGAAACGCACGCATGCGGACGCGGACTCAGTGGTTGCCGCGAATGCGGCCGCGGAAGCGCGGCTGGCTGTGGCTCAGCGGCAGCTTCAGCTTGCCCATGGCGCTGATGCGTTCCTCGGCCAGGCGATCGGCGGCCTGGTAGGTCGGGATGCCGTCGCGCTGCGCGATTTCGTAGATGCGGGTCAGGTTGTGGTAGATGGTGCGCATCATCCGCATCGCGCGTTCGCGGTTGTAGCCGTCCAGTTCCAGGGCCACGTTCATCACCCCGCCGGCATTCACCGCGTAATCCGGTGCATACACGATGCCGCGCTGTTCCACCGCATCGCCGATGGCATCGTCGGCCAGCTGGTTGTTGGCGGCGCCGCAGATCACCTTGGCCTTCAGGCGGGGCAGGGTCTGCTCGTTGACGGTGCCACCCAGTGCACATGGCGAATACACGTCCACCGGCACGTCGTAGATCTCGTCCGGACCCACGGCTTCGGCGCCGAATTCGTGCACGGCACGGTCCACCAGTTTTTCGTTGATGTCGGTGACGAAGATCTTGGCGCCGCGTTCCTTGAGCAGCTTCACGTATTCCATGCCAACGTGGCCCAGACCCTGCACGGCGTAGGAGTACTTGCCGACTTCCTCGTCGCCGAAGGCGCGCTGCAGCGTGGCCATCAGGCCCTGCAGGGTACCGTAGGCGGTGAAAGGCGACGGATCGCCGGAACCGCCATGCACCTGGTGCACGCCGGTCACGTACTCGGTTTCGCGGTACACCAGCTCCATGTCGTTCACGTCGATGCCGACGTCCTCGGCGGTGATGTAGCGGCCCCCAAGCGAATCGACGAACTGGCCGAAGGCACGGAACAGCGCCTCGGACTTGTCGGTGGCCGGATTGCCGATGATCACCGCCTTGCCGCCGCCGATGTCCAGGCCGGCCACCGCGTTCTTGTAGGTCATGCCGCGCGACAGGCGCAGCACGTCCTTCAATGCGTCTTCCTCGCTCTGGTACGGCCACATGCGGGTGCCGCCCAGCGCCGGGCCCAGCACGGTGTTGTGGATGGCGATGATGGCCTTCAGGCCGGCATCCTTGTTGTGGCAGTACACGACCTGTTCGTGGCCGGTGTTGGCAAGCACCTCAAACATCGATAACGACTCCTGCGCAGGGCCGGCGCGCCGAGATGGCGCACGCAAGCGGCCGGGTGGGTGGAACGCAACGACGGCAGGCACGCGCGCTGCCGCAAGCCGCATAGTTTAAGCCACACCGATGTCCGCTCGTGGTGCGCTGCAGAAAAGCCGCGCAGGTGCGAGGCCTGATCGCCTGTTCACAACTGCGATTCGATCGGCAGCCAGTCGAGCACGGCGACCGTGAAGCGCTGGCCTGCGGTGGCTTGGGGCTCGTCGGTCAACAACGTGGGCGGATCGGTGCTGCCGTCTTCCCAGCGCAGGCTGCCGTCGGCATGGATCGACACCGCGTAGCTCAGCTGCGGGCGGGCCAGGTGATCGAACTCGGCAGCCAGCTCGGCACCCAGCCCGGCATCGTGGAACAGCAGGCCCATTTCCGTGTTCAGCCAGGCCGAGCGTGGATCGAGATTGAACGAACCGATGAAGCCGCGCTGCCCATCCACCAGGAACGCCTTGGTGTGCAGGCTGGCGCCACTGCTGCCGAAGGCCGAGGGGTCGCGTTCGCCGCCGCGGGACGCGCGCAGCTCGTGCAGGGTCACGCCACCTTGCAGCAGCGAGGTGCGGTAGCGCCGATAGCCGCTGTGCACGGCCAGCACGTCGTTGGCCGCCAGCGAATTGGTGATGATGCCCACGCGACGCCCCTGCGCCACCAGACTGGTCAGGTGCCCGGTGAGGGTCGGGCCCGGCACGAAGTACGGCGAGATCAGCTGCAGGCTGTGGTTGGCCGAAGCCAGCTGCTGCTGCAGTTGGCTCATCAGCCAGTCGTCGCGTTGCCCGCCGCGCTTGTCCGGCGGGTCGGACAGCACCTGCATCGCAGCGCTCCAGTGCACCCCTTTCCCGGCATCGGACGCGCCATCGAAATAGGCGTCGGCATCGAACCGGGCGAACACCCGATCGAGATAGCGCCGGGCCTCCGCCGAGGTGGTTTCGGCATCGACCTGCCGCAGCATCGCATCCAGCGTGTGCGGGGGCTTGCGCACCAGCGCCTGGATCGGCACCACGGCCTCGCTGTTCCAGAAACGGTCGAAGATGGCACTGGTCTGGTCGACCACTGGGCCGACCAGGATGGCATCCAGATCGTGGAAATTGGCCTGGTGCGAGGCATCGAAATACTCCACACCCACGTTGCGGCCGCCGACCACGGCCACGCGTCCGTCGGCGATCCAGGCCTTGTTGTGCATGCGGTGGTTCAGGCTGAAACTGCGTTGCACCATCTCCACGATGCGGAACAGGCCGGTGCGGTTGCGCAAGGGGTTGTACACGCGCAGTTCGATATTGGGATGCGCGTCCAGTGCCAGCAGCTTGCGGTCGCTGCCCTTGGTGCTCAGATCGTCCAGCAGCAGGCGCACGCGCACGCCGCGTTCGGCGGCCATCCAGGCCTCGCGCGCCAGCAGGCGGCCGGTGATGTCGTCGTGCCAGATGTAGTACTGCAGGTCCAGGCTGCGTCCGGCACTGCGGGCGGTCATCGCGCGCACCGCGAAAGCCGTCAGGCCGTCGTTCACCAGCACCGCACCGGATTGTCCCGGGTGCTGCAACAGCAGCGGGGCCACGGCGCGGTCCAGATCGGTCTGGTCGGGCTGCGCCGGCAACGCCTGCGAGGGCACACCGACCGCGCGCGGCTGCAGCCAGTCCGCCAGCAGCCAGCCGCTGGCCACCAGCACCAGCACGATGGCCAATGTCCACAACAGCAGTTTGATGATCATGCGCATGCAGGGTCCGGGGCAGGCATGCAACGCAGCGGTCCTGCGCCGACATGCGCGGCAAGCATACAACCCGCACGCCCTGCCGGACGGCTGCCAGGTCGGTCGGCGGTCGATCGGCCGCACTCAGCAGGGCAGATACGCATCGTGCTGCCGGTCGCGCATGGCCGGCATTGCGCTGATTCGGCATGAGACGGCCCGGCCATCTCGACTGGGTGCAATCGCCGGCCGCCGCAAACGCCACGGCGCACGGTGGCTTCGACGAGCATGCCGCTACCCTGCAGGCCACGCTGGCACGCAGTGAGACAGGCGATCTGCGCAATGCCGCGGCAAACCCCGTCAAACCCCGTCAAACCCTGAAGCCTGCTACTATGCCGATCCAACACCTGCAGACGGAACGCACTCCATGACCAAACATGCGCAATCCAGCCACGTTTTCACTGAAAAGGATCTGTGGGGGGCGGATGGCCGCCCCGGGGGCAATGACATCCAGCAGAAATCGCTGGGCGACTGCTTTCTCGTTGCCGCAGCCGGATCGGTGGCGCAGCAAACGCCGGACGTCATCCGATCCGGCATTCGCTATGACGCGCAGTCTGGATCGTTTTCGGTCAGACTGTTCAAGGACGGCCAGTGGACATCGGTGTCGGTGACCCAGGCCGAGCTGCATCAGAACCTTGAAGCGAGAGGCGGCAGCACGTTCCGGATCGGGGAAGCGGAGACATCCGGTGCCATCTGGCCGGCAATCTATGAAGTGGGTTACGCGAAGCAGCTTGCAGGCAGCTGGGAGGCTGGCAAGACCATGCTTGATAAAGGCGGAGACCCTGCGGATGCGCTGCATGCGATCACCGGCGAGGATCCCATCACGGTGCGTGCATCCGAATTGGATGGACTGCCACCCCAGCAGATCGTCGATCGCATCCATGCTGAACTGGCCGACGGGCGGCGCATCGTGATGACCACCAAGCCCGATCCGGGCCAAGGCCAAGACGATCCGAGTGCGCTGGATACGGCCAGGTTCCTCGTTGACCTGGCGCAGAGGCCCGGAACCGTGGACGACGGCGTGGTCGGTCGCCACGCCTACATGGTTTTCGGCGCACGTCTCGATCCCGATACCGGCGAGGTCATGCTGCGCGTGCGCAATCCGCATGGCAACAACAACAATGTCGATCCAATTCAAAAGAAACCCAATCCGGAGGCCGAAAACGAGATCAGCCTGCAGCGCCTGATGCGTCTGCACACGCGTTCGTTCGGCAAGTTCGACATCGCCGACCTGTCGCAGACGCAGCGGGAATTGTTCCAGGCCATCCGCAGTCGCGTGGGTACCGTTGTGGGCGACGATGCCGTGGCAGCCGCGACTGTGCTGGCGGGCAGGAACGGCTTGCATCGTGCCGATGACGTGGCAGCGGCCACCGTGACCGCTGATGGCCGCCTGCTGGTGGCCGGCCACACACCTGGATTCCGCATCATGCTGGATACCCATGCACTGCTGCCGACCTTGCAGGAATCGATGGCGTCGCTGTCCATGGAGGCGGCCAGGACATGTGCCGCTCCGGAGCAGCGGGCAAGCGGCCATGCACCCGAACGCGCGTAACAGCACCGGCAGTCCGCCCATGGCTTTCGGCCTATGCATCATGCTGGTCATCGTCCCATGGCTGACAGGCTGCAGCACCGAATCGCTCGAACGCGTCGCACACACGATCGAGCAGCGCACCCGGGGCGCGGTCGAGGTGATTCGCGACGACAGCTTCGCTCCGCAGCGATCCGACCACCATCGGGACTTTTCCAGCGTGTTGTCGCCATATTTCTCCGTGGTCGGCACGCGCGACCTGATGATGCGCGATCACCAGCTGATCGGGCCGATCTACCACGAGATCAACATCTACTTCAATCGCGATGAAGCGCTTATTCCAGAAGGGTGTCGCCGGACTTCTTCCCGCCTCCGGCATGAGGTCAGCGGAAGCTCGAAGCATCTGATCGTCTTGCGGAACGACCGCTGCCATTATCTCGTGCTGATGGAATACATCGACAATCCCCTCGACGACACCCCGCGCCGCCTGATGACCCTGTACGACGTGGTCGAGGCGACACCGGCAGGCAGCGGCTCTTCCAGCGCGCCATGAGCAGGCGGTTCGATTCGGCCGAGGCGCTACAATCGCCCTGACCGAACCGACACGAGAGGCGCCATGAGCACGCCCGCCCAAGCCGTTCCCGCCAGCCAGCCCGAGCGCACGCCGCTGCGCTTCGTCACCGCCGCCAGCCTGTTCGACGGCCACGACGCCGCCATCAACATCATGCGCCGGCTGATCCAGTCGCAGGGCGCGGAAGTGATCCACCTTGGCCACAACCGCTCGGTGGAGGACGTGGTGCGCGCGGCGCTGCAGGAGGACGCCGATGGCATCGCCCTGTCCAGTTACCAGGGCGGCCATGTCGAGTACTTCAAGTACATGGTGGACATGCTGAAGCAGCGCGGCGCGGCCCACATCCGCGTGTTCGGCGGCGGCGGCGGCACCATCACGCCGGAGGAAATCCGCGAACTCGAAGCGTACGGTGTCGAGCGCATCTACCACCCCAACGACGGCATGAAGATGGGGCTGGTGGAGATGATCGCCGACGTGGTCAAACGTGCCGAAGCCGGGCGCATGCCGGTGGAGAAGCCGCACAAGGTCGACTTCGACGATGAAATCGCCATCGGCCGCATGCTCAGCGCCATCGAGGACGGGTTGCTGGAGGAAGGCGAGTTGGCCTCGCTGCGCAAGCAGTGGCAGTTGGCCGGCGGCAAGACGCCCGTCGTCGGCATCACCGGCACCGGCGGTGCGGGCAAGTCCTCGGTCACCGACGAGTTGCTGAACCGCTTCCTGGCCAACTTCCCGCAGATGCGCATTGCCGTGATCTCGGTGGATCCCACCCGCCGCCGCACCGGTGGTGCGCTGCTGGGCGATCGCATCCGCATGAACTCGCTGCGCTCGCACCGCGTGTTCATGCGTTCCATGGCCACCCGCCGCCAGCACTCGGCCACCAACGTGGTATTGAAGGATTCCATCGGCCTGTTGAAGTCGCTGGGCTACGACCTGGTGATCGTGGAGACCGCCGGCATCGGCCAGAGCGATTCGGAAATCGTCGATCTGGTCGACTTCCCGATGTACGTGATGACCAGCGACTACGGCGCGGCCAGCCAGCTGGAAAAGATCGACATGCTCGATTTCGCCGAGCTGGTGGTGCTGAACAAGTTCGACAAGCGCGGCGCCGAGGACGCGCTGCGCGACGTGCGCAAGCAGTGGAAGCGCAACCGCGTCGCCTTCCAGACCAGGGACGAGGAGGTGCCGGTGTATCCGACGATTGCCAGCCAGTTCAACGATCCCGGCATCAGCTGGATGTTCGCCAACCTCACCCGACTGTTGCGCGAGAAGCTCGGGTTGCCGGAAGGCAAGTGGACGCCGGCCATCGACACCTCGTTGAAAGAGCCGCGCGCGACCGTGCTGATCCCCGGCGCCCGCGTGCGTTACCTGGCCGAGATCGCCGAGCAGGGCCGCGCCATCAATGCGCGGATCGAATCGCAGGCAGAAGTGGCCGACCGCGCGCAGTCGCTGTGGCAGGCGCTGCAGGAACTGGAAGACGACAAATTGCCGGCGCAGCTCGCGGTGTACGCCGACGAATCCCTTCTCCCTGCGGGAGAAGGTGCCCGAAGGGCGCATGAGGGGACGCACCCTCACACCAATCCTCCCCCGACGGGAGAGGGAGCGAAGACCGACCGCTCGCTCCTGACATTGCGCCAGCGCTACAACGATGCCGTGCAGTCGCTGGATTCCGAAGTGCTCAAGCTGCTGCGCGAATGGCCGGCGCGCCTGAAGTCGATCACCGACGAGGTCAACGAATACGAAGTGCGCGGCAAGACCATCCGTGTCGAAAACTACCGCGAATCGCTGTCGCACCAGATGATCCCGAAGATCGCCGCGCCGACCTATCGGAGCTGGGGCGAACTGCTGATGTTCCTGCAGAAGGAAAATCTGCCCGGTTCCTATCCATACACCGGCGGCGTGTACCCGTACCGGCGCACCGGCGAGGACCCGATCCGCATGTTCGCCGGTGAAGGCACGCCCGAGCGCACCAACCGCCGCTTCCATTACCTCAGCGTCGGCCAGCCCGCGGCGCGCCTGTCCACCGCCTTCGACAGCGTGACCCTGTACGGCGAGGACCCGGCACCGCGCCCCGACATCTACGGCAAGATCGGCAACTCCGGCGTCAACATCCCCACACTGGACGACATGAAGAAGCTGTATTCCGGCTTCGACCTGTGCGCGCCCACCACCAGCGTGTCGATGACCATCAACGGCCCGGCGCCGATCATCCTGGCGATGTTCATGAACACCGCCATCGACCAGCAGGTGGAGAAATACCTCAAGGCCGACGACGCGCGCTGGGCGGATGCGCAGAAGCACATCGCCCAATTCTTCGAAGGCCGCAAACGTCCGGTCTATTCCGGCGAGCTGCCGCAGGGCAACGACGGCCTCGGCCTCGGGTTGCTGGGCATGACCGGCGAGCAGCTGGTCGACGCCGACACCTACGCCCGCATCAAGGCCGAGACGCTGGCCACCGTGCGCGGCACCGTGCAGGCTGACATCCTCAAGGAAGACCAGGCGCAGAACACCTGCATCTTCAGCACCGAGTTCGCGCTGCGAATGATGGGCGACATCCAGCAGTATTTCGTCGACCACGGCGTGCGCAATTTCTATTCGGTGTCGATCTCCGGCTACCACATCGCCGAGGCCGGCGCGAACCCGATCTCGCAGCTGGCCTTCACCCTCAGCAACGGCTTCACCATTGTCGAGTACTACCTGGCGCGCGGCATGAAGATCGACGACTTCGCGCCCAACCTGTCGTTCTTCTTCTCCAACGGCATGGACCCCGAGTACACCGTGATCGGCCGCGTGGCCCGCCGCATCTGGGCCCGCGCGATGCGCGAGCGCTACGGCGCGTCCAGCCGCAGCCAAATGATGAAGTACCACATCCAGACCAGCGGTCGCTCCCTGCACGCGCAGGAGATCCAGTTCAACGACATCCGCACCACCTTGCAGGCGTTGTACGCCCTGTTCGACAACTGCAACAGCCTGCACACCAATGCCTATGACGAGGCGATCACCACGCCGACCGAGGAGTCGGTGCGCCGCGCGGTGGCGATCCAGATGATCATCAACAAGGAGCTGGGGCTGAACTTCTGCGAGAACCCGTGGCAGGGCAGCTTCATCGTGGACAGGCTCACCGACATCGTGGAAGAGGCGGTGTACAAGGAGTTCGAGGCGATCAGCGAGCGCGGCGGCGTGCTGGGCGCGATGGACACCATGTACCAGCGCGGCAAGATCCAGGAAGAAAGCCTGTACTATGAGCACAGGAAGCACGACGGCAGCCTGCCGCTGGTGGGCGTCAACACCTTCCTGCCGAAGGAACACGCCGGCGAAGTGGCGACCGAGATCGAACTGATCCGCTCCACGGAAGAGGAGAAGGGGCAGCAGATCGCGAACGTCGCGGGCTACCAAGGCAACCGTAACTGCTATGCGGCCGAGGGCTTGCGTGCGCTACAGGCCACCGCCCGCGAACGGCGGAATGTGTTTGAATCCCTGATGGAAGCGGTGAAGACGCATTCGCTGGGGCAGATCAGCCATGCGTTGTATGAGGTGGGTGGGGAGTATCGAAGGAATATGTAAACGTCTGTACGGCCTGCGACATAGTGAACTTGGGGGGGGGCGAATGAGCAAAAAGCGTGGGGAAGAGAAATCCGAGGCGTTACTTTGGCCTTTGTTGGACAAGGAAAGTGAGCTAAGGGCCGAATTCCGACGTCGCAATCCAAAGTTCGACCAGAAGCGAGTCAAGCTCGACGACCTTGCCACCGCCGAGGCAGACGGTTGGATCGTTCATAAGCGAACGCGCGACTTTGCGACTGTGCGTCTTGAGCGCCGTATCGATGAGCGTCTTGAGAACCTTTGGTGGGTTCTCCTCTACAAGATGGGCTATTCGGAGCTAAATAGTGGGCGCAAGTTCCGCATAAGGTTCAACCGGCGCGACATTAACGGCCAGAAACAAATTGATGTGTACGCATCGGATGATGAAACGGTCATCGTGGCCGAGTGCAAAGCGTGCGATCGCCTGCGTAAGCGAAGCCTTCAAAAGGACATCGAAGAATTCGGCGCCCTCCAAGGCGGAATCGCGAGCTCCATCAAGTCCTTTTATGGGCGCGAATTTAAGCCAAAGATTCTCTGGTTTTTCGTGACCGAGAATGTCATCTGGTCTGACGAAGACATCGCAAGGGCGGATGCCCACAATATTCGACGAGTTACTGAGAACGAACTGCCTTATTACACACAGCTCGCTGATCACCTCGGTAAGGCTGCCCGCTTCCAGTTTTTAGCGGAATTCCTCAAAGACCAGCCGATTCCAGAGTTAGCAAACACTAAAATTCCAGCGACCCGCGGAAAGCTCGGCGGGAAGTACTTTTATTCTTTTGTTACCACGCCGCGACATCTTCTGAAAATTGCGTTTGTGAACCACCGGACGCTAGACGATCCCGAGGGCCACCCAACGTATCAACGGCTAATCCAGAAAGCTCGGTTGAAGTCGATCGGCAAGTACATCAGTGAGGGCGGCTACTTTCCGAACAACCTGCTGATCAATTTTGTGAAAGCTCCTCGCTTTGACATCATTCAAAAGGATGTCATCACAGACGTTCACTTTGGGCATCTCTACCTTCCAAGCACATACAAGTCGGCTTGGGTGATTGATGGTCAGCACCGGCTGTACGGGTACGCTGGCCTGGGAGAGGAGTTCCTCGACCAGAAGCTGGTCGTTGTAGCCTTCGAAGGCATCAGCAAGGAAGAGGAAGCCAACATGTTCGTGACCATCAATCACGAGCAGAAGTCGGTTCCAAAGAATTTGCTGGATGATTTGGAAGGGCAACTTAAGTGGGGCTCTGAGAATCCGTCTGAGCGTATTGGCGCGATTGCCGCTCGCCTAATTCATAACGTGAACCGGGATTTGTCGAGTCCGCTATACGGCCGGTTCTCTGCCGAGGGAATCCGGGGCTCCGCTACAGCCTGCCTGACTGTGCCGCAGGTAAAGATCGGGCTTAGGCGGTCTCAGCTGTTGGGTGACGTAGTTCTGCGTTCCACTTACGAGTTGGGGCCGTTTTGCGGCGCGTCCGACAATGCCACGCTTTTACGAGCGCAAAAGCTGGTCAATTGGTTCTTCCGTCAGATTTCGGAGGCCAACTTGACGCGGTGGGAGTCTGGACGTCCCGGGCGTCTTTGCACTAACGAGTCAGTGCAAGCGCTCACGCTGCTCTTGGGTGAGCTCGTCCGCTACGCGGAACGCGAGTACAACGTTCAGGTGCGTGGTCTGCCAGAGGCGCAGGTGCAAGAGCTGCTGACGCCGCTATTAGAGCCCGTCTTGAACTTTTTAGGTCGCGACAGCAGTTCGGTCGATAACTTGCTTACGGTTCCGTACGGTAGCGGCGGTCCCAAAGAACTCTTGCTCCGCTTAGCCCGGTTGGTACGCACGGATTTTCCATCCTTTGACCCGGGCGGGTACGAGGATTGGGAGCGATCGCAATCTCAAGAGTTGCGTAGGACTGCGGATCAGCAGATCCAGCAAATCAATATTATGGTTCAGAAGCACATCTTCGCCGTTTTCCGAAAGCTGTACGGTGAGGAGAAGGGCGCTTATTGGGAAAAGGGTGTTACGAATAAGGACATGAAGACCAAGGCGTATGCCAAATCGCTCGATGAACCTGACGAGGATCTGCCACTCGAGACGTATCTGGATTTCATCGAGTTCAAGAAGATCGTTGAGCAAAAGGAACGCTGGCCGCTGTTCAAGTCCGTAATGGACATCCCCATTAATGGCGCCAAAGGGCAAGCAAAGAACCTTGAGTGGATGGAGCGCGTAAATGAACTTCGCCGTATACCGGCTCACGCGTCTGAGCAGCGCAACTACAGGGTTGAGGATTTTTCCCTCCTAGAAGCTGTTGCTACCTCACTGGAAGAGCGGATTGCCGCATTCGACTACGACGCGCTCGGACTTTCGGAAAATGCTTGAGACAACTCCGGTCACGCCGTTCCTGAAGTGGGCAGGCGGAAAGCGCTGGTTGGCCCGGGACTATCGATCGCTATTCCAACTGTCTGACAAGGACAGATACGTAGAGCCATTCCTCGGAAGTGGTGCAGTTTTTTTTAGCCTCCTGCCGGCGCGTGCACTTCTAAACGATGCAAATGCGGAACTGATCCACACCTACAACATGCTCAAGGATGACTGGGCGTCCGTGGTCGCTCTTCTGCGCCGCCACCAGACTCGACACTGTGAGGACTACTACTATGCGATGCGTGGTTCTACGCCGAAGAGCAACGCTGCACGTGCTGCGCGGTTTTTGTATCTAAATCGGACTTGTTTTAATGGGCTGTACCGCGTAAACCGCAAGGGCCAATTTAATGTGCCTCTTGGCACCAAAACAGCAGTTTTGATGGAGTCCGATGACTTCGAGGCTGTTGCAAGGGCTCTGCAAGGGGCAGAGCTGGCTTCAGGGGATTTCGAGAAGATTATTGATGCTTGTGGTCAGAACGACTTTGTCTTTGCTGATCCGCCCTATACCGTCAAGCACAACAACAACGGCTTTGTGAAGTACAATGAACGACTGTTCTCTTGGTCCGATCAGGAAAGGCTCCAAGCTGCGTTGCAGCGCGCTGCGCATCGCGGCGCTCGTATTGTTGTAAGCAACGCTGACCACCCGTCTGTCCGCGAGCTTTACTCAGGGTGGCAAGTTGAAACGCTATATCGCCATAGCGTCATGGCGTCCGAGTCGACCCGCAGAAAACGTACTTCAGAGGTGGTGATGCGGCGCTAGACGGTTTGCGGGAGGGACAACGGGGTCAGGTTCACTTATCCGAGTGTGGGGCGGGCGGGTGCCGGTTCGTCGCCTCCGTTGGCCTGCGGGGCTTGGGCTTACACTGCACGGCATGATGCCTTCTCGCCGTGTCGTTGCCCTGTTGTTGATGCTGTGCGTGCCCGCTGTCTGGGCTGCGGAGCCAGTTTCCGAAGTGCCACCTCCGCACCAGTCGGTCGTGCTTGATTCGGCGGTGATGAAGGAGCAACGGAGAATCAATGTCTACCTGCCTTCAACGCTCCAGGAAGAGCGTCGCTACCCGGTGATCTATATGCCGGACGGTGGATTGGCCGAGGACTTCCCGCATGTCGCCAACACCATTGATGCGGCGATCCGCGAAGGCCGGATGGCGCCGGTGATCCTGGTGGGGATAGAGAACACCCAGCGCCGCCGCGACATGACGGCAAAAAGGGGTCAGAGAACATTTCCGTTTGAAACGCCTTGCTGCTTGGGGCCCAGTGCCGGAAAAATTCTCTGACCCCTTTCGGTGGCTGAGCCGAGTGCTGCCGCAGGGGCTGGCGTTGTTCGGCGCTCGCTCGTTCATTCCAGCCAGGGATTGCGCAGAGGCCTGAGCTGCGCCAGTGGGGTGCCGGCCTTGAGCGCGTTGATCTGCGCATGCGCCTGCTTGGCCAGCAACGGTCGATGGGCATCTGCTTCTGCACGAACATGCCGCTGTAGGGGCGAATGGATCGATGCCAGCCGCGTGCCGACTACCAGGAGGAAAACCCATGCAACGCGAGCAGTGTTCATGGTGATTGGTTACGGGAAGGAGTGGTGACACGGGACAGGATCACCGGAGTGCTCCATTGGCACGGCCGACATGCCCAGACCGCCGATCACGCGCTGCGAACGCCCACACGTCCACGCTTGAACTCCCTAACGTCAACCCGGAGCACCCATGGGCAAATCCCTCGAAGGCAAGACCGTCGCCATCCTCGCCACCGACGGCGTGGAGCAGGTGGAACTGACCGAACCGCGCAAGGCCGTGGAGGCCGCGGGCGCGACCGTGCGCCTGCTGTCGCTGAAGCCGGGCGCGATCCAGGGCATGAATCACGACCAGAAGGGCGACAAGCTGCCGGTGGACGGCGTGGTGGCCGAGGCGCGCGTGGATGAATACGACGCGCTGATCCTGCCCGGCGGCGTGCAGAACCCCGACACCCTGCGCATGGACGAGAAGGCGGTTGCCTTCGTGCGCGCGTTCGTGGAAAGCGGGAAGCCGGTCGGCGTGATCTGTCATGGCCCGTGGGTGATGATCGAGGCCGACGTGGTCCGCGGCCGCCGCATGACCTCCTGGCCGAGCGTGCGAACCGACCTGCGCAACGCGGGCGCCGAGGTGGTGGACGAGGAAGTGGTCGTGGACCAGGGTCTGGTCTCCAGCCGCAAGCCCGATGACCTGCCGGCCTTCTGCCGCAAGCTGGTGGAGGAGTTCGCCGAAGGTCGCCACTAAGCACTTCATGCATTGCGCGCTGGTCATAAGCGGGGTCAGGTTCACTGATCCCGTTATTGGCGGGGTCAGGTTCGCTCAATCCCGTGGCCGATGTTTTGCAGGCCGATGAGCGGGTATCGCACCGGTCGTCCTGGCCTCGACCGTCGCGCTGAGGGCGTCGCGGCGGTAGACGGGTAGCTGTTAAAGGTCAGGGCGGATTGCAGTCAGGTCTTCGTCGCTGAACGTCTCGGCAAGCGCGACGGTAGCCCTCGGGGCCAGTGCGCTTTTGGTTGGCTGCCGGGTGAGCAGGGTGTCATCTTGTAAGCCACAGAGGCTGGCGCCGCTTGACCACTGCTATGCGGCCGTGTTGTCGATCATGCGTGCACGTGCCGGGTTGAAGCAGAGGTGGCGGTTGCTGCGCAGTAAGTCGTCATCGCCGTCGACCAGGAAGGGGCTTGTAGCCTCCCTCCCAGAGCGCCGATGCGCCCGCGTTGCGTTGGAGTGGCTGACGTAGTGGCGCCCCAGCCGTTGCATCGTTCCGCCGACCGTTCCTTCTGCGACTCGATGGCAAGCAGGGGCATGTGGATGTCCATCAAGCAGCCGGTAGCGAGCAACGCATCGCGCAGCAGATAGCGGTAGCAAGCGCGGTCCGTGGCATTCAGGAAGCACGGCTGCCGGTTGTTGCCGCGCTACACGATGTGCTGCGGGATGCCGCGCAGATCCAGACGGAGTTCTCGGGCCCTGTTCGCACTGTCGAATTCGGCCCGGTGGCGCACCATTAACTTGTAACGCCTCGCCGACCGGGAATCGTGCGGAGGACCAGCTGGGAAGTGAACATGACCCTGTTTTAGTTGGATGTCTTCCATTCCTGATCTCTAAACGACGATCACGCGGACGGACCGCGCGATCGCGTGACAGTGCGCGCTGCTGTCCCGTCAGAGCATGTCGTCGCGCGCCTGTTCGGCACGCGAGGCGCCGATGGCGGTTTTAACGTCCTTCTCCTCCTCCGGCGGCGGCAGCACGGCGGGCATGCCCAGCGACTCGATCCACAGTTCGCGGCACCAGCCGGCGCTGTGGTAGAGGTGGTGGTCCTCGTCCTGTTCCACATCCTTGTAGGCGGCCTTGAGGGTCTTGCCCACATCGCCGGTGGCCTTCTCGGCCACCCGCCCGAGCAGTTCCCAGTTGCTGTGGTCCTTGGTCTCCGCCAGCACTACGCACTCGCAGGCGACCAGTTGGGCTGCGGCCTTGGGTGCGCTGGCCTTGGCCAATTCCATCGCCTTGACCAGCGACTCTCCGTTGTGGCGCACCACGGCCCTGCCGGGGGTTTCCTCGTCCGGGTCGATGCCCAGCGCCTGGCAGGCATCGGTGATCACCTGCTGGTGGCGCAGGGTCTCTTCCAAGTATTCGCCCCATTCCTTCTTCAGGTCCGGGTTGACCACGCAGGTCAGGGCGGTCCGGTAGACCTGCTCGCCACCGAGCTCGGTTTCCACCATCTGCAGCATCAGTTCCTTCAGCTGTCTGGGATCATATTTCTCGGCCATTGTGGTACTCGGTTGCGGGGGAGCGGCGAGTATGATCCCCCACCGTGTTCAAATCGTGAGGGGTTGGCGGCGGACTCGCGACTAGGCTGGCGTGATGGCCAACAACGCACCCCGCATCCGGATCGGCACCGCCGGCTGGTCGATTCCCGCCACATCACGCGCACACTTCCCCGCGGACGGCCATGCGCTGCAGCGTTATGCCACGCTGATGAACGCGGTCGAGATCAATTCCAGCTTCTATCGGCCGCACGCGGCCAGCACCTATGCGCGCTGGGCGTCGCTGGTGGCGCGCGGGTTCCGTTTCTCGGTCAAGCTGCCGCGCACCATCACGCAGTTCGCGCGGCTGGTGGATACCGAGGACTTGCTGGATGGATTCTTCGAACAGGTCGCCGGTCTGGGCGCGAAACTGGGGCGCTGCGTGGTGCAGCTGCCCCCCAGCCTTGTGTTCGATGCAGTGGTGGCGGACCGCTTCTTCGCCGGGTTGCGCGAGCGTGCCGACCGCACCGGCCTGGCCTGCGAACCGCGCCACGCCAGTTGGGGCACCGCCGAGGCGGATGCCTTGCTGCGCGCGCATCGTGTGGCGCGAATCGCCGCCGATCCGCCGCGTTTCGAAGCCGATGCGCGGCCCGGCGGCAGTCGCCCTGCGTATTGGCGCCTGCATGGTTCGCCGCGCATGTATCGCGACGCGTACGACGCCGGCACGCTGCGACAGCTGGAAACCCGGCTGCGGCGCGGCGACTGGGTCATTTTCGACAACACCGCCGAAGGCCATGCCATCGCCAATGCACTGGAATTGCGGTCCTTGCACGCATCCTGTGTGTCTGACCCGAATGCCTGAGCCGCTCGCTTCATACGGCACCTGAGTCATCCGCTTCACGGGCAATGCGTCCGACCGACGCATCTTCATCATGATTCCACAGCACCATCCGACGCGCATTCACTATGCGCGGATCGCTGCGCTCCAGCATCGTGTTAGCGTGTGGCTGCGTCGCGGTGCGGCGCACGCATGTCATTCGTCCCCGTCAAGCAGTCACAGTATGCTGTCGATGCGCAAATTCTCGAAGAAACTCCTGTTGGTGGCGGTTGGTGCCGCAGCCACCCTGTCCGGTGCCAGCATGGCACTGCCGGTGCCGCCGGATGGTTCGGTGCTGGTGGTCGAATATTACGATGCCTTCGGCAATCAGGTCGGTGCGCAGGTGTATGGCACCTGCCCGGACGGTCCGACGCCACTGACCCGGGGCGTGCGCACCAGCAATCGGGCGTTGGTGATGGTGCAGTGCTGGTCCAATCTGGACTGAAGCACGCGGATCGTGGTTGATTCAATCGCGGCTGCGCACGGACAGCGCAGCCGCCTGCCGCGACGCCTCGCGCACGCTGTCGTAATCGCCGGCATCCAGCCAGGCCTTCTGCACCATCCACGAGCCGCCAACGCATAGCACGTTCGGCAGGGCCAGATAATCGCCGGCACTGCCGGCATCGATTCCGCCTGTGGGGCAGAAGCGCAGCTGCGGCAAGGGGCCGTGCAAGGCTTTCAGCAATGCCATGCCGCCGACCGCGCCGGCCGGAAACAGTTTGGCCACGCGAAAGCCGCGTTCGGCGATGGTCATCGCCTCGCTGGCAGTGGCCACGCCGGGAATCACTGGAATCGGGGCCTGCACCAGGGCGTCGAGCAAGCGCGGCGAGGTGCCGGGAGTGATGATGAAATCGGCACCGACATCGACCACGGCATCGATCTGCGCCGGTTGCAGCACGGTGCCGGCACCCACCGCAAGGTCGGGATGCTGCTCCTTCACCGCTGCCAGGGCATCCAGGGCCGCGGGCGTGCGCAGGGTGAATTCGATGGCGGTCAGCCCGCCGTCGCGCAGGGCGGCGGCCAGCTGCAGTGCCTGCGGCACGCTGTCCACGGTGACCACCGGCATGATGCGGGCGCGGCGCACCAGGGCTTCGGCGGTGGCTTGCAGGGAATCGATCATGGCGAGTGCTGTGCGAGTTGCAAGAGTGGAAATCAGGCGTCCTTGGCCTGGTGCGGGGCCTGCGCGGCGGCGGCATCGCGACCCAGCAGGTATTCGGCGTCGTGTTCGGGACCATGGCGATCGCCGTGGGCTGGCGGGCCGCAGCTGATCGACAGCGCACCTTCGTCCGCCGGCGACACCATCGCACGGCTGAAGGCGAACAGGTTGCGGCCGGTGTCGTGCGCGGGCGGGCTGGTATCGATGGCGGTCTGGCGCGCGGCCCAGACATCCGCATCCACCAGCACCTGCAGCACGCCGGCCTCGCCGTCCACGCGCAGCACATCGCCATCGATCAGCCGCGACAGCGGTCCGCCGCGTGCGGCTTCGGGGGTCACGTGGATCGCGGCGGGAATCTTGCCCGATGCGCCGGACAGGCGGCCGTCGGTGACCAGCGCCACGCGCCGCCCCTGGTTCTGCAGCATGCCCAGCAGCGGGGTGAGCGAATGCATTTCCGGCATGCCGTTGGCGTGCGGTCCCTGGAAGCGCACCACGGCGATGAAATCCTGCGGCAGCGCGCCGGCGGCGTGCAGGGCATTCAGTGCCTGCGGCGTGTCGACCACCACTGCAGGGGCTTCGATCCGGCGCTGTTCGGGTTTCAGCGAGGACAGTTTCATCAGCGCGCGGCCCAGATTGCCCTGCAGCAGCCGCAGGCCGCCGTGCGGTTCGAACGGCTCAGCCACCGGGCGCACCACGCCGGTATCGGCAGACACCTCGGCACCGGGTGCGTAGGCCAATCCATCGCCATCCAGCCGCGGCTCGTCGGCATAGGCGCGCATGCCGCCGGGCACGATGGTGGGCAGGTCGGCATGCAGCAGGCCGGCGCGCATCAATTCGCCGAACACGAAGGCGTTGCCGCCGGCTGCGGCGTAACGGTTCACGTCGGCATCGCCATTGGGATACACCCGTGCCAGCAGCGGCACGGCGCGGGCGATGGCGTCGATGTCGTCCCAGGTCACGTGCAGGCCGGCGGCGCGTGCCACGGCCACGAAATGGATGGTGTGGTTGGTGGAGCCGCCGGTGGCGGCCAGCGCGGCGAAGGCATTGACGATGGCGCGTTCGTCCAGCAGCTGCCCCAGCGCACGGTAGTCGCCGCCCAGCGCGGTGATGCGCAGCGCGCGTTCGGTGGCGGCCAGAGTGAGCGCGGCGCGCAGCGGACTGTCGGGCTGGACGAAGCTGGTGCCGGGCAGCTGCAGTCCCATCGCTTCCAGCAGCACCTGGTTGGAATTGGCGGTGCCGTAGAAGGTACAGGTGCCCGGTGCGTGGTAGCTGGCGGATTCAGCTTCCAGCAGTTCGGCCCGGGTTGCCTGGCCGGCGGCGTAGCGTTCGCGCACGGCGGCCTTTTCCTTGTTGGGGATGCCCGATGGCATCGGTCCGGCCGGGATGAACACCGCCGGCAGGTGGCCGAAGGCCAATGCGCCGATCAGCAGGCCGGGCACGATCTTGTCGCACACGCCCAGGTACACGGCGGCGTCGAACATGGCATGGCTGAGGGCGATAGCGGTGCTCTGGGCGATGACATCGCGCGAGAACAGCGACAGGTCCATGCCCGGCCGGCCCTGGGTGACGCCGTCGCACATCGCCGGCACGCCGCCGGCCATCTGCGCGGTGGCGCCCAGCGCACGCGCGTGGCGGCGGATCAGCTCTGGGTAGGTCTCGAATGGCTGGTGCGCCGACAGCATGTCGTTGTACGCGCTGACGATGGCCAGATTCGGCGTGGCATCGCCGCGCAAGCGGGCCTTGTCGCTGCCACCGCAGGCGGCGAACGCGTGTGCCAGATTGCCGCAGGACAGCTGGCCGCGCTCGGGGCGTTCGCGCTGTGCATCGCGAATGGCGGCGATGCCGTCCAGATAGGCGCGGCGACTGGACGCACTGCGTTCGCGGATGCGGTCAGTGACGGCGGCGATGCGGGGATCGAGCGACATGCAGATTAATGAGTCTGTGTATGGATGAAGGAAGGCGGCTTCAGGGTGCCCAGTGCACCTGCAGGATCGCACCCGGCGTCTGCAGCGCGATGCGGATCGGCAGCGCGGCCACGTCGGTACCGGAAGCGGCTTCTTCCAGCAGCTTGCGCTTGGCATCGCCGCGAATCAACAGCAGCCGATGCGCGGCCGGGGCCAGTCCGGCCGGGGTCAGGCTGATGCGCCGATGCCACGCGCCGGCACCGGGGCAGCCGCCGGCGTCCACGGCCACGTAGGCATCGGGCGATGCCAGTGCCTGCGCAAGTCCGGTCATACCCGGAAACAGCGACGCAGTGTGGCCGTCCGGGCCCATGCCCAGGACCACCACGTCGGCGGGACGGGCGGCATGCCAGTTAGCCGTGTCGACGGCGTCGTTGATGTCGATGCCCGGACCGGTCAGCGCTTCGAACGGCGCATCGGCGGCGCGGTTCTGCAGCAGATGCTTGCCGATGAGATGCGTGTTGCTGTCCGGATCGGTGGGCGGCAGCCAGCGTTCGTCCACCAGGCCCACGTGGACGCGCGACCAGTCCAGATCGGCCTGCGACAGCGCCGCGTACACCGGTGCCGGCGTGCTGCCGCCGGATAGCAGCAGACGCGCGCGGTCCTGCGTGTGCAGGCGCGTACGCAGGGCGGTGGCGATGGCCTGGGCACTGGCCGCGGCCCAGTGGGCGGCATCGGCGTGCGGATGCCAGTGGCAGTGGGATGCTGAATTCACGATATCGCTCCGTCGGCGCTGCGCTGCACGGCGATCACCGCCGCGCCCAGCAGGCCGGGTTGCGGATGCAGCACGGCCAGCGTGGGGACTTTGGCCATCACCGGCGCGAAACGTCCCTTGTGTTCGAAGCGCTGGCGGAACCCGGAATGCTGCAGCGTATGCAGCAGCTTGGGTACCAGTCCGCCGGCGAGAAACACGCCGTCCCAGGCACCGAGGGTCAGCACCAGATCGCCGGTCACCGCACCGAACACCGCGCAGAAGATGTCCACGCTGCGCAGGCACAGCGCATCGCCCGATTCGGCGCCTGCGGTGATGTCCGGTGGCGTGCGTGGCCCGGGATCCACCCCTGCGATGCGGCTCAATGCGCGATGGATGTTGACCAGACCCATGCCGCTGATCAGCCGTTCGATCGACACCCGCCCGAATTCCTGCGCCAGCTGCTGCAGCACCGCGATTTCCTCCGGCGTGCCGGGTGCGAAATCCACGTGTCCGCCTTCGGTGGCGAGCGGATACGGCTGGTGCTTGCGGATCAGCAGACCGCCAACTCCCAGGCCGGTGCCGGGGCCGATCACCGCAAAGGTACGGTCGTTGCCGGCTTCGCCGCGGCGGCCTTCCCAGTGCGTTGGCCCGATGGCGGTCACGTCGCCCGGCTGCAGCGCCAGCACCGCCATCGATTGAGCGGTGAAGTCATTGACCAGCCAGGCGGCCTCCAGATCGAGCGCCGCACAGGAGCGACTGGCCGAAATCACCCACGGGAAATTGGTGATGCGTGCTTCGTCGCCGTCCACCCGGCCGGCCACCGCCAGCACCGCGCGCGCTGCGGTGTCGCCGACTGCATCCAGATAATGCCGTGCGGCGTCGGGCAGCGACGGAAAATCGGCCACCACGTATTCGCGCAGGCTGTCCGGCAGCAACGGGGTGGGCTGCGACACGTCGGCCAAGGCGAAACGGGCATTGGTGCCGCCGATGTCGGCCAGCAACACGGGAGTGGTTGATGAGGAAGCGGGCATCGAGAGTCCTTCTTCAGCGGCGCAGCCGGTGCGCACCGGCGATGTCGTCGGGAAGGAAGGCCATCGCGCTGGCTGGCCCCCACGACCCGGCGGCGTAGTGTTCCAGCGGCGTGCCGGTCTGCTGCCAGGCGGCGCTGATGCTGTCGATCCAGCGCCAGGCCGCTTCCACTTCGTCGTCGCGCACGAACAGGGTCTGGTTGCCGTGCAGCGCGTCCAGCAGCAGGCGTTCGTAGGCGATTCGGCGCTGTGGCTGCGCCATCGACAGGTCCAGTTCCAGCGGCTGCAGTTCCATCGCGCCGAATTCGGGTGCGGCCAGACTGCCCAGCAGCCCGAGTTCGATGGTTTCGTCGGGCTGCAGACGCATCAGCAGGCGGTTGGATGGCGCTTCGCTCGCGACGGGTCGCTCGAACAGCCAGTGCGTGACCGGGCGGAACTGGATCACCACCTCGGTGCTGCGCGCGGCCATGCGCTTGCCGGTGACCAGATGGAATGGCACGCCGGCCCAGCGCCAGTTGTCGATGTGCGCACGCAGCGCGACGAAGGTGTCGGCATCGCCGGGATGCTCGAAACCGCGCACCGACTGGCCCTCGACCACGCCGGCGCTGTAGCGGCCACGCACGCTGTCGGCGGGTGCGGTGGCAGCCGTCATCGGCCGCAACGTCCGCAGCACCTTGCGTTTCTCGTCGCGGATGCTGTCCGCGTCCAGCGCGCCGGGCGGCTCCATCGCGATCAGCGCCAGCAGCTGCAGCATGTGGTTCTGCACCATGTCGCGCAATGCGCCGTAATCGGCGTAGTAGCCTTCGCGGCCGTCCACGCCGGCGGTTTCCGCCACCAGGATGTCTACCGATTCGATCCAGCGATTGCTCCACACCGCCTCCAGCAGCGCATTGCCGAAGCGCAGTGCCAGCAGGTTCTGCACCGGTGCCTTGCCCAGGTAATGGTCGATGCGGAAAATGCGCGATTCGTCCAGATGGCTGCGCAGCGTGGCATTGATGCGCCGTGCCGAATCCAGATCGTGGCCGATGGGTTTTTCCAGCACCAGCCGCGATGGCGCCTGAAGCAGGCCTGCCGCACTGAGGCCGTTGCAGGCGGCTTCGAACAGGTTGGGCGGAATCGACAGATAGCTCACCGCAGGACGATCGGCATGCGCTGCCAGCGCACGTGCCACCGCCGGCGTGTCCGACAGGTCCAGCGACAGATAGCTGGTACGCGCCAGCAGGTCGGGCAGCCACTGTGCATCGCGGCCGGTGATGCGCTGCGCAAGCCATTGGCCGAAACCGGCCGTGTCGTGCTCGCTGCGACCGATCGCGACGATGCGGAAGTCGTTCGGCAGCAGGCGGTCGCGCAGCACATGCAGCAGCGATGGAAACAGGTAGCGCTGGGCCAGATCGCCGGTGGCGCCGAACAGCAACAGGGTATCGAGCATGCGCGAGAATTTCCGGATGGCGGCACCCGCCTTGGTTGCGCGGCTGCCGGAATGGACCCGCGCGAGCATAGCCCAGCCCGCACTGCACAAGCCGCTGCATAGGTATGCAGCGAGGCGGACGGGAAGCCCGGGAATGGGCTTAGCGGCTTGGTCCTTCCGGTCCGGCTGCGGCGCACGCTCGCGTTCGGCCTGCCGCGCGAGTTCCTGCGCCTTCTGCTGCTGCAGTCCGCCCAAGGCCTGTTGCGATGCCGCTTCGATGAAGCCGCTGTGTGCGTGCTCCAGTGGCAACGTGAACCGGAAATGGGCCAGCGCACCGGGCTTTCCTTCGATCGCCATCACGCTGGTCCGGTCACTGCTGAGGGTGACGGCATCAATGCGATCCAGTTTTTCCTGCGTCAATGCGCCGTGCATGCGCGATTGCGGCAGGCTGACCATTCCGGCCACCAGATTCGCGGCGACCAGTTGCTGCCGCTGCGGCGAATATCCGGCAGCAGCAATCTGCGGCGATGCGGCGAAGGCCCGCAGCGTCTGCGCATACATGTCGTGCGCGGGATGCGCGGGGTCGGACAGCAGTGGGATGGCTGCCGGTTGCACGGATGTCGAGGGTTCCGCAGCCGGTGCGTCCGGTTGCGACTGGGACTGCGGTGCCACCGATTGGGTCTGGGTTTGCACGCGCGGTGCCGGGCCGACGTTGAACTCGCCGAAACTGCCTTTTTTCACAAGGTCATTGAGGCTCTTGACGATTTCGGGATCGGAAAAGCAGCCACAGGGCGATGGCTGCTCGGCGCGTCATCGGGTTGCGTTGCTGCGGTGCGGCCATGCGGATGGTCCTTCGGTGGAGAGCCGGGTTGATCGAGTCTGGCAGGACGGCTGTCCTCATGCAACGACGCGAGGCGGGCGATGGGGCATGGCGAATCATGCGCAGCCGCAGGCACTGCGTCTGGCAGCGCAACCGGAAACAGTGGCAGCGGAAAACAGTGGCAGCGGTAAACCGTGGCAGTCGGGGCGGTGCGTGCCGAGCGCGTTCAACCCAGATCGCCGAACCGAGCCTGCAACGCCGCAATCGCGGCCAGCCCTGCGGTTTCCGTGCGCAGGATGCGCGGTCCCAGCCGCAGGCCGGAAAATCCGTGTGCAGTCAGCTGGCTGCGGTCGCGCGGCGACCAGCCGCCTTCCGGGCCGATGGCGATGACGACGGGATTGGCGATATTCGATGGCAAATCGGCAATGCCGTGGACGGCCTGCGGGTCCAGGGTCAATCGCAATGCACTGTCCGGCAATGATGTGCAGGCATCGGCCAGGGATTCCGGTGGCTGCATGGTTGGAATGACTGCGCGTCCGGATTGCTCGCAGGCAGCGGTGACCACGCCGCGCCAATGCGCCAGGCGTTTTTCCAGGCGCTGTGCATCCAGTTTCACTTCGCTGCGCTCGCTGTCCACCGGAACGATGCCGGCCACGCCCAACTCGGTGGCCTTTTGCAGGATCAGATCCATTTTCTCGCCGCGGGCAATGCCCTGCAACAGCAGGATATGCAACGGCGATTCGTTGTGCACGGGGATTCTCTCCACGATGCGCACCGTGCCGCCGCGCTTGTCGGCGCGCAGCAGGGTGGCGGGATAATCGTGGCCGTCGCCGTTGAACAGCACGCAGGCATCGCCTTCGCGCAGCCGCAGTACCCGCAGCAGGTGGGCGGTGGCGGTGTCCGGCAATGTGACGTCGCTGCCGACGCGCACTGGCTGATCGATGAATATGCGGGTGGTGCGCATCAGGCCGCTCCGGTCGTGGCTTCAAGCATTGCGGCGGCGGTGACATCTGCCAGTAATTGCCGGTCGGCATCATTCAAACAGTAGGGCGGCATCCAGTACAGCACGTCGCCCAGCGGGCGCAGCACCACGCCACGTTGCAGGGCGGCCCGATACGCCTTCAAACCCACACGCTGTGCGGGGTCGAACGGGGTGGCGCGGTCGCCGTTGGCGCACAGTTCGAAGGCGACGATCATGCCGGTCTGGCGCACGTCGGCCACGTGCGGCAGCCGTGCGATGCCTTCGGCGAGTTTGCTCATGTGTTGCGCGGCGTGGCGGTTTCGGTCCAGCACCGCATCGCTGTCAAAAATGGCCAGCGAGGCCAGACCCGCGGCGCAGGCCAGCGGATTGCCGGTGTAACTGTGCGAATGCAGGAAGGCGCGTTCGCGGCGCTCATCCAGGAACCCGTCGTACAGCACCTGCGTGGCCAGCACGGCCGCCAGCGGCAGGAAACCGCCGGTCAATCCCTTCGACAGGCACAGCAGGTCGGGCTGGATGCCGGCCTGCTCGCAGGCGAAGAATGTCCCGGTACGGCCAAACCCGGTGGCGATTTCATCGGCAATCAAAAAAATGCCGTGCACGTCGCACAGTTCGCGCACACGGCGCAGGTAGACGGGGTGGTGCATGCGCATGCCACCGGCGCATTGCACCAGCGGTTCGATGATCAATGCGCAGACGCTGCCGGCGTGTTCGTCCAGCAGATGGGCCAGCACGTCGGCGGCGGCTTCGGCACAATGCTCCGCAGTCTGGCCGGGAGCGGCGTGAAACGCGTCCGGCGAGGGTGCGAACAACGCTTCGGCCAATAATGGAGCATACACGCGGCGATACAATGGAATATCGCCTACTGCCAGCGCGCCGAGGGTTTCGCCGTGATAGCCGTTGTGCAGGGCCACGAACCGGCTGCGTTGCGGCTCGCCTGCGTTGCGGAACCAGTGGAAGGCCATCTTCAGTGCCACTTCCACGCCAGCCGAGCCGTTGTCGGCGTAGAACACCTTGGCCAGCGGCGGGCGTCCTGCTTGTGTGGGTGCGCGTTGCAGCAGCTGTTCGGCCAGTTCGACGGCCGGTGCGTGGGAGAAGCCGGCCAGCATCACCTGTTCCAGCGTGCCTGCCTGACGGGCGATGGCCGCGGCGATGCGCGGTTCGGCATGGCCGTGCAGATTGGTCCACCAGCTGGACACTGCATCCAGATAGCGCCGACCGTGGTGATCGATCAACCACGCGCCCTCGCCGCGGGTGATCGGCAGCAGCGGCAGCACGTCGGGGTGTTCGCGCATCTGCGTGCACGGATGCCACAGCACGGCCAAGTCGCGCGCAAGCCAGTCATGCGGGTCGGTTATCATTGGGAACAATGATCACATTGCATCGGAATCCGGCCATTATCGCCGCGTTGCTGCGGGAGTGGCCACGATGAGCACCTCATTGCCGCGCATCCACGGCACCCGCACGCTGAGCCGTGACGGCGGCCGTGTGGTGGAGGAACTGGATCTGGAGTTCAGCAACGGCGAGCGCCGCCGCTACCATCGTGTGCACACAAGCGGCGACGGTGCGGTGATCGTGGTGCCGCTGCTGGATGCCGACACCGTGCTGCTGGTGCGCGAATACGCCGCCGGCCTGCACCGCTACGAGCTGGGGCTGGTGAAGGGCCGCATCGATGCCGGCGAAACCGCACTGCACGCGGCGAACCGCGAATTGATGGAAGAGGCCGGCTACGGCGCCCACGACCTGCACGACTTGCGTCTGCTCAGCCTGTCGCCGACCTACATGAGCCACCAGGCGCACGTGGTGCTGGCGCGTGACCTGTACCCGCAGCGTTTGCCCGGCGACGAGCCCGAACCGCTGGAGCTGGTGCCGTGGCCGCTGGCACGGTTGGGCGAGTTGATCCTGCGCGAGGAGTTTTCCGAAGGCCGCAGCATCGCGGCGCTGTTCATCGTGCGCGAATGGCTGGCGCAGCAATCGACATGACACTGCCCGTCGAACTGCGTGACCGCGTGCTGCGCATCGCCGCCGATGCGGCCCGGGCCATCCTGGCGGTGTATGCGCAGGACTTCGCCGTGCAGCGCAAGGATGACCACAGCCCGGTGACCCAGGCCGATCTGGCCGCGCATCGGGTGATCATGGCCGGGTTGCAGGCGCTGACGCCGGACATCCCGGTGCTGTCGGAGGAATCCGGCAGTCTGCTGGATGGCCCCGCGCGGCATGCGTGGAGGCGGTTGTGGTTGGTCGATCCGCTGGACGGCACCCGCGAGTTCATCAAGCGCAATGGCGAATTCACCGTCAACATCGCCTTGATCGACCACGGCGTGGCGGTGTGGGGGGTGATCCAGCAGCCGGTCAGCTGCCGCCTGTGGCATGGCGGTGCGGGGCAGGGTGCCTTCGCGCGCGATGGCATCGACGGTGACGATGCGCCGATCCGCGTGCGCGTGCCGGCCCATGCACCGCTGCGCGTGGCCGCCAGCCGCTCGCATCGCGATGCCCACACCCAAGCCGTGTTGCAGGCGATGGGTGCCATCCGCGAGGACAGCTGCGGCTCGTCGCTGAAGTTCTGTCGCATCGCCGAGGGCAACATCGACGTGTACCCACGTTTCGGCCCGACCAGCGAGTGGGACACCGCCGCCGGCCAGGCCATCCTGGAAGGTGCCGGTGGTCTGCTGGTCGATCCGCAGGGGCGGCCGTTCCGCTACAACCAGCGCGATACCTTGTTGAACTGCGATTTCATCGCGGTGGGCGATGCCGCGTTGCCGTGGCGGGCGTGGTTGGCGCAGGCCGACGCAATCGCGGCAGGCTGATCGATCCGGGTCAGCTGTCGGCCGCGTCGCTGCCCAGCCCGGTCATGCCGAGGATGTGGTAGCCGGCATCGACATAGGTGACTTCGCCGGTCACGCCGCGGGCCAGGTCGGAGCACAGGAAGGCGGCAACGTTGCTCACGTCCTCGATGCTGACGGTGCGGCGCAGCGGCGCGCTGTCTTCCACATGCCCCAGGATTTTCCGGAACCCGGCGATGCCCGAGGCGGCCAGGGTGCGGATCGGTCCGGCTGACACGGCATTCACGCGGATGCCGTCCGGGCCCAGGTTGCCGGCCAGGTAACGCACGGTGGCTTCCAGGCTGGCCTTGGCCACGCCCATCACGTTGTAGCCCTGCAGCACACGCTCCGAGCCCAGGTAAGTCAGGGTGAGGATGGCGGCGTCGCGGCCGCGCATCAGCGGGCGGGCGGCCTTGGCCAGTGCGGCCAGCGAGTAGGCGGAGATGTCGTGGGCGATGGCGAAGTTGTCGCGGGTCAGCCCGTCCAGGAACTGCCCGGCGATGGCCTCGCGCGGGGCGAATGCGATGGCGTGGACCAGGATGTCGAAGCCGTCCCAGTGGCGGCCCAGCTGCTCGAAGCAGGCGGCGATCTGGGCGTCGTCGGCCACGTCCAGCGGAATCACGATATCGCTGCCGTATTCGGCGGCGGCTTTCTCCACCCGCGTCTTCAGCTTGTCGTTCTGGTAGGTGAAGGCCAGCTCCGCGCCTTCGCGGTGCATGGCCTCGGCGATGCCGCTGGCGATGGAGCGTTCGCTGGCGATGCCGGTGATCAGGGCGCGTTTGCCGTGCAGGAAACCCATGGCGTGGTCCGTGGCAGTGGAGAGAAGGGCGATAGTGTAGCGCATGCGCAGCGGCGAGGGAAACGCGCCCCTCGTGCTCAGTCGTCGCGTTCGGGGTCGTCGATGCGGATGTGCTGGCCGAGTTTCAACACGCTGGTCGGCTTGAGGTCGTTGATGCGCAGCAGCTGCAGCACCGGCACCCGGTAGTGACGGGCCAGCTTGCCGATGGAATCGCCCTTCACCACGGTGTGGATGCGGGCACCGCCTTCGCTGTCGGTACCCGGCGTCGGGGATGCAGATGCCGCTTTCCCGGTGGCTGCAGCCAGCGCCGGGTCGGGCCAGAACGCCCGTTCGGCGCTGGAACCCGGCCTGCCGGGTGCCAGTACCCGCAGCGGATGCTTGCCCCACACCACCTTGCCGTTGGCGAAGGCCGGATTCATCCGTCGCAGCGCCTGCGCATCGATGCCGTTGCGGCTGGCCCAGCTGTCCAGGCTGGCGATGCCGCGCGGCAGCTCGATGTCGGTCAGCATCGGCACCTGGCGCTGCATGGCTTGACGCCACCCGTGCTGGTCGTCGGCCTCGTCCAGCACGCAGGCCAGCGCATGGAGCTTGCGCACGTAGGCTTGGGCAATCGGCGGCACCCCGGTCAGGGTGTCGAGGTTCACGTTGCGCGCGGTCTGGCCGCTGCGTTTCAGCGCGCCGAGGATGCGGTATTCGCCGGCGTTGTAGGCCATCGCCGCCAGCCGCCAGTCGCCGGCGAACATGCCGTGCAGGGTCTTGAGGTAACGCACCGCCGCGCGGGTGGAATCCACCGGCGACAAGCGGCCGTCGTAGCCGGCTTCCACGCGCACGCCATGGTTGCGGGCGGTCAGGGCGATGAACTGCCACATCCCGGCCGGGCCGCCGGGGCTGCGCGCAGCCGGCTTGTAGCCGCTTTCCACGAACGGGATCAGCGCGAATTCGGTGGGCAGATGCTCGGCACGCAAGGCATCCACCACGTAGCCGAACAGCGGCAGGGCGTCGTCGCTGCCGCTGGCCAGGCGCTTCGGCGCTTGGGCGAAGTGCTGGCGCCAGCGCGGACTGGCATCGCCCTCGCAGGTGGGTTCGGCCAGTCCGTCGCGGAAGCGTTGGTACACGTCGCTGCCGCTGCGGCTGGCGGCAGGAACATCCGCGGCGACATCCACATTACTAAGTGTTGTGGAATCGGATGCAGCATCCGCTGGAAGTGCGGCCTCATTCGCCAGCAGCGGGCCGGGCAGGATCAGCAGTGCGGCCAGCAGCGTCGGCCATCGTGTGGATCGATGCCGATTCATGCGCGAAACACGTCCTTCCAGCGGCGCAGCGCGGCGAACACGTCCACGCGCGATGCATCGGCCGGCAATCCGGACTGCGCCAGCACCGCGGCACGGACCGCCGGCGCATCCACCCGCAGGAACGGGTTGGCGGCGCGTTCGGCGCCCAGCCGCGCTGGCAGGGTGGGCTGGGAGGCCGCCCGTTGGGCCCGCACCTGCGCCGCGCGTTGCCGCAGCGCCGGATTGTCGGCATCCACCGTCTGCGCGAAAACGGCATTGGCCTGCGTGTATTCGTGGGCGCAACAGACCAGGGTGTCGTCCGGCAGGGCCGCCAGACGATCCAGCGCTGCCAGCATCTGTGCGGGAGTGCCTTCGAACAGCCGCCCGCAGCCCAGGCTGAACAGCGTGTCGCCGCAGAACACCACGCCGTGGCCATGGAAGGCGACGTGGCTGCGGGTGTGGCCCGCCATGTCCAGTACGGTGAATGCCCACGGGCCGACCGAAACGGCATCACCCGGATGGACCCGGGTCGCGGGCACGGCAATGCGCTCGTCGTGCGGGGCGAATACCGGCAGCTGCGGCCAGTGGCGCAGCAGCTCGGCCGTGCCGCCGATGTGGTCATCGTGATGATGGGTCAGCAGGATGCCGACCGGGGTTCGCCCCTCCAGCGCCTGCAGCACCGGCGCGGCCTCGCCCGGATCGACTACCAGCGGGTGCGCACCGGCATCGGTGGACAGCAGCCAGATGTAGTTGTCCGCCAAGGCGGGCACGGGCAGCAGCATGCGTCGGGGGTCGCGTGCGGAACAAGCGGTCTAGAATACCCGCCATGCCCGCCCTGAACCCGCTTCCGTCGCAAGCAGCATTGAGATGGTTTGCCACGCCGGCAGGTCAGGCGGTGCTGGACAGCGAATCCGACACCATCCTACACGGCCTGCACGAACATCCGGCCGCGCCATGGCTGTGGCTGGCCCCGCAGGCAGTGGATGGCATCACTGCGGACCGTGGCCTGGTGCTGTCTCCGGATGCGGTCGCCAACCTGCCCGATGACCCGCTGCCGTACTGGCAGGGCCGCGTGCGCTGCAGCCTGCCGCTGCCGCTGGCGATGGAAAGCTGCGGCTGCGTGGTGATGCAGCACGTGCTGGACCCGCGCCAGGACCTGGACGAACTGCTGGACGATTGCGCCCGGGTGCTGATGCCCGGCGGCTGGCTGCTGCTGTTCGGCCTGAATCCGCTGTCGCCGTGCCGCCGCTACTGGCAGGGCAGCGGCCTGCGCGCGGCCGAACCACCGCACTGGCGCCGGCAACTGCGGCGGTCCGGGTTGACTCCCGATGCAGTGTCCGAAGGGCTGGGGCCGACGTGGTCGATCCGCACGCGCCCACCGCCGCAGCAGGGTCCGGGATTGCGGGCAGCCTATCTGGTGCGAGCACAGAAACGTCGTCGCGGGTTGACTCCGGTTCGCAGCGGCCGGCTGCTGCTGGCCGCCGATGGTGCCGCACCATGAGCCGCAAGGCCGTGGAACTGCATACCGATGGCGCCTGCCTGGGCAATCCCGGGCCGGGCGGCTGGGCCGCACTGCTGCGCTACGGCCAGCACGAACGCGAACTGTCCGGTGCCGAGCCGCTGACCACCAACAACCGCATGGAGCTGATGGCCGCCATCGCCGGGCTGGAGGCGCTCAGCGAGCCCTGCAGCGTCGACCTGACCACCGATTCGCAGTACGTGCGCCAGGGCATGACCGAATGGCTGCCCGGCTGGGTGCGACGCGGCTGGAAAACCGCCGGCGGCGATGCGGTGAAGAACCGCGACCTGTGGGAACGCCTGCAGGCGGCCACGGCGCGTCATCACGTGCACTGGCATTGGGTGAAGGGTCATTCCGGCGATCCGGACAACGAACGCGTGGACGCGCTGGCCCGCGATGCCGCCATCCGTCAGCGCCACGCCGACCGCACCGCCACCGTCGCCACATCCTGATGAAGACCTTTTGCTGATGCGCCAGATCGTGCTGGATACCGAAACCACCGGCCTGTCGTGGGAAAAAGGCAACCGCGTGGTCGAGATCGGCTGCGTGGAACTGATCGAACGCCGTCCCACCGGCCGCCGCTTCCACTGCTATCTCAACCCGCAGCGCGAGTTCGAGCCCGGCGCGCAGGAAGTGACCGGCCTCACCCTGGATTTCCTGGCCGACAAGCCGCTGTTCGCCGACGTGGTGGACGAGTTCCTGGCCTTTCTCGGCGACGATGCTGCTGAACTGATCGCCCACAATGCCGCCTTCGACATGGGCTTTCTCGACAACGAACTGGCCTTGCTGGGCCCGCAGTACGGTCGCATGGCCGACCGCGTGCGCGTGCAGGATTCGCTGGAGCTGGCCCGGCAGCGATTTCCCGGCCAGCGCAACTCGCTGGATGCACTGTGCAAGCGGCTGGACGTGGACAACTCGCAGCGTCAGCTGCATGGCGCGTTGCTGGATGCGCAGCTGCTGGCCGAGGTGTATCTGGCGCTGACGGCTGGCCAGGGCGAAATCGGTTTCGATGCACTGGTGACCGCACCGTTGCCCGGAGCGTCCGAATCCGCAGCCCGCATCGCCACCGGCCCGCGCCCGCGAATCATCGTTTCGATGGACGACCGTCAGGCACATCTGGCGCGCATCGCGGCGATCGCCGCCCAGGCCGGCGTGGACGTGTGGCAATCCGTTTCCCTTCCCGAAGGCGCATCACAATGAATCCCGGTACCGTTTCCAGCATCGATCCCGCTTTCCTGCGTGCGGTGCGCGACGGCGACGAAGCCGCGCTGCAGCAGCTGCATGTCGATGGCACATGTGCGCACTTCGTGGATGTGGACTGGCGCGAAGAAGACGATGCCATCGTGACACTGATTGCCGAAGCGGCCGGCCTGGACGATCTGTACGCCGACTGGGACGATGACACCCTGGTCATCACCCATGGCGACAGCGAACGGCGCGTGCCGATGCAGATGGACCCGGCCGACCGCGATACCACCATCCGTGCCGTGAATGCGCTGCTGCAACCGCAGTACGAGATCCGTTACTTCAGCCTGTCCGCAGGCAGCGACACGATGGGTTTTTGCGTGCTGCGCGCTTCCGATTGGCAGATCGTGGAACAATCGAATCCGCAGTTGGTGGCCGATCTGTTCCTGAAGCTGGATGGTCTGCCGAACCTGATCGACGAACTCACTATCGCCAGCCTGCCGCAGGGCGCTCAGGGTGCCGTGGAACGGATGATCGCGCGCAACCGCCAGCGCTGACCGACCGCACCGAACTAATGGAAACTCGGGAAATCCTGCTTCAGGCGGTGTTCCACTTCCACCGCCAGCGGATGCGGTTCGCACTGCGGCAGGTCGCGGACGATGGACCACGGCGTGTCCACCAGCAAGTGTCCGGCACTGAATTCGGGCAGGCCATCGCGGCGGCGCAGGGCCTGCACTGCCAGCAGGTCCACAGCATACACGATGTCCAGCGGCAACTCGAATTCTGGATCGCCGCCGCCGCCGCCCAGCAGGCTGTGCTTGATGTGGAAGGCGCAGGCTGCCTGCATGGCGGCTTGAAATGCGGCTTCATCCTCGCCGTTCCAGACGTTCAGTCGCTGCTGGTAGGGTTGTACCATCGGTCTGGCCGGTTGATAGGCAGTTGGGATGTCGAAGGCCTGCGAGAGCAGCGCGATGACGAAGGCATCGTGGCCGCCACGGCCCCAGCCGTCGCGAAACAGGTCCGGATGTTTGATGCGTTGTTCTTTTTCCGCCACCGCAATCAGTTGTTCGGCACACAGGCGGGCCGAATGCCAGTCGGACAGCATGGTCGGGGCCACGGCCGCACAACTGGTGCGGAAAGGTAGCAAGGGTTGATGCGGGTGCGGCATGGATTTTCCAGCAGCTTCACGGAATTCCAGTTCGCGGAATTTAATCCCGTAGCGTAAGGGTTGCGGAATGATCTCGATGTCGTTTTTCCAAGCCAGCACGATGGATTGCATTTGATAAGCGTGCCAAATCAGATGCAAAGTGCCTCCCCCCCCCCCCCGAGAAAACGGCCTGGAGCATCAAGTTCCTCGCGCAACTTGGCGGACTCAATTCCGAGCTCGTCGTGTTTGACCATGAAGTGCTGCCACCACACCTCGCAGCCCTTGAACACTTTCTTCAGGCTGGGATCCCATTGCAGTTTGTGTTGCATGGTGGGACTCTCAGCCAATCACCCGACCGCCCCGATTGGGGTCGTCCGGGGTGCGGGGTGCAAAATCGATGGCGTGCTGGGCCAGACGGGCATCCACCCGGGCCAGTTCGTCGTGGGTGGCGGCCAGCGATTGCTCCTGTGCCCCGGCCACGTCCACATGGGCGGTACGCCGGAACAGGGATTTGCTGTCCGGAAGGTCGATGGCGAACATGTGGGCGCCGTCGTCGATGCCGATGATGTGGCTCATCGGAAACTCGGGAAATCCTGCTTCAGGCGCTGCTCCACTTCCACCGCCAGCGGGTGCGGATCGCACTGCGGCAGGTCCCGGACGATGGACCACGGCGTGTCCACCAGCAGATGCCCGGCGCTGAATTCGGGCAGGCCATCGCGGCGGCGCAGGGCCTGCACTGCCAGCAGGTCCACCGCATACACGATGTCCAGAGAGTATTCGAATTCAGGATCACCGCCGCCTCCGCCGAGCAGGCTGTGCTTGATGTGGAAGGCGCAGGCCGCCTGCATGGCGGCCTGGAATGCGGCTTCGTCCTCGGCGCGCCACACGTCCAGCAGCTGCCGGTACGGCTGGACCATCGGTCTGGCCGGCTGGTAGCTGGTGGGAATGTCGAAGGCCTGCGACAGCAGCGCGATGACGAAGGCATCGTGGCCACCGCAGCCCCAGCCGTCGCGAAACAGGTCCGGATGTTTGATGCGTTGTTCTTTTTCCGCCACCGCAATCAGTTGTTCGGCGCACAGGCGGGCCGAGGGCCAATCGGACAGCATGGTCGGGCCCACTGCAGAGCAACTGGTTTTGAATGCACGCAACGGTTGATGCGGGTGTGGCATCGATTTCCCTGCATATTCACGAAATTCCAGTTCACGGAATTTTACGCCGTGGCGCAATGGCTGCGCTATTTTTTCCATTTCGCTGCGTCCACTCCAGACGCAGCATCCATTTTCTAGAGCATGCCATATTATGTGCAACGTGCCCCCCCCCCCAAGAAAGCGTCCAGGTGCATCCAGTTCTTCGCGCAACTTGGCTAAATTAGTTCCCAAGCGGTCGCGCTCCACCATGAAATGCTGCCACCAGCGTTCGCAGTCCTTGAAGACTGATTTCAGTGAGCGATCCCATGGCAGTTTTTCAGGCGTGGCCATGACCTTCAGCTCATCACCGGACCACCGCGATTGGGGTCATCCGGACTGCGGGGTGGGAAGTCGATGGCATGCTGGGCCAGGCGCGCATCCACCCGGGCCAGCTCGTCGTGGGTGGTGGCCAGCGACTGCTCCTGCGCCTCGGCGCTGTCCACGTGGGCCGTGCGCCGGAAGAGGGATTTGCTGTCTGGCAGGTCGATGGCGAACAGGCGCGCCCCATCGTTGATGCCGATGATGTGGTGCATCTGTTCGAACCCCTGGTCCTTGGCGCGCACGGTCAGCGCGGCGGCCAGTTGCTCGCGCTGCAGATCACTACGCTGGTAACCATTGTCGGCATCGAAGCGCTGCAGCAGTGCGTGCGCCTGCTGGTATAGCGGATAGTCGACATGGCCGGGTTCGGTCAGCAAAGCTTGCGGGTTTTTCGCGACTGGTTTGGTCCATTCGACCTCGGTGCTGTCGATGGTCAGCTTGCGGGTGCCCGGTTCGTGGCCCAGTTCCATCTGCACCCAGCGGGCGTTGCGAACCTCGATTTTTCTAGTGTCTGGGTTTATCAGTTCGGCCTGGATTCTGGATGCGAGTTCATCAAGCCCAGGTAACGTGTTATGTGGCGCCCAATGGCGATCTGCAGTGATCGCTCGTTCGAGCCGAGCAGTTATAAATTCCTCGGGATCCCCTCGCTGCGCTCGCATATGTCCGGCGGCGGTGGTTTTCACTTCGTAGAACACCAGTTCGCCTTGGGCATCGCGGCTGATCACGTCGATGCCGTGGCCGGAGGCATTCTTGACCGCCACGATGTCGGTATGGCCTTTCTGCAGCAGCTGCCAGGTGAACAGCGCCTCGCCCATTTCGCCCAGCTGGCTGCTGGACAGCCGGGCCAGGTCCACGCCGCGGGTGCTGTAGGCCACCGCCTGGTTGAAATCCACCTTGCCATTAAAAAACGATGCATCCAGCTTGGCGATGGCGGCCAGTTCGCCTGGGGCCAGTTCGCCGCTGCGCAGCAGTCCGTCGATGCTGCGAGTGGCGCGGGCGGCGTCGATCAGCGGTTGCAGCTGGCCTTCGCGACGCAGCAAGGCCACTTGCGCATGCAGCAGGCCGTCCCGGGCCACGTCTTCCAGCTGTGCGCCGGCGCGCGTGGCCAGCCGGCTGCCGGGCACGGCGCCGCCTATGGCATCGTCCAGCGCATCGCGCAGGGGTTCGGGGTCCAGCACGCCGGCATCGCCCGCTTTGCCACGACCGGGGCCGCGCCGGGTGGCCATCAGACCGTCGCCATCGGGCAGATCGGGAAGCTCCGCATTCGGCAGCAGGTCGCGCAAACGTGGCGCGTCGGGGCTGGGATGCAGCGCCAGCCGCAGGGATTCGCCCAAGGCATCGGGCGTGGCCAGGTGCGCGCCGCGCACCAGCTTGGCGAAGGCCGGCAGTCTGGTTTCCGGCACGGTCAGGGCCAGCAGCTCCACGCCCACCGCCCCGGCGGTGTTGCCCAGGAACTGCTGTTCGCGGCCTTCCAGCGTGGCCTGCTGCAGTTCGTCACGCCAGGCCAGCAGGGCCTTTGCGCCAGCCATGGCGACATCGCGCACCGGTTTTTCCGAGTCCTGCAACGTTTGCGCGGCGTACAGCAGTGCGGCATTCACCAGCACTTCGCGGTACTCGCGATCCTGGATCAGGCGCACGGCCAGCGCCGGCAGTTCCACCGTGTCCTGCAGCAGTTCCAGCGCGTGCACGGTGCCGCCGCTGGCGATGCCGTAGGCCCGTTGCGACTGCGCCACGGCCTCGCGCGCCAGGTCGGCCGCGGCGCGCAGGCCGGGCGTGCTGTTGCTGTCGGCGGCGGCATCCTGCGACCACTGGTACGACCAGGACAGTGTGCGTGTGAGGTAATCGTCGGCCCAGCGCGCGGCCTCCCTGCCGGTTTCGATGGCGGTGCCGGCGGTTTCGACGATGCGTTCGCCCAGGCGTTCCAGCGGGGTGTCGGTGAGGTTGGCGGCATCCAGCGCACGATCGAGACGATCGCGTTCGGCCTGCGTGGGCAGCCGCTCCGCGATGGCCTGGGCCATGGCGTGCACGCCGAATTGCGCCAATCCGGGCGAATCGCGCAGGGCGCCGGCCAATCCCGGCGCATCGATGCCGCCGATGCCCTGGTGGCGCAGGATCAAGCGTTGGGCCTCGTAGGCAAGGGCGTTCACGTTGCCGGCGGCATCGGTGGCGGCGGCCAGCGCGGCCACGTCGGCGGTGTGGGGGCGGGAGTCGGAGCGGTCGGGTGCAGTGGTCATGGGGCTTCCTTGCAGGGAATGCAGTGCCCACGCTAGCGGTGACAGCGGGTGCAGTCAATGCGCTGCGAAGCTGGGTATGATCGATGGCCGCCCCGCTGCCGCATCCCCATGACCGACCAACCGACCGACCCCGGGCTGCATCCGGCCACCACCGCGCTGCTGCGGCAGATCGATGCCCACCGCGCCGACGATCCGCTGATCGGTGCCAAGGTGGGCGCGAAGGAAGTGTTCGGCCGCGTGATCCAGGCCTTGCAGGGCGAGCGCGGCGTGCACATCGAATCGCTGCTGTGCGCGCTGGGCGCATTGGCCGGCTACGCCTGCCAAGCCGGCGTGCAGGCGCAGCTGGACGATCCGGCGTTGCCCGATCCGGAACCCTTCACGATGGTGGAAACCGGCGATGGCACGCGGTACTGCTTCGGCAATGCACTGAATGCGGCGCTGGCCGAAAGCGAGTATTCGGTATGGAGCCTTGCTGCCGGTGCCGCGCAGGATGCCGGAGCGACCGAATTCGTGGACATGATGGCGCTGTTCCGGCACGTGTCCGCCAGCATCGGCACGCCGGACTTCGGGGTGCCGCGCCTGCCCGAGCATCATCGCCCGGCGGCACTGCCGATCGCATACCTGCAGGCACTGTGGCAGCCGTTGCTGCCGACCGTGAAGTTGTTCTGCCCGGATCCGCGCCAGTGGCATCTGGTGTACGCGCTGGCGGTGCAGGAGGCGATTGCATTGGGCAAACAGGCGCTGGATCCGGCGCTGGCGCTGTGCATCGTGATGGAATGCGCGCTGCCGATGTCGAAGGTGCTGCTGCCGTCCGTGCAGGCGGAAACCGCCGACTGATCCGGCTCAGCCCGCGCGGCGGATCAGCACCACGGTGATGTTGTCCGAACCGCCGCTGTCCAGTGCGGCGCACACCAGGGTATCCACCACTTCCTGCGCACTGTCGTCGGCATGCAGCAGGGCGGCGGCGATGGCGGCATCTTCCACGTCCTCGGTCAGGCCGTCGCTGCACAGCAGCAGCTGCATGCCGGGCAGGAAATCGCCGGACAGGGTTTCCACGTCCAGATCGTCCGGCGCGGTCACCCCCAGCGCCTGGGTCACCACGTTGCGGTGCGGGTGGTGGCGGGCCTGCTCGCTGCTGATCGCGCCCTGCTGGATCAGCTGCTGCACGTAGCTGTGGTCCTGCGAGAGCTGCATCAGCGTGCGATCGCGCCACAGGTACGCCCGGCTGTCGCCGACCCAGGCCACTTCGAAGCGACGCCCTTGCACCCGTGCCGCCACCACGGTGGTGCCCATCGGCAGCGAGTCGCCGCGCTTCTTCGATTCGGCGATGATGTCCGCATCGGCGATACGGATCGCCTGCGCCAGCGGCGTGCCCTGGCGCACTTCGCGCACGATGGTCTCGCGAGCCATGGCGCTGGCCACTTCGCCGTACTCGTGGCCGCCCATCCCGTCGGCCACCAGCCACAGGCCCAGTTCGCCGTCGCCGTAGTAGGTGTCCTCGTTCAGCTCGCGCCGCAGGCCGACATGGGTCAGGTGTCCGAATTCGATCATGGCGGAATGCTGGCCGACGGTGCGGAGGGGAATGGTGTCCCGCATGCTACCGCACTGCCGGGTGCGCGGAGGTAATGCCTTCAGTCGGCGCGATCCGGCGCAGCCTGCCACGGAGGCTGGAAGCCGATCCGCACCTCGCTGACCCCGGGCAGGCGGCGCAGCAGGTCCGGCAGCTGCACGTCCACCCGCAGGCCGCTGCCGCCATTCAGGTGCACGCGCCCGCGCGCGCCGGCGGTGGTGGCATCGATCAGCAAGGGCGTGCTGCCGGCATGCTGCCGCAGCGTGTCCTGCAGAGCCGCACGGGCGCCGGACCGGCGCAGGTCGATGCGGATGGCCACCGAGCGTGCATGGCGGGTGCACAGCTGCTCGAAATCCCAGCAGCGTCGCGCTCGCAGCGAAAAGCCGCCGGAAAACTCGTCTTCGCGCAGACCGCCTTCCACCACCAGGATGCGGTCGCGGGTCAGCAGGGCGGCATGTTCGTGGTGGACTTCGGCGAAGAAGGCGCATTCCAGCCGGCCGCGGCCGTCTTCCAGCTGCACGAAGGCCTGGCTGTCGCCCTTCTTGCGCAGGCCGGTCACCTGGCCTGCGATCAGAACGGTCAATTCCGGTCGATAGCCGCGCTGTGCCTCGGCCGGGCGCTGCTGCCACAGGGTGTCCAGCTGGCCCAGGTCGTGGCCGAGCAGGCCCAGCAGGTCGTCGCGGTGCGGGTCCAGCGGATGGCCGCTGAGATACACCCCCAGCGTGTCGCGTTCGCCCTGCAATTTGCGCAGCAGCGGCCAGTCGGGCTCGCGGGGCAGGGTGATGGGCACGGCAGCGGCTGTGGTGACAGCACCGAAGCCGCCGAACAGGCTGTTCTGGCCGGCGGCCTGTTCCTGCGCCCGCTGTTCGGTGGCCTTCAGCACGTCGGGCAACTGCGCCAGCAGGGTGGGCCGGTTCTCGCCCAGGCTGTCGAGCGCACCGGCATGCACCAGGGCTTCCAGCACGCGCCGATTCAGCTTGCTGCCGTCGGTGCGGGTGCAGAAATCCATCAGATCGGCATAGGCGCCGCCGCGGGCACGTTCGGCGGCGATCATCTCGCAGGCGCCGCGGCCCACGCCCTTGATCGCGCCCAGTCCGTACTGGATGGTGTCGACGCTGGTGGCGCGGAAGCGGTAATCGGAGGCATTCACGTCCGGCGGCTGCACGGTCAGCTGCATGCGCCGGGCTTCCTCCAGGAACAGCACCACCTTGTCGGTCTTGTCCATGTCCGAGGACAGCACCGCGGCCATGAACGCCGCCGGATGATGCACCTTCAGCCACGCGGTCTGGTAGGCAACCAGCGCGTAGGCGGCCGAATGCGACTTGTTGAAGCCGTATTCGGCGAACTTCTCCATCAGGTCGAAGATCTGCGAGGCGGTGCGCGGGTCCACGCCGTTGGCGGCCGCGCCGGACTCGAACTTGGCGCGTTCGCGGGCCATTTCCTCGGCCTTCTTCTTGCCCATCGCGCGGCGCAGCAGGTCGGCGCCGCCCAGCGAATAGCCCGCCAGCACCTGCGCGATCTGCATCACCTGTTCCTGGTACACGATCACGCCGTAGGTGGGCGCCAGCACGTCTTCCAGAAGCGGGTGCGGATAGGTGACCGCGGCCTTGCCGTGTTTGCGGTCCACCCAGTCGCGGTCCATCCCCGAGCCCAGCGGACCGGGACGGAACAGCGCGGCCAAGGCGATGATGTCCTCGAAGGTGTCGGGTTTCGCGCGTTTCAGCAGTTCGCGCATGCCGCGCGATTCGAACTGGAACACCGCTACCGTGTCGCCACGCGCGAACAGGCGGTAGGTGGCGGCGTCGTCCAGCGGCAGGGTGGTGATGTCCAGCGGCGGCTCGCCACGCTGCGCGCGGCCGGCATTGATGGCATCCATCGCCCAGTCGATGATGGTGAGCGTGCGCAGGCCGAGGAAGTCGAACTTCACCAGTCCTACCGCTTCCACGTCGTCCTTGTCGAACTGGGTCACCGGGTTGCGGCCGCCGCCGTGGCCGTCGTGTTCGGCGAACAGCGGGCAGAAGTCCGACAGCGGTGATGGGGCGATCACCACGCCGCCGGCGTGCTTGCCGGCATTGCGGGTCAGGTCTTCCAGCTGCAGCGCCAGGTCGATCAGGTCGCGCACGTCGTCTTCGCCGGCGTAACGTGCGATCAGTTCGTCCGAGCGCCAGGCCTCGTCGCTGCGCGACTTGTCGGTGCGGCCCAGGGCGTCGGCAAGGCCGATGCCCAGCGTCATCGGGATCAGCTTGGCCACCCCGTCCACGAAACCGTAGGGAAAGCCCAGCACGCGCCCGGCATCGCGCACCACCGCCTTCGCGGCCATGGTGCCGTAGGTGATGATCTGGCTGACCCGGTCGCGGCCATATTTACCCGCGACATAATCGATCACCTCGTCGCGGCGGTCCATGCAGAAGTCGATGTCGAAGTCGGGCATCGACACGCGTTCGGGATTCAGGAAACGCTCGAACAGCAGGTCGTACGGCAGCGGATCCAGATCGGTGATGCCCAGCGCCCACGCCACCAGCGAGCCCGCGCCGGAGCCGCGTCCCGGCCCCACCGGGATGCCGTTCTGCTTGGCCCAGTTGATGAAGTCGGCCACGATCAGGAAATAGCCGGGAAAGCCCATCTGGATGATCACGTCCAGCTCGGTGTCCAGCCGCCTGCGGTAATCGGCCTCGCTGAAGCCATCGCCGGGTGCGGCGTGCTGCAGGCGTGCGCTCAGACCATCGTGTGCCTGGCTGCGGATCCAGCTGTCCAGGGTTTGGTCGGAGGGCACCGGAAATGCGGGCAGATGGTAGGTGCCCAGTTTCAGTTCCAGATTGCAGCGCATCGCCAGCGCCACCGTGTTGTCCACCGCATCGGGCAGGTCTGCGAACAGCTCGGCCATGGCATCGGCCGGTTTCAGCCATTGCTCGGGACTGTAGTCGCGCGGCCGGCGGCTGTCGTCCAGCACCCGGCCCGAGGCGATGCACACCCGCGCCTCGTGCGCGTCGAAACCGTCCGCGTCGCGGAAGCGCACGTCATTGCTGGCGATGATCGGCAGTGCGGCGCTGCCGGCGGCGTGCAAGGCAAACGTGTTGAAGGCGGCTTCGCCGGGCAGGCCGCAGCGGGTCAGTTCCAGATGCAGGCGGTCATCGAAACCGTGTTGCAGGTCGGCGAGGGCCTGCAGTGCCTGGTCGTGCCGATCTGCGCCCACCAGCTGTCCGGCCAGGCTGTGGCGACCGGCCAGCGCGAACAGATCGTCGGTGTCCTGCTGGAGCCACTGCGGACGCAACACCACGCCATCGTGGCGCTGGCCTTCCAGCCAGGCACGGGTCAGCAGGCGCGACAGCTGCAGATAGCCGGCGTGGTTGCGGCACAGCAGGGTCAGCTGCCACGGGGCTTCATCACCCTGGGCGATGCACACGTCGGCGCCGGCAATCGGCTTGATGCCGGCCTTTTCCGCGGCCTTGAAGAACTTGACCAGCGCGAACAGATTGCTGCGGTCGGTGACGGCCACCGCCGGCAGGCCGCGCGCGGCACAGGCCGACACCAGTTCCGGGATGCGGAGGGTGGAGTCGGCCAGCGAATACTCGCTGTGCAGATGCAGATGAACGAAGGAAGCGGGCATCGGAGATCACGCGAGCCAGACGGCAGGGTAGGCGGTTGCCGGCGGGGGGGCAAGGGCTTGACAACATGCTCGGCAGGCAGTGCTGATGGAGCAGTGACTGCCTATTCATCCAGATCTCAGGCAGCGGCTGCCGGTTGCCACCGCAGACTGGCTCCGGTCTGCCCCAACCACAGACCGAAAGCGGCCGACACGATCCCGTCGCCCGCAGCCAGCAATCGCCCGTCTGCATCCGACAGCAACGGCATCTGCCGGCGTTCCCACGGCGGGATGGCCAGAGTCTGCAATAGCTGTTTCAAGGCGTTATGATGCCCGCGCCCGGGCAGTCGGATGCGTTCGCCGCCGCGCCGGCCGTGCACCTGCAGCGGCGCATCGAAGCGCGGTGCGCCGGTCAATTGCAGCAGCCCGCCGGTCGGCAGCGGCAAAGGCTGTTCGCCCGACCACGACACCTGCCAGTCGCGCGACAGCGGTTTCGGAATCGGACCGGCATGCAGACGATCGCGCCAGCGCGCGATGCGCACGCCGGACCACGCGAACGCGGCTTCGGCATCGGCGCGCGCATGCAGCAGCGTGCCGAGCACCGCGTCGATGCCACGTGCCGGGATCGGCGGCAAGTGCAACGCGAACACCCAGGCACGCAGCACGCGCGCCTGGCGTGCAGCCGGCAACGCCGTCAATGCCGGGACGGACAACCATGTGGAGTCGCCTTCGCACACGCGCGCCAGATCGGCCTGGTCCTGATCCTGCAGCAAACTGGCTGCTTCCGCTGCCAGATCGGCGCTGCGGGCCAGGGCGGCATCGGCCTGTGGCCAGCGTTGCCGCAGCAGCGGCAGCACCTGCAGGCGCAGGAAGTTCCGATCGGCATCGGCACGCGCGTTGCTGGGGTCGTCGATCCAGTGCAGCCGGTGGTGCTGCGCTTCGATCAGCAACTGCGCACGCGAACACTGCAGCAGCGGCCGCCACAGCCAGCCGGGATCGAACCGTCGCCACAGGGTCATGCCGCGCAAGCCGTCCAGTGACGACGCCCGCAACGCACGCAGCAGGAAGGTTTCCGCCTGGTCATCGCGCTGATGGGCCAGCACCAGCACGTCATCGTTGCGCATCGCGGCGTGGAAGGCGGCGTACCGGGCGGCGCGGGCGGCGGCTTCCAGCCCCAGTCCGCTGCCGCGATCCACGGCCACATGCACTACCTGCAGCGGGATATCCCAGTCGGCGCACAGCCGCCGGCAGTGTTCCGCCCAGTCGTCCGCCTCGGGTTGCAGACCGTGGTGCACGTGGATGGCGCGCAACGTTTCGTGGCCACCTGTGCGTCGCTGCCGCAGCAGTCGATGCAGCAGCACGGTCGAATCCAGGCCGCCGCTGAAGCCCACCAGCAGCGGCGCCTGCGGCAGCGGGCAGGTCAGTCCGTGTTCTGCAGTTCGCGCTTGGCCAGGTCCAGCCATGGGCGTTGCTCCCGGCGGTAGAAGGCCGGCGACAGGTCGGCGCGTTTCAACGATTCGTTCAGCAGTTCGCGCGCCTTGGCGGCCTGTCCGTCACGCTTCAGCAGTTGTGCGTAGCGCACCCGTGCTTCCTCGCCCGGAAATCCGACCACCACCGCTGCGTATTCCTCCAGCGCCTTGGGAGTGTCGCCGCAGGCCTCCAGCGCGCGCGCATACAGTAGGTGGCCCTCGTGCGAACGGAAGGTCGGATTGGCGGCGATCAGCGCATCCAGCGTGTCGCGGGCCTGCTGCGGCTGCTGCAGGCCGAACTGCGCCTGCGCCAAGCCCAGCATCAGGTTGGGATCGGTCCTGTACAGGCCGGTCAGTGCGGATCGATACAACTGCTCGGCTTTCTGGAAGTCGCCGCTGCGCAGGGATTCCTCGGCCAGTGCCTGCCGGTTGCGCGAGGTGTCGGCCACATCCAGTTGCCGCGCGGCCTTGCGCCGGTGGCGGTCGGGGTCGATGCGATCGTGCGCCGAACGCAGTGCCTTGCGGCTGGTCGGGCTGTTGCCCAGTCCGGGCATGATTTCGGCGAAAAAATACACCGCAACGGCGATGTACGAACCGATCAGCAGCAAAAAGATCCAGTACATCGGCCGCCCGGTGCGCAGCACGTGGATGGCACAGGCGATCTGCAGCACCGCGGACAGGATGAACAGGGGGTGCATGATCGATGCGTTCGGTAGGCAGGTTTCAGGCGGCTTCGTAGGCGCCATACTCGCGCAGGCGCTTGTAACGGCTGCCGACCAGTTGTTCGGGCGCGCGCTTGTCCAGCGCTTTCAGCTGGTTCAGCAGCACGGCTTTCAGTCGGGTGGCCATCTGCTTCGGGTTGCGATGCGCGCCGCCCACGGGTTCCCGGATCACCTTGTCCACCAGGCCCAGTTCCTTCAGCCGCGGCGCGGTCAGGCCCAGCTGCTCGGCCGCGTCCTTGGCCTTGTCGGCGGATTTCCACAGGATCGACGCGCAGCCCTCAGGGGAAATCACCGAGTAGGTGCCGTATTCCAGCATGTTGGTCACGTCGCCCACGCCGATCGCCAGCGCGCCGCCGCTGCCGCCTTCGCCGATCACGGTGCAGACGATCGGGATGCGCAGCTGGCTCATTTCCAGCAGGTTGCGGGCGATGGCTTCCGACTGGCCGCGTTCCTCCGCGCCCACGCCGGGGTAGGCGCCGGGGGTGTCGATGAAGGTGAGCAGCGGCAGGCCGAAGCGCTCGGCCATCTTCATCAGGCGCAGTGCCTTGCGGTAGCCCTCCGGGCGCGGCATGCCGAAATTGCGCCGCACCTTGGTCTTGGTGTCGCGGCCTTTCTGATGACCGATGATCATCACGCTGCGGCCGTCGATGCGGCCCAGCCCGCCGACAATGGCGGCGTCGTCGGCAAAGGCGCGGTCGCCGGCCAGTTCCTGGAACTCGCTGCAGATCAGCCGGATGTAGTCGTTGGTGTAGGGCCGCTGCGGATGCCGCGCCAGTTGCGACACCTGCCACGGGGCCAGGTCGCGGAAGATCTGCGCCGTGCGCAGCCGCAGCTTGTCATGCAGGGCGCGCAGTTCGGCGTCGATGTTCACCGACGAATCGCTGCTGGCCGCACGCAGTTCCTGGATCTTCTTCTCCAGGTCGGCGATGGGTTGTTCGAAATCCAGGTAGTTCGGATTCATCGCGCGGCGGGTCGGCAGCGGCCAGGGGAAGGGGTCACAGTCTAGCCGATGCCGTCCGCAGCGCCGACCGGGTCGGGATCGGCCGGTGCGGCCCCGAACAGCCGCTCGGCGGCCTGCAGCAGGCCGGCATCGTTCTGCATGGCGGCTTCGCGCAGGGCCACGGTGGGCGCATGCAGCAGGCGGTTGGTCAGCGTGTGTGCCAGCCGTTCCAGCACCAGTTCCGGGGTCTGCCCCGCGGCCAGCTGCTGGCGGGCCTGAGCCAATGCCTGCTGACGCGCTGCCTCGCCGCGGTTGCGCAACGCACGCAGCGGCGCGTTGCCGTGCTGCAGGGCCAAGGTGTCGCGGAAGCGCGCGGTCTGCAGATCGATGATGGCCTCGGCGGCCTCGGCAGCCTGCTGGCGGCCGCGGCGGTTGTCTTCCACCGCGCGTTGCAGATCGTCCACCGTGTACAGGAACACGTCGCGCAGCCCGGCCACGTCGGGATGCACGTCGCGCGGCACCGCCAAGTCCATCAGCAACATCGGCCGATGCCGGCGGCGTTTCAGCGCATCGGCCACCTGTCGCGCCATCAGGATGGGTTCGCGGCTCGCCGTGGCGGAAAACACGATGTCCGCCTCGCCCAGGTGCCGGTCCAGATCGTCCAGCGGCAGCGCCATGCCGCCGTGGCGGGTGGCCAGGTCCTGGGCGTGACGCAGGGTGCGATTCGCCACCAGCAGCCGGCCGACCTGCGCCTGGACCAGATGCCGTGCCGTCAGTTCGATGGTTTCGCCGGCGCCGATCAGCAACACGGTGGAGTCGCGCAGGCGCGCGAAGGAATCCTGCGCCAGGCGCACCGATGCCGATGCCACCGACACCGGATTGCTGCCGATGCGGGTGTCGGTGCGGGCACGCTTGGCGGTGTTGAAGGCCTGCTGGAACAGCCGGTCCAGCCGGTTGCCCAGCGCACCGGCGGCGCGCGCCGAGGCCCAGGCCTGCTTGACCTGGCCGAGGATCTGCGGCTCGCCCAGCACCAGCGAATCCAGCCCGGTGGCCACCCGGAACAGGTGCCGGGCGGCCTCCTGATCCAGATGCCGGTACAGGTAGTCGTGCAGATCGGTGCTGGCGGCAGCGTGTGTGGCCAGCCAGTCGGCGATGGTCTGGCCGCTGCCGTCGGCCAGCGCATAGATTTCGGTCCGGTTGCAGGTGGACAGCAGCGCCACTTCATCCACGCCGGGCAACTGTTTCAGCACCTGCAGCGCCTGGGGCAGGGCGTGATCGGCAAACGCCACCCGTTCGCGCAACGCGATGGGTGCGGTCTGGTGGTTCAAACCCAGTGCGATCAATCGGCTCACGTGAGGGCGGAATCGGCGTGGCGTGCGCTAAGCTGCGGGATTGGCGGACCTTAGTGTAAGGCCCGAGCGACCCGGATGCCGATCTTGTCACGTATTGTGCGCATGTGCTGCTTCCTGTTGATTCCGATGCTGGGCCTGCTCGCGGCGCCGGGCGTCCAGGCACGTCCTCCGACGGCGTCCCGTGATGGCCTGCTGCACGACACCCTTGCCGGCGAGTTCGCCCTGCAGTCCGGCAAGCTGGACGAGGCCGCGCGCTGGTATCTGGACGCCGCCCGCGCAGCCGAGGGCGATGCGGGCCTGGCCGAACGCGCCACCCGCATCGCGCTGCTGGCCAAGGACAACGACCGCGCCGCGGCGGGACTGGCGCTGTGGCGTCGTCGCGCGCCGGAATCGCTGACCCAGCATGCCGCCGCCGCCACCTTGGCGCTGCGCCGCGACGATGACCGCCAGGCCCTGCGCGAACTGCAGACCCTGCTGCGCCAGTCCGATACCGCCGGCTGGGCGCTGGCCGTGGCGGTGCTGGGCGGCGGCGACAATCCGGGACTGTCGGCCCGCGTGTTGCGGCAACTGCTGCAGTCGCGCTCCATCCCCGGGCAATTGCAGGCCTGGCTGGCGATGGGCGGCGTGGCCCAGCGACTGAACGATGCTGCCCTGGCCGAGCAGATCGTGGGCGAGGTGATCCGTCGCTTTCCCAATCACCCGGAAGCGAAACTGCTGCAGGTCAGCCAGCTGCGCGAAAGCGACCGTCGCGACGAAGCCCGCAAGGCGCTGGACGCACTGGCCGCCGGCGATCGCATCAACGACACCCTGCGTCTGGCGCTGGCCGCCGAGTACGAAGCGCTGGGCGATGATGCAGCGGCCGCGGCCGTGCTGGCACAGGGCACGCAGACCGACCGCAGCTACCGCCTGCGCGCCTCGCTGCTGGACCGCGCCAAGGACAGTGCCGGCCTGCAGTCGCTGTACGACGAACTGAAGCAGCATTCCAGCCAGCCCGATCCGGAACGACGCCTGCTGCTGGGCCAGATTGCCGAATCGCTGAAACATCACGACCAGGCCCTGCAGTGGTACGCCGGCGTGCCCGGCGGCGACGCGCGCTGGCTGGCGGCACTGCGCACCGCCAACGTGCTGCACGCGATGCAGCGCGGCGACGAGGCCTTCAAGGCACTGCAGGCGCTGCAGACCAACGCCGCGGCCGGCGATGGCGTGCGTCGCAATGCCTATCTGCTGGAGGCCGAACTGCATGCCAAGGACGCCCCGCGTGGTGCGGCCGAACTGGATGCCTTCGCGCGGGGATTGGCAGCATTTCCGGATGATTCCGCCATCCTGTACGCCCGGGCACTGAGCTGGGAACGCCGCGACGATATTCCGCGCGCCGAAGCCGATCTGCGCAAGATCCTGCTGGCCGAACCGGACAGCACCGCCGCACTGAACGCACTGGGCTACACCCTGGCCGACCGCACCACCCGCTACCAGGAAGCGCTGGAGCTGATCGATCGTGCCCGCGCCGCCGATCCGGACAACGCCGCCATCATCGACAGCTACGGCTGGGTGCTGTACCGGCTGGGCCGCAAGCAGGAAGCGCTGGTGGAACTGCGCCGCGCCTTCATCCTGCAGAAGGATCCGGAAATCGCCGCGCACGTGGCCGAAGTGCTGTGGGAGCTGGGCCGCAAGGACGAAGCCCGGCAGTGGTTCGACGAAGCCCGCAAGCTCGATCCCGAGAACCGCGCCCTGCAGCGCGCGCTGGAGAAAACCGGCGCATGAATCCCCGCCTGATGATCTGCGCCGCGCTGGGCGTGCTGGCATTGGCCGGTTGCGCCAGCGTGCCCCGTGCAGCCGATCCGGCTGCAGCATCCGTCCTGCGCTGCGATGCGGATGGCGGCAGCAGCGTGGATTGCGTCAGCCGTACCGCCGCACTGCAGGCCACACTCGCCTTGCAGACCGAGCGGGACCACACGTGGACGCTGCAGGGTCGGGCGGTGATCAAGACTGCCGATCGCGGCGGCAACGTGCGCGTGGAGTGGCAGCAACACGGTGCCGAGGCGTACACGGTCACGCTGAGCGCTCCGGTGACCCGGCAAAGCTGGCGGCTGGAGGTGCGCGATGGCCTGGCCACCGTGCACGGCCTGCCGGACGGGCCGGTCAGCGGCCCGGACGCCCCCAAACTGCTGCTGCATGCCACTGGCTGGCAGTTGCCGCTGGACCAGCTGCGCGACTGGCTGCGCGGCAAACCCGCCCCGCAACCGTTCGTCGACACATATTTATACGATGCCGCTACGGATGGCCGTCTGGTCGGCCTGCGACAGGCCGGCTGGGAGATCCGCTTCACCCCGCAACCCGGCACGCAGCTGCCCAAACGCATCGACGCCACGATGGACGGCGGCACTGCCTCGGTACGATTGATCATCGACGCCTGGGACCGTTGACCGGTGTCCGTGGATGACGATACCGGCTGGACCCACTGGCCCGCGCCGGCCAAGCTGAACCTGTTCCTGCGCATCACCGGCCGCCGCGCCGACGGCTACCACCGGCTGCAGACCGTGTTCCGGCTGCTGGACTGGTGCGATATCGTCCACGTCCGTCCCCGCGACGACGGCACGGTGCAGCGACTGGGCGATTCGCTGCCCGGGCTGGATGCGGATGACGACCTGGCCGTGCGCGCGGCGCGCCTGCTGCAGGCCGAAACCGGCACGCGGCACGGCGCCGACCTGCGGATCGACAAGCACATCCCGGCCGGTGGCGGCTTCGGCGGTGGCTCGTCGGATGCGGCCACCGTGCTGGTGGTACTCAATCGGCTGTGGAACACGGGACTGACGGTGGATGCGCTCGCTGCGCTGGGTCTGCAGTTGGGCGCCGATGTGCCGGTGTTCGTGCGCGGCCACAACGCCTGGGCCGAAGGCGTGGGCGAGCTGCTGCACCCCATCGACCTGCCGTCGGCCTGGTATCTGGTGATCACGCCCGCTCTACATGTCGGCACGGCGGTATTGTTCGCCGATCCGGATTTGACGCGGGACAGCCCACCCGCGACAATGGCCGCCTTCGTTTCGGGTGCCGTTTCGGACAATGCGTTCGAACCGGTGCTGCGCCGCCGCGAACCGGCCATCGACCGCCTGTTCCGCGCGCTGCAGCCACTGGGGACGCCGCAGTTGACCGGCACCGGCAGCGGCTGCTTCCTGGCCTTCGCCACGCTGGCGCAGGCACAGGTCGCACATGCCGCCCTGCCGCACGGGCTGCAGGCCCGGGTGGTGGCTGGCGCGGCGCGCTCGCAGCTGCTGCAGGCACTCGATGCGCTGGACGGTCCGTCGGCGCGACACAATTAGGGGCGTCGCCAAGTGGTTAAGGCACCAGGTTTTGATCCTGGCACGCGTAGGTTCGAATCCTTCCGCCCCTGCCAATTCCAGCACCAGACCGGCCACACCGCAGCGGAGCCGCCCCCATGCAGGAAGAACGCGATCTGTTGATCTTTTCCGGCAACGCCAACCGGCCGCTGGCCGAGGCGGTGTGCGAGGAACTGGGCACCCGCCTGGGCAAGGCGCTGGTCGGCACCTTCTCCGACGGCGAAGTGCAGGTGGAGATCGAGGAAAACGTGCGCGGCAAGGACGTCTTCGTGATCCAGTCCACCTGCGCGCCCAGCGCCGAGCACTTGCTGGAGCTGCTGGTGCTGGTGGATGCGTTGAAGCGCGCCTCGGCCGGCAAGGTCACCGCGGTGGTGCCGTACTTCGGCTATGCCCGCCAGGACCGCCGCCCGCGTTCGGCGCGCGTGCCGATCACCGCCAAGGTGGTGGCCAGCATGTTCACCGCCGTGCACACCGACCGGGTGCTGACCATCGACCTGCACGCCGACCAGATCCAGGGCTTCTTCGACATCCCGGTGGACAACGTATACGCCTCGCCGCTGCTGCTGGCCGACATCTGGCGCGCCTACGGCACCGACAACATGACCGTAGTCTCGCCCGACGTGGGCGGCGTGGTGCGCGCCCGCGCGATCGCCAAGCGCCTGGACGATGCGGACCTGGCCATCATCGACAAGCGCCGCCCCAAGGCCAACGTGGCCACGGTGATGAACATCATCGGCGACGTGGCCGGTCGCAACTGCGTGCTGGTGGACGACATCGTGGACACCGCCGGCACCCTCAGCGCCGCCGCAGCCGCGTTGAAGGACAATGGCGCGGCGCGGGTGGCGGCGTACATCACCCATCCGGTGCTGTCCGGGAAGGCCATCGACAACATCGCCGCCTCGGTGCTGGACGAGCTGGTGGTGACCGATACCATCCCGCTCAGCGATGCGGCCCGATCCTGTAGTAAAATCCGCCAGCTCAGCGTGGCGGAGCTGCTGGCAGAGACCATCCGCCGCATCGCCTTCGGTGAATCGGTCAGTTCGTTGTACGTCGACTGATCCGGCCTTCCATCCTTTTCCCGGCAGCGGCCCGGCCGCCGTCGGAACACGCCGTCTCCGCCGTCGATCATCGACAGCGGTGATGGCGCCAACGGCTCGTCTGGTCGCGGACGAGTCACCTCACCGCCGCGAGGCGGGTTTTCATCATCCAAACGAGTCATCGACATGGCAAACGAACATTCATTGACCGCATCCAGCCGCGCGGACGCAGGGAAGGGTGCGAGCCGCCGCCTGCGCCACGCCGCGAAGATCCCGGCCATCGTGTACGGTGGCGGCGCCGAGCCGCAGAGCGTGCAGCTGGACCACGAACCGGTGTGGCTGGCCAGCCAGCACGACTGGTTCTATTCCTCCATCATCACCCTGACTGTCGACGGCAAGGCGCAGAACGTGCTGCTGCGCGACATGCAGCGCCATCCGTACCGCCAGCTGATCATGCACCTGGACTTCCAGCGGGTGAAGGCCAACGAAAAGCTGCACGTGAAGGTGCCGCTGCACTTCATCAACATCGACACCTCGCCGGCCGGCAAGAACGCCGACGTCAGCGTGACCAGCGAGCTGAACGACCTCGACGTGGTCTGCCTGCCCAAACACCTGCCGGAGTTCATCGAAGTGGACCTGGGCAAGATGGAGGCTGGCGACACCGTGTACCTGGCCGATGTCACCCTGCCCGAAGGCGTGGAACTGGCGCACAAGGTGGATGACGGGCACAACCCGGCCGTGGCCGTGGCCCGCTACGTGAAGGAAGAGCCCGAAATCGTCGACGAAGACGTGTCCGCGGAGGTGCCTGCCAGCCGCCAGGATGCGGGCGAGGACGGCGCCGACGCTGCCGACAGCGACGCGGCCGGCGAGTAATCGTCGCCACGCCGCAGCGGTGCCGTTTCCGGTGCCGCCGGCGGCGTCGATCGCGCATGCAGGCGTTGCGACTCATCGTCGGGCTGGGCAATCCCGGTGCCGACTACGCGAAAACCCGCCACAACGCGGGTTTTCACGTTGTGGACGCGCTGGCGCAGCGCGGGGGCGCGTCGTGGCACGTGGATGGCAAGCTGTTCGGCCAGGTCGCGCGGGTCGCCATCGCCGGGCAGGACGTGTGGCTGCTGAAACCGGCCACCTTCATGAATCTGTCGGGAAAATCGGTGCTGGCGGCGCTGCAGTTCTGGAAAATAGCCCCGGAACAAGCCCTGCTGGTGCATGACGAACTCGACCTGCCGCCTGGCACGGCACGCTTGAAGTTCGACGGCGGCCACGGCGGCCAGAACGGCCTGCGCGACACCATGCGCCTGCTGGGGCACGGCCGTTTCCACCGGCTGCGGATCGGCATCGGCCATCCCGGGCACAAGGATCAGGTCACGCCGTGGGTCCTGGGGCGTGCGAATGCGGACGATGCCATCCTGATCGACCGCGCCATTGATGCGTCCATCGACGTGCTGCCATTGCTGGTATCGGGCAATCCGAACGAGGCGATGAAACGCCTGCACACGCCCGCCGGTGCCGGTATCGGTGGTGATGGCAAGGGGGCGCGCACGACGTCATCCTGATGATCGAGGCCATGCCAGCACCGGCATGCGAAACGGGAGCCCTTGCCGCACATGCGACGCGAGGGCTGCCGTTTCCCATCCCGCCAGCGAGTCACGCCATGGGCATCCAATGCGGCATCGTCGGCCTGCCGAACGTCGGCAAGTCCACCCTTTTCAATGCACTGACCAAGGCGGGCATCGCCGCGGCCAATTTCCCCTTCTGTACCATCGAGCCCAACGTGGGCGTGGTGCCGGTGCCCGATCCGCGCCTGAATCAGCTGGCCGAGATCGTCAAACCGCAGAAACTGATTCCCACGGCGGTGGAATTCGTGGACATCGCCGGTCTGGTGGCCGGTGCGGCCAAGGGCGAGGGACTGGGCAACAAGTTTCTCGCCCACATTCGCGAGGTGGATGCCATCTGCCATGTGGTGCGCTGTTTCGAGCACGGTGACATCGTGCACGTGGCCGGGAAGGTGGATCCGCTGGCAGATATCGACACCATCGACACCGAACTGGCACTGGCGGACCTGGACAGCGTCGAAAAAGCCATTTCGCGCTATGAACGCGTGGCGAAAAGCGGCGACAAGGACGCCAAGGCGAAAATCGAGGTGCTGGCGCGCGTGCGTGCGCATCTGGATGAAGGCAAACCCGCGCGTTCGCTGCAGTTGGACGAGGACGACACGGTCTTGATCCGCGAGCTGTTCCTGTTGACCTTGAAACCGGTGATGTACGTGGCCAACGTGCTGGAAAACGGTTTTGTCGACAACCCGCATCTGGATGCCGTACGCCAGCGCGCCGCGGGCGAGGGCGCGGAAGTGGTGCCGGTGTCGGCAGCCATCGAAGAGGAGCTGGCGCAGCTGGACGATGCCGACCGCGACGAATTCCTGAAGGATCTCGGCCTGGACGAACCCGGTTTGAATCGCGTCATCCGCGCGGCCTACGCATTGTTGGGATTGCAGACCTATTTCACCGCCGGGGTGAAGGAAGTGCGCGCCTGGACGGTGAGGCGCGGCGCCACCGCACCGCAGGCCGCCGGCGTGATCCACACCGATTTCGAAAAGGGTTTCATCCGCGCCGAAACCATCGGTTTCGACGATTTCATCAAGTACAAGGGCGAATCCGGTGCCCGCGACGCCAGCCGCCTGCGCCTGGAAGGCAAGGACTACAAGGTCGCCGAGGGCGACGTGCTGCATTTCCGGTTCAACGTGTAGCGTTGGTTGCATACGCGCTCCAACCCGGGCGGTCGGAAAAAACTGGGTCGCAGCACGGCTTGTTGGCGTCTTCCGGCTGTGCTAGCGTCTTCCCGACTCCGCCACGGACTCTGGCCGCCTGTATGCCCGCTTCCAACATCCCCAATGCCATATGGTCTCGTGCCGTGCTGTGCCTGGCCGCGACCTTGACTCCCACCCTTGCAGCATGCCAGCCCGCGCAACAACCCCCGGACACCATTCGCCTGCCCAACGGCAATTTCCGCGATCATGTGGATACCAGCAAACCTCTGAAATTCCATCGCTACCATCTGGGCGCCGGCTGCTACGACACCTACGGCTGCCGGATCAAGTACGGGGATGGCTACGGCAACGGCTACATCGTTCAGGATGACCCGGACGAAAAGGAGATCTCCTCGGCCGAAATCGGCGAGAACTATCTGGATGGGCTGCACGGCGGCTGGATCGACCCGCCCTGGCCACCGCAGAAGGCGTGGATCTCCTGGCAGGACAAGAACCGCCAGCCGTTGGAAGCCATGGTGGACCTGGACGAAATCTTCAAGAACCGGCTGATCCTGCACAAGGTGCCACGCGAGCAGATGCCGCCGGTGTACCACGCCTGGATCATCCCGGAGATCATGATCGAGGTGAACGACCGCACCGTGCGGGTATGGATGCGGGCAATGATCTTCACCACAGTGCTGCGCAAGCCCGACAATCCGGACAGCAACTTCCGCAACGACATCATGCTGGCTTACGAAAAGACCTACTGACGAAGGATAGTGCCATGCTCAGCAGCCGAAGCGCTACGAAAAGAATCCGCAATACGTGATCCCGAACGAATGACGCCCGGCAGCCGTGCTGGCAGGCCGCATCGCTGAATCAGGGCAATCCATCCTCGTCGGACAGGTACCGGCGCTGCATCGTGTCCAGATACGCTTCCAGTTCGGCTTCCGAGGCGAACACCTCGTGGATCGGCACCGCCTTCACGATCTCGAACACCTTGCGCACCGGGGGCCGCATGTTCACCAGCAATGTGCGCCCGCCGAGGCGGTCGGCGACGACCTTGCGCACGCGGAAAATGCTGCGCAGGCCCGAGCTGGAAATGTATTCCAGCCCACCCAGGTCGATGATCAGGGTGGTCATGGCCGGGTTCTCCTCGACTAGTGCATCGAAGCGGACGTCGGCGTCCGAATGCGTCTGGGTGTCGAGTCGGCCATGCAGCTCAGCGGTGACGCGGCTTGGGCTGTGGCGATGCGATGCGAAGCGGAAGTTCATGCAGGGCCATCCGGAGGTAGGTCGAAATCGACTTCGACGATGTTGCCGTGGAGTTTGGGATAGTAGCGGATCGCCTGCGCGAGTGCGTGGACCAGGGTCAGGCCTTCGCCGCCTTCGCTTCGCTCCGCATCGGTTCGGGAAGGCGGGCGGCTCGGCGGCAGGCTGGGATCGAAGGCGTTCGCATCGTCGCTGATGCGCAACGTCAGCGATCGGACATGACGGTACAGGGTCATGTTGATGCGGCCATCGCGGCGGTCCCCGTAGCCGTAACGCAGGGTGTTGCTGAGCAGCTCCTCGGCCACCAGCCGCAGCGTCAATGCGGTATCCACGGACACCTGCAGCACGATGGCGATGTCCTCCAGCCAGTTCAGGGCGATGACCATCTCGCTGTTGCGATTGGCGATGTCCACCGTCTGGATGCGGTCCGGGGGCATCCAGCGCACGCACAGCAGTGCCATGTCGTCGGACTGGTCGGCACCGGAGGCGTGGGCCTTCACGGCTTCGACCGTGCGCGCGATCACGTCGTCGGCCGATGACAGCGCTTCGACCGACAGGCTTCCCAGCAGAGCGTCCTCGCCGAAGTGCTGTCCCTGCGGATCCTCGGCCTCGGTGATGCCGTCGGTGTACAGCAGCAGCATCTGCCCGGGCTGCAGCTGCACTTCGGTCGACGGATAGTAGGCATCGTCGTACAGTCCCAGCGCAGGGCCGCTGTCGTCCGGCAGCAGCCACTCGGCCTGGCCGCGCGGATTCAGGCAGATGGCAGCCTCGTGTCCGGCGCTGGCAATCACAAGGCGTCCTGTCACGGTATCAAGCAGGCCGCACAGCATGGTCACGAACATGCACGCATGGTTGCCGCGGGCGATTTCGTCGTTGATGGCCGCCAGCAGGTCGTCCGGCTTCGGCGTGTGCGGAGCCAGCGCCTGCGCAAGACTGGTGGTGCGCGCCATCAGCAGCGCGGCCGGAACGCCCTTGTCGGCCACGTCGCCGATCATGAAAAACAGTTGCTCGCCGATCGCGAAGAAACTGTAGAAGTCGCCGCCCACCTCGCGCTGCGGCATCAGGGTGGCGGCGATGTCGATGCCGGGTACGTCGCCGACCACTCTGCTGGTTGATGGCAGCATCGCGGTCTGGATCTGTCGTGCCACATCCATGGTGATCTGCTGGCTGTGGCGGATGGCGGAACTGCGTTCCAGCTCGGCCGCGCTGTCGCGCAGGCGGTCGCGCATGTTGCCGAAGGCAGCCGTCACCCGGCCGATCTCGTCCGGATGGGAGGTGCGGGGCAGTGGCGTGTCGAATTGCCCCAGCGCGAGATCCTCGGCGGCTTCGCTCAGCAGCCCGAGCGGCGCAAGCGAACGGCGCAGATACAGGTAAAGGACCAGCGCAAGCAGTGCCACTGCGACGAGCTGGATCAACGATTGGCGGATCGCAAGCCGGTATGCAGGCAGCCATTCGTTCTGCTGCGGCACCGTCAGCAACACCCTCCAGCCGCTACCCGGCACCCCGGCGGCGTGATAACGCACCATCCTGGACTGCTGTCGCGACCAGGCGTGTGCCGGCGCATCGGTGTCGCCGCGGAACAGTTGCCGGACGTGCGTCTGGTCGGGCGTGCGTCGCGGATCGAGCGAGGCCTGCATCGACTGGCCTTCGCCTGCGGCGTCGGCGCGCAGCAGGCGGATGTCGCGATGGCCATCGATCAGCGACGCCACCGACTCATCCACCGAGCCACGGGCCAGCACGTCACGCAGGACATCGGCCGGCAATCCCACCACGATCAATCGCCGTGCAGGCCGGTCGGGCCGCAGGTACACCGCATGACGTGCGATCGCGCGGTCACGCGGGCCCTGCGGGGCAGGGCGCATGATCCAACAGCCTGGCGTGCATGCGGTGGAATGCTGCAGGGCCTCCGGCAGGGGCAGCGCCTGGATGAAGGCGACCTCCGCATGGCGCTGCCGCAACCAGGTCAGTGGTTCGCTTGGACTGGTCGGGCCAGTGGATCGGGTCAGTAATGCGTGGGCATCTGCAGCGATGGATTCGGCGGCGCGCAGTGGCATGGCGATGCGCAGAGCGAGTTGCTCGGTCCGCAGCTGGCTGGTCTGCTGCTCGGAACTCTGGATCATCCTGGCCGCCATCCACACGCGCAGCGGCGTGATCGCCAATGACAGCGCCAGTGCAGCACCGACCAGCCACAGGCTCTGGCGGCGCGCCAGACTGTGCTTCAGCATCGGATCGATCCGGTCATGCAGCCATCCTCGGTAGCACCGCCAATCATGCCATGCCCGGGGAACTGATGTGGATGCGTCATGCGACGCAACCGTCACATCACCGGCATCCGCCACAGATACCACGCCGCCACCGACCGCTGCGGCGCCCAATCCTCGCCCAGTGCCTGCAGCTGCCGGGGGGTCGGTGCGCCTTCCAGTCGTTTCAGGCGGCGATAGCCTTCGCGCACGCCGTAGTCGTCGACCGGAAGCACGTCCATCCGGCCCAGGGTGAAGATCAGCAGCATCTCCACGGTCCAGCGGCCCACCCCGCGCAGCGTGGTCAAGCGCGTGATCAATTCGGCATCGCTCAGCGTATCGGCTTCGGCGCGGTCGGGAATCACCTCGTCCAATGCACCCTGCGCGATGCCGCGGATCGCCGCCAGCTTGCTGGCCGACAGGCCGCAGTCGCGCTGCCGTTGCGGGTCGGTGCGCAGCAACTGCCGCGGACTGGGAAAGTCGGATCGTGGATACAGCGCCAGCAGCCGCCCCAGGATCGCTTCGGCCGCCCGTGCGTGCAGTTGCTGGTAGGCAATCGCCCGTACCAGCGCTTCGTAAGGCGAACGCAGGTCGTGGATCTGCAGCCGGCACGTTCCCACGGTCGCGATCAGCCACTCCCAATCCACATCCACCGCCGCCAGGCGGCGCGCGGCATGACGCAGGCGCTGCGGGGTGGCGGGTTTGGAGGAGGCAGTGCTCATTTGGCATCCATCCAGGCGGACACCGGAATGATGGCAGATGCCGCTTCGGCTCGTTTCACCGCGCCTTGCGCAGGGTGATGTTCAGGCGCTGTTCGCCCAGCAGCGGATGGGCCGATCCGCGTAGCGGCGCGATGCCGTGGAAGCGCAGTCGATCCTCACCGCCCCACACCACCGCGTCGCCGTGCTGCAGGGGGATCCGTTGCGGCCGATCGCCGCGCCGGAGTCCGCCGAACAGGAACATGGCGGTCATCCCCATCGACAGCGACACGATCGGCGCGGCCAGGTCGTGTTCGTCCCGATCCTGATGCAGACCCATGCCGATGCCGGGCTGATAGCGGTTGATCAGGCCAGCGTCGGGCACGAAGCCGCCAAACCCGGCTGCAGCGGCGGCGCGCGTGGCCAGTTCGGCCAGTAGCGGCGGCATCGCAGGCCATGTCTCGCCGGAATCCGGGTCGATGGACTGGTAGCGATAGCCGCTTCGGTCGCTGACCCAGCCCAGGTCGCCGCAATTGGTCATCGACACGCCGATCCGGCGCCCGCCGGGTGTCGTCATGTGCCGCAACGGCGCCTGCCGCTCCACCATGGCCACTGCGTTCAGCACGTCCGGTGCCTCCGCCAGCGCAAACCCCGGCAGATGCCAGGCAGCAGGCCCCAGTGCTCGCGGCACCGTCGGTTCGGTAGACCTGAACAGATCCGGCTCTTCCACACATGGTCTCGTCTTGGTCGGCATCGAAGTTGACACGGCATCCGCTCCGCCTCAGAATAGTCGGCTCCGTGCTGTCCGGCCACCGCCGAATGGCATGGGCGGTATGGAGGGATACCCAAGCGGCCAACGGGGGCAGACTGTAAATCTGCTGGCTCACGCCTTCGGTGGTTCGAATCCACCTCCCTCCACCAGCCCCGTGTATCGGCGCTGGAGCAGAAGATACACGGATGACAGTGGTGCCGGCGCATGTGCGCTGCCCGCTGCCGTCCAACGGGTTCCGGGCAGCCAGGTCATCGGCTGGCAGGGTCCGGTGCGGGAGTAGTTCAATGGTAGAACCTCAGCCTTCCAAGCTGATGGTGCGGGTTCGATTCCCGTCTCCCGCTCCATTGGATCCGCCCGGAACCGGCACGATTTCGCTCACGTAGCCATGGCAAAGGGCAAGTTCGAGCGCACCAAGCCCCACGTGAACGTGGGCACGATCGGTCACGTGGACCACGGCAAGACGACGCTGACGGCGGCGCTGACGAAAGTGGGCGCGGAACGTTTCGGCGGCGAGTTCAAGGCGTATGACGCGATCGACGCGGCGCCGGAGGAGAAGGCGCGCGGCATCACGATTTCCACGGCGCACGTGGAATACGAAAGCCCGAATCGCCACTACGCGCACGTGGACTGCCCGGGCCACGCCGACTACGTGAAGAACATGATCACCGGCGCGGCGCAGATGGATGGCGCGATCCTGGTGTGCAGCGCGGCTGACGGCCCGATGCCGCAGACCCGCGAACACATCCTCTTGGCCCGTCAGGTGGGCGTGCCGTACATCGTCGTGTTCCTGAACAAGGCCGACATGGTGGACGACGCCGAGCTGCTGGAGCTGGTCGAGATGGAAGTGCGCGAGCTGCTGAGCAAGTACGACTTCCCGGGCGACGACACCCCGATCATCAAGGGTTCGGCGTTGAAGGCGCTGGAAGGCGACCAGTCGGAGATCGGCGTGCCTGCGATCATCCAGCTGGTGGAAGCGCTGGACACCTTCATTCCGGAGCCGGAGCGTGACATCGACAAGCCGTTCCTGATGCCGGTGGAAGACGTGTTCTCGATCTCCGGTCGCGGCACCGTGGTGACCGGCCGCATCGAGCGCGGCATCATCAAGGTGGGCGACGAAATCGAGATCGTCGGCATCCGCGCGACCCAGAAGACCACGGTGACCGGCGTGGAAATGTTCCGCAAGCTGCTGGACCAGGGTCAGGCGGGCGACAATGCCGGCCTGCTGCTGCGCGGCACCAAGCGTGACGACGTGGAGCGCGGCCAGGTGCTGGCCAAGCCGGGCAGCATCACCCCGCACACCGAGTTCGAGGCCGAAGTGTACGTGCTGAGCAAGGACGAAGGCGGCCGTCACACCCCGTTCTTCAAGGGCTACCGTCCGCAGTTCTACTTCCGCACCACGGACATCACCGGTGCCGTCACCCTGCCGGAAGGCACGGAGATGGTGATGCCGGGCGACAACGTGAAGATGGTGGTGCAGCTGATCAACCCGGTGGCGATGGACGAAGGCCTGCGCTTCGCGATCCGCGAAGGCGGCCGCACCGTCGGCGCCGGCGTGGTGGCGAAGATCCTGAAGTAAGCGATATCGCACGGGGC
>QFNC01000037.1 GCA_003240695.1 Pseudoxanthomonas suwonensis | reverse complement strand
CGGGGCTGCCGACGGCCGGCGAGACCAGGCTCGCCACGCCCTGGCCGGAGCGTCCGGCCGAGGGAAGCCCGGTCTCCTCCGGCCTTCCGGCCGCCTTTCCCGAGGTGGTGCCCGAGGCAGCGGAGAACGGTCTGACGGCCGGGGACCGGGCCGCGATCGTCGCGGCGGCCCTGGCGGATCCGGCGCGCCCCGCCGAGGCCGGCCCCGCGCCCACGACCCCGGCGCCAACCCCGGTCCCGACCCTGGCGCCGACCCTGGCCGCAACCCCGGCCTCCCCGGCCGACGCCGACGACGCGGCCGGGGCGCCCGGCACGGCGGCGCGGCGCGCCCGCCTGGCCGCCCAGGCCGCGCCGCAGCTGGCGCTGCGCCTGGCCGAGGCCAGCACGGCCGGCGTGTCCCGCATCGCGGTCGATCTGCGGCCGCCGGAACTCGGCCGCATCGAGCTGCGCCTGACCTTCCAGGAGGGCGGCGTCCATGTCCTGCTGCGCGCCGAGCAGCCGGAGACCTTCGAGGCGCTGCGCCAGGACCGGCAGACGCTGCTGACGCAGATGGAGCAGGCCGGGGTGCAGCTCGGCACCGGCGGCCTCGACCTGCAGCAGGGGACCCCGGGCGAGCGGCGCGACACGCCATCGCCGGCCGCCGCCGCGCCCCTCCGCGGCATGGCCGAGGCGGAGGCGGAGGACATCGCCGCGCCGCCGCGCCGCGTCACCGACAGCCTGATCGACATCATCGCCTGAGGCCCGGGAGCCGGGCAGGGAGAGCAGCATGGCCACCAGCAGCACATCCGCCATCACCGCCGCCACGGCGGGCGGCGCCGCCACGGCGCCGACCGCCAGCCTGAGCAGCAGCAGCGCCGATTTCGACCGCTTCCTGACCCTGCTGACCGCGCAGATGAAGTTCCAGGACCCGATGCAGCCGACCGACCCGACCCAGTTCGTGGCGCAGCTGGCGCAGTTCTCCCAGGTCGAGCAGCAGACCAAGACCAACACCCTGCTGACCGGCATCGCCAGCGCGCTCAGCAATGGCGGCACCCTGGCGGAGAACGCGGCGCTGCTCGGCAAGACGGTGCAGAGCACGCTCAGCCAGATCACCGTGCCCGACAGCGGCACCAGCACCGTCACGGCGACGGTGACGGCCGGCACGCTGGGCAACACGCGGCTCGAGGTGCTGGACGCCGGCGGCGCGGTGGTGCGCCGCATCGGCCTCGCCCAGGGCGAGAACACGGTGGTCTTCGACGGCAAGAGCGCCGACGGCACGCGGCTGGCGACCGGCCGCTACAATGTCCGTGTCGTCGGCGACGATGCCGGCGGCGCGCGGCAAAGCGCCGGCAGCGTCAGCGCCGGCGGCACCATCACCGAGTTCCGCAAGGACAGCACCGGCGCCTTCACCCTGGTGCTGAGCAATGGCAGCGTCATCAACGCCGCCGACGTGACGCAGATCAGGTCCTGAGCCGCCGGCCGCGCGGGCGGCTCAGCTGTGGATCAGCCGGGTGATGACCACGTCCTTGAGCCCGGCCTCCTGCACCTGCGCCAGGCAGTCGAACAGCCGGTCGCGCAGCAGGGAGGGGTCGGTCCGGCCCGGCCGCAGCTCCTGCCGCTCCGACATGGCGATCAGCCGCTGCAGCACCGCCTGCTTCAGCCGGGGCGACAGGTCGCGGAACTGCTGGGTCTCCGCCGCGCGGGTCTCCAGCGTCACCGAGACCACGACATAGCCCATGCGGCGGCCCAGACTGGGCAGGTTCACCGTGAAGTCGCCGAGCGGCAGGAACTCGTATTCCTTCTTCGGCGCCGCCTCGGCCGCCCGGGCGGGAGGGGTCAGCAGGGCCGGGGCCAGGGCGGAGGTCGCAATGGCGCCGAGCAGGGCCCGGCGGAGACAGGGTGACGGCATGGCGCTCTCGATCGATTGCGGATGACCCCTGTTACGCAACCGGTGATTATCACGTCAATCAACTTATCCTATTTTTGCGACGCGGCATGGCGCGGGCCCGCGCCGCCCCGCTTCCGCTGCGCCCAGACGATGCCGATGATCCGGGCCACCGCCTCGAAATGCGCCGGCGGAATCGCCTGGCCGACCTCGACCGAGGCGTAGAGGCCGCGCGCCAGGGGCCGGTCCTCGATCAGCATCACGCCGGCGGCGCCGGCCAGTTCGCGGATCCGCAGCGCCACGTGGTCGACGCCCTTGGCGACGCAGACCGGCGCCGCGTCCTCGCCCCGCTCGTAGCGCAGCGCCACGGCGAAATGCGTCGGGTTGGTGATCACCACCGTGGCGGTCGGGACATCGGCCATCATGCGCCGTTGCGACATCTGCCGGCGCTTGCGCTTCAGCGCCGACTTCACGTGCGGGTCGCCATCGGTCGCGCGCAGCTCCTCCCTCATCTCCTGCAGCGTCATGCGCTGCCGGCGATGGTACTCGAAGCGCTGGAAGGCGATGTCGATCGCCGCCACCACGCCGCTGACCAGGGTCACGGCGAAGACCACGGCGATGGCCGACTGCATCGCCAGCGCCGGGAACACCGCCGGGTCCACCGCGGCCAGCTGCGCGCTCCGCTCGTAGAGCGGCCGGCCGACGATCCAGCAGGTCAGGCCGACGGCCAGCATCTTGGTCAGGCTCTTGGCGAACTCGAACAGCGCCTTCAGTCCGAAGAGCCGCTTCATCCCGGCCAGCGGCGAGAGGTGCGACCATTTCGGCCGCAGCCGCTCGCCGGCCATGACCACGGTGTTCTGCGCCAGGTGCGGCAGCAGGCTGCCGGCCAGCAACAGGCCGAAGACCGGCAGCAGCGCCACGGCCAGCGCCTCGATGAAGGCGGCGCCCGCCTGGCGATAGCCCTCCCCGGTCAGGTCGAGGAAGGCCTCCGGCTGCTCGATCAGCGGCAGCAGCACCAGGCTGACCCGCTCGCCGATCAGCCCGCCGGCCAGGCCGAGGGCGAGCAGCATGGCGGCATAGAGGCCGAAGACCGAGCCCTCGCGCGAGACCGGCAGGTCGCCCTTCTCGCGCGCCTGCTGCAGCTTGCGCTGCGAGGCGTCGAGCGTCTTCTCCTGGCCGCTCTCCTCCGCCACGGCTCAGCGCCCGAAGGTGAAGACGGCGCCATAGGCGCCGAGGATCTCGGTGACCAGGGTCGGCGCTGCGGCGCCGAGCAGCGTCAGGCCGGCCAGCAGCAGGGCCGGCGCGCCGATCATGAAGACCGGCATGGCCGGCATGGCGCGGTTGATGCCGGCCAGCGCCAGGTTGAAGATCAGCGCCAGGATCAGGAAGGGCATGGCGAGCTGCATGGCGAGGCGGAAGGCCGTCGCCACCCCCTCGGCCAGGCTGCGCGCGGCGAGCGCCGTCTCCGGCGCGGCGCCGAGCGGGACCAGCGCGTAGCTGTCGGCGATGGCGCGCAGGCCCGGATGGTGCCCGTCGATGGCGAAGAGCGCGGCCAGGCTCGCGGCGTAGAGCGCGCCGCCGAGCACCGCCGAATTGTCCATGCCGATGCCGAAGACGAAGGCGTTGCTGATGCCGATGCTCTGGCCGATCACCTGACCCGCCACATGCACCGCCGAGAGCAGCAGGCGCGACAGCGTGCCGAGGAAGGCGCCGGTCGCGGTCTCCAGCGCGACCGCGCCGGCCATGGCGAGGGCGCCGGGCGGGCTGCTGGCCGGCCCGGCGAGCGGCGCGATGCAGAGCGCGATCAGCAGCCCGGCCAGCAGGCGGATGCGCGCCGGCAGCTGCGTCTCGCCCGTCCCCGGCAGCAGCAGCAGCGCCGCCGAGACCCGGCAGAACACCAGGAAGAGGCGATAGAGCTCGGCGGTCAGCCAGCTTTCCAGGCCGAGCTGCACCCTCAGATCTGGCCCACGGTGCGCAGCTTGGCGCGCTGATGCACCTCCGCGTGGCTGATCACGGCGATGGTCGGGTTGATGCGCTCCACCAGGTGGCGCACGAAGGGGCGCGCCGCGGCCGAGGTCAGCACCGCCGGCCAGTCCCCCTTGGCGGCGGCCTCGGCGATGCGGGCGCGGGTGGAGGCGATCAGCTCCTGGATCCGCGACGGCGCCATGGCGAAGTTGCGCTGGTCGCCCTCCTCGATGATGGCGCCGCCCACCTCGCGCTCCCATTCGGGCGAGAGCAGCAGGGTGGTGATGTAGCCGTCCTCCTGCGTCAGGCCGCGGCAGATCTGCAGGGAGAGGCGCTGGCGCACATGCTCGGCCAGCATCGAGACGTTGCGCGTCATCCCCGCCGCCTCGTGCAGCGCCTCCAGGATCAGCGGCAGGTTGCGGATCGAGATGCGCTCGCCGAGCAGCGTCGCCAGCACCTTCTGCACGGTGGCCATCGGCAGCACGGCGGGGATCAGGTCGGCGACCAGGCGCTGATGCTCCTTCTCCAGGCCGTCGAGCAGCCGCTGCGTCGCCGCGTAGGTCTGCAGCTGCGCCATGTAGCCCTTCAGCACCTCGGACATGTGCGTGGTCAGCACGGTCTCGACATCGACCACGGTGAGGCCCTGGGCCATCGCCGCCTCGCGCAGCGCCGGCTCGATCCAGCGCGCCCTGATGTGGAAGGAGGGCTCCTGCGTGTCGATGCCCGGCACGCCGATCTCCTGGCCGCCGGGGGCGAAGGCCAGCAGCCGCCCCAGCACCAGCGTCTCGCGCGCCACCTCGACGCCCTGCACCTGGATCGAGTACTCGCCCGAGGCGAGATCCATGTTGTCCTTGATGCGGACGGCGGGCAGCACGAAGCCGAATTCCAGGCCGAAGGCGCGGCGCAGCTTCCGGATCTTCTCCGACAGCCCGCCCTGGCGGCTGGCGGTCAGCGAGACCAGGCCCATGCCGAGCTCGAGGCGGACGTCGTCGACGCGGATCAGCTCGGCCATGCTCTCCTCGCGCGGCGCCGCCTCGGCCACCGGCAGGCCGGCCTCGCGCGCCGCGGCGGCGCGCCCGGCGGCGCGCTGCGCCAGCCAGCCGCCGCCGGCGGCGACGGCGCCGAGCGCGAAGAAGGGCAGGAAGGGCAGGCCGGGCAGCACGGCGAAGAGGCCGGAGAGGCCGGCGGCCAGGTAGAGCGGCTTCGGCTGGGCGCCGAGCTGGCTGACGAAGGCCTTGTCGGTCGAGCCGCGCACGCCGCCCTTGGAGACCAGCATGCCGGCGCCGACCGAGACGATCAGCGCCGGGATCTGGCTGACGATGCCGTCGCCGACCGCGAGCGTGACGTAGTTCTCGGCCGCCGCCGAGAGCGACATGCCATGGCGCAGCGTGCCGACGGTGATGCCGCCCAGCACATTGACGATGGTGACCAGGATGGCGGCGACGGCATCGCCGCGGACGAATTTCGAGGCGCCGTCCATGGCGCCGAAGAAGGTGTTCTCGTCCTCCAGATCGCGGCGGCGGCGCTTGGCCTCGGCGTCGTCGATGGTGCCGGCGGCGAGATCGGCGTCGATCGCCATCTGCTTGCCCGGCATGGCATCCAGGCTGAAGCGCGCGGCGACCTCGGCGATGCGCCCGGCGCCCTTGGTGACGACGATGAAGTTCACCACGATCAGGATGGCGAAGACGATGACGCCGATGATGAAGTCGCCGCCGACGACGAAGGCGGCGAAGCCGTGGATGACGTCGCCCGCCGCGTCCAGGCCGCGATGCCCCTCGGCCAGCACCAGCCGCGTGGTGGCGAGGTTGAGCGCCAGCCGCAGCAGGGTCGAGACCAGCAGCACGGTGGGGAAGACGGAGAAGTCGAGCGGCCGCTCGATCCAGATCGCCACCATCAGGATCAGCACCGAGAGGGTGATCGAGGTGGCGAGGCCGAGATCGACCAGCCAGCTCGGCATCGGCAGCACCAGCACCGCCAGCAGCAGCACCAGCGCCGCGGCGAAGAGCAGGTCCTGGTGGCCGAGGCCGCCGCGCAGGCGCCGGAGCAGATCCATGCGTCAGAGACCCACGATGAGCTGCGCGATCTCCTCGGTGTAGGAGCGCAGCGCGGCGAAGCCGAAGGGCAGGGAGAGCATGGTGGCGATCATGGTCACGACGATCTTGGGCACATAGGACAGCGTCATCTCCTGGATCTGCGTCAGCGCCTGCAGCACGGAGATGGCGACGCCGGTGACGAGTGCCGCGAGCAGCGGCGGGCCGGCCACGACCATCGTGGTGTAGAAGCCGCCGCGCAGCACCTCGATGACATCGCCCTCGTTCACGGCGCTCAGACCGCCATGCGCAGCACGTCCATGTACGCGCCGACGACCTTGTCGCGCAGCTGCGTCATGGTCTGCACGGTCAGCTCGGCGCTGGCGGCGGCCTGCACCACCTCCTGCACATCGGCGGTGCCGGCGACGCCGCGCGCCGCGGTGACCTCGGCCTGGCGCAGCGTGGCGAGCGAGGCGCGGGCGGCGTCCCCCACCATGGCGCCGAAATCGGTCGCCCCGGGCTGGCCCGCGGCGGCGGCGCCCGCGCCATAGGCGCGCAGCGCGCTGGAGACGGGAGGGATGGCGGCGAGCGGCGTGGACATGCGGGTCACGACCTCAGGATGTCGAGCGTCTTGCCGTAGAGCGTGCGCGCCTGCTGCAGCACCGCCATGGACGCCTCGTAGCTGCGTCCGGCCATGCGCAGATCGGCCTGCTCGATCAGCGGATCGACGTTCGGGAGTTTGACGTAGCCCTGCTCGTCGGCCGCCGGATGGGCGGGATCGAACTGGGTGCGGAAGCCGCGGCCGTCCTGCTGGATCGCCGCCGTGCTGACCAGCTGCGCGCCGGTCGCGCGGTCGAGGCGCTGGCCGAAGCTGATTAGCTTGCGCCGATAGGGGTCGCCGCCCGGCACCGCCGCCGTGGAGCTGGCATTGGCGATGTTCTCGGCCGCCACGCGCATGCGGGTGGCCTGGGTGCTCATGCCGGAGGCGGCGGTGGCCATCGCCCGGGTCAGCGGTCCGGCGCCGGAGACAGGTCCGAGGCGCAGCATCAGCGGCCGCCCGCGGCGCTGCGCAGCAGCGAGGCGCCCTGCTTGTAGACGACCGTGGCGAGGTCATAGGCCTTCGCCACATCGGCCTGCTTCACCATCTGCTCCTCCAGGCTGACCGTGTTGCCGTCCGGGTCCTCGCCATAGGACTGGGCGCGGTCGGCGGCGATCTCGGCGCCGCCGCGGCCGGCGCCGAGATGCCCGGGCCGGGTCGCCGCCAGCTGCACCGTCCGCGGATCGCTCCCCGGGCCGCGCAGCAGGCCGCTGTCGAAGCGGAACGGCTTCACGTCCCGCGCGCGGTAATGCGGGGTGTTGGCGTTGGCGATGTTCTGCGCCAGCACGTTCTGCCGTTCCGACAGGTGCCGCATGCGCGCGCCGGTGATGCGGAAGACGTCGATGCCGTCGAGCATGGATGGGGGTGCCTCTCTGGCTGCCGGCGCAGGAATAGCCCGGTCCCGCCCGTCTTGTCGATGTTTTTCGCATAGCGCTTCGGCGGCGATGCGGGCCATAATGGCCCGAGAAGACCGGTCTCCGGCGCTGCCCCTCCCTAGCGGACGAATATTTCGCATGAATTCCGAGGCCCTCCCTCCGCCCGCCGCCCCGCCGGCCCCGTCATCCGGCCTTTCATCCGGCCTCGCCAACCTCGCCGGCCCGCTGGCGCGGCTGCCCCGGCGGGGCCGCTACGGCACGCTGGCCGGGGTGCGGGGTGCCGCCCTCTCCGTCGCCGGTCTGGGCCCGGGCGTCGCCATCGGCGACCGGCTGCGCATCGAGCGCGGCGGCCTGGCGCCGGTCGAGGGCGAGTTCGTCGCCTTCACCCCGGAGACCGCGCTCGCCGTGCCGGAGGGCGGCACCGAGGGCCTCGCCCCCGGCGCCCGCGTCTGGCTCGACGATCCGCTCCGGCTGCATCCCTGCGACGCCTGGATGGGCCGGGTGATCGACAGCCAAGGCCGACCGCTCGACGGCCGCGGCCCGCTGCCGCAGGGCGGCGCGGGCGTGCCGCTGCGCCGCCCCGCGCCGGACGCGCTGCGCCGCCGCCTGATGGGCGGCAAGCTCGAGACCGGGCTGCGCGTGCTCGACGTCTTCACCCCGGTCTGCCGCGGCCAGCGCCTCGGCATCTTCGCCGCCTCGGGCGTCGGCAAGTCGACGCTGATGGGCATGCTGGCGCGCGGCGCCGAGGCCGATGTCATCGTCGTCGGGCTGATCGGCGAGCGCGGCCGCGAGGCGCGGGAGTTCCTCGACCATATCCTGGGCGAGGAGGGGCGGCGGCGCAGCGTCGTCATCGTCTCCACCTCCGACCAGCCGGCCCTGGCCCGCCGCCGGGCGGCGCAGGCGACGCTGGCCGTGGCCGAGCATTTCCGCGCCGAGGGCCGGCAGGTCTTCCTGCTGCTCGATTCCATCACCCGCCTGGCGCATGCGCAGCGCGAGATCGGCCTGGCCGCCGGCGAGCCGGCCACCGCCCGCTCCTACACGCCCTCGGTCTTCACCGAGCTGCCGGCGCTGCTGGAGCGCGCCGGGCCGGGGCCCGAGGGGGAGGGCGACATCACCGCCATCTTCACCGTGCTGGTCGATGGCGACGACCATGACGAGCCGATCGCCGACGCGGTGCGCGGCATCCTGGACGGGCATGTGGTGCTCGACCGGCGGATCGGCGAGCGCGGCCGCTGGCCGGCGATCGACGTGCTGCGCTCGGTCAGCCGCGCCCTGCCGCGCTGCCATGACGCCGAGCAGAACCGGCTGCTGGGCGAGGCGCGGCGCCTGCTCTCGGCCCATGCCGACATGGCCGAGATGATCCGCCTCGGCGCCTATCGCACCGGCAGCGACCCGCTGGTGGATCGTGCCATCCGGCTGCAGCCGGCGCTCGATGCCTTCCTCGGCCAGGGGCTGGAGGAACGCACCGGCAGCGCCGAGGCTTTCGCGCGGCTGGATGGCGTGCTGCAGGCGTAAGGTGGGCGGCCCGGGCCGCCGGAGGCCCGTCCGGCTCCGGGCAGGCCGCGCCGCGCGGGGAGGCGGCGGATCGCCGCGGGCGGCCGCGCCTGGCCTCGCCCACCGCCCGCATCAGCCGTTCAGGATCGAGTAGATCGCCGCCGCGCTCTCCGCCGCGAAGCCGTTCTGCCCCCAGGAGAGGGGCTGCACCAGCGTCGCGACGCCACTGGCGCTGGCCAGGGCCTTGGCCTCGGCGACGCTCGACTGCGCCACGTAGCGGTCGAGCATCCTGGCGAGCTTGGTGGCGTCCTTGAAGTCGGCGATATCCATCCGCTTCTCCAGCGCCGCCTTCTGCTGGTCGACGTCGAGCCGGGCGAAGCTGTCGGGCAGGCCCAGCACGCCGCGCACCACGGCCGAGAGGTTGGTATCGGCCATGACGCTGTACCAGCTGGTGACCTGCGGCAGCATCCGCTTGGCATAGACCGCCTGGCGCAGCGTCTCGGAGGTGGCGCTGAGCGAGTCCTCGAAGGCCGCCTGGGTGTAGAGCTGCGCGATCTTCTCGACCACGGCGCTGTCGGCCACTTTCGGCCCGCCCTGCGCCGGCACCGCCGCCGCGCCGGCGACATTGCTGACCAGCGTGGCGCCGACCGAATCCTGCGCCGGCGTGAAGTCGATCTCCGCCACGCCGCGGGCCCTGGCATCGCTGAAGACCAGCGTGTCGCCCTGGGCGACGACGCGGATCGCCGTCGCGCCGCCATCGGCGCGGCGCAGCGCCGCCTGCAGCTTCGCCGCGATCGCGCCCGGTGTCCTGGCCTCGGTGAGCGGGACATCCTCCACCGTGACGCCGCCGATGCCGCCCGAGAAGCTCAGGAAGCCGCGCGTCAGCCGCAGCCCCTCGATCCCGACCGTGGCGGTCGAGGGCATGGCGGGAAGCTCGGGGATGGCGAGGCCGCCATAGTTCAGGTCGCCGGCGATCGCCTGGTAGCGGCTGTCGGTCATGCGCGCGGCGACGGAGGTGCTGTCCGTCACGTCGCTGTTCAGCACCTTCCGCATCAGCCCTTCCATGCCGATCTGCGCGTCCAGCCCATAGGCCTTCAGCACCAGCGACTGCAGACGGTAGTCGGACAGCAGATCCTGCGCCGTCGCCTTGCTCGGCAGCCGCTCGCGCAGATAGGCGAGGTCGCGCTGCAGTTGCGGGTCCTTGCTGAAGGCCTTGAAATCGGCCGGGGTCCTGGTCTGCAGCAGCTTCCAGCCGGCCATGCCGGTGGGAAGGCCGATGCCCACCAGGCTGATGCCGCCGCTCATGCCTCGTCGGACAGCGGCGGCGGCGCCGGCTTCTCCGCCTCGGGATTGTAGCCGGCGGGCAGGCGCATCAGCACGCGGTTGGTCTCCGGGTCGCGCAGCTCGGAATAGAGCCGCATGGTCCTGCCATCCAGTTGCACGTTGAAGGTCGGCCCGGCGGGGACGACGCGCTGCTCGCGCTCGGCCGTCTGCGGCGCGGTGCCCGTGGCGGGCGGCGGGGTCTCGGCCTCGCGCCGGGCCGTGCCGGCCGGGCCGGCCTCGGTGGTGCGCGCGCCGGCGGGCGGGATGGGTTCGATCATGTCGGTCTTCCTGTTCTCTGCGGACTGTTCTGCGGAAGGGCTTCTCCCAGGGCGATGGCGGGACCGGCGATCAGGCCGGGCGGGCCTCGGGCGCCCGGTTCCGGGTGGCGAGGCGGTGGGGCTGCGGCGCCGGCCCTGCCAGGCCGGAAGGGACGGGGCCGGAAGGGACGGGGCCGGGACGGGCGGGACCGGCATGGGCCGGGACGGGCTCGGCGGCCGGGCCACGGCGGAAGCGCTCCGGCGGCGGCAGGTCGAGCAGCGCGGATTCGTAGAGCACCAGGTCGCGCAGGGCGGAGAGCGCGCGGTAGGTGTTGCCGGCGCGCATCTGCGTCTCCGCCTCGTCGAGCTGGCGCAGGTGCTCGGGCTTGACGAAGGCGCCGCGCAGGCGCGCCATCTGCTCGTCGAAGGCCGCCATCGAGCCCAGCGCGGGCTGGGCGCCGAGCAGCACGTTCTGCGCGGCGAAATAGGCGCGGCGCACCGGGGTGGTGGCGTCCTCGGGCAGCAGCACGTCCTTCTCGCGGACGATCTGCGCCTGGGTCTCGACCATCAGATAGGCGCGCCGCTCGCCATTGGTGACGACGGCGCCGTTGATGAACAGCCGCTCGCCCGGGGCGAGCTTCAGGATCAGCGACATCAGCCTGCTCCGGCGGGGGCCGTGCCGGCGGGGCGGAGCCCGGCCATGACGGCGCGGTTGACATCGATCAGCGCGGCGGGCGCCTTGCTCTCGCGCGCCACGCGGTCGCTTTCGGCCAGCACCCAGCGGGCCAGCGAGATCAGGCGGGCCTTGACCGTGTCGGCGAAGGCATTGCCCTCGGCGGCGAGATCGGCCGCGAAGGCGATCCAGACCATGCGGTTCTCGTGCAGGGCGCTGGGCAGGGCGGCCGGGCCGGCGGCGGGATCGGCCGCGGCCTCCAGCAGCGCCGTGGCGCGGGCCAGGACGCGATACTCGATCTCGCGCGGATCCTCGGTCTGCCGGATGGCAGAGCCATAGGCGGCGGCGATGCCGCGCGGCCGCAGCAGGGGCGCGGGGCGGAGGGTGTCCTGAGCGACGCTCAACATCGGATTCTTCCTTGGTCACGCCGGCCGGCTTTGCCGGGAAGGCGCGGTGGCCTCGGGCAGCGGGTCGTCGGGGCGCGGGAGGGAGGGATCCCCCCTCCCGCCGGTCCGGGGGCGCGGCGGGCGCGCCCCCTTCGGGTCATCAGCCGCGGAACAGCGACAGGATGCTCTGCGGCGCCTGGTTGGCGATCGACAGCGCCTGGGTGCCGAGCTGCTCCTGCACCTGCAGCGCCTGCAGGCGGGCGGCCTCCTCGGACATGTCGGCATCCACCAGGGCGCCGACGCCGCTGGTCAGGGTGTCGACCAGCTTGTCCATGAAGTCCTTCTGCAGGTCGATGCGGGTCTGCGCCGCACCGAAGGCCGCGCCGGCCGAGAGCACCGCCGTCTCGATCGTCTTCAGACGGGCGAGCAGGTCGGAATAGTCGGTGCTGGAGACCGGGGTCTGCTCGGTCGCGACGCCGGTGGCATCGGACTTCGTCACCTGCAGGGCCGAGGCGGCGGTGAAGGCCGTGTCGGTGTCGCCCGAACGCTCGGCATCGACATAGAGCTGGCCATCGGCGGTGAGGAAGGCGATGTCGCCGCCCGAGCCCTTCTTGCTGTTGATGTCGGTGACCAGGCGGCCCAGCATCTCCGCGTCGGTCTCCTGCACGTTGGCGCGGCTGACGGTGGAGGTCTGCGCGGCGCCGGCCGCATTGGTGAAGGAGAAGGAGAGGGTCTCGACCCGCTCATCCGCCGCCACATTGGCCAGGGCCGCGACGTCGTAGGTATAGCCCGCGGAGGCGCCGGCCGAGGAGGTGTCGACCGTGGTGGAGACCGCGTCATCGGTCACCAGGAAGCCGGTGACGGCGCTCGGCGCCAGGCTCTGGTCGAACACCAGGCCCGTGCCGGCATCGTTCAGATAGGCGAAGTTGAAGCCGGCCGCCGCATTGATGTTGGTCACAAAGGTGGCCGCCTCGCCGGCGGTCATGGTGGTGGCGGCGGCGGCCTGGGTGACCGTATGACCGACGCCGTTGATCGTGAAGCGGGCGGAGACGTTGCCGGCCGCCGCAATGATGCCGGCCAGGGCGCGCGTCTGGGTCGTGGCGCCGCTCGCCGCCAGCGTGCCGGCCGCGGCCGCACCCTTCAGCTTCAGCGCGTCCTCGCCCTCGAAGGTCACCGCGCCGCTGGCCAGCGAGGCGTCGACCACCAGCTTGCCGGTGCGCTCGTCGATCGAGGCGATGGTGTTGCCACCGCCAGCGGCGAGGTTGATCTGCTCCTTCAGCCCGGCCAGCACGGCGGCGTTGTCGTCGCCGGTCAGCGCGGTGTAGCTGGCGATCTGCCGCTGACCCTCGACCTCGAACTCGAAGGAGTAGACGGCACCCACCGCCGGCGCGCCGGCGGCCAGGCCGTAGGAGAACTTCGGCGCCTGCGGCGCCTTGTCGACGGCCGCGCCCAGGACGATGTCGTTGTCGGTGTCGAGCGCCTTGGCCAGCGCCGTCTCGCCGTCGAAGGTCACGACGTCGGTCGCCAGCTCGGCATCGACCAGGAGCTCGCCATTGGCGCCGATCTCGGCGAAGGCGTTGCCCGCGCCGGCGGCGCTGTTGATGGCGTTCTTCAGGCCGGTCATCAGGTCGGAGAGCGAGGTGGTCGTGGCGGTGAAGCTCGCGACCTTCTCCTTGCCGTCGAGCTTGAAGGTGAAGCTCAGCTTGTCGCCCACATCGACGGTGCCGGTCGGCGCGGCATAGGAGTAGCTGTCCTTGGCGCGCTCGACGGTCAGGCGGTCGAGGCCCTCCAGGGCGCCGCCGGCGCTCATGGTCAGGTTCTGCTGCGCGACGGTGATGTAGCTCGGCACCAGGTTGCTGCCATCGGCGTTGACCGAGGCCAGGATCTTCTCGTCGCCCGAGCGGCTGTTGTTGATCAGGTTCACGCCCTTGAAGGCGGAGCTGCCGATGATGCTGTCGATCTGCGCGACATACTCGTCGATCGCGGCCTGCACGGTGGCCGAATCCTTGACGCCATCCTGCACCGAGGTGACGCTCTCGCGGATCTTGGAGATCAGGTCGGCGATCTGCTCGGTGCCGGCGGCGGCGGTGGAGACCACGCCGCTGGAGACGGAGAGGTTCTCGCTCACCTGCTTGAAGTTGGCGATCTCCGCGCGCATCGAGGTGGCGACCGCCCAGGTCGCCGCGTTGTCCTTCGCGGTCGAGACCTTGAGGCCGGTGGAGATGCGGTTCTGCGTGTCCAGCAGGTTCTTCTGGGTGGCCTTCAGCGACTGCAGCGCCGTCATCGCGCCGTTGTTCGTGAGGATCGAGCTGACCATCTGAGCGCCCTTCAAGGGTTCCGGTTCGGGGAAGCGCCTTCTGACGCGGCTATCGCTGCGCGCGGCACCTCGAGGGGCCGACCGCGACGAGACTTCCTAGCGCCGGCGGGGAAAAATTCGCAATCGCCGCGGTGCCTCAATCGTCCTCCGCCGCGGCGCGCGGGGGGCGGCGTCACGCCTGCCGGTCCAGGCTGGCGGCCAGGGTGTGGCGCAGGCGGCGCCGGCGCGGCCCGGCGGGCGGCCCGTACAGGCCCGGATCGGCGGCCCCGGCGACATCCTGCCGCAGCCGCTCGCGCACCGTCTCCAACGCCCCCGCCACGGCGCCCAGCACCAGCGCGTTCTCCTCCGCCGCGCGCATCATGGCGGCGAGCGAATCGCGCTCGGCCTGGCTCTGCGGCGCGCCGGCCTGGGCCAGGCGGGTGAGGGCGCGACGCTTCTCGCCGATCAGCGCCATCAGGTCCGGCAGCCGCGCCTGCCGCGCCGCCGACGCCTCGCGCTCCAGCACGGCGCGGAGCTGCGCGGCCGCCTCCTGCAGCGGGGTCATCGCGCCGCACCCGGCGGCGGCGCCTGGCGCGCGGCGATGGCGCGCTCGATCACCGGCGTCAGCCCCAGGCCCCCCTGCGAGACCAGCGCACCGCCAAGCGCCTCGTCCATGAAGCTGTCGAAGGCCTGCGCGCCGGTGCCGCGGCCGGACAGGCCGGATTTCTGCGGCGGCCGGGCGGCGCGCAGCATCTCGGCCGCGAAGCCGCTTTCCAGTTGCCGGGCCAGGCGCCGGGCGGTGGCCGGCGGGGTGGCGTTGATCGAGGCATCCATGCGGGTCTTCTCCGGGGATGACGGTTCTGCTGCGCGAGGGCGGCACGTTAGCCGACCATCAGCAAATTTTCGCATAACATGGCGCGAGACCCCGCCCTCCAGAACGGATGGCTCCCGATCTCCAGAAGGAGCGACCCCTCCGCGCGCGGCGCGGAGCAGGAAGGATGGCGCGCCGTGGACGAGGACGAAGCAGGGCCGGTGGATCCAGAGCCGGTGACGGCCGGACCCAAGCGGCGCAATCAGCAGCGCCGGCGCGCGCTGCCGGTGGAGCGGCGCGGCGAGTTCGACCGCCGGCTGCTGGCCGGGGAGGAGGTGGCCAGCCTGGCCCGTGCCTTCGGCATCGAGCCCTGGTATGCGCAGCGCCGGGCGCAGCGGGTGCTGGGCCGGGTCAGCCGGGGCCAGGAGGTCTCGCCCTTCCTCTCGCCGATGGAGATGGATGAGGAGATGACCCCGCTGCAATACGCCTGCTGCGTGCTGGGCGGCCGGGTGCGGCCGCTGCGCAACGGCTACTACGTGCTGGACGGCTTCCAGGCCGGCCCGCGCGAGGTGGCGCGGGCGGCCAACCGGCTGCTGCGCGAGCGCGGCCTGGCGGAGATCCCCTATCCGGGGCTGACGCCGCTCTATCGCTGAGGCCGGCGGGCGGGGCTCCGGGGCCGGTCGCATGGCGGCCGCGCCACCCTCCGGCCGCTCACCGCCCCCCTCTCACTGCGCCGGCTTGTCGAGCAGCAGCCGCTCCGGCGCGGCGCGCAGATCGGCCTCCAGCGCCATCAGCCCGCCGACACCCTCCTCGGCCAGCGGCCTCGGCCACCAGGGCCGCGGTCTCGATGGCGCTGGCCAGCGGCACCGCCTCGCCCTCCAGGGCCGGCTCCGGCCGGCCGTCCACGGCCTCGGCCGTCGGCGACGGATCAGACGGATCGGCCACAGCCACCACGGCCTCGGCTTCGATTCTGGCATCGGTTTCGGTTTCGGCTGGGGCCGGCTCGGGATCGCCCCCGCTCGATGCCGATCTCCTCATAGGACAGCTCGGCCTCCAGCAAGGCCGTGCGCACCACCTCGATCTCGCGCGCCTCCACCGTGCCGCGCAACGTGCCGCTGACGCGCAGCCGCTCCGTCTCGATGCGGCCCTCGACCAGGCCGCCGGCCTCGAGCAGCACGACGGGGGCGGTGAGGTCGCCGCGCACCACGCCCTCGACGCGGATCACGCCGCGGCTGCGCAGCCGGCCCTCGAGCTCGCTGTCGGCGGCGATCAGCATCATGCCGGTGCCGGGCAGCTGCGCCGGGGCGAGGAAGCGGCTGCGATCGACCCGCGGCTCCAGCCGATCGGTGCCGCGGGCGGCGGGCTCGCCGGCGAAGGTCTCCTCGCCGGCGGAGAGATCGAAGCGCTCATAGGTGATGCGCGGCTCGCCGCCGCTGGACCTGCCGAAGATGCTCATTGTGGTTCCCGTTCTAGGAAGGGCGGCATGACGCCGGGGCGTCTCCTTCCTCCTTAGGATTTTCGCACAACGAACGCAAGATTTTTCGCAAAATCCGCCGAGCCTTGGCCGAGCAGGGGCAGGATCTCATCCGGATGCAGCCCGCCGCGCAGCGCCTCGACCAGGCCGGTCAGCTGCATCGCCGGCCAATCCAGTCCCCGGGACTCCAGTCCTCGATATTCCAGTCCTCGATATTCCAGCCCGGGGCATTCCAGGCAGCGCGCCAGCTCGGCCAGCACGGGCCGCAGCAGGGCCGGCTCCGCGGGCAGGCCCGACAGCAGGGGTGCCGTGGCCGCGCCCTCCGCCGGCCGGTCCGCCGCCGCCAGGAGGATCCGCCCCCCGCCCGGCAGACGCAGCAGGCCGGTCTGAGGATCGAGATCGCCCAGGCGGCAGGCCAGCAGGTCGGCGGCGGCGGCGCCCGTGGTCAGCACCAGCCCCACCAGCAGGCCCAGATCGCGCCCCTCGCGCTGCGCCCAGGCGATGGCGCGGCCGCAATCGACCGGCGAAAGCAGGCCGAGACCGTCCGGCGCCAGGCCGAGCAGCGGGCTGTCGAGGCCGGGGAGGTGGAAGTCGCAGAACTGCGCCAGGGCCGCGCCCAGCGCCGCCTGCTCGGCCAGCATCGGCGCGGCGCCGCCGAGCGCGGCGTGGCGCCGCGCGCGCAGCGCCTGCAGGTCGGCGGGGCCCAGCGCCGCCAGCGGCAGGGCGCATTCCGGCTCGGCCAGCAGCCCGGCCAGGCGGTGCAGGGGGGCGATCTGGGTGCCGCCCTCGGCGCGGGGCAGGGTGCCCTGGTCGATCGCCCAGCGCCGCAGCGCCTCGGCGGCGGTGCCGAGGAAGCGCTTGCTGCCGATCCGGATGGTGCAGCGGCGCAGGGCGGCGCTGGCCATGCCCTCCCAGGCCTCGGCGGCGGCGCGGTCCTGAAATGGCGCGCGGTGCAGGGCCGCGGCGCCGCGGCCGATGCAGACCTGCCAAGCCTCGCCACTACCGGAGGTCGCGGCGGATATCCGTTGCACAGCCATGCATTGATCTCACCTTGCCGTGAGGCACAAAGCCTCCCGGCCGGGAAATCGCAAGCGGAGAACGGCCGCGGCGGGGAAAAAACGCGAGCGAGCCCCGCTCTCCCCCTGCCCGGCCATCCGTTCTGTGGTATTTCGCAGAATTATGAACCCTGCCCCGGACCTTGCCCTGGCCCCTGGCGACTGTCGCGCCGCCCTGCCCGGACCCACCGCCGCCGGAAAGCCCGCGCCTGGACGGTCCTCAGGCGGGAAGCAGGGTCTCGGCCGCCGGCAGGGCCGGTTCGCCGTGCCCGGCGGCCTCCGCGGGGCCGGCACCGGCCCGCAGCAGGGCGATCAGATCCTCCGGCAGCTGCGCCTCGATCATCACCGCGGCGCCGTCGATCTCGACCATGGCGCCGGACAGCAGCCGGGTTTCCATCTCGACCCCGCGCGGCGTGGGATCGACCAGGCGCAGGGTCTCGCGGGCCCGCGCCAGGGCGGCGCCGCGCAGCGCCTCGAGCACTTCGGCCCGCGTCAGGCGGATGGTGTGATGGACGAAGAAGGGGGCGGCGAGGCTCATGGGAGGGATTCTCCTTCCTGGGGAGGCGGGCCGGCGCGGACCGCCGCCGGATGGCAGGCGGCCCGGGCTATCCCGCATGTTTTAGCATCGCCGGCCCCGCCCTGCCATTCCGGCCTTCGAGAACATCGTGAAGGAAGTCCTGCCGCAGCGGGGGCGCAGGGGAGGGGAAGGCCGGGGCCAGGGCGCGGCCCGACCTTTCCATCTTGTGAATTTTTGCGGGTGGTCCCGGCCGCGAAAAAAGTTTAAGACCGACGCAGAGGTTTCGCAGACGAAGGAGGAGAGGCGAGGATGGCACGCACCGGCAGCACCGCCAGGAAGACCGGCCGCGCGACGCTGCCGCAGGGCGGCCGCATCGTGCAGCTACGGGGCGCGAGCCCGGACGGGCCGGCCTTCTCGGTCGAGCTGGTGACCCCGGAGAGCGCCGCCGGCCTGCTCGCCCGCAAGCGCCCCGCCGCCGGCGAGAACCCGGCCGCCATCGCGGCCTATGCCGAGGCGATGCGCGAAGGCCGCTGGATCCTCAACGGCATGCCGCTGATCCTGTCGCGCAACGGCGTCCTGCTCGACGGCGTGCAGCGCCTGCGCGCCTGCATCCGCGCCGGCGTCCCCTTCCTCACCGTGCTGGCGCAGAACATCCCCGATGACGTGCTGCACACCATCGATCAGCAGCGCCGCCGCTCCTTCGCCGGCGTGCTGGAAAGCCGCGGCATCCCGCATGCCCATGCGCTGCAATCGGCGCTGGTCAAGCTGATCCGCTACGAGGACGGCAAGATGCTGCGCGGCGCCGGCACCGCCGCCTGGTCGCGCATGGACCGCGTGCTGCGCGCCAATCCCGATCTCGAGGCGGCGGTGAAGCTCTCCCTCGAGAGCCCGGCCACCATGCTCTCCGAGGCGGTGCGCACGCCGCTGCTCTTCATGGGCTTCCGGGTCGACAAGGCGGCGACGCGCCGCTTCCTCGACGCCATCGCGCATCCCGAGAACCACTCCCCGATGGAGCCGGGCGCCCGCATCCGCGACCTGATCGACATCACCCGCGGCGATCCGACGACGCGGCTCAAGCCCACCACCCTCTTCGCCGTCTGCATCAAGGCGCTGAACGCGACGATCTCCGGCGAGCACCAGCGCAGCTACACCTGGATCGACCCGACCGCCAACCCGACCCGGGGCGAGGACTTCCCGGCGCTCGCCGGCTATGCCGGGCTCGACGATCCGGGCCATGCGGCGGATGGCGAGGAGACGGCGCGCGGCCTGCAGGAGGCGGTGCGGCGCCTGGCGGCGGAGGAGGGCGTCTTCCCGCTGGCGATCGAGACCATCACGCCGGAGATGGCCGAGGCCTACCTCGCGCACAACAGCCGCAACCGCAAGATCGTCGCCGCGCATGTCGATGCCATCGCCCGCGACATCCGGGCCGGCAACTGGATGATGAACGCGCAGCCGATCTGCTTCAGCCGCGCGGGGCGGCTGCTGAACGGGCAGCACCGGCTCTCGGCGGTGATCCAGGCGGGCGAGCCGATCGAGGTGCCGGTGATGCGCGGCCTGCCGGAGGAGGCCTATGCCACCTACGACATCCACGCCAAGAAGGGCCCGCAGCTCGGCATCGCCTTCGACAGCTTCGGCGACCGCCCGCTGGTCGCCGCCGCCGCCGTGCTGCTCTGGAAGCACGAGCTGAAGCCCGCCGGGACGCGCAACGCCAAGCCGACGCCCTCCGAGGTGATGCGGATTGTCGAGCAGCATCCGCGCCTGCTGGAGCTGCGCACCTTCGGCCGCAAGATGATCGAGTTCGGCCGCGGCTCGGTGCTGACCTATGCCGCCTATTGCATCGAGCGCGAGGATCCCGAGCTCGGCCGCATCTTCCTGGAGCGCTTCGAGAGCGGCGCCGACCTGCCGCGCGGCCACCTGATCCTGGAGCTGCGCAAGCGGATGCAGATCCTGCGCCGCGAACGCACCAGCCAGGAGGAGCAGCTGCGCGAGGTCCTGGCCGCCTGGGCGCGCTTCCGCGAGAAGCCCGATCTCGACCGGCTGGACTGACGCGCGGCCGGCCTCGGCCGTCCGGCCCGGGACCCTCCGCCCCGCGCCGGCGGGGCGAGATCAGTCCGGCCGCCGCGCCAGGCGCGCGCTGTCCTCCGCCCGCAGCTCCGCCTTGCGCGCCGCCTGCCGCAGCGCCGCCTGCCGCCGCGCCTGGAGCGCCAGCTCCAGCCGCTTCACCTCGGCGAACTCCGCCCGCAGCGCCTCGCGCGCCGCCGCCTCCTGGGCCCGCAACAGGGCCAGCCCCTCCAGCAGCCGGCCGCGCCGCCGCGCCGCGGCGCGCGACCAGGCGGCCCAGTCCCCCAGGCTGGCCGGGTGCTGCCGCACCTGCGCCTGCTCCGCCGCCACCTCCTCGGCCTGGCGGGCCAGCGCCGCCTCGCCGGCCAGGCGGGCCTGCTCGGCCGTGGCCAGGGCGATGCGGCGCTCATCGGCGCGCTGCCGGGCCAGCCGGATCAGCAAGGGCAGTCCCTGCATGCTTCTCTCCCGCCCGTCCGGATGACGGGACTTGGCCGGCCGTGCCGCGCCATGCTATCCATTATTCGTTTTTCGCAAGAACGTCGAGGCCCGGATGCGTGCTTGGCTGCGGTGGTGTCTTCCCGGCGGCGGCCTGGCGATGCTGGGGATCGGGCTGGCCTGCGCCGCCGCCGGCCGGGCGGCCGCGCCCGAGGCCACGCCGTCGGTCCCGACACGGTTCGGCGGCAGCGCCTTCCTGATCGGGCCGGGCCGGATGGTCACCAACACCCATGTCGTGCTGCGCTGCCGCCTCGAGGGCCGGGGCGTGGCGGTGGAGGGCCTGCCCGGCCCCTGGCGGGTGCTGGCGGAGGACCCCGGCACCGATCTGGCGCTGCTGGCCGGCCCGGCCGCGGGCGAGGCGGCGCTGGCGCTCTCCGCCGCGCCGCGCCTGCCGCGCGGCCTGCCGGTGCTGGTGCTGGGCTATCCCGCGAACCAGCCGGGCCACCGGCCGCAGGCCAGCGCCGGCACGCTGCGGCACGCCACCCTGACGGTGCACGACCCGGAGGGCGGCCATGCCGTCAGCTTCGTCATGACCGACCGGCAGGGCCGGGAGGTGGAACCGGGCTGGGAGGACGGGCTGCGCTATTTCGGCGCCGCCCAGGCCGAGCGGCTGCGCTGGCGGCTGGAGATCGCGGCGCCGGCCAGCGGCGGCAGTTCCGGCGGGCCGGTGCTGGATGCGGCGGGCAATGTGGTGGGGGTGGTCTATGCCGGCGGCGCCGGCGGCACTTCCGCGGTACCGCTGACCGACCTGCGCGATTTCCTGGCCCGCAGCGGGGTGGCGCCCCGGCTGCAGGCGCCCGCCAGCGGCGGGACGCCCGACTGGCGGGCGGTGCAGGAGCAGGTGGCGGACGCGATCCGGCGGGTGACCTGCTGAGCGGCGAGGGTGGCGCCGGGCGGCTCAGGCCGCGGCGATGCGGGAGCCCAGAGAGGCCTGGCCGGCGCTCTCCTCCTGCCTGTCCGGCCCGTCCTCCTGCAGCGCGGCGACCCCGGCGGCCAGGACCGTCTCGCCCTGCCGCCCCAGCGCCAGCGTGACATCGCGCAGCGCCGCCTGCAGCGAGAGGCAGTCGAGGCCCCCCTCCTGCGCGGCCAGCAACACCGCCCCGCCCTGGACTTCGCTCTCCTGGACCTCGCTCTCCTGGACCTCGCTTCGGGACGCCGGCCGCAGCCGGAGGGTCTGGGCCAGGTCACGGAGCGCCTGCGGCGCATGGGCGCAATCGCCGGCCAGCCGCAGGGTCAGCTGGTAGGACCGGCCCTCCGCCGCCGGGCGCAGCCAGTGCTCCTCGCCCGGCCCGCCGGGCAGCCGCCGCCAGGCCGCGCTTCCGGCCAGGGCCAGCAGGGCCCGCCGGCGGCGCGCCGAGCGCGCCATCCGCAGCACCGCCCGCGCCACGGCGGCCAGGCCGCATTGCCGCATCCGTGCGCCGAGCTCGAGCAGGGTCGTGCGCAGCGCCGCCCCCTCCGCATCCGCCGCGCCCTCCATCAGGAAGCACAGGCCCGGATCGAGGAATTCCGGCATCAGCACCCCCGTATCCCGCGTCATCCGGTGCATCCAGAGGCGGTCCAGGGCCTGTTCCGCGCTGTGCAGCAGCAGGCTCAGATCGGGGTCCCGCGGCGCGGCGTGACGCGAGGCAAGGGGGATGACGGTCGCCATTCTGGCTGCTCTCCGCGGGATCGGGCGAATGCGGCGACTATGCCGGGAAGGCGTTAACAAAGCGTGATCCCGCTTTGTTCGCGGAATTGATCAAGAAAGCGACAAATCTCCGTGAGAGATCATCCCGCCCCCGCCTGCGGACTTCTCCCCGCGGGGCCGGCGGCGATAGGGCGGCGGCGCGATGGCAGGAATGGCGATGCGGATCATCCGGAACGGGCGGAACGGGCGGGCGATGGCCCTGGCGGCAGGGCTGACGACCGGGCTGACGACCGGGCTGGCAACCGGGCTGGCCTTGGCAGGGCCGGCGATGGCGCAGGAGGTCCCGCGGCAGATCCCGCCCCTCGACACGACGCGGCTGAACGCCCAGAGCTTCGACGTGCGCGGCTTCGACCCGCTCGCCGGTCAGGCGCCGGCGCCGCCGATCGCGTCGCGCATGGCGTCTTCCGAGACCCCCTCCTGGGCGACGATGACCGCGCCGCCCGCCGCGGAGAGGATGGGCCGGTTGATGAGCGAAGGCTGGAGCCGGGACGGCTTCGCCGCCCGTCGCGACTGAAGTTTTTTGAGACACAATCCCTGTTTTATGGATTGTTCTCCTGCGGCATTATCAGCCCATGGCACAGGAGGGAAGACGCCGGGCATGGCAGCGCATTACGGGCGGGGCTTCGTCTTGCTGCACACGACGCTGGGCCTGTTCGTCGGGCGCACGCCGAGTCAATCCTACTGGTCCAAGCTGAACGCCGCCGGGCGCGACGCCGCCGCCACCTTCCCGAGCGAGGCCCTGGCGCGGCTGCATGTCGAGATCTGGGAGGGTGGCTGGCCGGAGGATGAGCGGCTGAACGAACTGGAGCTGCATCCGGTGCGGATCGACCGCCCCGGCGGCTGGGCCAGTGTCGCGGCGCTGCGCGAGGCGGGGCTGGAGCGGCATCTGGGCGAGCTGGCGCATCGCGCCTGGGCCCGCCAGGGCGGTCATTGCTGAGCCGGCGCGCCCCGGCTCACGGCGCGGCGCGGAAGGCCTCGCGCCGCCCGGCGATCTCCTGGGTCACCGCCAGGGCGGCGGGCGCATCCATGCTGGCCAGGATCGGGCCGGCCTGCCGCTCGGGGATCTTCAGCAGGATCACCGCGGCCCGCTGCGGCTCCAGCCGGTCCAGCACCTTGGCCGCCTGCTGCGGCTTCATGTTGACATAGAGCGCGACCAGCGCGTCGAGATCGGCCTCCGAGGCGGTGTTCTCGCGCACCACCAGCCGCTCCATCTCCTCGCGCAGCCGCGCCAGTTCGGCGATCTGCCCGCGCGCCAGCGCCTCGGCCGCCTGCAACCGCGCCTCGCGCGCCTCCAGCGCCCGCTCGCGCCGCTCGATCTCCGCCTGGCGGCGCGACACCTCGGCCAGCAGCCGGGCATCGCCGGGCCGATCATCGCCCAGCGGATTGGCGCGGATCGGGCCGGCCAGCACCGGCGCCACGGTGGGCCGCGCGGTCAGCCCGCCCCCCATGGTCATGACCGGGGCCATGACGGGCGGCGGCGCGCCGGGGCCCGGGCGCGGCCGCTCCGGCCCCTGCGCCCAGGCCCCGGCGAAGCCCAGGCCGGCCAGCCCGGACCAGTGCGACAGGCCCTCCAGGCGGCCCGGCACCAGCGCGGCCAGCCCCAGCAACATCAGCGGCAGGCCCATCCGGGGCAGACCCATCCGAGACAGACGGGGCGCGCGGCGGCGGGGCGGGATCGGCAGGGGCGGCGTCATGGCGGCGGGATCCTCAGGCTCAGTCAAGCTTGACGCGGATGGTGCGCGGCGGCGGCTCGGCGGGGGGCGCGTCCGGCCCCGGCCCGGCCCGCAGCAGCGCCGCCAGCGCGGGACCGGCCGGC
>QFNC01000099.1 GCA_003240695.1 Pseudoxanthomonas suwonensis | reverse complement strand
GGCGATCAACTCCCATTGGGCGTCGGAGAGCATCTGGAACCGGGACATGTCCCCAGGGTCTCAGCTGACTCGTGCATCTATTCTCAGACACGCCCTAGGGCCCCCGGCCGCGCGTCGGGGCCTCTTAGGCGTCGGCCCGGAGCGGCGGTGGGCCATCCAAACACGGATGGTCCACCGCGGCGGCCCGATTTGAAGGCCAGGCAGGGGTGCGCTCCCATTCGGTTCCCTTGCGCCATTCAACCTGCAGCCATCACTACCGGTTCGAGGCCATGGGCGCTCCGATGCCCGGGTTGATCTGGTGCGGGCCGTTGGACGAGGGCCGGATGTCGAAGTGGAACATCGCCGTGGGCAGGTAGACGGTCGAGCAGGAGTTCGGGATGTCGACGACCCCCGAGAGGCGGCCTTCGATCGGTGCCGCACCCAGGAGCAGATAGGCCTGCTCCGGTGAGTACCCGAACTTCGTGAGGTAGTCGATGGCGTGGAGACAGGCGCGCTGGTACGACAAGTGTGAATCTAGGTAGCGCTGCTCGCCGTCCAAGGTGACCGACGTGCCGGAGAAGGCAATCCATTCGCTGAATTGCGGGTCGACGCGGCCCGGCATGAAGATGGCGTTTTCCGAAACCCCGTAAGTGTCCATGCCGCCGCGGATGATGTCCACCCGCAGGTCAATGAATCCACCCATCTCAATGGCCCCGCAGAACGTGATCTCCCCGTCCCCCTGGGAGAAGTGCAGGTCGCCCAGGGATAGGTTCGCTCCGTCAACGAACACCGGATAGAAGATCCGTGTGCCCTTCGAGAGGTTCTTGATGTCCTGGTTTCCGCCGTTTTCACGCGGCGGTGCGGTCCGCGCGGCCTCTCCCCCGACCCGCTCCCATTGGTCTCGGGGCACTCCGCCGAGCACGGCATGCTCCGATTCGGGGGGCAGTGCCAGCGGTGGCACGCGGTGCGGGTCTGTGGCGATGAGGTCACCCTCCCGCTTGTTCCACTTGGCCAGTAGCGCAGCGGACGGGGCGGTGCCCATCAAACCGGGGTGGATGAGGCCCTCGAAGGAAACTTCAGGAACGTGCCGAGAGGTAGCGACTTGGCCGGTGAAGTCCCAAACGGCCTTGTAGGCGTCGGGGAACTGGTCGGTCAGGAATCCTCCGCCGTTGTTTCGGGAGAAGATGCCGGTGTAGCCCCAGCCTTGGCCGGCCAACGGGCCGCTGTCTTCCTGCGGAATGGGACCGACGTCGAGGATGTCGACAACCAGGAGGTCGCCAGGCTTGGCACCTTCCACGGCAAAAGGACCGGAGAGCTTGTGAACGGTCAGCAGCGGCGCGTCGAGGATGTCCTGCGCGGAGTCGTCGTTCTTGATGGCTCCGTCAAACCATTCTCGGCAATCGACGCGGAAAACATCGCCGGCCTTCACCGTGGCCACCGGCGGGATTTCCGGGTGCCACCGGTTGTGGCCGAGCTTCTCCTGGTCCTCGAACTTTTTGGTCGAATCGAGCGGAAATATCACATCTGGCATGGTCCTTCTCCTTAAAAGTCGTACATGGGTGGGGGATCCGGCGTCCATTCAGGGGCGCGGAAGCTTTTGGTGCAGGGGGTTGTGGGTGTAGCGGGTTGCCTGCCTGGCCGCTCCGGTGCGACCAGTGACCACTTCCGGCTCGTGGGCGCTGCGCTTTGTCGAATCAATGAGCTTGAACTCAGCGCTGCCGGCGACCGAAAGGCGCGGTGAACTCATCTGTCGTTTCGCCTGCTGATTGCACTCGGGGCACGGCATGGAATCGGGCGCCATGGCCATGGGGAATCCGGATTCGAAGACCGTTCCCTCGGGGCAACGAAAGTCATACAGCGGCATGGAAATTCCTCTCGAGTGGGCGAAAACTAGGTGCTTTCCGTGGTCGCGGCCGTGGCCGGGCCGCCAACAGCGGCGACGGACCTGCGGCGGGCCAGCGCGTAGGATGCGACGATTGCAAACACGCCAACCACCGCAAGAATGACTGCCTCACCGGGGCCGGTCGTGTAGTTGCCGCTCAACAACATGAGCGCCGGAATGGTACCGGTGATATGCGCAACGATGATGGTGAACCAGCCCGTGAAGTCGTTGAGCGAATCCTTTCCCAAAGCCAGAAGCAAAAAGAACAAGGTCCACAAAATCGCCCACAGGAACCAAATCACCCCGAACAATGGATCGTTGACCTGCGTGAATTGAAGAATCCCGAAGACTAGGGCCACGAATGCCACGAAAAGGGAAAACCAGCCAAGCCCTTCCCCGGACAGGTCAAAGATCTGGTTGATGCCGACGTATAGATACGTGAAGCCAAAAAGGTACAGGCCGGATGCGGCCAGTATGATGGCCGGATCTCCGTTGGCCTGCAACAGGATGAGGGTGGGAAAGACAACCTGCATGACCCCCACGAAGATGTTCAAGATAGCGGCAGATTTGCCCGGGATCTTTCCGAGCAGCATCAGCCCATTGATGAAGAGAACGGCACCTACATATAGCAAACCAACGGCCCCCACGATGGGTCCTTCCGTATGGAATGGAGCCGTGGAGAAACATGCTGATCAACCATGCCAGCCTGCCCCTCCAAGGGCTCCCGGTTCCCAACAGACTAGCTTCGATGCTCAGGCGATTCAAGGGTGTAGTGCGACACCTGGACGTGGGGCCCGCTCATGACTCGTCCCAGGTACGTGGGCACCCCCGGGGTCTGACTTATCCGGTGACGCCGGATCCGCCGGCGTACGCTGCGGCTGCTGATGGGCAAAGGATTCATAGGTGGTTTCACCACTTACAGCACCCTGGCCACCGACAGCGCCGCGCTGATCTGTCTCAATTCCTGATAACACCAGAGGCCTTGCGGGCAAGAATCTCAAAGCAGTCAATTTGGCGGTCCAGCTTGTTCCAAGATTCGCCTCAAATGCGGCGGGCAGAGGAGGATTTGGAGGCGGTCACCTTTCAAAAGACGATTGCATTTGCCGATCGTCCATCGCAACACCCGGGAGTCATGATTCCGAGGGTTTGGCATGACCCCTAAATGCTTGCTGGGCCCATTCCAGCAACGCCAAGGGGGACAGGACAGCCCCATGCGAGCCGACCCTTGGACCTCCTGCGAGGACCTCAGGGCATGGACCTAGGGCGTGTCTGAGAATAGATGCACGAGTCAGCTGAGACCCTGGGGACATGTCCCGGTTCCAGATGCTCTCCGACGCCCAATGGGAGTTGATC
>QFNC01000098.1 GCA_003240695.1 Pseudoxanthomonas suwonensis | reverse complement strand
ACCATCCTGATCGCGCGCTCACGCAGCTCGGGGCTGTACTTCTTGGGCATGTTCCGATTCTCCTTCAGTTGGATCGGAACGAAACCCAGGGCGCTTCACGAATCCCGGTCACCGCTATTCGCTTGCTGCATCGATTCAGTCTCAACCGCAGTGCAGAACTGATTCGGACATGCGGACCACCAAGTCTTTGACGGCCAAATGTCCGAGTCAACAATGATCTCCTACGGCACAGCCTTCTGCAGATTGAGCAGGCGATAGGCAGCGCCGTGCCTCCTCCTCGGGAAGAATCGGAGACGTGACCGTCCACCGCGAACCGCTCACGTACCGCCAGTCGAGGGTGCTGGCATGGGTGGCCGATGGGTGCCCTGCGGGCGTCTGGGACGACCACACCTACAAGCGGTCGGTGTACGCCCTGGCGGACCGCGGCTTGGTCACGGTGGACCGCAGGCGCGATTCGTGGTCGGCCCAGGTGACGGACGACGGCCGTTACTACCTCGAGCATCGCCAATACAGAACCGCACCGACCCGGCACAAGTCAGGCGGCTCGGCGAGCCGGGGCAAGGGCCGAAATACGGAAGCCGAGGTGGCACCGGCCGACCTGCTCGCCGCGCTCGAGTCCGGGGACGGCGTCCTTACCGTCCCCGATCCCGCCCCGGCCGTCCGTGCGAGCTACCGCCGAGCGATCAGCCGGCTGACCGTTGAGGGCGCAGTGCCCGACGGCTACGTCCTGCACCACACGGGTCGCGACCGCGGCGACCTGGTGATCCGACTACTCCCGCGCGAGGACGACGCCACGCGAAAGGACCGGCCGGCGCCGGTCCCCATCCCCGATTCCCTGGCGTCGGCCCACGCGGCCGTGCGTGCACTCCGTGACGAGCGCCCAGAGCTCCTCGATGTCACGGCACCCTCCCGCCCGCGGGCGCTGCTGGTGCTGCAGGCCACCGCTGACGAGTGCGACCGCCGCGGCCACGAGTTCGGCCTGCGGCCCGACGGTTCCCCCACCTTCCTGATCACCGCGCAGGGAATCGCCGTCGGCTTCGAGATGCTCGAGGAGCTCGAGTCTCGGACCGTCGTGGACGAGGACGAACTCGCGGAGGCGAAGTACCCGTGGCAGCGGGTCCGGTCAACGGTGCAGAAGGTGCCGTCTGGCAGGCTAGTCGTCCGCACGGGGCCGTCCTACTCCCCCGCCTTCTGGGCCGATCGGAAGCGCTGGAGCCTCGCCGACCGGCTGCCGGACCTCTTCGACCACGTCGAACAGACCGCGCAAGAAACCATCGAGCGGCAGGCGCGCCAGGAACGCGAACGCAAGGAGCGCCGCCAGGAGTGGGAGCAGGCCAAGATCCAGGCGCGACGGCTCTACGTCGAGGACCTGAACCGCCGCCGGCTCGACGACCAGCTCACCGGCATGCGCCGAGCCGAGGACCTGCGGCGCTACGCCGAGGCGATCGACCGGCAGGCCGGCGGGATGGACGACGCCGGACGGGCGCTCCTCGCCCGCCAGTGGGCGCAGTGGGCACGGACCGAAGCCGACCGGGTCGATCCACTGCTGGATCCGGAGAACCTGGCCTGGGTCGAGCCCGAGCAGGTCAGAGAGAGCGACCTGGACGCCTTCATGCCGCGCGGGATGAGCGTCTGGCGTCCACCCCAATAAGGGCGCAGCACCCGCCCCGGCTCACCTCTCCGGCTAGTCGGCGCACAGCATCTTGACCGGCGTCCCCAAATCGCGCTCAAGCTCTGCCGCCGGTGAGGCGAGGCCGTGGGCACGCAGCGCATCGATCGCGCGCTGAGCGACGTCGCCGACCCGCTTGATCTCCTTGCGCAGCTCGACCAGCTCATCGAACCGCTCGACGCTCTCCGCCCCGGACCACTGACGGAGAATAGCGCGCACGGGAGCAGAGTGCCGCTGGTCCACCTCGGCGCTCTCCTCGCCGGAGATAAAGAACTCTCGGCCTCGTGACGTCGAAATGTAGTGACCGTGGATGGCCTCGTAGCGGGCCTTCTTCTCCTCCTCCGCGACCTTGAGGAGGATCTGCTCGCAGTGCTTCTCGGCGACGGCGCGGGCCACGATCTCGGTCGCCGGCCACGGCGCGACGACCGCTCCGTCCTCAACAAAGGCCTCCGGGTAGTCGGTCAGCTGCTCCAGTTCCAGCCCGAGCCAGCTCGCCAGCGCCTTGGGCTTCGTGATCGAGATCGAGGTGCCGTCCCGATAGTTGATCGTGGCCAGCTCCGGATCCACGTACTCGTCGAAGATCTCACTCGGCGCGAAGTGCTGCGGATCATCCCGGTCGGGGCCGAGAGCACTGACCCGCTCCCAGCGTTCCTCGCGCGCCCGCAACTCCTCGACACCGCTCCACGGGACCTTGAGGCGAGCCGGCGGAACCCACTCCTCCCGGCCCTCGAACTCCTGGGCAACGAAGCGCACCAGAACCCGCGCAGGCTTCTGCGTGCCCTCGCGCACGACGCGCACCTCCACCAGGGGATCAATGCCACGCTTTCGATACGCCCAGGCCTCTCCGGATTCCATAAGTGCATCCTCGCCGACTTCACCGAGGCGATCCATGGCCACGGCACCGGCAAAGAAGCCAGGTCCCCCAAGCACCGATCGCCTCCTGCAGGAGCACGGCCCCCACTGAGGGCGAGCAGCCCAGGCGATGCACCTTCTGGGCCCGTCGCCCCAGCGTCCGCAGTCGCCTGAGTCACGCTGCCAGCCGCAGGTGATTCAGCGCAGCCTCGGCCTGCTCCGCTTCGGGTCTTTCGCGACCGTCTGGGCCTTGGCAATGACCTTATCGGCGAGCTCGAGGAACGCTCGGTCACTCGCGTCCGTGAAATGAACTTCAGAGGACGTCGAGCAAGGTCCGATCGAAGTCGCGAACTTCCCATGTGAAGAACATTGACGTGTCAAGACTGTCCACCACCGTCCATTCGTACAGGTCTCAGAGGACCGCAAAATCGCCTCTGACCACGCCTTTTAGCGCGTCGCACCGGCTTTACCGCCTACGTTGGCACCGTGGACAGAAGTGCGAAGAACGGTTCATGAACGGGGCCCGCTTGATGGTCGTTCCGCACCTATTGCAGGGCTGACCTGCACGTTTATACACTTCAAGGTTGTTTACGAAGTACCCGGAGCGCCCGTCCACGTTGACGTACAGCGCGTCGAAGCTCGTCCCGCCCACGGCCAGCGCGCGTCGCATCACGTCCTGCACCGCCGCCATGAGGCGCCGCGTGTCCGCGCGGCGCATCCGCTCCGTGGGCCGCTCCGGGTGCAGGCGCGCGCCCCACAGGGCC
>QFNC01000010.1 GCA_003240695.1 Pseudoxanthomonas suwonensis | reverse complement strand
GCCGGTGATGGTCAGGTTGGTGGGGGTGTCGGAAACGACCACGTTGACCGCCTCGGACGGACCGGCGTTGCTGACCACGATGTCGTAGCTGACGCTCTGGCCGACGATGTACGGCCCGGCCGTGGTCAGGGTCTTGACCAGCGACAGGTCGGCGCTGGCGACCACGGCATCGGTGTCGACCGCCGTGCAGGTGCCGGTGGCCGCATCGAATGTGCGCGGCGCGGTGCAGCTGGTGCCGGTGTTGATGATGCCGGCCGGCGGCGTGACCGATGCCTGGTTGGTGGCGGTCTGCGCAAGCGCGCCGGCGGAAGCCAGCAGCAGCGAAACGCAGGCAGGAATGACCGAAAGACGGCGCACGGCCGTCTGCAGTGAAAATGTGAACACGTTGTCTACACCCATTGCGCGCCGCCCGGCGCGCATACCCACCGCTAGTGTAGCAGGTTCATCTATGGTTCAGAAGGTCAGGGTCCGAAGACCTTCTGCAAGGCATCGAGCAGGCCGCGATTGGCCATCAACCGGTCCATGATGATCTCCGCATACAGCCCGATCAGCAGGAAGATCATCGCCGTGGCCACCCAGGCCTTGATCGGCATGGTCAGGGCGAACACGTTCAGCTGCGGCGCGAAGCGGTTCATCAGCCCGAACACCAAGTCCACCAGCAGCATGAACACCATCACCGGCGCCGCCATCACCACCACCGCGCTCATCAGGAAGGCGAACTGGCCGATGAACATCTCCACGCCGCCGGGCTGCAGGCTGGGATAGAACGAGGTGACCGGCCACACCGCATAGCTGGACAGCAGGATGTCCAGGAACACCAGGAATGCCCCGCTGGCCATGAACAGCCAGGCCGCCAGCTGCGACAGGAACTGGCCATGCAGCGAGGCCTGATGGCCCTGGATCGGGTCCATGATGGTGGCCATGCTCATGCCGACCTGGGTGTCGATGACGTTGCCGGCCGCGCCGATGGCCCAGAAGATGGTGCCGAAGCAGAAGCCGATCACCGTGCCCAGGAAGATTTCCTTCACCAGCAGCGCCGGCCACATGCTCATGGTGATGTCGGCGGTGGGCGCGGAGATCATCGCCGCCGGCACCGCGATCACCGCCAGGCTGATCAGGATGCTGTTGCGCACCATCGCCGGGGTGTTCTCCTGGGTCAGCAGCGGCAGCATCAGGAACGCGCCCAGCACCCGCGGCGTGGTCATGGCAATGGCGGACATCAGCGTGTCCACCGATTGCATTGCGACGATCATCAGCGGATCAGCCCCGGAAACTCGTCGAAGATGCGGTTGGCGTAGGTGACCAGCGTGCCGCCGATCAGCGAGGCAGTCAGGAACAGGGTGATGACGATGGTGGTGAATTTCAGCGCGTAGGCGAAGGTCTGTTCCTGCAGCTGGGTAGCCGCCTGCAGGAACGCGATCACCAGACCCACCGCCGCGGTGGCCGCCACCGGCGGGCCGGACAGCAGCAGCACCAGCCACAGCGCCTGCTTGGTCAGTTCCAGGACTTCGGTCATCGGTCAGGCTCCGTAGGTCAGCACCAGGCCGTGCACCAGCTTGGCCCAGCCGTCGATCATCACGAACAGCAGCACCTTGAACGGCAGCGAGATGGTGGTGGGCGAGAGCATCATCATGCCCAGCGCCAGCAAGATGTTGGCCACCACCAGGTCGATGATCAGGAACGGCAGGAAGATCAGGAAGCCGATCTGGAACGCCGCGGTCAGCTCGCTCACGGTGAAGGCGGGAATGACGATGATGAAGTCCTCCGCGCTGATGGTGTGACGCTGGTCCGGCGGCAGCAGGCGCTGGGCGCTGCGCAGGAAGAAGCCGCGCTCGGCATCGTGCGAATGGCGGATCAGGAAGCGCCGCAGCGGCTCCTTGCCGGCATCGAACAGGCGCAGCATGTCCTGCACCGTCAGCTTGTTGCCGGCCGCACCGCCAGCGCCCGGACGCGCCACAGCCACCGGGGGCGGGGTGGCGCCGCCCACGTTGACATCGCCAAAACGTGCACTGGCCGGATTGCTGCTCACCCCCGAGCCGCCGGTTTGCTGGTCGCCCGGGTCGCCGGGTGTGGACACGGTGGTGGAGACCGGCCCCGCTGCAGCCGGTGCCGGCGCCGAGGCCGGACAGATGCTGGCGCCGGTGGCAGTGCACACCTCCTGGATCACCGGGTTCATCACGTAGATCGACAGCACGATCGCCAGGCCGTTGATGACCACGTTGGGCGGCACCTGCTGCAGGCCCAGCGCGTTGCGCAGCAGGCTCAGTACCACCACGATCTTGGTGAAGGAGGTCACCATCACCGCCACGAACGGCGCCAGCGCCAGCGACACCACCACCAGCAGGATGACGGCGGGGTTGAGGTTGGCCATGTCCATCGGTCAGCTCCAGCTCACCAGCCGCACGCCCAGGGTGTCGCCCACGGCCACCAGTTCGCCGCGGCCGACCCGCTGGCCGTTGGCGCGGATATCGACATTGGCACCTTCCACCTGCACCGGCAGGGTGAACACGTAGCCCGGTTGCAGGTTGGCCAGCTCGCCCACGGTCAGCTGCATCGAGCCGAGATGAAAGTCCACCTGCACCGGCAGGTTGTGCGCGGTCGGCGGCCGCGGTTCGGCCGGTTCGCCCTCAACGCCGTCCAGCTCGTCGGTTTCGTCGCTCATGGTGCGTGTCTCCTGGATGAGTGTTCTGAATTCGCCGCTGATTTCCCAGCCGTTCGCGCCCGGGCGCACCGGCCAGGCGCGGCTGGCGCTGCGCGCCTCCACCTGCGGCGGGTGCGCGCGGCTGCCCAGCACCAGCACGTCGCCGGCACGCAGGCCGGCCCAGTCGGGCTGGCGCAGGGCCGGACCGGCAAACACCAGTGCCACCGGCTCGGGCAGATCGTTCCAGTGGCCCAGCGGCAGCGGTTCGTCGTCGTAGGGCGGATCGGCCTTGGCCAGCAGTCGACCGAGCCAGCCGGCCGGGATGCGCAGCGCCCCGCTGCTGCGCAGCACCTGCGGTTGATCGTCGTAGCCGCCGTCCTCGATGGTGAATTCCAGCCACAGGCCGTCGGCGTCGTAACCAGCCTTGGGCGTGCTGGCGTCGGTGACCGGCAGCAGCGCCACGCCCAGAGCCTCGCTCAACGCCATCAGGTGCGGTTCGTTCGACAGCGCCCAGGCCAGCACCCGCGAGCGCCCCTGGAAGTCCGGCCAGTGCAGGCCGTCCACGCCCGGGGCATCGCCGATCTCGTCGAAGGCCAGCAGGATGCGGGTGCCTTCGGCATCCACCGGAAAGGCGTTGTCGCGGGCGCGGCCGTCGTACAGGCGCAGCGCACCGTTGTCGCGCAGGGTCCAGATCTGCGGAGCGGCGAAGAAGCTGCGGATCGCCCGCGCCTGGGCCGGTTGCATGCGCGGCAGCCGATCGCGCAGCGGTTGGGTGGGCAGGCGCTGCGCCGCTGCCGTCTCGAGAGTGTCAGCCATGCCCCAGGGCCACCTTCATCAGTTCGGGCAGCGAGCGTACATCCAGTTTGGTCATCATGTTGGCGCGGTGCAGTTCCACGGTCTTGATGCTGATGCCGAGCACGTCGGCGATGATCTTGTTGGACTTGCTGGCGATCACCAGTTCCAGCACCTGGCGTTCGCGCGGACTGAGCCGCAGCAGGCGGTTCTGGGCATCGGGATCGGGTTCGGCGGGCGCCTCGGCCGGATCGGTCGGTGCCGGCTGGCGCATCGCCAGATGCACCGCTTCGATCAGGGCCTCGTCGCCGAACGGCTTTTCCAGGAAGTTGGCCGCGCCCTTGCGCATCGCCTCCACCGCCAGTGGCACGTCGCCGTGCGCGGTGACGAAGATCAGCGGCAACGTGATGTTGCGCCGCAGCAGTTCCTCCTGCAGTTGCAGTCCGCTCATTTCCGGCATGCGGATGTCGGAAATCAGGCATTCCTGTTCGCCCGCGTCGGCCACCGGCCATGCCGCCAGGAATGCCTTGCCGCCGGGGAAGGCATGCACGTCGAAGCCGGCGGTTTCCAGCAGCCAGGCGGTGGAATCGCGGAAACCGTCGTTGTCGTCGACCAGATAGACCGTGGTGGTTGTCATCGCCGCTGTGCCCCCCCCTGCTGCCCACATGTCTACACGCGCCCGGCCGCAGTTGGCAAGGTGAAGCCGAACACGCTGCCGCCGCCGGGCCGCGGTTCGAAGAACAGCCGGCCCTCGTGGTATTCGATGATCGAACGGCAGATCGCCAGCCCGATGCCCAGTCCGTCGCTCTTGGTGCTGAAGAACGGCGAGAACAGCTGGTCCTGGGTCGCGCTGCCCAGGCCGTGACCGCGGTCGCACACGCGGATCTCCACCTCGCCATCCAGGTTCACCCGGCCCTCCACCCGCAGTTCGCGCTGGCTGGCGGGCTGCTCGCGCATGGCTTCGATGCCGTTCTTGACCAGATTCAGCAGCACCTGTTCCACCATCACCCGGTCGGCGTACACGTCCGGCAGATGCGGGTTCAAGGCCAGATCGATGCGCAGCTGGTTGCGTTCGGCTTCCAGGCGCAGCAGCTCGAGCACGGTGGCGACGATCTGCCCCGGGGCATGCGCATCGCGCCGGGGCTCGCGCGCGCGCACGAATTCGCGGACCCGGGCAATCACCGAACTGGCATGTTCGGCCTGGGTGCGGGCGGCCTGCAGTGCACGATCCACCTGCGCAGGGCCCCCTGCGCGCTGCAACAGGCGCAGGCTTCCATTCAGGTAATTGACGATCGCGGCCAGCGGCTGGTTCAGTTCATGCGCCAGGGTTGCGGCCATCTCGCCCACCGACATCAACCGCGATGTGAACAGCAACTTTTCCTGGCGCGACTGCTGGGAATCCATCGCCTCGATGCGCGCGCTGATATCCAGCGCCGTCAACAGGCAGACCTCGCGCCCGTCCACCTGCGCATAGCCCCAGTGCAGTGCATACCAGCGGCCGTTGTGCGCGGCGTGCACGGCATCGGTATCGCCGCCGTGGACATCCAATTGCAAGGTCGACAGCAGGCCGTTGCGGCTGGCGTGTCCCTCCAGCGCGCCGAATTGGTCGCGGTACTGCGCATTGCAGGCCAGCAGACGGCCGTCATCCTCCGCGAATGCGGCTGCGGCGCCGGGCAGCGCGTCCAGCAGCGCCCACGGGCTCGGGTCGGCCATGCCGGGGGCCGCGTCCTGCGCGGGGTCGGGCGTCGGAGAACCTTTGCGCTGTCTGGACCGTGGCGTCATGTCGGGGGATGAACGGGAGCGGACGACGGGCGCTGTCCGCACCCGGCCGAATGGCCGCATTAAACCGCATCCTGCCACAATTCTGCAGACAGCCGGTTTCAGAAGCGTGTTTCATGCAAGCGCTTGCATTCGGGCCGTGGCACTTGCCGATGGCGATGCAGCTGCGTACGTTACCCGTCCCCGCCTGCTGCGTGAGCGCAAGATCGCCGTGCTTCCAGTCGTCTCCCTGCTGCCCACTGCCCGGCAAACGCTGGCGCGCGCGTGCCTTGCCCTGACCACTGTCGCGGGCTGGCTGGCGAGCGCGGCGGTGCACGCCACCACCGCGCCGGTGCGCGGCGCTGCGGCGGCCACCGCGGCTGCGACCCCGCCGGCCGCCGGCAGCCTGCTGGGCGAATTGGTCGCCATCCTGTTTCCGCTGGCGCTGGTGGTGCTGTTGCTGCTGGCCATCCTGGTCGGGGTGCGGCGCCGGTTCGGGCTCAGCAGCCGCGATGCGCCGGTTTCGGTGCTGCAGATCCTGCCGCTGGGTCCGCGCGAACGCATGGTGCTGGTGAAGACCCGCGCCGGACGGGTGCTGGCGCTGGGCGTGAGTGGCCAGTCGGTGGCCTATCTCACCGAACTGACCGCGCAGGACGTGGCGGTTCCGGCAGCCGATTCCGATCGCGATTCCGATGCAGCGCTGCGGGGCGCGGCTGCGCCGGCCATCCACCCCCACTGGGCCATGGCGCTGGCTCGGCGCATGCAACGGCGCTGAGCGTGTCGATGGCGATGCACGCCGGATGGCACGCGGGAGGTGACGCGCCGCAATACGCGCAACGCCATGCGCATGATATGGTCCAAGCAGAGCAGGGGGTGTCCGTGTCCGAACAATCGAAGCGAGCCGCCGTGAACGGAACCGCGGCCAGTGCCCAATCGCGCGCCAGCCGCCGCGAGGTGGTCGATGCGTGAGTTGATCGCCAACTGGTTCACCAACGAGGACAGCGTCGGCGCGCGGCTGCGCAAGGTCGGCTACAGCGACGTGGCGCTGGCCATCCTGGCCGTGACCATCATCAGCGTGATGATCATCCCGCTGCCGTTGATCGTGATCGACATCCTGGTGGCGATCAGCATCTCCACCGGCGTCGGGCTGCTGCTGCTGTCCATCTACATCCCCTCGGCGGTGGCGTTCTCCAGTTTCCCCAGCGTGATCCTGCTGACCACGCTGTTCCGGCTGTCGCTGTCGATCGCGGTGACCCGCTCGATCCTGCTGAACGCCGAGGCCGGCCACATCGTGGACACCTTCGGCAACCTGGTGGCCGGCGGCAACCTGGTAGTGGGCATGGTGGTGTTCCTGATCATCACCGTGGTGCAGTTCATCGTGATCGCCAAGGGCGCCGAGCGCGTGGCCGAAGTGGCCGCCCGCTTCACCCTGGACGCGATGCCCGGCAAGCAGCTGTCGATCGACTCCGACCTGCGCTCCGGCCTGATCGACAAGGACGAAGCCAAGCGCAAGCGCCGCCTGCTGGAAGTGGAAAGCCAGCTGCACGGCGCCCTGGACGGCGCGATGAAGTTCGTGAAGGGCGACGCGATCGCCGGCATCGTGATCATCCTGATCAACCTGCTGGGCGGCCTGGCGGTGGGCATCCTGCAGAAGGGCATGGAAATCGGCAAGGCAGTGCAGACCTACTCCATCCTGACCATCGGCGATGGGCTGGTGGCGCAGTTGCCGGCCATTCTCACCACCATCTGCGCAGGCCTGATCGTCACCCGCACCGCCAGCGAGGAAGACGACCGCCACCTGGGCGATTCCATCGGCCGGCAGATCTCCGGCCAGCCGCGCGTGGTCCTGATCACCGGCATCGTGTGCCTGCTGCTGATGTTCGTGCCCGGCATGCCGTGGCCGGTGTTCGGCGTGTTCGCCATCGGCCTGCTGAGCCTGTCGGCCTGGAACTACCGCCATCAGAACAAGTGGCTGCGTCGTGCCTTCCGCGTGCCCGAGGGCGAGACGGCGCCGACCAAGGCCAAGACCGAGGTGAAGGACGAGCTGACCCCGCCGCCGCCGCTGCACCTGGACATTTCCCCGGATCTGGCCGAACGCATGGGCGGCGAGATGCAGGTGCGGCAACGCGTGACGGAACTGGCGCAGCAGCTGCGCGAGCATTCCGGAGTGCCTTTGCCCACGCCCACGTTCGCCGTGAACAAGGGCCTGGGCGCGAACAGTTACCGGCTCAGCGCCTACGGCGCCAAGCTGGCCAACGGGGTGTTTCCGGAGCAGGCGCACTATCGTCCGGCACGCATGACCGGCGACGCCGCGGCCAAGCTGGCCGGTTTCTACCCGTCGCTGACCGGTGAGTGGGCCTCCGACCCGGCCGAGGACACCCGCGAGCCGCTGGATACCCTGGGCCTGCACCTGCGCAACGCGCTGCAGCGGCGCGTGGGCAGTTTCATCGGCATCCAGGAAACCTCCAACCTGTTCAGCAAAATGCAGCGCGACTATCCGGACCTGGTGAAGGAGATGTTGCGCGTGGTCGCGCCGCAGCGCGTGGCCGACGTGATGCGGCGCCTGGCCGAGGAAGGCATTCCGGTGCGCAACCTGCGCGACGTGTTCGAAGCCATCACCGACGTCGGCGGCCGCGAAAAGGACGTGGTGCTGCTGACCGAATACGTGCGCGTGGCGCTGAAGCGCGAGATCGCCGACCGTTATGCCGATGCCGACCGCACGTTGCACGTGCTGCTGATCCACCCCGAGCTGGAAGACCGCCTGCGCCAGTCGGTGCGCGTGGCCGGCGGGGTCAGCCAGCTGGCGATCTCGCCGGAAATGGCCGCGCGCCTCTCTGGCGAGGTGCGCGCGCATCTGGCCCGCCAGCCGGCCGACGTCAAGCCGGTACTGCTGTGCTCGCTGGACGTGCGACGCCACCTGCGCAAGCTGCTGGAAGTCGATTTCTTCGAGCTGCCGGTACTGTCCTACCAGGAGCTGGCCCCCGACCTGCGCATCGTGCAGGCCGGCCAGGTCAACGCCTAACGCTGCGCCCGGCGCAGGAGTCCCCGATGTCGATTCTGCAACCCGCCTCAGAACCCGTCACCCGCCCCTGGCTGATGCGCATCATCTCCGGCCTGCATGCGGGGGCCAGCCGGCCCCTGGCCGAACAGGAAACGCTGCTGATCGGCAGCGGCGACGATTGCGACGTGGTGTTGGCCGACAACGGCGTCGCCCGCCACCACGCGCTGGTGGCGCTGACCGGCGACGGCTTCACCATCCGCGCCCTGGATGCGCCCCTGCACGTGGGCGAGCGGCCGCTATATCCGGGCGATCCGGTCGCGTTGCAGCCGCTGCAGCGCATCGGCCTGGGCGAAGCGGCCTTGGCCGTGGGCAAGGAAGGCGACTACGGCTGGGCCAATCTGGCACCCAGCGTCACCCGCATCGACGGCCTGGAGATGGCGCAGGGGTTGCCTGCCACGGCTCTGGCCCGACGTCGCGGGCGGCGCTGGCCGCTGATCGGCGCGCTGGCGGCGGCCACCATCGCGGGCATGGCGATCCTGCTGGCGCTGGTCGGCCGCCCCGGCCCGCCCACCCAGCCGGAAGTGGTGGTCGAGGACATCCTGCGCGAATTCCAGGTGGCCGGTGGCCGGGTCGAGGTCAATCCCGAAGGCGAGATCACCATCACCGGCACCATCGTCGACCAGTCCGCGCAGCAGCAGCTGGGGCAGCGGCTGGACGAAGCCGGCATCAGCGTCAACAACAAGCTGCTCACCGAGGAAAGCATCGCCCGCAACGTGGCCGAGGTGTTCCGGGCCGAAGGCGAGGAAGTCACCGCACGCTACGTCAGCAACGGCGAAGTCGAGGTCACCGGCTATTTCCGCGATCCAGAGCGCACGCGCGCCATCGCCCAGTCCCGCACCATGCGCGAAGTGCCCGGCGTGCGCTCGATCAAGCCGGTCAACCTGGGGCAGCGTCCCGGAGGCGCGGGAGCCGCCGACGGCGAGGCCGGTGCGGCGGGTCGGCGCGGCCAGCGCGCCATCATCGTGCGGCTGATCGGCACCGAAGCCATCGAAGCTGCAGACGGTCAGCAGTACCGGGTCGGCATGGACGTGCCCGGCTGGGGACGCCTGTTCATGATCACCACCACCGACGCCCGCGTGCAGACCGCGCAGGGGGCGGTGGAGAAGATCACCCTGCAGCCGAAGCCGTCGTTCGTGGATGTCATCGTCGGCGACGGGGCGCAGCTGATCCAGCAAGCCACCGCCAACCCCGACGATGGCGACCTGACCATCGGCGAGGCGCCCCAGCCAGCGCATGCCGAAACACCGCCGGTCGCCAATGTCACCCCTTCTGCGGGCAGTGCTACGCCTCCGCAAAAATGAATGCGCGTCCCCTCTTGCCAAACCTCGCACACTGCTGTATCTAGGAGTCGTACCCCATTCCGCAACAGCGCGACCGCATCATCCCCGCAGCCGTTGCACACCCGTTTCGCGGCAATCCGCCGTTTACTTAGGAGCTTAGAACCATGACCACCGGTATCGATCAAAACCAGGACGTCCTGACCCGTTTCATCAGCCAGGCCGCTGCGCAAGGCGGTAAGCTTTCCAGTGGCAGTTCTTCGTCCAGCAGCGGTAGTAGTGGCAGTAGCGGTGGCTGGTTCAGAGCGGTCGCAGAGGCCTGGGGTAAGCAACTCGATGGTCAGGCTGCGCGCATCGAATCATTGTCTGATCAAATTGGCAGTGGTGGAGACAATCCGGCGACGATGGTCAATCTGACGGCAGAAAGCCTGCGTATGGGTTTCTTGTCACAGAATGCTTCAACTTCGATCACGAGCATTGCCGAAGGCTTGAGCACTACTGCGCGTAAGCAGTAATCGGTAGTAGCAGGCTCATGCGCAGCGGATCCATCGGCTGCGCATGATTGTCACAATACGACGCTAGTCTCCAGAATAAAATATCTACAGGGGGCATTATGATTGAAGCAATTGAAGTGGCTGGTTTGGATCCGACCAAATTGATGCCGGCCAATAACCCTGTGCAACAGGCCCAGGCCTCTCCGATTGATGTGCGTGGCTTCAGTGAGGCGCTGCGCAATGCTGGCGTCGACGGCACGAATGCAACACCAAGTGTGTCCGTTGCCAATCCCAGTGAAGGCACCAAGGCACTCGTCGCTGCGTTGGACAATTTGAGTAGTGGGGCCTCTTCGGTCAGCGATATTGCCCAGCGCATCGCCCAGAACCCGGACGCGGTCAAGCCCAGCGACATGATCGAACTGACCCATGCCAGCCATGAGTTCATGTTCAAGTCCACGATCACGTCGAACGTGGCCAACCGCACATCGGATGGCATCCAGCAGCTGTTCCGCCAGCAGTCCTGATCCGCGCGTCCAACCGGAAGAGCCGTTGCATGAGTGAGTTCCCCGGCCGCAAACGGGCCAGAGCGGCAGCGGTAGCGCTGTCGCTCGCGTTGCTGTTGAGTGCCTGCAGTGGCACGGCCCTATATAGCGATCTGGACGAACGCCAAGCCAACGAATTGACTGCTGCCCTGCAGGAGGCCGGCATCAGCGCCAGCAAGGCCAAGGCCCAAGCCAAGGATGCCGGCTGGGAAGTGCTGGTGCCTGCAGGCGATTTCTCTAAATCGGTGCAGGTGGCCCAAGCGCGGGGTCTGCCATCGCAGCGGCGGCAGAGCCTGTGCGAAATCTTCAAGAAGGAAGGTTTCGCCTCCTCGGCCACCGAAGAACGCGGCCGTTACCTGTGCGGACTGCAGGAAGAATTCGAGAAAACCCTGTCGGCCATCCCCGGCGTGGTGGATGCGCGCGTGCACATCGCCCTGCCCGAGCGCGACCCGCTGGGCAACGACGGCAAGCCGGCCAGCGTGTCGGTGGCCATCTACCAGCGCCAGGGCGTGAACCTGCAGGAAAGCCAGACCAGCCTGAAGCTGATGCTGAAGGACGGCATCGAGGGCCTGGACGATGTCAACAAGGTCACCGTGCAGTTCTTCAATGTGCCCAATCCCGCGCCGGCGCGCAGCAATGCCGGTGGCATGCCGTTCTCGCTGAACGCGATGGATCCGGTGCTGATCGCGGTGGTGGTGGGCGTGATCGGTCTGCTGGCCGTGCTCGCTTTCCTGTTCTTCGGCCGCGGTCGTCGTGCGGCAGCGCCGGCTGCGCGAACCTTGCAGGAGCAAACCGGCGCCAATGCACGCGCCGGGGTCTGGAACGGGTAAACTGCGGCCATGAGCCTGCAACCGCTGTTGGCCGAAGTGGATGCAGCCTGGTTTCGGGACGTCGATCCGCGCTTGCTGCAGAAGGCCAAGCGCAGCCCGCTGGGACAGCGGCTGCTGTCGGTTTGGTTGATGCACGATCATGCGCCGCGTCTGTTCACCCCCACGCCGGCGCGCAACTTCGGCGCCATCGCCGGCAAGTGGTCGCGCAGCCGCCTGGCATGGTTGGTGCGCGACCTGGGCATTCTGGCGTATGCGCCGGCCGTGCGCGGCGAGGTGCGGCGCGATCCGGTACGCCGCCTGCGCAATCTGCTGGGCAACAGCTACATGCTGGCGCTGGACCGCTCGATCTGGGACGGCAAGGTTGCGCCTGCGCTGGAACAACGACTCAGCTCCAGTCTGGGCGTGGTGGTGGCGTCCACCACCAATCGCGACGATGACATCTGGGAGCTACTGGAACTGCAGGGCTTGCAGGAGCTGCGGCACTGGGGCGCCACCCAGGAGCCGGAGTTGGCCGAATGGGCCAAGCTGATGGCGCCACCGCTGCCCGATGGCGTTGCGCATCTGCCGCCGGAACCGGTGCGGATGCTGCATGATCACCATCTCGCGCGCACCATGCCGAATTGACCGACTCTGGAGGCCGCATCGCCATGTCCATCGTTGCCACGCCCGAACTTCTGAAAGTGCCCGCGATGGTGGTGTTCGAGCGCAAGCAGTACGAACGCGCCGCTGCAGGCAGCGTGATCCGGGCGAAGGAATGGAAGCAGATGGAGGAGATGGATGCCATGCTGCAGCGCCTGAACGGCCTGTACGAGAAGGCCGCTGAAGAGTTGGAACAGGCCCGCGCGCAGGCCCGTCAGACCGGGTTTGCGGAAGGCGTGAACAGCGCCCAGCAGCAGATGGCCGAGCAGCTGGCTGCACTCAATGAACGCCGTGCCCGCGCATTGTCGGAGGCCAGCAGCCGGGTGGCGGAACTGGCCTGCGCTATCGTGTCGCGCATCGCGCCCAGCTTCGACCCCACCAAGGTGGTGCCGCCGCTTGTGTCGCAGGCGGTGGAAGCGGCGCAGGCCGAGCAGTTCCTCGTGATCCGCGTGCATCCGTCGGTGCGCGACCAGGTGGCCGCAAACATCGGTGCCGTGCGCCAGGCGCATCCGGCGGTGGGCGTGATCGAACTGATGGACGACGAAGGCCTGGACCCGCTCAGCTGCGTGGTGGTGTCCGAGGCCGGCGAAGTCCGCGCCGGCATCGCCCAGCAGATCGAGGCCATCCGCACCGCGCTGGCTGGCGCGAATGCGGCCATCGGTGCAGGATGATGGCATGAGCGAGCCCGCCGCCAGCCCGAAATCCGACGATCCGCTGCTGCAGGCGCTGGACAACACGCATCTGTTCGCGGCGCTGCACAAGGTCAACAAGGTACAGCGGGTCGGCAAGGTGTCCGAAGCCTTCGGCACGTTGATCCGCGCCACTGGCCTGCAGGCGTCGATCGGAGAGCTGTGCGAGTTGCGCAACCCGCCCGGACATGGCCCGTCCAACTTCCATCTCACCGCCGAGGTGGTGGGCGTGTCGCGGCAGCAGACCCTGCTGACCCCGCTGGGCTCGCTGGACGGCATTTCGCCCAATACCGAAGTGGTGGCGACAGGCAAACCGGCGGCGATCCGTGCCGGCAAGGGCCTGCTGGGGCGCATTCTCGATGCCCACGGCGACCCCATCGACAGCAAGGGCCCGATCACCGGACCGACCACCGAGCAGCCGATCTACGCTGCATCGCCCAATCCGCTGACCCGCCAGCTGATCGAAAAGCCGTTTGCCACCGGCGTGCGCGCGCTGGACACCATGATCACCATCGGCGAAGGCCAGCGCGTGGGCATCTTCGCGGTGGCCGGCGGCGGCAAGAGCACGCTGATGGGCATGCTGGCGCGCGGTGCCTCGGCCGACGTGAACGTGGTGGTGCTGGTGGGCGAACGCGGCCGCGAGGTGAACGAGTTCATCTTCGACAACCTGGGTCCGCAGGGGCTGGCCAAGTCGGTGATCGTGGTCGCCACCTCCGACCGTCCGGCGCTGGAACGCAGCCGCGCCGCTTGGGTCGGCACCGCCATCGCCGAATACTTCCGCGACCAGGGCAAGAGCGTGCTGCTGATGGTCGATTCGGTGACCCGCTTCGCCCGCGCGCTGCGCGACGTCGGCTTGGCCATCGGCGAACCACCGGCACGACGCGGCTTTCCGCCATCGGTGTTCAGCAACATGCCGCAGCTGTTCGAGCGCGCCGGCAACAACGACAAGGGCTCCATCACCGCCTTCTACACCGTGCTGGCCGAGGACGAGGACGGCGGCGACCCGATCGTGGAGGAAGTGCGCTCGATCCTGGACGGCCACATTGTGCTCTCGCGCAAGCTGGCGGCGGCGTACCACTATCCGGCCATCGACACCCTGGTCAGCCTCAGCCGCACCATGACCCGCGTTGTCGACGACAAGCATCTCAAGGCGGCCGGCCTGCTGCGCAAGTACATGGCCAAGTACCAGGAAATCGAACTGCTGATCCAGCTGGGCGAGTACAAGCGCGGCTCCGATCCCGATGCCGACATCGCCATCGCCAAGATCGACGCCATGCGCAAGCTGCTGCAGCAGCCGGTCAACGAAGTGGTACCGTTCAACCAGTCCGCCGACGCGCTGCGCAGGCTGTTCGCATGAAACGCTATCCCCTGCAGACGCTGCTGAAGCTGCGCGAACACCGCACCGAGGCGGCGCGGCAGGTGGTGATGGACAAACAGAAGGACGTGCGCGCCCGCCAGGAGGACTGCCGCGCGGTGGAAGGCGAAATCGCCAATCTGCAGAACGACCGCCAGCAGCATCGCCTGAACCTGATGGCCGCACCGCCGGACGGCGTGCCCTGGCCGATGGCCCTGGCCCAGCGCGAAGCCCACATCGACTTCCTCGCCGAGCAGGTCGTGGCCGCCCGCGGGCGCCTGGCCAAGGCCCAGGAGGCGCTGAAAGCCGCCGAAAAGGCCCTGCAGGAGGCGCGCGATGCCTTCTTCCGCGCCAAGGGACGCGAAGACGCGCTGCACAAGCGCAAGAGCGTGTGGAAGACCGAACTGAAGGCCGAAGAAGCCCGGCAGGAGGAATCCGACGCCGAAGAGCTCTTCAATGCGGCATTATCGAGACGAAAGAATTGATCCGACCCGACCGGAGACCATTGCCATGACCACACCCAGCATCTCCAGCCAGAACCGCCAGGCTGCCGACCAGGCCAGCGAGACCAGCGGCCGCAGCAAGCCGGCCGAGAAGGATCCGCCGCCGCGCGAATCATCGGACCGCTTCGACAAGCTGATGGAGCGCAACGCCGACAGGGCCGCGCTGCAGCAGGGTCGCGGCCAGGAGGGCAAGCAGGAGGGCATGACCCGTGCCGGCCAGACCGCAGACATGGCCGCCCAGCAGCGCGCCACCGGCGACGATGGCCAGCACGTGGCCGCTCTGCGCGAACAGGCCGGACGCCAGCAGGGCGGTCAACAGCACGATCAGCAGGGCGATGCCGGCAAGCCCGCCCCACTGACTGGCGAAATGGCCGGCTTGCTGCATGCACATCAAGTGGTGCACCAGGCCACCAGCAACCCCGCCGCCGCCAATCAGGCCGCCGCTTTCAACCCGCAGGCGTTCAGCGAGATGGTCGAAAAGCATGTCAAGCAGCTGGCCGTCAGCCAGGACAATGCGCGGGATGGCCAAGTGCTGCTGCGCATGGATGACCGCACCCTGCCGGCCACCAACCTGCTGCTGAGCCGCAATGCGCAAGGCGGCTGGACGCTCAAGGCCGACACCACCTCGCGCGAGAGCTACAACGCCATTTCCCGCGCCATTCCGTCGTTGTCCCGTCGTTTTGCCCAAGCAGGATTGGGGCAGATCGAGGTCGATTCGGAGTTCATGGGTTGACCAACCGCACCGGCATTGGTCACGATGTAGGCGCATATCGACCATAATTCTGCAGATCAATCATGTCCAGACCACCGATTCGCCGCCGTCCTGCGCAGCGCCCCCCTCACCCTGGAAGCCCCGCTGGAAATATTCCCCCCATCAGAGCAGCAGACAGGGACCTAGAATCTACGAAACCGAATACGGATCAGACTGCGGTAGATATGCCGGACGCGGCGGAACGTGAGCGTCTCGTCATTCAGTTCGAAGAAACCCTGCGGCAGGATCGCAACCTGTCTGCTGACGAGCGCGAACAGATCCTAGGTGCATACTCCGAAGCATTGAAGCAGACACCACGGCAGTTGGGCCCGCCGGACTTACAACTGATCAGGGCCAGTTTCTCAGATACCATCGATCGATTGGCGGAACTGGGCATCCTCGACAACTCCGATAAGCAGACTCTTTCCGCCGAGATCGACACGGCACTTCGCGAACTGGATACGGATGAAGTGCGTCTGGCGTTGGAATACGGCCGGCGTCTGGAAGAAGAGGGCGAGGAAGCTGCGCGAGAGTGGCTGGTTCAGCAGAACAACAAGCAGGGACCATCCCAGCAACCGCCCCCGACTCCGTATGGAAGCGCAGAGACAGGCCGTCCCGCCCGCCAGCTGTCGCAACGCCGCCCGCCGCCGCCACGTCGACGGTGAAACGGCTTGCCTCCTGAACACAGCATCGATGCGATTCGCCGATTGAGGCGAAACACGTGATCGAGCCTGAGGCTAAGGCACATCGTGTACTGGCGCTTGCGATGCAACTGGGTAATGTCGCCGAGGCGTGCCGACGTTGCGGCGTTACCCGTACTCAGTTCTATCGCTACAGGGAGATTGCGCAACGAGGTGGAGGACAGACCAAGTCGACTGCACTCAGTGGCGCAGGGCGTACGTCGCTGCGCCAGAACTTGCTGGGAAAGCTGGCACTTAAACATCCCACAGCCGGACTCCAGGACTTGACCGAGCAAGTGCGCGCGGAAACGGGTTTGCCCGTCTCATATCGCACCATTCAGAGTGACTTGGGCAAATTGGGACTAGGGACGCGAAGACAGCGTTGGCTTGCGCTGGAAAAGCTGTACCAGATGAGTGGGTCTTTGAGTGCTGAACAGTGCGGATTCGTGGAACGGTTCAATCCACTCTTCGCCCAACGTGCTTCGATTGCGGAATTGCCAGGTGCGCATCTCTATCAGGGCATTCTTTTCGCAGGCAAATATGGTGATGGGAAGTTGCCCCTATACATCCATTACGTGTTGGACACCAGTTCGTTGTACATGTTCGGCATGGCGCATCACAACAAGCGCCCCGATGCTTCGGTCGTCCTGCTGCGGCAACACGTGATGCCGTACTTCAAACAGTTGCAGATGCCCATCGTGCAGATACGAACCGACCGAAGCAGCACGTTCAATGGACGCGCATCGCATCTGTACCGTCTATTTTTGAGGCTGTTCCGCATTGATCACTTGATGCAGCGATCTACGATGGCTGAGGGCTATCGCTCGGCCGTTGCCGATGCATTCAAGACTGGAGCGTTGCAGCGGATGCACCAAGAAAGGCGGGTCACCCTGCATCAGATCGCCGCTGCGGTTCAGGAGGTGGTGCGTGAACACAATGCACAGCCCCGCCCGGGATTCCCCAATTGGGGCGACAGCCCACAGGAGCGCATTCAGGTATTGACAAAAGGTGCAACACAAATTGCATGTTGACCTGACCTAGGGTTTACCCTAGTAGCATGTGGGCTATGGCTGTGTAATCTACATCCAAGCCGTCAACGCCGCTTCAATCCTTCAGAACGGCAGCTTAATTCGGCGGTGTTTCCAACCTACTTCACACAATCCTGCAGGAGAGAAGATCATGGGTTTCGGTATCAACGACGTTCAGAGCACGATCGACCACATCGCCAATTCGGTTGTCAATGAAGCTGCTGCGAAAGCCGGCGGCAAGGGCGGCTGGCTGTCGGCCATCGCTGAAGCCATGGGCAAGGCCATGGGTATCCAAGCTGCCCGCGTGGTGGCCCTCTCCGCTGCCATTTCCGACAACGCAGCGCAGCGTGGCGGCGATCCGAAAGAGGATGCCAAGCTGGCCGCTGAAGGTCAGGCGTTGAATGCGCAGTTCTCGGCTGCCAGCCAAGAACTGAACTTCACCACGCAGTCTTTCTCGACCGCGCTGAAGTCGATCGGCGAATCGATGGCCAATATGGCTCGCAAGAACTAAGCAAGCCGCTGCCTCGGCAGCCTTGCTCGCAACACGAAACGCCGGCCTTCAGGCCGGCGTTTTCGTTTCCGGATGTGCGCTTTACCGGTGCTGCATGGCACCATGCACGGATGACAACGCAGTTGGCCCATCCCCCACTTGCCGTCGCTCCGATGATCGACTGGACCGACACCCACTGCCGGGTGTTCCACCGGTTGCTGGCGCCGCAGGCGGTGGTGTACACGGAAATGCTGCATGCCAATGCGGTGCTGCACGGCGATCGCGCGCGCTTGCTGGCCATGGATGCCAGCGAGCATCCGGTGGTGCTGCAGCTCGGCGGCAGCGATCCGGCGTTGCTGGCGCAGGCCGCGCGGATCGGTGTCGAACACGGCTTCGATGCCATCAACCTGAATTGCGGTTGCCCCTCAAGCCGGGTGCAGGCCGGGCGCTTCGGCGCCTGCCTGATGCGCGAGCCGGTGCTGGTGGCCGACTGCGTGGCGGCCATGGCGGCAGCCGTGGACGTGCCGGTCACGGTGAAATGCCGCCTGGGCGTGGACGACGACGACGATTACGACCGTTTCGCCCACTTCATCGACACGGTGGCGGCCGCCGGTTGCCGGCATGTGATCGTGCATGCGCGCAACGCCTGGCTGAAGGGCCTGTCGCCGAAGGAAAACCGCGAGATCCCGCCGCTGCGCCACGATTGGGCCTGGCGACTGAAGTACGAGCGGCCACAGCTGCAGGTCACGTTGAATGGCGGCATCAATTCCGTTGCGGCAGTGCAGCAGCATCTGCAGCATGTGGATGGCGTGATGCTGGGTCGCGCGGCATATCACGATCCGTATTTGCTGCACCGCTTGCATGCCGAGCTGCATGGCACGTCGGTGCAGCCGCGGGCGCAGTTGCTGCGGCAAATGCAGCCGTACGTGCAGCGGCAACTGGCAGCCGGCGTGCCGTTGAAGGCAATGGCGCGGCATTGGCTGGGGCTGTTCCACGGCCAGCCAGGTGGGCGCTTGTTCCGGCAGCTGCTGAGCGAGCAGGGCCATCGGCCCGGCGCTGATTGGGCGTTGGTCGAACAGGCCCTGGCCGTGGTGGAGTCGTCCCGACGCGCGGCAGCCTGAGTGGGAAACGCGATCGCATTCACGATGAACGGCATTGCAGCGCGATCCGCGATGGTCGACCATCCCCGGAAAAGTTAAGTGCGCATTCACTGCGCCGCGACCAGACTGACAGCCATTCCACGGCCCGTGCGCCGTCCATCAGCATCGGACTTTCTTCCATGTTCCGCCAGCGCGTGTCGCTTCTCGCCGCAGCAGTCGTCCTGCTGACCTTCGGGTCGGCAGCGGCGCAGGGGCGCGGTAACGGCAACGGGCCGCCGCCGCATGCAAGCGGTGGCAATGCGGATCGTGCCGAGACGCCTCGGCAGCGCGACCTGTCCGACAGCGTGCGCCGGGTGGCACGTGCGACGCGCGGCCGGGTGCTGTCGGCGGAAGCCATGCAGTTCGACGGGCGGATGGTCAATCGCATCAAGGTCCTGGACGACAGCGGCCGAGTGCGCGTGTATGTGGACGATCCCACCCAGTCGTCACCGCGGCCTACACGCGACGACGACGACTGAATGCGCATGCTGGTGGCAAATTGCGGCGTTTTGCCGCGATTGCCACCTTGAGGAGTGACCCATGCGAATCCTGCTGGTCGAAGACGAAGCCCCGTTGCGCGAAACCCTGGCCGCGCGCCTGAAGCGTGAAGGGTTCGCGGTGGATGCCGCCCAGGACGGCGAGGAAGGCCTGTACATGGGCCGCGAAGTGCCGTTCGACGTGGGCATCATCGACCTGGGCCTGCCGAAGATGTCCGGGATGGAGCTGGTGAAGGCGCTGCGCGATGAAGGCAAGCAGTTTCCGGTGCTGATCCTCACTGCGCGTTCCAGCTGGCAGGACAAGGTGGATGGCCTGAAGCAGGGCGCCGACGACTATCTGGTCAAGCCCTTCCACATCGAGGAACTGCTGGCGCGCATCAACGCGCTGGTGCGCCGTGCCGCCGGCTGGAGCAAGCCGTCGCTGGAATGCGGACCGGTGGTGCTGGATCTGGCTGCGCAGACGGTCAGCGTGAATGGCAGCAACGTCGATCTGACCAGCTACGAGTACAAGGTGCTGGAATACCTGATGATGCATGCCGGAGAACTGGTGTCGAAGGCCGACCTGACCGAACACATCTACCAGCAGGATTTCGACCGCGATTCGAACGTGCTGGAAGTCTTCATCGGGCGCCTGCGCAAGAAGCTGGACCCGGACGGTGCGCTGAAACCGATCGAGACGGTGCGTGGCCGTGGCTACCGGTTCGCCATCGCCCGCAGCAACAGCGACGCCTGATCCGGGCGCTCCGGCGCCCGGGACGGCCCGCCCCGTGACGACGCAAGGGCGCAGGCCGTTGCTGCAGCAGTGGCGACCGCGATCGCTGCAGACACGGCAGTTGCTGGCGGCCAGCGTGGGCCTGGTGGCGTTCCTGGCGCTGGCCGGCTTCGCCCTGGACCGGGCCTTCATGGCGGTGGCCGGCGCAGGCCTGCAGGATCGTCTGAAAAGCTATGCATACGACTATGCCGGCGCCATCGAGTTCGCCCGCGATGGCAGCCTGATCGAGCCGGAGCGCTCGCCCAACGGCCGGTTCGATCGCCCCGGAGGCGGATTGTACGCCGTGGTGGTGCTGCCCAATGGCGCCTGGACATCGATGTCCGCTGCCGGCCAGCAGATACCGGCCGGCCGGATGCTGGGCCCGCTGCAGGAGGCTTTCGACCAGCCGCTGCCGATCGTGCGCAGCGACGGCAGCCGCGGCATGGTGTACCGCTACGGCATCGGCATGATCGATGCCAGCCGTGGCGAGCAGGCCGAGTTTCCCTACACCATTTACGTGATGGAAGACGCCGGGGTGCTGCCGCAACAGGTGGCCACGTTCCGCAGCGCGCTGTGGGTGAATCTGGTCATTGCCGGGCTGCTGCTGCTGCTGCTGCAGGCCAGCGTGCTGCGCTGGAGCCTGCGGCCGATGCGCAACGTGATCGACGAGCTGAAGCGGGTGCAGCGTGGCCAGGCCGAACGCATGAGTCCACTGCATCCGCGCGAACTGGCACCGCTGACCGACAGCATCAACGCCTTCATCGACAGCGAACGCGTGCAACTGGAACGCCAGCGCAACACCTTGGCCGATCTGGCCCACAGCCTGAAGACGCCACTGGCGGTGCTGCGCACCCAGCTGGACAGCGGCGGCGATGCGGATGCGCTGCGGACCGAGCTGGACACGCAATTGCAGCGGATGAACGCATTGGTGAGTTACCAGCTGTCGCGCGCGGCATCCGGCGGACACAAGCTGTTCGCGGCCGAAGTGGCCATCGAACCGGTGGCCGAGGCGATCGTGCAGGGGCTGGAGAAGATCCACGCGGGCAAGGGCGCCCTGTGCGAATTCGAGATCGATCCGACGGCGCGCTTCCACGGCGAAACCGGCGATCTGCAGGAACTGCTGGGCAACCTGCTGGAAAACGCCTTCAAGTGGGCGCGATCACGGGTGCTGCTGACGGTGCAGCCCCAGCCCGGCGCGGACGGCCGGCGCGACGGCCTGCTGCTGGCGGTGGACGACGACGGCCCCGGCATCGCGGCGGACAAGGTGGCGTTGGTGCTGCAGCGTGGCGTGCGTGGCGACGAACGCGTGCAAGGCCACGGCATCGGCCTGTCCATCGTGCAGGACATCGTGCACGGCTACGACGGCACGTTGCAGGTGGAGCGTTCGGAAGAGCTGGGTGGCGCCCGGTTCGTGGTGCGGTTGCCACCGGGACCTTGAAAATCGGCTGCCCGATCGATCAGCGGATCATGCCCGGCAGGTAGCGGTGCCAGCGCGGCCTGCGGCTGACCGCGGCCGGAGCGCCGCCTTTGCGATCGCCGTCGACACGGCTGTCGGTGCCGGGTTTGCCGCAGGTGGCCGGGGTGGCATCGTCATCGACCTTGCAGGCGCAGCTGCACCCGTCGCGCGGCTCGCTGGCACGCGTCGACTCGGCGGCCCATGCGGTGCTGCCGATCGATCCGGCTGCAACCACCGCAAGCAGCGCAGCGCCACGGCACAGGCGAAACGGAGACATGGGTGGGATCCGGGGGCGGGGCGGAACATCCGACTATAGCAGTCGATCGCCACACGGTGCGCAAGCGGTCGCCGATCCGCGGGACTGGCCGATAATCGGGCGATGTCCGCCACCACCGCGCCACGCGTGATCCGCTCGTTGCCCCATGCCGTGCTGCAAGCGCTGGCGCCTGCAGCGATGAGCACCGATGTGCTGATACATGACCTGCGCTGCGACGCAGATGCGCTGCAGGCGGTGCTGGCGGACCTGGTGGCCGCCGCGGCGGTGACGCCGGTTTCCGACCGCCCCGGCGTCTGGCAGCGGCAGCCACAACACGAGTGGCTGCAACCGCAAGACATTCTGTCGATGCTGGGCGGTGCCGCACAGGCGCAGCTGCAGCAGCTGCAGCTGGCGTGGCAGCTGGCTTCCACCAATGCCGAACTGCTGCGGCAGCGGGCGCCTGCGACCGGGACCGCAGTGTTGCTGGCCGAAGGCCAAAGCCAGGGACGCGGCCGGCGCGGGCGGCAGTGGGCCTCTCCACTGGGCATGAACCTGTATCTGTCGGTGCTGCGCCGCTTCCAGGGACCGCCGGCACGGCTGGCCGGCATTGCCTTGGTGAGCGGCGTGGCGCTGGTGCAAGCCCTGCAGCGATTGGGCGTGGCCTCCGCGCAACTGAAATGGCCCAACGACGTGCTGGTGGATGGCCGCAAACTGGCCGGGGTGCTGGTGGAGTCGGCCGGCAGCGTCGATGCCGGTGGATTGCCGCTGGTGATCGGCATCGGCATCAACGTGTGCATGCCGGCCGATGCGGCGGCGGCGATCGGACAACCGTGGATCGACCTGCGCAGCGTGCTGGGCGATGCGGCATCGCGCAACCGGACTGCGGGCGTGGTGCTGGATGCGCTGCTGCCGGCGTTGGCGTTGTTCGACACGGCCGGGCTGGACCCGTTCCGCGAGGCGTACGGCCAATACGACGCCCTGCATGGTCGTCGCGTGCGGGTGCAGTCTGGAACAGGCGCGCGGCAGGACGGCATCGCCATGGGCATCGATCGTGACGGCGCCCTGCTGCTGGCCGATGCGCAGGGGCGGCAGTGGCCGGTGCATGCCGGCGAAGTCAGTGTGCGCCCGGCATGAGCATCGCCGCTGTCCGATTCCCTCGGCCGGCCGCTACACTGCCGCCATGCTGATGCGTTCGCTGATCGTGCTGCTGGTGATGCTGAATCTGGGCGTGGCCCTGTGGCAGGGGTTCGCCGCACCGGCCGTGCCCAAACCCGCGCCGGTCACGCTGCCGCCCGGTACCCCCGGCCTGCAGGTGGTGGGCGAAGCCGCACCGCGCGCGGCGACCCCGGCTGCTGCGTCACCGGCCCCGACCTCCCCTGCCACGGCCGCAGCGCCGGCGCCGGTCATCGCCGGTTCGGGCCAGTGTTTCGCGTTCGGGCCGGTGGACAGCGTGCCCGGCGCGCAGGCCCTGAGCGGTCTGGCGGTGGGTACGCCGCGCCACACCCCGCGACCGGCCGAACCGGCGCCGCGCGCGTGGCGCGTGGTCAGCCCGCCGCAGGCCGATGGCGTCGCCGCCAAGGCACTGCAGCAGCGCCTCATCGCGACCGGCTTCACCGACCAGATCCTGCTCAGCCAGGGCGAGGAAGCCCACACGATTGCGCTGGGCCGGTTCGGCCAGCGCGCCAATGCGCAACGGCATCAGGCCACGCTTGCGGAAAAGGGCTTTCCCACCCAGGTGCAACCGGCCGACAGCGTGGTGGAACCATCGATCGCCTTCGAGCTGGCTGACGGCGTCACGCCCGACCAGGTCCGCCATCGCCTGCAGCTGTTGCGCGCCAGCCCCGTCGACTGCGCCAGCCTGCGCTGAACGGCATCGCCGTGCCAATCCCGGCCGGCCCGGCTAGAATGGCCGACCACGCCGGCATAGCTCAGTTGGTAGAGCAACCGCCTTGTAAGCGGTAGGTCGTCTGTTCGAGTCAGACTGTCGGCACCAGCCGTTGCGATCATCATGACCCCCATTTCCCGAGCCGTGACCCTGTTCGGCGCCCCCACCGACGTGGGCGCGGCCCACCGCGGTGCCTCGATGGGCCCGGAAGCCCTGCGCGTGGCCGGTCTGCCCGCCGCATTGCGCAGCCACGGCATCGACGTGCACGATGCCGGCGATGTGGAAGGTCCGGCCAATCCGGTGACCGGTCCGGACCAGGGCTACCGCCATCTGCAGGAAGTGACCGCCTGGAATCGGGCGGTGATGCAGCGCAGCAGCGCGATCCTGGCCGAAGGCCGGATGCCGATCCTGCTGGGCGGCGACCATTGCCTGGGCGTGGGGGCGATTGCCGCCGTGGCCGGACATTGCCGCCGCAACGGTCTGGACCTGCGGGTGATCTGGCTGGACGCGCACGCCGACTTCAACACCCGCGACATCACCCCGTCCGGCAACATCCACGGCATGCCGGTGGCCTGCCTGTGCGGTCTGGGGCCGCGCGAACTGGTGGAACTGGGCGGCCCCGGCCCGGCGCTGCGCCCCGAACAGATCCGCCAGATCGGCATCCGCTCGGTCGATCCCGGCGAAAAACGGCTGGTGAAAGAACACGGCCTGGACATCTACGACATGCGCTACATCGACGAGATCGGCATGCGCCGGGTGATGGAGGAAGTGCTGGACGGCGTGGATGGCAACACCCATCTGCATGTCAGCTTCGATGTGGACATGCTCGATCCGGCCATCGCCCCCGGCACCGGCACCCGCGTGCCGGGCGGGGTGAACTACCGCGAGGCACAGCTGATCATGGAGATGATCGCCGACACCGGCCGCATGGGCTCGCTGGACGTGGTGGAAGTGAATCCCGCGTTGGACACCCGCAACGCCACCGCCGAACTGGCCGTGGATCTGGTGGAAAGCCTGTTCGGCAAGTCCACGCTGATGCGCGACTGAGGCGACGGATCACCGTTTGCATTTCCTGAACGGAAGCCCTGACCCGGCCTTGGTCGCCCATGCATGCTCTGCGCGATGCACATCCGCTTCACGCCGTCGCGGGTTTCATGCCCACACACGTCGGCACGGCCGGTGTCATCCGTTCAACCACCTGTGGAGAATTCCCATGAAGCGTTTCACTGCCCTGCTGCTGGTCGCCCTGTTTTCCGGCGGCTTCCTGACCGCCTGCAACACCATGGCCGGTGCCGGCAAGGACGTGCAGAAAGTCGGCGAGAAGGTCGAGGACAAGGCCGAGGACTGCAAGGACGGCAAGTGCTGATGCCAGGCCGCATGACCGCCTGAAGGTGGTTCGCGCGTCACCAAGGCCGGCCCTGCGCCGGCCTTTTTCGTGTCTGCAGGACCCAAACAGGCTGCACGGGACACGCAATCACACCAGTGGTCGTTTTAGCGGAATCTTCATCGGCAGATCATCCTCCCCTACACCCCACGGCGGCATAGTGGTACCGAAACCGAAACAGCCCCGTTGCTGCGGTTTCTTTCCCCCAAAGCGTGAGGAGTATCAGACATGAACAAAGACATCATTGCCGGCAAGTGGACCCAATTGAAGGGCAAGGCCCAGGCCAAGTGGGGCGATCTGACCGATGACGTGTTCGACGTCGCCGCCGGCGACAGCAAGTATCTGTCCGGCAAGCTGCAGGAAACCTATGGCTGGGATCGCGAGCGCGCCGAGCGCGAGATCCGCGACTTCGAAAGCACCCTGCACTGATCAGGCCATAACCGATGGTGTGGGCAGACGATGCCTACCCATCCAACCCATGGGGAACGGAGTGGATGCCTGGCATCCGCTCCGTTTTCATCTGCACCATGCATGGTTTGTTGCAAAGGTCATGCTAAGTAGGTCCGCCGCCCCGCACCGCCGGTCCTCGTCAAGCCGGACGGTGCAGGGCGTGGACGCAACGCCTCACCAGCCCGGCGGGTCGGGCACCAACCCATTCGGGAAGGCGCGCGGCTCGCCCGGTCGCACATCGCTGCGATCGTACGGGTACGGCACGATGCCCATCGCCGACAGGGCCTGCGGCGACTCGTAGCGCAGTTCCAGCACCTGGACCGGGCGCGAGCTGGCGCGGATGAAACTGGTGTACTGGGTCGGCGACCATTCACGCGCCCCGTGGCCGGTGCCCACGCGCTGGCGTGCGCTGCTGCCGCCGTAGGGTGCGCTGGACTGCGGGGCAGCGGCATCGCCGGCCGCTTCGGCGGATGCAGAGGGTGCGGAAGCCGCTTCCTCGGCATGGCCGGAGCGCGACCACGGCGGCGAGGGCATCGGATAGGGCCGTGGATAGGGACGCGGGTACACGCGCACCTCGCGCTCGCGGAACACGGCGATTCCCACAACGCCGACGTTGCCGGGACGGCCGGTGCGTGCGGCATAGCTGTCGGGCAGGTCGGTGAAGTAGAACTGGGCGATGTCGTCCATCGACTTGCGCCAGCCGTCGATGTCGGCGGTTTCCCACGGCTCCAGCACGTAACCGGCCTGTGCGGGGCTAGCGGTCTGGCCGGTGACGGCGTTCACGCCATCCACCGACAGCACCACCAGCACGCGCTCGCCGCTCTGGTTGCTCAGGCGCACGCTGTAGCGGCGGCCCGGTTCGCCGGGCACGAAGATGTCGCCGCGGGCGCTGTACTCGGGCAGGGTGTAACCGCTGTCGCGGTCGATCAGGTCCACGTCCACCAGCGAGCGGGCGGCGGCCAGCTGGCAGCCGGCGGGCAGCAGCAGGCAGGCGGCGAGGACGGCGGTGGACAGGCGGGCGGGATTGGGCATGGCGATGGATGTCCGTCGGATGTGCAAAGGTCAACGCACCAGCTGAGGCAATGGGGTTGAGCGGCGCGGTTACACTGATCGGCCATCGATTGGCTTCCTGTTCCCCATGCCTGCCGTTACCCGCGTCCTGACCGGCATCACCACCAGCGGCACCCCGCATCTGGGCAACTACGTGGGCGCGATCCGCCCGGCCATCGCCGCCGCACGCGCGCCGGGCACGGAAAGTTTCTTCTTCCTGGCCGATTACCACGCGTTGATCAAGGTGCAGGATCCGGAGCGCGTGCAGCGCTCCACCCTGGAGATCGCCGCCAGCTGGCTGGCCTGCGGACTGGATCCGGCGTCGGTGTGGTTCTACCGGCAAAGCGACATTCCCGAAATCACCGAACTCACCTGGCTGCTGACCTGCGTGGCCGGCAAGGGCCTGCTGAACCGTGCCCATGCCTACAAGGCCGCGGTGGAACGCAACCGCGCCGAGGCGCTGGACGAGGATGCCGGCATCACAGCCGGGCTGTTCATGTATCCGGTGCTGATGGCCGCCGACATCCTGCTGTTCAATGCACAGCAAGTGCCGGTGGGCCGCGACCAGGTGCAGCACATTGAGATGGCACGCGACTTCGGCCAGCGCTTCAATCATCTGTATGGCGAGCACTTCGTGCTGCCGGAGGCGGCGGTCGAGGAGCAGGTGGCCACGCTGCCGGGGCTGGACGGCCGCAAGATGTCGAAAAGCTACGACAACACCATCCCGCTGTTCGCGCCGCGGCCGCAGTTGCAGAAGGCGATCGCCGGCATCGTTACCGATTCGCGCAGCCCCGGCGAAGCCAAGGACACCGACGGCTCGGCGCTGTTCCAGATCTACCAGGCGTTCGCCGATGCGGAGGAAACCGCCGCCATGCGCCAGGCCTACGCCGAGGGCATCGGCTGGGGCGAGGCCAAGCAGCGTCTGTTCGAACGCATCGATGCCGAAGTGGCACCGCTGCGCGAGCGCTACGAGGCCTTGATGGCGCGCCCGGCCGACATCGAAGCGCAGCTGCGCGACGGCGCTGCGCGCCTGCGTGCCCGGCATGCCACGCCGATGCTGGTCCGCCTGCGCGAGGCGGTCGGCCTGCGCGACCTGTCGCAGGCGACGGTGGCGGAGAACGACGGCGCATCCGGCAAGACCACGGCACTGCCCGTGGTGAAGCAATACCGCGAAGCCGACGGCAGCTTCCATTTCAAGCTGAGCGATGGCGAGCGCGTGCTGCTGCACGGCGGTGGCTTCAACGCGCCGCGCGAGGCCGGCCAGCACGTCGCCGCGCTGAAGGCCGGGCAGGGCGATGAGGCCCGGCTGCGCGAGTGGCTGGCCGATGGCGTGACCCTGGACGAGGTCCGCGCCGCATTGGATCGCCTGGCCGCCGCCCGCGCCGAGGCCGACAACGCATGACCCTGGGCCAGTTCCCGCTGCTGGCGTTGGTGCTGTTCACGCCGTGGTTCCTGATCCTGGGGGCGCTGTTCTGGCTGTATCCGCGACAGCCGCGCACGCCGGCGCGGCGCCGCTTCGATGCCGTCGCCCTGCTGCTGGCGCTGCTGGCCTTCGCCGTGGCCACGCTGTGGGCATTCGGCCACGCCGATCCGGGTCATCATCTGTGGCCGCAGGTGCTGGCCACCTCGGTGGGCTATGCGGTGTATCTGCTGGTGATGGCGCTGGCGGCGTGGCTGCGGCAGCGCTGGCTGCGACGTTCGCCGAGGGCGTGACCGGGTCTTGCAGCGCGGCGGGCGTCGCTTTCCGGGTCGGTGATGGCGAAAAAAGCGCCATGCCTGGCACTGACAGCGCCGACCATGGCGAAAAAAGCGTCAACACCGGCACTGAAAGTGGCACGGGTGACGAAAAAAGCGCCATGCGCTGCCGGCGAAGCGTCGTGGTTTGCACTTCCGGCGCCAACGATGGCGAAAAAATCGTCAACGCCGGCGCTGAAAGCGACAACGGTGACGAAAAAAGCGCCAAGCGTGGCACTTGAAGCGCCGTGGCTGGCCCTGCAAGGGCCAATGGAGGCCCCGGGAGAGGCGGGCACCGTGCCAGATTGCACTGCGCCGCAACCGACAACGGCACCCTTGCAGGTGCCGTTGTCGGTGACGGATTCCGGCGTGTGATCAGTTCAACTGGCAGCTGCCCGGCTTGGCCGAGGTGAACAGCGCCTGCGTGGCCCATTCGGGATGGTCGATGAACGGGTTGCGATTGCCCTGGAAGTTGAAGATCACTTCGTTGCGGGCGCGTTCGCGGGCATCGGGCGGGTCGGCCTGGTGCCATTGCAGCAGCGTGGACAGCAGGCCCATGTAGGCGGGCGAACTGGACGTCATCACGATCCTGCTGCGGTCGTCTGTGAGTTCCAGGTCCGGTTCGCTCTGTCCGGTGGCGCCGTGCCTGCCGCCTTCGTAGCGGATCGCCATGTACAGCACGGCCCGGGCCACATCGCCCTTGCGATGCCACCAGGTTTCGAACGAACCGCTGTTGCCGTCGCTCCCCACCACCCAGTTGGAATTGCCCGGGTACGGTCCGCTGCCGCCGCCCACGCCCAGATACGATTCGGTGACGCGCTCGCTGCAGCCACTGGCGCAATTGGCGTAGGGCTTGTTGCCGCGGCTGCTGTTCCAGTCGGTGTCGGACAGGTACAGCATGTGGGTGTCGGTGTGCGGCGCGTAGGGCAGGCCCTTGTCGCCGGTGGCCGAGGAAAAGCCCAGCGATTTCGGCCAGGTGTGCTCGCGGTTGTAGGTGATGCCGCTGCCGGTGCCGGCGCGTCCGCTGACTTTCGGATAGCTGTGGTTGCGGTAGATGTCGAGGATGCGGCCGGGGTTGGACGGATCCTCGTCGGCGATTTCCAGGATGCTCCAGGTGCTGGTGCCGGTGCTGCTGCTGTACGGGTACGAGGTGTGGTCCTTGATGGTGGCGTGCAGCGAGCAGCGCAGCTGCGACGGGCTGCTGGTGTTCACCCGGCTGTAGTAGCCGGTCTGGCCGCCACCGGCAGCCACCTGGAAATTCACCGTGCGATTGGCCGCCGGATGCTGTCCGGCGCTGTCGGTGATGGCCGCGGCGTTGATGGTGAAGTTGCAGGACTCGCCCGGGCTGAGCAGCTTGCTGGTGCCGATGGTGAAACTGCCGCCCGACGCGGCATGGCTCAGGCCCACCGTGCCGGACGTGGCGCAGCTCAGGGCGAAGGCACCCGATGCCGCGTTCACGGATTCGCTGAAGCTGGCGACCAGATCGCCGGCGGTGGGGAAGTCGCTGGCGCCGGCCACCGGCGTGGTGCCGGTGATGCTCGGCACCGGATCGGTCGGGGTGCCGCCGCCGCTGAAGGTCTGCCCGGCATTGCAGGCGCCGACGCTGCGCGCCGACGATGCCGCCCAGCTGAAGTCGCCCACCACAGAGCCGCTGCCACGCAGCTGCAGCGAGGTGCCCACCGGCGTGCTGTTGCTTTCCGACACCGGCAGGTTGCGGCTGGTCTTGCCGGCGGCCGGGCCGTTGCCGGCCTTGATCTGGCCTTCGTAACTGATGAAATCCACCACCTGGCCGGCGGCATTGACCAGCGCCACGCCGTCGTTGGCGCCGTTCTGCATGCCATCGGCCGCGTAATTGACCGCCGCGATGCGCACCGAGCCGCCGCAGCTCGTCACGCTGCCGGCCGGCACGGCCGTATTGGCGTAATAGGTGGCGCTGGTGGGGCTGCTGCCGTTGTACAGGTACACCCGGTAGCCGGACAGCGATTCGCCGGCCGTGGCCACGATTTCCACCGCTTCGCCGGTATCGCTGCCGGCGTTGTCGTAATGCAGTTCGTTGATGAACACCGCCGCTTCGGCAGCGGGCGCGGACAAGGCCAGTCCGGCGGCAACGGCCACGGACAGCAGACAGGGCAATGCGTGATGCAGGCGCATCTGGATTCCTTGGGTACTGATGAGTGCGGGGGGACGGTGCGGGTGAATGGGCGTGAAAGCCGCCACCCTCCGCACAGTACCCGCAGGCGATGACAAGTCAACCCGTGCACCGGAGCACGGCCACGGCGAACCGTGACCGGCTGCGCGTTCCCGGCAATCAGTGGGCGCTGCCGCTGCCGGCCGGCGTGGCGAGGTGCGGTCCAGTGCCGTGCCTGCGGCCCAGCTTGCGCGCGATCCAGCCGCCCAGATCATCCAGCACCGTGTAGGCCGCCGGAATCACGATCAGGCTGAGCGCGGTGGAGGTGATCAAGCCGCCGATCACCGCCCAGGCCATCGGCGCGCGGAAGCTGGAATCGCCGGCAAAGCCCAGCGCCAGCGGCAGCATGCCCGCGCCCATCGCGATGGTGGTCATGATGACCGGACGCGCACGCTTGCGGCAGGCATCGACCAGGGCCTCGTGCCGCGGCAGGCCGTGCTGGTCCTCGGCCATCACCGCATAGTCCACCAGCAGGATCGAGTTCTTGGTGGCGATGCCGATCAGCATCAGCAGCCCGATCAGCGCCGGCAGCGACAGCATGTTCTGGGTGATCAGCAACGCCCCGAACGCGCCGCCGGCGCACAGCGGAATCGCCGCCAGGATGGTCAGCGGCTGCATCGGGTGCTTGAACAGCAGCAGCAGCACCATGTAGATGCAGGCGATACCCGCAACCATGGCCATCAGGAAGCCGGTGAACAATTCCACGAACACTTCCGTGTCCCCGGAGTTGAGGAAGGCCACCCCCGGCGGCAGCTTCTGCACCGCCGGCAGCTGCTGCACCTGCTGCATCACCTCGCCCAGCGCCCTGCCGTTCAACTCGGCGGTGATGGTCACGTTGCGCTGGCGCTGGTAGCGGCTGATGATCGACGGCCCGCTGCCCGGCACGATGTCGGCCACCGCATCCAGCGGCACCGGACCGGCCTTGCCGCGCACCCGCAGCTGCTGGATGTTGGCCGGATCGCGCAGCGCCTCGCGATCGAAACCCACCCGGATCGGGATCTGCCGGTCGGGCAGGTTGAGCTTCGCCAGGCGCTGGGTGTAGTCGCCGGCGGTGGCGATGCGCGCAGCCTCGGCAATCGCCGCGGTGGCCACGCCCAGGTCGGCGGCACGCGCCGGATCGGGCACGATCTGCAGTTCCGGCCGCAGCAGCGACGCCGACGAGGACACGCTGCCCAGTCCTTCGATGCCACGCACCCCGCTCTCCACCGCGGCGGCAGCGGCATCCAGTTTCACCGGATCGTCGCCGGACAGCACCAGCAACATCTGCTTGCCCGGTTCGTTGCTCATGAAACTCACCCGCACGCCGGGCAGTTCGCTCAGGCGCGCACGGGCGAGGTCTTCCAGCTGTTTCTGGGTGCGGTCGCGCGATCCGCGTTCGCCCCATTCCAGGGTCAGCACCGCCTTGCGCGGATCGGGCACGCCGGACTGCGCCGGATCGCCCAGATCCGGCACGCTGCCGGCCTGGGTGAAGACCTGCTGCAATTCCGGAATGTCGGCCAGCAGCGCGCGGGCACGTTCGGCCACCCGTACGGTGTCCTCCACCCGCGCACCGGGCGGCAATTCCAGTGACAGCATGCTGCGGCTCTGGTCCGACGGCGGGATGAAGGTGGCCGGGATGAACGGAATCATCCCCAGCGACAGCGCGAACAACGCTCCTGCCAACAGCAGCGTCTTCCAGCGGTGGCGCAGGGCGGTGTCGACCCAGCCCAGGTAGCGGCGCATGCTGCGCGAATCGTGGCCGTGGTCGACATGCGGTTTCAGCAGGTGCGCGGCCATCATCGGGGTCAGCAACCGCGCCACCAGCAGCGAGAACAGCACCGCGGTGGCGGCGGTCCAGCCGAATTCGCGGAAGAACTTGCCGGCGATGCCGGGCATGAACGCCACCGGGATGAACACCGCGGCCAGGGTCATCGAGGTGGCGATCACCGCGGTGCCGATCTCGTCGGCGGCGTCGCTGGCCGCTTCCAGCGGCGTCTTGCCCATGCCCAGGTGGCGCACGATGTTCTCGATCTCCACGATCGCATCGTCCACCAGAATGCCCACCACCACCGACAGCGCCAGCAGCGTGATCATGTTCAGGGTGAAGCCGAGGAAATAGATCACCGCAAAGGTGGGGATGATCGACAGCGGCAGCGCCAGTGCGGAAATCCAGGTGGCGCGCCAGTCGCGCAGGAACCACCACACCACCACCAGTGCCAGCAGCGCGCCTTCCACCAGCATGTGCATCGACGAGCGGAACGAATTCTCGGTCTCGTCGGTCATGTCGCTGACCAGCCGGAACTGCATGCCCGGATGGGTCTTTTCCAGCTCCGCCAGCACCGTCTGCACGCCATCGCGCACGTCCAGTTCGTCCGAGCCGCGGGTGCGGGCCAGGGCGAAGCCCACCACCGGCTTGCCATCCAGCAGCGCCGCCTGGTCCGGATCGGCCGCGCCGTCGGTGATGCGGGCGATGCTGTCCAGCCGCACCGAGCGGCCATCGGGCAGGGTGATGCTGTACTCGCGCAGCGCCTGCGCCGTGGCCACGGTGCCCACGGCGCGGATGGTCTGCTGGCCATCGCCGATCTCGGCCTTGCCGCCGGGACGCTCCACCTGGGTCAGCGCCAGCTGCTGCGACACATCACCAGCGGTGATGCCCAACGCCTCCAGCGCCTGCGGATCCAGATCCACCCGCACCTGCCGTTCCACCCCGCCGATGCGCTTGACCGAGGCCACCCCTTCCACGCCGTAGGCGGCGCGGGCCACGTCGCGGTCCACGAACCACGACAGCGCCTCGGGAGTCATGTTGGGCGCCGACACCGCGTAGGTCAGCAGCGAACCGCCGATCTCCACCTTGGTGATCACCGGCTCCTGGATGTCCTGCGGCAGGTCCATGCGGATGCGGGTCACCGCGTCCTTGCTGTCGTTCAGCGCCTCCATCAGGTCGGTATCGAGATGGAACTCGACCGCGGTGGTGCTGGTGCCCTCCACCACGCTGGAGGTGATGCGCTTCACGTTGGGAATGGTGGCCAGCGAATCCTCCACCTTGCGCGTCACTTCGGTTTCCAGCTGCGCCGGCGAGGCGCCGGGCTGGATCACCGTGACCGTGGTCATGGGGAAGGCGACGTCGGGGAAACGCGCCACCGGCAGCTGGTGGAACCCCCACAGCCCGGCCACGCACAGCACGAAGAACAGCATCACCGAGGGCACCGGGTTGCGGATGCCCCAGCTGGACAGGTTGCCGCCGCCGCTCATGGCTGCGCGTCCGTGCCGGCGACCACGGCCTTGCCGGAAGCGCCGGCCGCGGCGGCCGACACCACCCGCACCCGATCACCGTCGGCCAGAAACCCGGCGCCGTCCACCACCACCCGCGCGCCGGACTCCAGACCTTCGTTCACCTGCACGAAGTCGCCGTCGCGGGCACCGGTGGCGATCTGGGTCTGCTGCACCTGCGATTGGGCATCCACCACGAACACGGTGGGAAAGCCGTCGCGCAACACCACGGCGGCCGCCGGAATGGCCAGCGCGGTGTCCGCGCCGGTGGCGATGCGGCCCTGCAGGTAGGCGCCGGCCTGCAACGCGCCGGACTGGATCAGTCCCGGCGGCAGGTCGGCGAACACGGTGCCGGTGCGGGTGGCGGCATCCACGCCCGGACTGACCGCGCGCACCCGGCCTTCCAGCACCTGGCCGCGATCGGTGGTGAGGCGGATCGCGTCGCCCGGGCGCACCCGAGCCAGCTGCGTGGCAGACAGCTCGGCGCGCCACTCCAGGCGGCCGTCGCGGATCAGCCGCAGCAGTTCCATGCCGGCCGACACCACCTGTCCCGGCTGCACCAGACGCTTGCTGATCAAGCCATCGGCCGGCGCGCGCAGATCGGCGAAATTGCGCTGCAGCGCGGCGGTGTCGTAGGCCGCCTGCGCGGTGCCCAGCCGCGCCTCGGCCTGGGTGCGGGCGGCACGCAGTTCATCCAATTGCATCGCGCTGATGAAGCGGTCGCCGGCCAGGTCGTTGCCGCGCGCCAGATTGGCCCGGGCCAGCTGCGCGCCGGCCTCGGCCTCGCGCAGGGCGGCGCGGGCCTGGGCCAGGCTGGCATCCAGCATGCGATGGTCCAGCGACAGCAGCACCTCGCCGCGCTGCACGCGTTCGCCCACGTCCACGTTCAGCGCGGTCACCCGCAGGCCGGACAGCTCCACGCCCAGCAGCATTTCCTCCACCGGCGAGGCCGGGCCGGACACCGTCAGCGCCTGGGTCATCGCCCGCGGACTGGCCGTGGCCACGCTGACCGCCATCGGCTGGCTGGCTGCGGCGGCCGCGGCGTCGGCCTCGGCGGCATCCGGCTTGCAGGCGCTGGCCAGCAACAGCAGGGCGATCCCGGCCGCGCGAGGCAGCAACGGTAAATACGGGCGGACTGCGGACATGGCTGAACCGGTCAGGCGGGTGTGGGGATGGCAAGTGTACCGGCAAGTTCAGTAATTGGAAGTGCTGCCGATCGCGGTTTCGATGCCGGTCATCTGGGCGGTCGATCCGCTGCCATCGCCCTGCCTGTCTACTGCCATTGGGTGTTCCACGGATTGCACGCGCTGCCGGCCTGCCGGACAGGCCGGCCGGTTCGCCCGACCGCATCTTCGGGTGCATCTGTCGTGCCACTGGCGTAGCGCACATCGCTTGCGGTGCCGTTTCCGGCGCTTGCATCGGCCCTCGAAGTGCCGCGGTCGTCGCTGCCGGTGCCAGTCGTGGCGAAAAAAGCGTCATCGCTGCCACTTGCAGTGCCGTCGTTGACGCAAAAAGCGCCACCGCTGCCACTTCAAGCGCCGACGATAGCGGAAAAAACGCCATCGCTGCGACTTCCAGCGCCGACGTTGGCGGAAGAAGCGGCATCGTTGCCACTTCAAGCGCCGACGTTGACGGAAAAAGCGGCATCGTTGCCACTTCAAGCGCCGACGTTGACGGAAAAAGCGGCATCGTTGCCACTTCAAGCGCCGACGATGGCGGAAAGAGCGCCGCCGCTGCCACTTTCAGTACCGACGATGAGGGAAAAAACGCCATTGCTGCCACTTCAAGCGCCGACGTTGACGGAAAAAGCGGCATCGTTGCCGCTTCAAGCGCCGATGATGGCGAAAAAAGCGGCAACGCTGCCGCTTCCAGTGTCGTCGCTGCCACACGTCCGGTACCGGCGATGGCGGGATCGCGGCTCCGAGGCTCTCCCCGGCCGCATGCTGCCCCGCGCCGTATCCTGTCGCGGTGACCCGTCCCGATCTGCCCATCCACGCCGTGCTGCCGGACATCCTGTCCAGTCTGGCCATCCACCCGCGACTGGTGCTGGAGGCGCCGCCCGGCGCCGGCAAGACTACCCAGGTGCCGCTGGCGCTGCTGGATGCGCCCTGGCTGCAGGGCCGCCGCATCGTGATGCTGGAGCCGCGCCGGGTGGCCGCCCGCGCCGCCGCCGCGTTCATTGCCGCGCAGCTGGGCGAAGCGGTCGGCGAGACGGTGGGCTACCGCATCCGCTTCGAAAACCGGGTGTCGGCGCGTACCCGGATCGAGGTGGTGACCGAGGGCATCCTGACCCGGCTTCTGCAGGATGATCCTTTGCTGGACGGCATCGGCGCGGTGCTGTTCGATGAATTCCACGAACGCCACCTGTCCGCCGACCTCGGCTTGGCGCTGGCGCTGGACGTGCAGGCGTCGGTGCGGGACGAGCTGCGCATCGTGCTGATGTCGGCCACGCTGGACGGCGAGCGGCTGGCGCGGTGGCTGGATGCGCCGCGCATCGCCAGCGACGGGCGCAGCTTTCCGGTGAGCATCGCCGCGTTTCCGGCCCGCCGCGACGAATCGTTGCCGCAGCAGACCCGACGCGCGGTGCAGCATGCGCTGCAGTCGCATCCGGGCGACGTGCTGACCTTCCTGCCCGGCCAGCGCGAGATCGGCCAGGTGCAGCGCCTGCTGCAGGCCGATCCGTTTGATGCCGACGTGCGGGTGTTGCACGGCGAACTGCCGGTGGCCGAGCAGGCGCAGCTGCTGCAGCCCGCCGCCGACGCCCGCCGCCGGGTGGTGCTGGCCACCAACGTGGCCGAATCCAGCGTCACCCTGCCCGGCGTGCGCGTGGTGATCGACAGCGGCCTGGCACGCGAGCCGCGGCTGGATCCGAACAGCGGCTTTTCCCGGCTGGACGTGGTGGCGATTTCCCTGGCTTCGGCCGAGCAGCGCGCCGGCCGTGCCGGGCGCGTTGCAGAAGGTTGGGCGTATCGGCTGTGGCCGGAATCGCGCCGGCTGGAGCCGCAGCGTCGAGCGGAGATCACCCAGACCGAGCTGGCGGGGCTGGCGCTGGAACTGGCTGCCTGGGGCCAGGCCGAGCTGCGCTTCCTCGATCCGCCGCCGCCCGGCGCGCTGGCGGCCGCGCGCGATCTGCTGCGGCGGCTGGACGCGCTGGATGCCGGCGGCAGCCTCACCGCCATCGGCCGGCGCATGCTGGCCTTGGGCACGCATCCGCGCCTGGCCGCGATGCTGCTGGTCGCGCAGGATCGGGGTGATGCCGCGTTGGCCTGCGATCTGGCCGCCCTGCTGGAAGCCCGCGATCCGTGGCGCGGCCGCAGCGATGCGTTGGCCGCCCGCTGGCAGGCATTGGCGGCGTTCCGGCAGGGACGGGTCGATGCCGATGCCTCGCGCGCGGCCTTGGCCGCGATCGACACCGCCGCGCAGCAGTGGCGACGCCGCCTGCGTTGCGACGCCGCGCCACCGGCGCACGTGCCGGCGCATGCATTGGGCGATCTGCTGGCCCACGCCTATCCGGACCGCATCGCCCGGCGCCACGCCGGCGATGGCCATCGCTACCAGCTGGCCAACGGCCGCAGCGCGCGCCTTTTGGACGACAGCGCGCTGTTCGGCGAACCGTGGCTGCTGGCCAACAGCATCCGCTTCGAGGCCCGCGACGGGCTGATCCTGCAGGCCGCGCCGCTGGACGAAACCATGTTGCGCCGTGAATTCGAATCGCACTGGCATAGCGGCGAGGAACTGCGTTGGGATGCCGAACGCCGCGCACTGGTCAGCGAACGCATCGACCGCTTCGACGGCATCGTGCTGTCGGCGCGGCCCAGCGGCAGCCGCATCGATCCGCAGCAGGCCGCCGCCGCCCTCACCGATGCCGTGCGCAGCCTCGGGCTGAACGTGCTGCCGTGGAGCGAAGCGGCATCGCAATGGCGCATCCGCGTGCAATGCCTGCGCCAGTGGCTGCCGGAACAGGACTGGCCGGACCTGTCCGATGCCGCCCTGCTGGCCGGTCTCGACACCTGGTTGCAACCGGCATTCGCCGGCCTGACCCGGCTGGATGCACTGGATGCCGATGCACTCACCCGTGCCCTGCAAGCCGGCATGGACTGGCCGCTGCGGCAACGCCTCGAGCAGTTGGCGCCGACCGCCATCGTCGTGCCGTCCGGTCAATCACGCCGCATCGACTACCGGCTGGACGATGCCGGCGCGCCTGCCCCGCCGGTGCTGGCGGTGAAACTGCAGGAGCAGTTCGGGCTGGCCGATACCCCGCGCATCGCCGACGGCCGCGTGCCGCTGCTGATCCACCTGCTGTCACCGGCCGGGCGGCCGCTGCAGGTCACCGGCGACCTGCGCGGCTTCTGGGCAACGACCTATGCCGAGGTGCGCAAGGAGATGAAGGGCCGCTACCCCCGCCATCCGTGGCCGGAGGATCCGTGGAATGCGCAGGCCACGCATCGGGCCAAGCCACGCGGCACGTGATGGCAGGCCTGCCAGCGCCGCGTCGCGGCGACGGCTGTCAGTAATACAGCGTCACCACATGCCGTGCCTGGGCAAAGAACAGCCAGCGCTCCAGGAAGCTGCCGGCCCATGCACTGCCTGCCGCCAGCGGTCCGGCAATCAAGGGCATCGCCATCTGCAGCTGCATCGCCAGCAGCAGCAGCAGCGGCACGGCAGCGAACAGCAGCACGGATGCAATCCGCAGCAGGCGCGCATGGCGTCGCGCCACCACGAAGGCCATTTCCCGGGTGATGAAGCTGCTTTCGGTATGCGGACGCTCGAATACCGTGACGGCACGCCCTGGAAGTCCGACCGCTGCAGCGCGGTCGTGCGGCAACGGCTGGCGATCGATCGCATGCCAGTAGCGGATCTTCAGCACGGCCATTGCAACGACCAGCACGCTGCAGATCAGCAGTGCCGGTCCGCAGCCATATCGGGGATCCCATGTCGCAAACTCCGAGCAGGGCAGGGGCGATCGCAGCGGAATCGCCACCAGTGCGCCGGTCAGCAGCGAAAATCCGATGAATCCCGGGACCACCAGCCGATGGCGCCAGGCCGGGATCGGTTTCAGGCTGGCGTAGATCATCGCGGTGCAGAGGACAGTCAATTGCGAGCAGATCGCCAGCGCTGCCGCCAGCAGGCGCCCGGCCCACGGTCGCAGTCCGTCCATCAGCAGAAGCAGCAGCAGCACCGCGATCGCCAGTGTCGCCAATGCGGCGATGCCCTCGCGCGACAGCCACGACGTGCGCCATTGCGAGAACGCCCGCCACGCGCGCAGCGGCTTGCCCAGATGCCACAGCGAGGCGACCAGTCCGGCAGTACTCAACAGCGCACCGGTCAGAACCCCGATCGAGAACAGGGACCGTTCGAACACATAGCCCCAGCCATGCAGTGCGATGCCGGTGCCGACCCAGAACCAGATGCCATAACCCACGCCCGACAGCGTGCTGAACAGGATGACCGACAGTGCCGGATGCATCAGCGGCGCACCAGGCGATGCAGCCAGCGCGACAGGGCCGGCTGCCTCGACGTGTTGTCCGGCCTGGCTGCCGCATCGTCAGCATCGTCCGCACCGGCACGACGCGGACGCGGCGGCAAGTAGCGGTTCACCGGCTCATATCCCAGTTCCGGCATCAGGGCCACGCCGCCGCGTTCGGCCACCAGCTGCGACACCGTCGATGCCGGATCTCCCAGGTCGCCGAAATGCCGGGCCCGCGTGGGACAGGCCTGCACGCAGGCCGGCTGGCGGTCTTGTTCCGGCAGATTCGTGTTGTAGATGCGGTCCACGCACAGGGTGCATTTCTTCATCACCCCGTCCACCGGCGAATATTCGCGCGCGCCGTAAGGGCAGGCCCAGCTGCACAGTTTGCAGCCGATGCACTTGTCCTCGTCCACCAGCACGATGCCGTCTTCGGCGCGCTTGTAACTGGCGCCGGTCGGGCATACGGTCACGCAGGCGGGTGTGTCGCAATGCAGGCAGCTGCGCGGAAAATGCAGCGTCATGGCCGGTTGCGCCGATGCGGCATCCTCCGCCACTTCGTAGCTGTGCACGCGGTTGAACCAGACGCCGGAGGGCTCCTTGCCGTAGGGCTTCTCGTCGGTCAGCGGCCCGGCGATGCCGGCGGCATTCCATTCCTTGCAGCTGGTGGCGCAGGCATGGCAACCCACGCAGATGTCCAGGTCGATCACCAGGCCCAGTTTCTTCGGCGAAGGTGGCGGCAGCATGGTCATGGCAGAGCATCCTCGTCGTCGGGAGGCATCTGGCGATGCGCCTGCGGACGCAGCCCGTAGCCGAATACCAGCACGGACATCGCCAGCCCCAGTACCGCCCGCCAGCGCGGATCCACCACGCCCCACGGACCGTTGCCGCCCGCAGCCGGCAGGATCGACGGATCGATGATGGCGTAACCGCACAGCAGAATCCCGGCGATCCCGGCGACCTTGCAGGCGATGCGGATCACGTTGGAGACGGTTTCCATCAGCGCGATCCCTTTCCACGCAGCGCAGCCCCGTACCGCAACGGCACGTTCGAGACCGAACCCATTTTCAAAGGCGCGAATTGCGGCTGCGATTGCGCATCGTCAGGTGCGTTGGCCTTGCGAATCGACACGCGCAAGTCGAACCAGGCCGCCTGGCCGGTGACCGGATCGGCATTCGCATAATCGCCTTTCGGCGTGATGTCGGAAATCAGGTGATTCAGCAGAAACCCTTTTTCGCCTTCGGGGGCATCCTTCGCCAGCCGCCACGCACCCTTGCGTTTGCCGATCGCGTTCCAGGTCCATACCGTGTCCGGTTGCACGTTGCTGGCGAATGCCACCTGCGCCGTGACCGTGCCGTTGTGCGAGGTGATGTCGATCCAATCCATGTCGGCGATGCCGTATTGCGCCGCGGTTTGCGGATGCAGGTACAGATGATTGCGCGTCGCGATCTGCCGCAGCCAGGCATTCTGGCTGCCCCAGGCGTGGTACATGAACATCGGTCGCTGGGTGATGGCATTCAACGGATACTGCTCACGCGCGGTCTGGTCGTGCTCGAACGGCTCGTACCAGATCGGCAGCGGATCGAAGTAGGTGGCCACGCGCTGCCGATGCGCTTCGGGTGGTTGATGCACGCCATGGCCCTGCGCGGCCAGGCGGAATCGCTGCAGGGTTTCCGAATACAGCTGCAGCACGATGGGCCGTGCATCGGCAATGAAACCGAACCCCTGCGCCCAGTCCAGATAGGCGCGGTTTGCCATCTTGTAATAACGCGCTTCCGGCGGAATCGGTGCATGCCAGAAACCATCGTGCTCGATGTAGCGTTGCAATTGATCGGGATTCGGCGACCCTTTGCCGTGCGAGGTGCCATCCGCACCACGCCAGCCGGCCAGCAGGCCGACGCCCGGCGTGCGTTCGTGGTGCACGATGAAATCGGCATAATCCCGGTATGCCGGCGAACCGTCGCCGTTCACCAGTCCGGGCAGCCCGAGCCGTGCACCCAGCTCGATCAGCACCGACTGGAAACCGCGCACGTCGCGCTCGCGTCCATCGGCATCGCGCTGCGTGGCCGGATCGAACACCGGGTGGCGGATCGCGTCGGCCGCGGCATCGGCATCGGAAATCGGACGATCCAGCAGGCTGATCGCATCGAAGCGTTCCAGATAGGTGGTGTCCGGCAGCACCAGATCGGCATACGCCACCATTTCCGAGGCATACGCATCGGAATAGATGATGTGCGCAATCCGGTAATCGCCGTTTTCATCCCTGTCGGTCAGCCAGTGCATGGTCTGCGCGGTATTCATTGCCGAGTTCCAGCTCATGTTGGCCATGAACAGCATCAGCGTATCGATTTTGTACGGGTCGCCCGCCCAGGCATTGCGGATCACCGTGTGCATCATGCCGTGCGCGGCCAGCGGATAGGCCCAGGAATAGGCATGATCGATGCGGCGCGGCGTGCCGTCGGCAGTCACCAGCAGGTCCTCCGGACCGTGCACGAACCCCAGCGGTGCGGCATCCAGCGCGCCATTGTCGCTGCGCACTTTCCCGGGGCGATTTCCCGGCGGAACCGGTTTGGGGAACGGGGGCTGGTAGCGGAAACTGCCCGGCGCGTCCACTGCGCCCAGCAGCAGTTGCAGCAGGTGCAGCGCCCGGCAGGTGTGGAAGCCGTTGGAATGCGCGCTGATGCCGCGCATGGCATGGAAGCTGACCGGACGGCCGATCATCGATTCATGGCGGCGGCCCCAGGCGTCGGTCCACGGAATCGGCAATTCCAGCTTGGAGTCGAATGCGGCGGCAGCCAGTTCGCGGGCGATGCGGCGGATGGTATCGGCGGGAATGCCGCAGCGCTCGCTGACCGCATCGGGTGCATAGCGCGGATCGAGATAGCGTTGCACGACATGGTCGAACACCGGTTTTGCCTGCCGGCCATCGGGCAGCGGCAGCGTGCCGACGAGGCGCGGCGCGATGTCGATCGCCTGTGCATCGGCCAGGGAATCGGTGTCGTCGTTCCAGCACTGCGGATTTCCGTCGGCATCGCGCAAAAACAAGCCGTCCTCGGCAGTGCCGGGCGCATCGATCACCAGCCAGTGTACATTGGCATAGCGCACCAGATAGTCCAGATCGATGCGATCGCTGCGCAGCAGCTCGTGGATCAGTGCGAAGGCAAACAGGCCGTCGGTACCTGGACGGATGCCGATCCACTCATCGGCGATGGCTGCATAGCCGGTGCGTACCGGATTGACCGCGACGATTTTCGCGCCACGCCCTTTCAGTTTGCCCAAACCCAGCTTGATCGGATTGGAATCGTGGTCTTCGGCCACGCCCCACAGCATCAGGTAGCGCGCGTGTTCCCAGTCGGGTTCGCCGAATTCCCAGAAGCTGCCGCCCACCGAATACAGCCCGCCCGCGGCCATGTTGACCGAGCAGAAGCCGCCGTGCGCGGCGTAATTGACCGTGCCGAACTGCTGCGCCCACCAGCCGGTCAGCGCCTGCGACTGGTCGCGGCCGGTGAAGAAGGCCAGTTCGTCCGGATTGCGTTCGCGGATCGGCCGCAGCCAGCCGGTGGCGATGGCCAGCGCCTCGTCCCATTCGATCTCGCGGAACTCGCCGCTGCCGCGTTCACCGGTGCGCAGCAGCGGTTTGCGCAGGCGTGCCGGCGAATAATGCTGCATGATGCCGCTGGCACCCTTGGCGCACAGCACGCCCTTGTTGACCGGATGCGCGGCATTGCCCTGGATGTAGCGGATCTGCCCGTCCTTCAGCCACACGCGGATGCCGCAGCGGCAGGCGCACATGTAACAAGTGGTGGCGGTGACCGTGTCGCCGGGCGATGGCGACAGCGGAATGTCGGGGTCGGTCATCGCGGCATTGTGCGCCAGCCGTGCCCGCGATGCGGCCGCATGCACCGTGGCAGGGAACACTCCCCGCCACGGCACGCAGGCATCACAACGGGGCTTCGATGGTGATGGCCGGATCGTTGTAACGGGAGTAGGTGATGGTGCTGGTCATGGTCTGGCCATTGGCTGGCACCGAAGTCACCACCTGCACCGGCAGGCCGTCGGGGCCGAACCAGGTGGTGGTGTCGGTGGGCGCAGGTTCGGTCAGCTTGACCTGGTACTTGCGGGCCTGCACGCCGTTCACGGCTTCCTCGCCCAGGTCCTGCACCACGGCCGCATGCAGGCTCTTCTTCAGTTCCTGATCCCACTTGGGCGCTTCCTGCGGCGGGCCGGGGTTCTTCGTCCAGTTGCCGCCCATCTTCAGGTAGCTGTCGCCGCCGATCATGATCACTTCCATCGGCTGGCCGCCCATGGTCATGGTCATGCGATAGCGGTCCGGCGCCACGTAATCCATGTCGCTTTTCATCTCGCCCATCGGGCCGCCGGCCATGCTCATGGTGGCGTGGTAGCTCCTGGCCTGGGCGAAGGCATCCATGTTGCTGCGGAAGGCATCCTTGGCCGATGCGGCCGGAGCGGCTGCAGGCGCTGGCGCGCCGGGGGCCGGGCCGGAGGCACCATCGGCAGGGCCCGCTGCGGGGGCGGTTTCCTTGCAGGCGGCCAGCGACAGGGCCAGCGTGGCGGACAGCAGGGTCAGGGCGATGGGACGCATGACGGGTTTCCGTGAAAGCGGGACGAAGCGCACATCATAGAAGAATCCGGCACCGCCCGTAGGGGCCGGAATGTGGCGCATAATCGGCCGATGGACCGCTACGAACGCATCACCGCACTGCACCGCATCCTGAAGGCGTCGCGCTATCCCATCACGGTGGCCAGGCTGCAGGAGGAACTGGGCTGCTCACGGGCCACGGTGTACCGCGACCTGGCGTTCCTGCGCGATGCGCTGATGGCGCCGATCCAAGGCGATGGCGAGGCCGGTTTCCGCTACGACCATGCCGATGCCGGCCGCTTCGAACTGCCCGGACTGTGGCTCAGCTCCGAGGAGTTGTACGCGCTGCTGGCGGCACAGCAGTTGCTGGCGCGCAGCAGCGGCGGGATGCTGTCCGGTGCGCTTGCGCCGCTGCAGACCCGGGTGGAGAAGCTGCTGGCCGAGCAGACCGGCGGCAAGCAGTGGCCGATGCAGCGGGTGCGCGTGGTGCCGCACCGCACCCGCCGACTGGACCAGATCGCCTTCCGCGCCGTGGCCACGGCCGTGCTGGACCGCCGCCAGCTGAGCTTCGACTACCGGGCCCGATCCACCGACGAGCGCACCCGGCGCACGGTGTCGCCGCAGCGCATCACCCATTACCGCGACAACTGGTACCTGGATGCGTGGGACCATGATCGCGAGGCGTTGCGCAGCTTTTCAGTGGACCGCATCGGCGGCGCACGGGTGCTGGATGCGGCTGCGCAGGATGTGGACGAAACACTGCTGAATACCCATCTGGCCGGCAGCTACGGCATTTTTTCCGGCGAGCCGAAAGGCTGGGCCACCATCCTGTTCAGTGCCAAGGCGGCACGCTGGGTGGCCGACGAGCACTGGCATTCGCAGCAGCAGGGCCGCCTGCTGCCGGATGGCCGCTACGAGCTGAAGGTGCCCTACAGCGCTCCCCGCGAGCTGCTGATGGACGTACTGCACTACGGCAGCGATGCCGAAATCGTGGAGCCGCCGGTGCTGCGCGAGCAGATCAAGAGCCTGCTGGCGCTGGCGCTGGCCAATTACGACCGCTGACCGCAGCGCCGCAGTTCAACGCCGCTTGGGTTGATCGAAACCGCGCGCACCCACGTCTTCGGCGCGATGCGCTACCCGCCACACCTTGTCGGTGTTCACGCCATGCGCCTGCAGGCGTTGCCGCAGCTGCAGGTAATCGGCATCGCTCAATTCGGGGCTGCGCGCGAAGATCCATGCCAGGTCGCGGCCGGGCGCATCCAGCAGCATCCAGCTGCCGTCCGGGGCGATCTCCAGAATGCGCTGGGTCAGTGGCAGCATGCGATAGAACCGCATCCGCCACTGCCTGTTGCCGCTGCCCTCCACGATGGCCGCACGCGCGTTGATGTCCTTCCACGGCTCGGTCGGCCCGGTGCGATAGCGGTATTGCGCGGCGATGCTGCCGTCCGGCTGCAGGGCGTAGTGGTGGCGACTGCCCATGTGGCCGCGTTCCACCAGATTGGGGATGCGGGCCACTTCGTACCACGTGCCCATCAGCGGTTCGATGGCCAACGCCTGTCCGGCGTACACGCTGGCATCGGCGTTGCCGCCGGTGGAACGGCAGGCCGGCAGCTGTGCCATGGCGATGCCCACCAGCGCGACTGCCACCCAGCGTTTCGCTTCGATCCGCATGCGTTCCCCGTTCAACCATCGACATCGTGTTGCGGCACAGCCTACGTCGCATTCCGTGAGATAGGTGTGCAGCAGGCTGAATGCTCTCACCATCCGATGTTGCGAGGTTTGCATGTTCATCTCCCAGCCGTCGTCGCAGGCCGCCGCACTCACCGCCGCCAGGCCGCAAGCGCAGGCCATGGCCGCATCGGTCGTGTTGCTGGCCATTGGCAGCAGCCTGTGGCTGTGCCTGCCGGACACCCGCGGCTTCCATGCCCAGCTGGGCTGGCTGCCGCTGTGGACCATCGTGAGTCCTTCACTGTGCGTGGCGGTGCAGATGCTGCGCCTGCGCGGGCGCGCTGCCCGGTGAGACTCGCGCACGCCGGAACCATGACGTTTGGCCCGGTCGCCGCCCGGGAATGACGTGCTAGCGTGCCGGATCGTTTCCGCAGGAGCCTGCCATGCCCCCGTTCAGCCACGCCATCCACGTTCTGGGAATCGCCGCCAGCCTGGGCGCCGTCGGTGCCGCGCAGGCACAAACGCCTGCCGACGATCCGCACCAGTGGCTGGAAGCGGTGGAAGACAAGCGCGCGCTGGACTGGGTACGCCAGCAGAACGCCAAGGCCGAGGCGGAACTGGCCAGCCAACCGGAGTTCAAGCAGCTGGAAGCCGACATCCGCGCCATCCTGGATTCCGATGCCAAGATTCCCGGCGTGACCAAGATCGGCGCGCACTACTACAACTTCTGGAAGGACGCCCGGCACGAACGCGGACTGTGGCGGCGCACCACGCTGGAGGAGTTCCGCAAGCCCGACCCGCAGTGGGAAACCATCATCGACCTGGATGCGCTGAACAAGGCCGAGAACGAAAACTGGGTGTGGCACGGCGCGCAGTGTCTGCGTCCCGACTACACCCGGTGCCTGATCGCGCTGTCGCGCGGCGGCGCCGATGCCGACGTGACCCGCGAATTCGACATCGCAACCAGGCAGTGGGTCGAAAGCGGGTTCTTCCGACCCGAATCCAAGGGCGGACTGGGCTGGATCGATGCGAACACCGTGTACGTGTTCACCGACTTCGGCAAGGGCAGCATGACCCAGTCCGGCTACCCGCGCGTGGTGAAGGAATGGAAGCGCGGCACGCCGATGAGTGCCGCCAAGGTGGTGTACGAAGGCAAGCCCGACGACATGTACATCGCCGCCGTGCACGACGACACGCCGGGATTCGAGCGCGACTTCGTCAGCCGCACGCTGGCCTTCTACAACGACGAGCTGTACCTGCGCGGCCAGGACGGTACGCTGAAGAAGATCGACGCGCCCAATTCGGTGAACAAGGGCGTGGTGCGCGAGTGGATCACCTTCGAGCCGCGCGAGGACTGGACCGTGGGCGGCAGGACCTGGAAGGCCGGATCGTTCCTGGTGGCGAAGTTCGACGACTGGATGGCCGGCAAGCGCCAGCTGCAAGCGCTGTTCGAACCGGACGAGCGCAGCTCGCTGGCCAGCGCCAGCTGGACCCGCAACCACCTGGTGCTGAACGTGCTGCAGGATGTGAAGAACCGTCTGACCGTGTTCACCCCGTCCGATGGCGGCTGGACCCAGTCGGTCTTCCCCAATCCGGTGGACATCGGCAGCTTCCAGGTGTCGGCAGTGGATCCGGACGAGTCCGACGCCGTGTGGGTGACCAGCAGCAGCTATCTGCAGCCAACCACGCTGGCGATCGCCGAGATCGGCAGCGAGCCGGAAGTGCTGAAAAGCATGCCGGTGTTCTTCGACGCGCGCACCCACGAGGCCGAGCAGCGGTTCGCCACCAGCCAGGACGGCACCCGGGTGCCGTATTTCATCGTGCATCCCAAGGGCATGCCGCTGAACGGCCGCAACCCGACCCTGCTGTACGGCTACGGGGGCTTCGAGATTTCGCTCACGCCCGGTTATTCCGGCAGCGTGGGCAAGGGCTGGCTGGAGAAGGGCGGCACCTATGTCGTTGCCAACATCCGCGGTGGCGGCGAATACGGCCCGCGCTGGCACCAGGCGGCGCTGAAGCAGAACCGGCACAAGGCCTACGAGGACTTCGCCGCCGTGGCCCGGGACCTGATCGACCGCAAGGTCACCGCGCCGCAGCATCTGGGCATCCAGGGCGGCAGCAACGGCGGCCTGCTGATGGGCAACATGCTGACCCAGTACCCGCAGCTGTTCGGCGCGGTGGTGGTGCAGGTGCCGCTGCTGGACATGCGCCGCTACAACCAGCTGCTGGCCGGTGCCTCGTGGATGGCCGAATACGGCAATCCCGACAAGCCGGAGGAATGGGCCTTCATCCAGAAGTTCTCGCCCTACCACCTGTTCGATGCGAAGAAGGACTATCCGCCCACGCTGTTCATGACTTCCACCCGCGACGACCGCGTGCATCCGGGCCATGCACGCAAGATGATGGCCTTGATGCAGGACGCCGGCAAGGACGTGCGCTACTACGAGAACATCGAGGGCGGCCACGGCGGCTCGGCCAACAACGCCCAGGCGGCGAAGATGTCCGCGCTGGCCTTCACCTTCCTGTGGGACCAGTTGTCCGCCGACTGATCCGACCGTCCGACACGCCCTGCCCCAGCAGGGCGTTTGCTTTCCCCTGCTGGCATCCCCATCCATGAAAACCTCCCTCCTGCTTGCCATCGCCCTGGTCATGAGCTCTTCCGTCCACGCCGCACGCCCCCTGCCACCGCCCCCCGACGTGGCGCAGCGCCCGCACACGGTGAAAGCACCGCACGGTGCCGAGCGGCAGGATCCGTATTACTGGCTGCGCGACGACACGCGCGAGGCAAAGGAGATGCTGGACTATCTGCAGGCCGAGAACGCCTACGCCGACGTGGTGATGGCGCCGCTGAAGCCGGTCGAGGACCGCATCTACGACGAGATCGTCGCGCGCATCAAGCAGGACGATGCATCGGTGCCGTATCGCGACCGTGGCTGGTGGTATTACAGCCGCTTCGAACAGGGCAAGGACTATCCGATCCATGCGCGTCGCAAGGACGGCCCGGGCGTGGATGCCGTGTCCATCCAGAAGGCGAACGCGGCCGGCGAGTTCGCCGCCGAGCAGGTGCTGCTGGACGTCAACCAGCTGGCCGAAGGCCACGATTACTACGCGGCCAGTCCGGTGGCGATCACTCAGGATGGCAAGCGCATGGTCTGGGCCGATGACACCAATGGCCGCCGCCAGTACACCCTGCGCTTCCGCGACCTGGAGAGCGGCCAGGATCTGCCCGGAAGCATCCCCGGCACCAGCGGCGATGCGGTCTGGGCCGACGACGGCAAGACCCTGTTCTACGTGGTCAACCACCCCGAGACGCTGCTGACCACCTGGGTGAAGAAGCACGTCCTGGGCAGCGATGCCAAGGACGATCCGATCGTCTACGAGGAGAAGGACGACAGCTTCTACATGGGCGTGGACCGCAGCCGCGACGACCGCTACATCCTGATCGGCGTGTCCAGCACCGTGTCCGACGAGGTGCGCTATGCGCCGGCATCGGATCCGACCCGCTTCACCGTGCTGGCCCCGCGCCAGCGCGACCTGGAATACGACGCCGACCACTTCGATGGGCGCTGGGTCATCCGCACCAATGCCGGCGGTGCGACCAATTTCAAGCTGGTCACCGCCGCCGACGGCAGCCGCAGCGCATCCGACTGGACCGACTGGGTGGCGCACGATCCGGATGTGTTCATCGACGGTTTCGAGGTGTTCGACGACTTCACCGTGATCGGCGAGCGCTCCGGCGGGCTGGAACGGCTGCGCCTGCTGCAGCAGGACGGCAGCAGCGCGTTCGTGAAGGCCGACGAATCCGCCTATTCGATGGGCATGGACGTGAATGCAGAGCCCGACACCGACTGGCTGCGCTACAGCTATACCTCGATGACCACGCCGGCCACCACCTACGAACTGAACGTGAAAACCGGCGAGCGCCGCCAGCTGAAGCAGCAGCCGGTGCCGGGGTACGACGCTTCGAAATACGCCACCGAACGGGTGTGGGTGCCGGCGCGCGACGGCAAGACCAGGATTCCGGTGTCGCTGGTGTACCGCAAGGGTTTCAAGCGCGACGGCACCGCCGCGCTGCTCCAGTACGGCTACGGCAGCTACGGCATGTCGATGGACCCGAATTTCAGCACCTCGGTGGTCAGCCTGCTGGACCGCGGCATGGTGTACGCACTGGCGCACATCCGCGGCGGCCAGGAGATGGGCCGTGCCTGGTACGACGACGGCAAGCTGCTGCACAAGCAGAACACCTTCACCGATTTCATCGACGTGACCCGCTGGCTGGTCGAGAACAAGTACGCAGCGAAGGATCGCGTGGCGGCGATGGGCGGCAGCGCCGGCGGTCTGCTGATGGGTGCGATCAGCAACATGGCGCCGCAGGACTACCGGGTGATCCTGTCGCAGGTGCCGTTCGTGGACGTGGTGACCACCATGCTGGATGCCAGCATTCCACTGACCACCAACGAATACGACGAATGGGGCAATCCGGAAACCAGCCAGGAAAGCTATGCCTACATGCTGGCGTATTCGCCCTACGACAACCTGAAGAAACAAGCCTATCCGGCGATGTTCGTGGGCACCGGGCTGTGGGATTCGCAGGTGCAGTACTGGGAACCGGCGAAGTACGTCGCCCGCCTGCGCGACGTGAATGCCGGCACGCATCCGGTGATTTTCCGCACCAACATGGAAGCGGGTCACGGCGGCAAGTCGGGCCGGTTCCGCCGCTTCCGCGAAACCGCCGAGATGTACGCCTTCATGCTGGACCAGCTGGGCGTGCCCGACGCGAATGCCGGCAAGCCCTGAGCCGACGCCGCGCGATGTCTCGCCAGCCCCGCGTTTGCGCGGGGTTGCGCGTTTGGGCTGGTGGCTGCTGGCCTGGGCCAGTCTGGGGCTGGGCATGCTGGGCATCGTGGTGCCGGGGTTGCCGACCGTGCCGTTCGTGCTGCTGGCCGCCTTCGCGGCCGCGCGTGGTTCCAGCCGTTTGCACGAGTGGCTGCTGGGCCATGCCCGGTTCGGACCGATGATCCGCGACTGGCAGGCCCATGGCGCCGTCGGCCGACGGACCAAATGGCTGGCCATCGGCACCATGGCAGTCAGTGGCGCGGTGTTATGGCTGCTGGCGCCACGCTGGGCAGCCGGCATGGGCAGCGGCATCATGACCGTGATCGCACTCTGGTTGTGGCGGCGCCCCGAGCCGACCGCCTGAAGCGCCATCCGCGCTACCATGCACGGCATGACTCGCATCCACCTGATTCTGCCTGCCCTGTTGCTGCCGCTGCTGGTATCGGCCTGCGGCAACAAGGGGCCGCTGCGGCCGGCCGAACCGGCCATCGATCCGCCCGCGCAGCCGTTGCCAGCCAGCGATCCCACCCCGCGCGACGGCGCTCCCGAGCCGACCGACAACGCGCCGATGCCCGAGTCGCAGCCGGTACCGGCCGACACCTCCGACAACGATGTCCAGGACGATGACGACGGCGACCCCCAGCGTTGAACCGACCCCGACCGCTGCCCTGCAATTCAGCAAGATGCACGGCGCCGGCAACGACTTCGTGGTGCTGGACCGCCGCGACGGCCGTCTGCCGCCACCGGATGCCATCCAATGCCGGCTGCTGGGTGATCGCCACGCCGGCGTGGGCTGCGACCAGATCCTGACCATCGAGCCTCCCCGCAGCGCCGACGCCGTGGCCAGCTACCGCATCTGGAATGCCGACGGCTCCAGTGCCGGCCAGTGCGGCAATGGCGCGCGGTGCGTGGCGGCGTGGCTGCTGCGCGACGGCAGCGCTCCGGCGTCCGGCTTCCGCCTGGACAGCCCCGGACGCAGCCATGCGGTGGAGGTGCTGGGCAATGGTCATTACCGCATCGACATGGGGCGGCCCGATTTCGATCCGGACCGCATCCCGCTGCACGGATTTTCCCGTCAACCGGTCTACACGCTGGACCAGGACGATGTTCCGCTGCATTTCGGCGCGGTGTCGATGGGCAATCCGCATGCGGTGATCACCGTGGACGACGTGCAGGGCATCGCCATCGAGCCGATCGCCACCCGCCTGCAGCAGCACGCGGCATTCCCGGAGTCCGTGAATGTCGGTTTCGTGCAGGTGCTGTCGCCCGAACGCATCCGGCTGCGGGTGTACGAGCGCGGTGCCGGCGAAACCTTGGCCTGCGGCAGTGGTGCCTGCGCGGCCGCCGCCGTGTTGATGCAACGCGGCCTGGTGCGGCGCACGCTGCAGGTGGCATTGCCCGGTGGCGCTCTGGACGTGCACTGGGCGGATGATGCCGCGCCGCTGTTCCTGTCCGGGCCGGCCGCTTTCGTGTTCGAGGGCCGGTTGCAACCCGATTCGCTAGCTGGGGCTTCCGCATGACCGATTCCGCCATCGACCGCGGCGAACGCCTGGGCGCGCACGAGGTCGCTGCCTGGCTGCGTCGCCATCCCGATTTCCTGCGCCAGTTCCCGGACCTGGCCGGCAGCCTGGTGGTGCCGCGCGAACAGGGGGCGGCCGCCTCGCTGGCCAGCTACCAGCTGGAGGTGCTGCGCGACAAGAACCGCGAGCTCAACCGCCGCCTGCACGAGCTGTCCGACAACGCCCAGTCCAACGAACGGCTGGCCGTCCGCACCCACCAGATGACCCTGGCGCTGCTGCGCCAGCACGACCGCGCCGCCACGCTGCAGGCGATGGCCGCCACGCTGTCGGAGGACTTCCAGGGCGATGCGGTGCGGATCATCGTGTTCGCGCCCGAACCGGCGCTGGCCGATGCAGACTGGCTGCAACACCTGCCGGTCACCGACCCGCGCCTCACTGCGTTCCGCGACTGCCTGGACGATGGCGAGCCGCTGTGCGGGCGCCTGCATCCGGACAAGCAGGCCGTGCTGTACGGCAGCGATGCCGATGCCTTCCAATCCACGGCCTTGCTGCCGATTCCCGGCCTGGGCCTGGTGGCGGTGGGCAGCCGCGATCCCAACCGCTTCTATCCCGGCATGGGCACGCTGTTCCTGCGCATGATGGGCGACAGCTTTCGCGCCGCACTGGACCGTTTCGCCTGATCCGGTGGCCGCGATGCGCGAGATGCCCGCCATCGCCGGATACCTCGACCACCTGCAGGTGGAACGGCAACTGTCCGCACACACGCTGGATGCCTACCGGCGCGACCTGATCGCGTTGAACGACTGGTCCATGCGGCAGCCCGGCGCTGCCGACGTGACTTCCCTGTCCAGCGACGCACTGCGCCGCTTCATCGCGGATGAACATCGCCGCAATCTGGCCCCGAAAAGCCTGCAACGGCGGCTGTCGGCGATCCGCAATTTCTACCGCTGGCTGCTGCTGCACGGCCGCATCGCTGCCAACCCAGCCAAGGGCCTGCGCGCACCGAAGGCACCGCGCACGCTGCCGAAGGTGCTGGACGTGGACGAAGCCGTGCGCCTGGTCGAACTGCCGGTGGATGCGCCACTGGGGCAGCGCGACCGCGCCCTGCTGGAACTGGTCTATTCCTCCGGATTGCGCGTGTCCGAACTGTGCGCGCTGCGCTGGCGCGATCTGGATCTGGAAGCCGGGCTGGTGAGCGTGCTGGGCAAGGGCAGCCGGCAGCGACTGGTGCCGGTCGGCTCGCACGCCCGCAAGGCGCTGGCCGACTGGCGCAGCGAATCGGCCGCCCAGCCGGGAGATCCGGTGTTTCCCGGGCGCCACGGCAAACCGATCAGCACCCGCGCGGTGCAGTTGCGCATCAAGCAGCTGGCGCAGCGGCAGGGCCTGTTCAAGGACGTGCACCCGCACATGCTGCGGCACAGCTTCGCCAGTCACGTGTTGGAGTCCTCCGGCGACCTGCGCGGCGTGCAGGAACTGCTGGGCCACGCCAACATCGCCACCACGCAGATCTACACGCATCTGGATTTCCAGCACCTGGCGAAGGTGTACGATGCGGCGCATCCGCGTGCACGGCGCAAACCCGGGAGTTGATGCCGATGAGGCGGTCGACCATGCCGGTGGTCGGGAAAACTTCCATTGCACCGTTTGGGACGGCCAACCGCCGACGGGGCGGCTGCTGTGGCATCGGTGCCGCCAGTGGATGAAGGAATTGATGAATCGCCCTGCGGCGAGGCGGAACTGCCTGCAATGGACCCCCAATCCAGCAGCGACTGATCCACGTCAAGGCAGTCACGGATCGCCGCGGCGACCCTATCGGACATGGTCGATGTCCTGCAAGGCTGGCGCTGCATTGGTTGCGGCAAGGTGGAGGCACCGCAGCCGTGCATCGGCGTGTGCCAGGACCGCCCGTTCCGATTCGTCGCGGCCGAGGCGCATGAATCGCTGCAGTACCGCATCGCCGCACTGGAAGCCGTGCTGGCCCTGATCGCGCACACCACCCCGCATGCGGACAAGCTGCCAGCCTCCTGGCAAGCGCTGCAGCAGCAGGCGCGAGACGCACTGGCACGCTGATGCCACGTCGGAGCGCATTGCTGCCGCTGTCGCGCGATCACCACGACACGCTGGTGCTGGCGCGCCGGATCGCACGCACCGATCCGGACGACCTGCCGGCCCTGCAGCAGCTGCACGCGCCCATCCGCGCGCATCGAGACAAGGTGCTGCAGGCGCATTTTGCCGCGGAGGAAACCCTGTGCGCCGCCTGTGGCGATTGCTTGCTGCCCGGCATGCGGCAGCGACCGCTGGATGAACATGCCGCACTCGACCGCCTGGCCAGCGGCGACGCCTGCCCCCTGCCGCTGGCGCAGCGCTGCCAACGGCTCGGCGACTTGGTGACGGCCCACATCCGCTTCGAGGAGCGGCAGCTGTTCCCGCTGCTGCAGCCGCGGCTGCCGCCGGACCCATCGCCAGCGGCTTGACAGACGTCCCGGCCAGCCCCATCTCCCCGGTTCCTGACGGAGCCGTATGATGGATCCAAGCCGCAATCCCACTGCATTCCACGCCACCACCATCTGCTCGGTCCGCCGCGGCGGCAAGGTGGTGATCGCCGGCGACGGCCAGGTCACCCTGGGCCACACCGTGATGAAGTCCAATGCCCGCAAGGTGCGCCGCCTGGGCGAGAACGGCCAGGTGTTGGCCGGATTCGCCGGCGCGGCCGCCGACGCCTTCACCCTGTTCGAGCTGTTCGAGGCCAAGCTGCTCAAGCACGGACAGCTGGTGCGCGCCGCGGTGGAAATGGCCAAGGACTGGCGCACCGAGCGCCGCCTGGGCAAGCTGGAAGCGCTGCTGGCGGTGGCCGACCGCGACACCTCGCTGATCATCGGCGGCACCGGCGATGTCATCGAACCGGAAGACGGCCTGATCGCGATCGGCTCCGGCGGCATGTACGCACTGTCGGCCGCGCGCGCACTGCTGGCGCACACCGAGCTGGATGCCCGCGCCATCGCCACCGAGGCGCTGAACATTGCCGGCGACGTGTGCATCTACACCAACCGCAACATCGTGGTGGAGGAACTGTGATGTCTGTCGATCGACCCGCCGACATTCCGCACGGCATGACCCCGCGCGAGATCGTGCAGGAACTGGACCGCCACATCATCGGTCAGCACGATGCCAAGCGCGCCGTGGCGATCGCCCTGCGCAACCGCTGGCGCCGCGCGCAGCTGCCCGACGAGCTGCGCAACGAGGTGATGCCGAAGAACATCCTGATGATCGGCCCGACCGGCGTGGGCAAGACCGAAATCGCCCGCCGCCTGGCCACGCTGGCCAATGCGCCGTTCGTGAAGGTGGAAGCCACCCGCTTCACCGAGGTCGGCTACGTCGGCAAGGACGTGGAGCAGATCATCCGCGACCTGGCCGATGCCTCGGTCAAGCTGCACCGCGAACAGGCCAAGCAGCGCGTGCGCACCCAGGCCGAGGAACGCGCCGAGGACCGCATCCTGGACGTGCTGCTGCCCAGGCGCAATGCCGGCGGTTTCGGATTCAACCCGAGCGCGCAGGACCTGGCCGAGGAACCCTCCGCGCAGGAACCGGACACCCGCCGCAAGCTGCGCCAGCAACTGCGCGCCGGTGAACTGGACCTGCGCGAGCTGGAATTCGACTTGGCCGCCAACACCGGCAACGTCGACATCATGACCCCGCCCGGCATGGAGGACATGGGCCAGCAGCTGCGCAAGCTGTTTTCCAGTTTCGGCGGCGGCAAGACCCACAAGCGCACCCTGACCATCCAGGCCGCGCGGCCGCTGCTCATCGAGGAGGAAGCGGCCAAGCTGGTCAACGAGGACGACATCCGCGACACTGCCATCCACGCCTGCGAACAGCACGGCATCGTGTTCATCGACGAGATCGACAAGGTAGCCAAGCGCAGCGAAGGCATCGGTGCCGACGTCTCGCGCGAGGGCGTACAGCGCGATCTGCTGCCGCTGGTGGAAGGCTCCACCGTCAGCACCAAGTACGGCGTGGTGAAAACCGACCATATTCTGTTCATCGCCTCCGGCGCGTTCCACCTGGCCAAGCCCAGCGACCTGATTCCCGAACTGCAGGGCCGTTTTCCGATCCGGGTGGAATTGACTGCGCTGCGCAAGGCCGATTTCGTGCGCATTCTCACCGAACCGCGCGCGGCATTGACCAAACAGTATGTGGAATTGATGCGCACCGAAGGCGTGCAGCTGCGATTTTCCGACGATGCCATCGACCGCCTGGCCGACATCGCCGCGCAGGTCAACGAACGCCAGGAAAACATCGGCGCGCGGCGCCTGCACACGGTGCTGGAACGGCTATTGGAATCGCTGAGTTTCGACGCACCGGAACAGTCCGGCGAACTGGTCATCGACCGCGCCTACGTGGACCGGCAATTGGGCGAACTGGTGCAGGATCCGGATCTGAGCCGCTACATCCTGTGATCACTGCAACCATCGGCGGATTCGACTCCGATTCGCGACTGTGTTGACTTGCGGCGAAATCGATCAGGCTGAACCGCCTCGGCCCACTTCCTCAGCGCTGGTATCGGGGATGCCGGTCGGCCACAGCACGATTCGCAGCCGGTCCGCATCCAGGCGGCTGTCGTCGTAATGCCAGCCATGCACGGCGGCAAGTTTGCCGACGATGGTTGCTGCCAGGCCACGGTCGCTGCGGGCTTCCGGCCGGGAGCGCACTGCACGTTGTGCCGCACCGACGACCGATGCCATGCCGGGCTGGAAAACCAGGGCGATGCCGTCGCTGTGGAGACGCACCTGCAACGTGCCGGCGCGGCCCTGCGCCAGCAGGTGCTGGATGCCGGCCGTGACCACCAATTCGGCATCGCGTTGTGCCAAGGGCTGCGTGCCGGCGCGTCCGGACAGCGTCATCTGCACCGGAGCAGGCCGTGATCGCAGCAGCCGTTCGATCAGGGGCGGCAGCCAGGCATCCACATCCACGGATTCGGGGGTCGCGAACTGTCGACGCGCCAGCCGCAGCGTGGCGTCCAGCTGCAGGGTGAGCTCGTCCACGCCGCGCTGCAGGCGTTGCAGGACGGGTCGTGAATCCGCATGCGCCGATGCATCGTCGCCCAGCAGTTCGGCGGCGCCGCGCACCACTGCCACCGGAGTGCGCAATTCGTGGCTGGCATCGGCCAGGAAGCGTTGCTGGGCCTGATCGGCAGCGTGCAGGCGCGATTGGTAACGGTCGATGGCAAGCGCGAGGCGTCCCAGGGCATCGCGCGGCATGGCCGCGGCCAGCCGCGTTGGCTGTGGCTGGTCCGGCAAGGCATCCACGGCATCGGCCAGTCGCCGCACCGGCTGCGCGATGCCACGCGCCAGCCACCATCCCAGTGCCGCGCTGATGGCGATTCCGCCCGCGACGATGATCAGCGCGATGCGCCACTGGAACTGCTCCAGCGTTTCCGCATCGGCCAGGTCCACTTCCAGGTACAGCCGTCCGCTGGTGGTATCGAATACGCCGATGTGCAGGCCATCGTCGCCATCGCGGTAGACCTCGTGGATGCCCGGTGGCAGGCCGGTCAAATGGGCGGGAATGCGATCCGCATCGTCATGCAACGGGCGCAGGTAGCTACGCTGCCGCGTGCTGTCGGGCAGTAGCGGCTCGGAACCGGCGCGCAGGCGCGCGGCGTGCATCTCGGCCTGGTCCTGCAGCAGCGTCGCGACCAGCACATGTTCGTAGCGTTCGGTGACGACCACCACGGCAGCGGCAAACAGCAGGCTCAGGGTCAGCCCCATCGCCATGGCCAGCAGCAGGGCGCGCAATCGCAGCGGCAGTCGATCAGCCACTATCCGCGACATCGAGCAGGCGATAACCCACGCCATGCACCGAATGGAGCAATGGCGTGGCGAAGGGTTTGTCGATCAGGCTGCGCAGGCCGTACAGGTGGTCGTGCACGCGGGCCGCATCGTGCTCGCCATCGCCCCACACCCGCGCCGCCAGCGCGGCGTGGGTCACGATGCCTGGCGCCTTCTGCAGCAGGACTTCCAGCAGCCGGGCCTGGGTGCGATTCAGCGCGATCTGCGTGCCGTCGCGCCAGGCCAGCAGGGTGGCGGGGTCGAAACGCAGCGGTCCGTAGCAGTGGACACTCGGGGTGTCGCTCCGCTCGCGGCACAGCGCGCGCAGCCGCACTTCCAGTTCGCGCAGGTCGAAAGGCTTCACCAGATAATCGTCCGCGCCTTCGGCATAACCTTTCAGCTTGTCGTCCAGGGTGTCGCGCGCGGTCAGCATCAGCACCGGCGTGCCGCGACCCGCCTGGCGCAGGCGCCGGCACAGTTCCAGTCCATCCAGGCGCGGCAGGCCCAGGTCCAGCACGATGGCGTCGTAGCGGCCGTGCAGTGCACGCGACAGCCCGCTGCTGCCGTCTCCGGCGTGGTCCACGCGATGGCCGCGCCGCTCCAGGAAATCCCAGATGTTGGCGGCGATGTCGTGCTGGTCTTCGACAATCAGGACATCCAACGTATTCATGGTCGGCGGCTTCGGTGATGGCAGCATTCTAGCCATTGCCGCCACCTCATTTAACGAACCGGCGAGAACTGCCCGAGGCAGAATTTCCGCCACCATCTGCAGTGTGTGGGCATCTGCTTCGATCCACACCTGCATGTCGCCGATTCACTCGCCGTGGCCCTCGCGCTGGCCAAAACCATCCACGGATACGACGGCGGTCCGCCGATCCGGCGGTATCGATCCTCACCTGCTGGCATGGGGCATCGGCGTGCTGGCCTACTTGCTGGCGATGTGGTTGTTGGCAGGTCGCGGGTTGGACTTCGCCATCGCCGACCGGCTGTATGCCTGGGAGGGCGGTCGTTGGGCCCTGCGCCAACACTGGCTGACCGTGTCGGTGATCCATGCCGGTGGCAAGGCCTTGAGCATCGCTGCCTGGCTGGGCCTGGCTGCCTTCACTGCCGTGATCTGGCGCCATCCGGGCTGGCATGCGTGGCGCAGGCCGTTGCTGGCGCTGCTGGGCAGCGTGCTGATCAGCGTGTCGCTGGTGGCGGCGATCAAGCACGCGTGGTCCATGGACTGCCCCTGGAGTCTGCAGCGCTATGGCGGCACGCAGGCATTCGTCGGCCTGTTCCAAGCGCGGCCCGACGGCATGCCGGCGGCCGGCTGTTTTCCTTCCGCGCATGCCAGCAGCGGATTTGCCTGGGTAGCGCTGTATTTCTTCCTGTTGCAGGTGCGTACGCGTTGGTGCTGGGCCGGACTGGCCATCGGACTGGTGGCGGGTAGCGTGTTTGCCGTGTCGCAGCAGCTGCGTGGCGCGCATTTCCTGTCGCACGACATCACCACGCTGTTGCTGTGCTGGACCGTGGCCCTGCTTCTGCATCGCACGCTCGCAGCAAGGGTCGACCGATGAACGGGCTGTCGCGTGCGTGGGCGGCCACCCGCAGACCGGTGCGCACGGAATGGCTGGCGCTGCTGGCGGCCCTGTTTTTCGCGCTGGCGTGCAATACCGCCTTCTGGCACGCCTTTTCCGCGGTCGGTGGCTGGGAAGGGCGCGATGCGTGGCGTCTGGCCCTGGCCCTGTTCACGGGTACGGTCGCGCTGCACACGGCCCTGCTGGTGTTGATCCTGAATCGCTACACCACGCGGATCGTGCTGCCGCTGCTGCTGCTGGTGACCGCGGCCGGCGTGTATTACATGAATCAGTATCAGGTGTATCTGGATGCGGACATGGTGCGCAACGTGCTGGCCACCGAGCGCAAGGAGTCCACCGAACTGCTGACGCCCGGCCTGTTCGGGACGATGCTGCTGCTGGGCGTGCTGCCGTCGATTCTGGTGTGGCGCCTGCGGCCGCCGCAACGCAGTCTGGTGCGTGGTGCGCTGGCGCATGGTTTGGCATTCGTGCTGGCGGTGGCCGTGGCCGCCGGAGCCATTGCCGCAGGTTACCAGCCGCTGGCCGCATTCCTGCGCAATGAAAAGGCCATCCGTCACCTCATCACCCCCGGCAACTGGCTGGTGGCGCTGGTCACCGTCGTTTTCGCCGATGCGGAATCGGATGGTCCCAAAACCGTGGTGGCCCCCGATGCGCAGGTGGTGCGTCCGGATGACGCGCGTCCTCGCCTGCTGCTGCTGGTGGTCGGGGAAACCGTGCGTGCGCAGAATTGGGGCCTGAACGGCTATGCGCGGCAGACCACTCCGCAACTCGCGAAGCTGGATGGCGTGAACTATCCCGACGTCACCGCCTGCGGCACCAACACCGAAGTGTCGGTGCCGTGCCTGTTTTCCCGTCAGGGGTTGGCCCATTACGACCGCCGCGCGATCCGGCACTCCGAATCGCTGCTGCATGTGCTGAACCGTGCCGGCATCGCCACCCTGTGGCGCGACAACCAGACCGGCTGCAAGGGCGTGTGCTCCGATCTGCCGTTCGAATCCTTCCTGGATGCCCGCGTTCCGGGATTCTGCGACAGCGAGCGCTGCCTGGATGCGGTAATGCTGCATGACCTGCCGCAGCGCGTGGCCCGCATGCCGGGCGATGCGGTGATCGTGCTGCATCTGCTGGGCAATCATGGGCCGGCCTATTTCAAGCGCTATCCACCGGCCATGCGGCGCTACCTGCCCGAATGCACGCAGCTGCAGCTGGCCGACTGCGATCGTTTGGCCATCGTCAACAGTTACGACAACGCCATCCTGTATACCGACGCGGTGCTGGCCCGGGCCGCGGCCTGGTTGCAGGCAGAGTCGTCACGCCGCGACACCGCCCTGCTGTTCGTGTCCGACCATGGCGAATCGCTGGGCGAAGGCGGCCTGTACCTGCACGGCGTGCCACGTGCCATCGCGCCGGATACGCAGCTGAAAGTGCCGATGTGGCTGTGGCTGTCGCCGGCGCTGCGGCAGGCCGATGGCGTGGACATGGCCTGCGTGCGAGCGCGTGGCCGCCAGCCGCAGACCCATGATGCGGTCTTCGACACGGTGCTGGGGCTGCTGCGGGTGCGCACGCAAGCTTATGTGGCAGGGCAGGATCTGCTGCGTGGATGCCGGGCGAGAAGCCGTGACGCCGCTTGACGTGTCTGGATGGAAGTCGGTGGTTCAACACGGGCGTTGCGTTGGCCGGAAGAGGCCGTCATTCGGGCAGGACCGTGTGCGACGGGTTCGGCATCGACGGGCCAGAGCGTCAGCTGCAGACACCTTCCAGCGCGATCAGGCGCGTCTGGCCAGCGGCATCGCCGATCCGGAAGCACTGGACCGATTCGGAATTGCCGAAGCCGGGCAATGCAGGGCAGGCGAACATGGCTTGCTGGGTCAGTAGCTCCGTGCCTTCACCGGACTTGACGGCGCCAAGCGAGCCGATGCCGCCATCGGGCGTGGTCCAGTATCGTTCGGCACCGACGGCGAACAGCAACCGTTCACCCTCCAGCCCGACCAGCTCTGCTTCGTTGGGCTTTCCCCAGCGCTGCAGTTCGCTGCCGTCGGGCTTGAATTCCACCACCAGGTCGGCCAGCAGTGCCGGGTCGTTCAATGGCATGTTGGCGACCCGCGCCTCCACCAGCGGTCCACAGGGACTCTCTTCAACCCGCAGGATGCGCGGGTCGTTCGGTACCTCGTCCGACAGGGTCATGAACGTGAAGACATGGGCCGCGGCCTGAGCCTGCGGGATCGTGGCCGCAGGCGTGGATTCGGGCTTGGGCGATGCCGGTTCGACCGCAGTGGGTGTCGGATCGGAACAGGCACTGCAGGCCAGCAAGACCACGATCAAGCTGTTGCGCATCATGCCGAGGTTCCGCAGCCGGGAGCTGTCATCGTAGCGAAATTCCCGGGTTGAATCAGCCCCGCGCATCTTCAAGCCGAATCGCCAGGCGCGATGCCGCCGGACGGCTCCGCATCGGGATCGCTAAAATGCGGTCATGCATCTGATCGACATCGGCGCCAATCTCACCCACGACAGTTTCGACCGCGACCGCGACGCGGTGCTGCAGCGCGCCCGCGCCGCCGGCGTGAGCCGGATGGTGGTCACCGGCGCCTCGCGCGATCACTCGCCGAAGGCATTGGCGCTGGCGCAGGCGCATCCGGGCGTGCTGTTCGCCACCGCCGGTGTGCATCCGCACCATGCATCCGAATACACCGCCGAATGCGATGCCGAATTGCGCGCCTTGCACGCACATTCCGAAGTCGTGGCCGTGGGCGAGTGCGGGCTGGATTATTTCCGCGATTTTTCCCCGCGGCCTGCGCAGCGGCGCGCGTTCGAACTGCAGCTGCAGATCGCCGTGGAAACCGGCAAGCCGCTGTTCCTGCACCAGCGCGATGCGCATGCCGATTTCGTGGCGATCATGAAACAGTTCGAAGGCCGCATCGGCCCCGCGGTGGTGCACTGCTTCACCGGCACGCGCGAGGAGTTGTTCGACTGCCTGGACCGCGACTGGCACATCGGCATCACCGGCTGGCTGTGCGACGAACGCCGTGGCGCGCATCTGCGCGAACTGGTGTCCTCGATTCCGGCGCAGCGGCTGATGGTGGAAACCGACGCGCCCTACCTGCTGCCGCGCACGCTGCAGCCGCTGCCGAAGGACCGCCGCAACGAGCCGGCCTTCCTGCCGCACATCGCGGCCGAACTGGCGCGCGATCGCGGCCAGAGCGTCGAATCTGTGGCCGCCGACACCACGCGCACCGCGCAGCGGTTTTTCCGCCTGCCGGAAACGGATTGAGTCAGCCCAGATGCGGCTGCGCCAGGTAGTCGGCGCTGCGCATCTCGATCAGCCGCGAGGCGGTGCGTTCGAATGCGCCAGCCAGCTGGTCGCCGGTATACAGCTGCACCGGATCGGCCGCGGCGGTGCAGACCAGTTTCACCCGGCGATCGTAGAACTCGTCGATGGCGGTGACGAACCGCCGTGCGGGATCGTCGTTGCCGCCGGTGAACCGCGGAATCCCGCCCAGCAGCACGGTGTGGTATTCGCTGGCGATCTCGATGTAGTCGCCGGCCGCGCGCGGGCCTTCGCACAGGTCGGCGAAATCGAACCAGAGCATGCCGTGCTGTTCGCCGCGTACCGCAATCGCGCGTCCTTCGATGTCCACGCTGCCGGCGCGCGGCGCATCGCCGCCCAGTTCGCACCAGCGCCGCGCCAGCCAGGCATCCGATTCGGCATCCAGCGGGCTGCGGTACACCGGGCTGTCGGTCAGCGCGCGCAGGCGGTAGTCGGTGGCACTGTCCATGTGGTGCACCACGCAGTGTTGCTTGATCTGCGCGATGGCCGGCAGGAAGCGCTCGCGCTGCAGGCCGCCGGCATACAGGTTGTCCGGTGCGGTGTTGGAGGTGGTGACCAGGGTCACGCCCTCGGCGAACAGCCGCTGCAGCAGCCGGCCCAGCAGCATCGCATCGCCGATGTCGCTGACGAAGCATTCATCCAGCACCAGCAGGCGGATGTCGCGCGCCCAGTCCTGCGCCACCAGTGCCAGCCGGTCGCCGGCGTCGGCATGCTGGCGCAGCTGCTCGTGCACCTGGCGCATGAAGCGGTGGAAATGCAGCCGGCGCTTGCCCGGCAACGGCAGCGTGTCGAAGAACAGGTCGACCAGGAAAGTCTTGCCGCGGCCCACGCCGCCCCACACGTACAGGCCGCGCACCGGGTCGGCATCGCGGCCGAACCATTTGCCCAGCCAGCCGGATGCCGACTGGGTCGGCTGTATCAGCCGGGTATGGATGCGGTCCAGCTCCACCAGCACGGCACGTTGCGCGGGATCGTCCTGCCAATGGCCTTCGGCAACGCCGGCAGCGTAACGCTGCGAGGGCAGGGCGTCAGCGGGCATCGGTATCGGAGGGCTCGCGCAAGGGCTGGCCGGGAAGCGACATCAGGCGGACCGGTGCGTGCTTCAGTCGCTCCTGCTTCCAGGCGTCGAGTTGCGGTGCCTGACCCTTGGCCCAGTCGGCGCGATTGCTCCACAGCAGGAGGACATCGTCGTAGATCGCCAGCCACCAGTCGTTGCTGCCCGGCGGCTGGTACAGCGCCGCCATGTACGTGGGATACAGACCGCGCACGCCGAATCGCAGCAGGTTCGGCACTTCGTCATCCTCGTACATGTCGTTGCTGCGATGAATCAGATCCGAATACCGGGTCTTGCCCAATTGCCGCCGGATCTCGGCATCGCGCTGCGGCTGCTCCACCAGTCCCAGCGACAGCAGATCCCAATCCGGACCGGGGTCGGCGCTGCCGCGCACGTAGCGACCATCCAGGTACACGCCGGCGCCGAGGCCGCATTCGCCATCGCTGCCATCCTGTTCGACCTCGATCTGCACATGCACCCGACGCAGGGTCAGGGTGCAGCCCTCGTCCGAACGCGCGACCAGCGTGTTTGCGTCCTTCCGGGACAGGGTGCTGCCGAATCCGCCGCTGTTGCCGCCGTTGTAGGCATCGGCCGTCAGACTTCCAAGGCCGTCTTGCGGCAGCGTGATCGACAGCGACGCGCTCCGCCCCGGCGCCGCGATGCGGGTCCACTCGCCCTGCCAACGGAATGGACCTGCCACGTGTTCCAGCGCCACCTGTCGACGGCTGTAGGTCATGCGCAGGCAGCTCAGGTCGTCACCGCACTCGTCGCGTTTGCGCAGCCATTGCTGCTGGTCGGCCTCCAGCCCCTTGCGATCCGGGCTCTGCGCGCGGGCACGCTTCCACGCGCCGGCCAGTTCGCGATCGTAGCCGCGCAGCACGGCATCACTGCAGATGCGGCGCTCTGCGGCGCTGCGTGCCTTGGCGCAGTCGAAGGCGGGTGCGTCGGTGTCGGGCTTGGCTGTCGCTGCGGCCAGTGGCCACAGAATGGCCGATGCCAGTGTCATGCAGAAGATCAAGCGAATGGTCATGCGGCGGCATCCGGCAGGAAGGATTTGACGTACAGGCGGATCAGTTCGCGCAATTCCACCAGCTTGCCGTGGAAGAAATGCGAGGTGTCGGGCACCTTCAGCAGCAGCACCTCGCGCGGCAGCGCAGCCACCCAGTCGTACACGGCCTGCGGCGAGACGATCTCGTCGGCATCGCCCTGGATCACGATCCACGGCATCTGCGGCAGCGCGGCATCCACCAGTCCCCAGCCGCGATCCACCGGCGGGGCGATGGACAGCAGCAGCGTCGGCTGCAATGCGGCGGCCATGCGGATCGACACGAATGCGCCGAAGCTGAAGCCGGCCAGCCACAGGGCGTGGTCCGGCCGCTGAGCGCGTACCCACTCGGCCACGGCACGCAGGTCCTCGCTCTCGCCGTCGCCGTTGTCGAAGCTCCCTTCGGACTGCCCGGTGCCACGGAAATTGAAGCGCACCGTGGTCACGCCCAGTTCGCGCAGGGCGCGGGCGGCCATGGTGACCACCTTGTTGTGCAGCGTCCCGCCTTCGGTGGGCAGCGGGTGACAGACGATGGCGATGACCGGCTGCGGCGAGACACCGGCCTCGGGTGGATCGACCACAACTTGCAGTCGGCCGGCGGGGCCGGGCAGCGACAGCTCGCCGGCCGTGTCGGGAAAGCGGGGAGAAGACATGCGGCCATGATACCCGGCTGGCCGAGCGGGCCTGCGCAAACGACAACGCCGCCCGAATGCGGCGCTGGCCGGCATCACGCGGATGCGGGATTACTTCAGGTTGTCCAGCATCCAGTCGACCGTGGCGATGACCTGCTCGTCGGTCAATGCCGGGTTGCCGCCGCGTGCCGGCATGATGCCGGTGCTGCCGGTGAAGCCGTCGATGGCGTGTTTGTGCAGCACATCCTTGCCCTGCGGCAGGCGGGTGCTCCACATCGGCTGCTCCAGCTTCGGTGCGCCGCCGGCACCCGAGGTATGGCAGCCGCCGCACAGGCTGTCGTAGATCACCTTGCCGTCGGTGGTGCCACCGTAAGCCACCTGGCCGCGGGCAGCCGCTTCGGCGGCCGCCTTGGCCGCCTGCTGGGCAGCCGCGCCGGTGCTGCCGGCATACACGGCACCGACCGGCGCGATGCGGTGGGCTTGGGCCTGCCGGGCCTGCGGAGTGACTTCCGGCGGCAGCACGCCGTGCAGGCGGCTTGCGAACAGGATCAGGCCGATGCAGAGCAGCACCAGGAAACCGATGACCATGGAAAACCGCTTGAGGAAATCGAGGTCTGACTTGTTCACGATTCACCTGGATGAAAGGAGCAGGAGGCCGTCCGTGCACTGCATCCACCCGTGCGGCAGAGCGCGCGTAGCGGGCGGACGGCGCAGAGGCCCGTTCAGCCGTACAGCATAAGCGATCCGCACGGTGAAGGCGACACGCGCCGAGATCCCATGTGGCCACAGGCCGGCAGCTCCGCTGCGCCACATCTACAGGAAACCGCGCAATCACGAAGATGAATGCATACGGATGTCGCAGCCACGGGTAATAGAATAGACAATTAATTCAATGAGTTGCATTAATGCCGTTGGCGTCGCATTGACAAAAGTGACGGGTCTGTCCCATTTTTCGTTCGTTTTGCGTTTATACAGACGGAACGGCACGAGCCGTCCGCCGCCATCTTCCATCGGGAATCCAGGGGAATCACTGTGAAAGGCCAGACTTCGCGTTCCACTTCGCGCACCATCCGCGTTGCACCGGTGGCACAGGCCGTGCGGCTGGCCATCGCCGCCTCCGTGACGGCGCTGGCCTTGGCCGGAGCGGGCGAGGCCCAGGCAGCCTGCGTGGTCACCGCATCCGGCACGGTCAGCTGCAACGGCAATTTCACCAACACGGTGACCTACAGTTCCGGCGATCTGACTCTCGTGTTGGGCGATACGGCACCCACCACCGTCAACCCACCTGCGGGGTACGTCGGGGTGATCGGATTCGGAACCTACAGCGCGCGAATCATCAGCGATGCCGACATCACGACCGTCGATGCCCCGGGCATCCATGCGCTGTCGTACGGCACTGCGGCCGTCGCCAACAGCGGCGACATCAATGTCACCGTCAACGACCTGTACGCGGACGCCTTGGGCATCATCGCGTACGGCGCTGCGGGCGCCAGCATCGGCAACAGCGGCAACGTGACGGTCACCGGCGGCATCTACGGCAACGCGTTCGGCCTGTGGGCCGATGGCACTGGCGGTACCGGCCCCACTGTGGTGGACAACAGCGGCGCCGTGACCGTCAGCAGTCTGTACGGACAGTCCGTGGGCATCGTCGGGCTGGCGGATGCCGGTGCGCTGACCATCACCAATGCAGGCACGGTGTCTTCGTCCAGCAGCTACGCCAATGCCACCGGCATCTACGCCATCGCCGACGAAGGACTGGTCACGGTGACCAACGCGGGCAGCGTGTCGGCCGTATCGGGCTATGCCAACGCCATCGGCGTGCAGCTGGAAGGCGGCGCCGGCGGTGTCAACTTCACCAACTCCGGCGCCATCACCGCGACCGGCGTGCAGCTGGCCGATGGCGTGTTTGCCAACAGCATCGGCGCGGCCAGCATCACCAATGCCGCAGGCGGCACCATCACCGCCACCGCCGATACCTGGGCCGCCGGCATCGAGGCACAGAGCGAAGACCTGACCACGGTGACCAATGCCGGCGATATCATCGGGCTGTCCGCAGGGCGTGGTTATGGCGTGTATGCCAGCGGGCATGCAGGTGTGACCATCGACAACAGCGGCACCATCGCCGCGCAGGGCTATTACGCCAACGGCGTGCTGGTGCAGGGCACCGATGTGGACAGCACCATCACCATCCGCAACAGCGGCAACATCATCGCCTCAGATGGCACGGCTGTCATAGCGACCGGTGTCGACGTGAACTCGGTGTACGAAAACACCGCGGTCATCATCGACAATAGCGGCCGCATCATTGCGGACAGCGGATTCGGCTCCACAGGCATCAATGTAGTCGCCGGTGCCAACGGCAGCACCGCCACCATCACCAACAGCGGCGCCATCAGCGTCTTTGGCAGATACAGCACCTCCGGTGGGTACGGCGCCCACGTGTCGGTGGCCGGCGATGCCACTTTCACCAACACGACTTCGGGCGATATCGACGTCTATGCCGGCTACGGCCATGGTGTGTCGTTGAACTCCGCAGGCGGCAACACCGCCGCTACCAATGCGGGCGCCATCAGCGTATACGGCGCCACATACGGGGTCGGCATCGTATCCTCGGCCCAGAATGGCACGGCTTCGGCTGTCAACAGTGGAGACATCACCATCACTGGCGGCTGGAATCAGAGCTATGGCATGTTGCTGGAGGGTTTGAACGGCGCCACCGCAAGCAATACCGGCACAATTCTGGTGAACACGCCGCTCGCAGACCTGTCGGCTGGTATCAGCGCCACGTCAGGGCTGGGCAACGTAGCCGTCGACAACGGTGGGGAGATCGCAGCTGCCGGTTGGTTATACGGATTGGGCGTGTACTCGCGCACGACCACCGGAGACGTGGCCATCAGCAACAGCGGCGACATCACGGCCGATGGCCGGAGACGCGCCGGTTTCGGCGTGTTCGGTCGTGCCGACCAGGGCAATGTGACCGTCAGCAACTCCGGTTCGGTCACGGGCACCTCGAATCTGGTCGCTACTGCAGTGGGGGCCGCATACGGCATGTCGCTGGTGGCCGTGGAAGGCGACGTGACTGCCGACAACAGCGGGTCGGTGTATGCCTCCAGTCTGGGCAATGTGACGGTAGGCATCCTGTCACGCACGCCGGAGGGCACCTCCGCGATCACCAATTCCGGCACCATCGACTCGTTCGCCAACAGCGCCACGGCCAATGCGTTTGGTGTGCGGCTGTCGGCGGAAACCGGCACCGTCGACAACAGCGGCACGATCACCGCGCGCAGCCTGGATCAGGGCAACGCCGCGGGCATCTACGGCATCGGCACCACGCTCACCGCGACCAACAGCGGCAGCATCAGTGCGCAATCGGTGCAGGGCAACGTGCTGGGCACGTTGCTGTACGGCGACAGCGTGCTGCTGAGCAATACCGCGGGCGACATCACCGCCACCACCACTGGCGGTCAGGCGGTCGGCGCGCAGCTGATCAGCACGGCCAGCAGCACGTTCGACAGTGCGGCCGGCAGCATGGTCAGCGCCACGTCGCAGACCGGCGTGGCGTTCGGCGTGTATGCCATTTCCGATGTGGCCGCCGGCACGGTCACCACCACCAGCGCGGGCGACGTGCTGGCCACCTCCATCGACGGCACCGCCACCGGCATCTTCGGTTCAGCCTTCACCGTCAGCGTGGGCACCAGCGGCAACGTGGCTGCCGCCAGCACCGCAGCCGAAGCCGTGGGCGTGGATGTGACCGGTCATGCCGCGGCCGTCAACGCGGGCGGCGGCAGCATCGCGGCCACTAGCGACGCGGCCCAGGCCATCGGCATCCGCGGGCAGGGCGACGGTGCGGCCGGCAACAGCGTGGCGGTGACCAACGCCGCTGCGGTGACAGCCACCAGCAATGCCGCCGATGCATTCGGCATCAGCATCTTGAATGCGGAAGCGGCGCAGGCGAGCAACAGCGGGTCAGTCACCGCCACGGCCGCCGCAGCAAGCGCCAGTGGCATTTCGGTAACCGATGCCGTGACTGCACAGGTGGCCAATACCGGCAGCATCACGGCCGACGCTGCAACCTATGCCAATGGCGTGCTGATCGTGGGCGCCACCACCACGGCCAGCCTCACCAATGCCGGCAGCATCAATGCAGTCAATGCGACGTACGCGGCTGGCGTGTATGCGAACATCGACGGCGCCTTTACTGTCAGCAACAGCGGCACCATCAGCGCCGATGGCACCTATGGCGTGGGCCTATTCGCGGTGACCGGCGGCGATGCCTCGGCCACAAGCAGCGGTACGGTCACGGTGACGGGTCCCGATGGCGCCATCGGCATCGGCCTGGCGTCGACGGCCAATGCAACCCTGGTCCACAGCGGCATCACCACAGCCACCTCCAGCGCGGGAGATGCCGTCGGCATCGCGGCCAACGGCGATGTCGCCAGCCAGGTCAGCAACAGCGGCATGGTCACCGCGACCGGTGCCACCGCCGCGATTGCCATGGGCGGCACCAGCAATGCCGGCTCGGTCACGCTGACCAACAGCGGGCAGGTGAATGCCGTGAACACTGCAGCAGGCTATGCCTGGGGCGTCTACGGTTCCACCGTGTCCGGCACGGTCACCGTGACCAACAGTGGCCGCGTGAATGCTAGCCAGGCCGACCAGGCCGTGGGCATCCACGTGTCCGGCCCGGTGACCACCGTCAACAACTCGGGCATCGTCAATCCGATGGCCGCCAACGACGGCCGCATCGCGGTGCTGGGCGAAGCCGGCACCGACACCATCAACAACACCGGTCACCTGCTGGGCGCGCTGGTCACCAACGCCGGCGACGACGTGCTGAACAACGGGGCCGGTGGCGTGTGGCACGTGTTCAACACCAGCACCGACTTCGGCGATGGCAACGACAGCATCAGCAATGCCGCCGGCGGCGTGATCAGCCTCAGCGACGGCGTGATTGCCATGGGTGCGGCAGCACCCAGCAATGCCTTCACCAATGCCGGCGTGATCAGCGTGTCCGGTGCCGACACCATCATCGACATGGGCACCGCCACTAGCACGCTTGTGAACAACGGCCTGATCGACTTCGGCGGCACCCGGCCGATCATGCCGCTGGGCGGCTCGCTGCACGCGGCCAGCTTCGGACTGTTCAGTGCGCTGGGCGATGGTGTGCCGGACGACGTGCTGACCATCAACGGCAACCTCGGCGGCAACGGCCAGTTGTCGATCGACGTCAGCCTGGATGGCACCACTGCCGATGAGCTGTACGTGAACGGCAACATGGCCGCCGGCGCGGTGCAGACGGTCAACATCAACCTGGATCGCGCCCCGACCGGCACCGACGCGCCGATCCCCTTCGCCTTCGTCACCGGCACGTCCACGGCCGATTCGTTCGTGGGTGGCACGGTCAACGGCCTGGGCGGGAGCACCGAGTTCCTCGACCTGACCGTGGATGTGGTCAGCGACATCGATGCCAGCAACGCGCGTCCGGACGTGTTCTCCATCGGCGTGGTGGTCGACGGGCTGAACGATGTCGGCAGCCTGTCCTCGCTGCTGCCGGCCGCAGCGCAGTCGCTGGTGGCCAGCCAGGTCGGCACCTGGCGCCAGCGCATGGGCGTGGTGCCGCAGAAGGCCGAGGACGCCATCGGCCTGAGCCCGTGGTTCCGCTACTACTACCACACCGGCGACGTGAACCCGGGCCATGTGGCGGCCAACTTCAACCAGGGCGGAAACTTCGCCTTCGAGCAGACCAACCGCGGCTGGGAACTGGGCCTGAACGCCAGCATCCAGCAGACCGGCATCAACGTGGGCATCCTGTTCGGCCGCGGCAAGGCCAGCCAGCACCTCACCGGTGACGGCATCGGCACCGATCATCTGGACAGCAATACGGTCGGCCTGTACGCCACCTGGCTGGCGAAGAACGGCATGTACCTGGACGTGTCGCATCGCTGGACCGATTTCGATGCCGACATGTTCGCCCGCGATGGCCTGTATGCCACCCACGGCTACGCCAACGCGTTCAACGCGGAATTCGGCTACCCGTTCGTGCTGGGCAGCGGTTTCACCATCGAGCCGCAGGCACAGTACACCCGGACCAAGGTGGAAGGCATCGATCCGATCCGCGGCGTGGAAGGAAACTTCGTGAACCACGACGGCGAATCCGAACGCGGCCGCCTGGGCGTGGCCTTCCACCAGTCGTTCGATTCGGGCAACTGGGTGCTGACGCCGTATGCCGCGATCAGCGCGATCCGCGAATTCGAAGGCAAGTACACCTACAGCATCAGCGACTTCCATGGCGGCACCGACACCAGCGGCACCAGCGCCATGGCCGAATTCGGTTTCGGTGCACGCATCAACGCCTTCTCGGTCACCGCCGGGGCCAGCTGGACCGACGGCGGCAGCATCGACAATGCCATCGGTGGCCAGGTGGTGCTGCGTTACGACTGGTAAGTGTCGGCCTGCGTTCGCCGCCGGCAGGTGTTTACTGCCGGCGGCGGTCCTGCCAGGCAGTGCGGCTACCATGCTTGTCTGCTGTCCCCGGAGTCCGTCTTTCCGTGAATGACCCGAAATCCCCGCCGGAGCAGTCGCAGATCGCCTCCTCAGAGACTGCAACGGCCGATGCCGGCACGCCGACGCCATCGCCGGCAGCCGTGCAGCCACCACTGGCAGCGGCTGCCGCCGCGCCCGCAGCCAACGACAAGACCTGCTCGCGCGGCATGGCCGGCTGGCTGGCGGCCAACCGCCTGTCGCTGGCGATCAGCTCATACCAGAGCGGCCGCCTGTACCTGGTCGGCAGCGATGCGCAGGGACGGCTGGCCTTCTTCGAGCGTGTGTTCGAACGCGCCATGGGCGTGGTGGGCAATGGCCAGCGCATCTACCTGGGCAGCCTGTACCAGCTGTGGCGGTTCGAGAACATCCTGCGCCCGAACGAGGTCATCCACGGCGTGCACGACAAGTGCTACGTGCCGCGCAACGCGCAGACCATCGGCGATGTGGACATCCACGAGATCGGCATCCGCCACGATGGCCGGGTGGTGTTCGTCAACACCAAGTATTCGTGCCTGGCCGAACTGAGCCAGACCCACAGCTTCAAGGCGATCTGGAAGCCGCCGTTCATCAGCAAGCTGGCACCGGAAGACCGCTGCCATCTGAACGGCCTGGCGATGGTAGACGGCAAGCCGAAGTACGTCACTGCCGTGTGCCGCAGCGATACCGTGGACGGCTGGCGCGACCGCCGCCACGAGGGCGGCATCATCATCGACGTGGACACCGACGAGGTGGTGTGCGAAGGCCTGTCGATGCCGCATTCGCCGCGCTGGGCCAACGGCAGGCTGTGGGTGCTGAATGCCGGCACCGGCCACCTGGGCTGGGTCGATTTCGAGCGCAAGGCGTTCGTGCCGCTGGCGTTCTGCCCCGGGTTCCTGCGCGGGCTGTCGATCTACGGCAACGTGGCGGCAGTGGGATTGTCGAAGCCGCGCTACCAGCGCTTCGAGGGCCTGCAGCTGGACGAGGAACTGCGCCAGCGCGATTCCGATCCGTGGTGCGGGGTGCAGATCGTCTCGCTGACCAATGGCGACGTGATGCAGTGGATCCGTTTCGAGGGCGAGACCACCGAACTGTTCGATGTCTGCTTCCTGCACGGAGTGGTCAATCCGATGCTGGTGGGGCTGCGTACGCCGGAAATCCGCGACCTGATCACCTACGAATCGGAGATCAGCACATGAGGCTGCCGACACGGCGGATCGGCTTGATTCTGGCGGCATGGCTGCCGCTGGCGGCGATGGCGCAGACCGCATCGCCCGCTCCAGCACCTGCAGCACAGCCGGAGCGCGCCGCTGCGCCCGCATTGCAGGGCTCCGAACGCATGAAGCCGCTGCCGCAGCCGGTAGGACCGGATGCGGATTCGGTTTTCAAATTGCTGGATCAGGATGGCAACGGCAGCATTTCCCGCGCCGAGTTCGAACACTGGTGGGCGCGTCGCAACACGCCGGGACAGGTACGCATTCCCTTGCGCACGCAGTTCGATCGCCTGGACCGCAACCGCAACGGCGGTCTGGATCAGGAGGAATACGCGCAGATGATCTTGATCCGCCAGGCCGGTCCGGCCGCGCCGCCGCTGTCGCGCTTCGATGCCAACCGCAATGGCCGGCTGGACTACGACGAATATCTGCAACTGGTCAACCAGCTCAGCCGCGTGCAGACGCGGCAGGCACCGGCCAAGCCGGGCGCGGCACGATGAGCGAAGCGCGCATCACCACGGTCTGGCAAGCAGTCGACGATGCGCTGACTGCAGAGCTGACAGGGCTGTGGGAACGGCATGGCGCCTTGCAGGGCGATGCCGCCAAGGCGCGTGCCCGCGAGGCCGTCTGCATCGGCCGCGATGACGACGGCAACGTGTGTGCCGTGGCCACCGCGCACGTGGTGGTGCTGCCGCGGCTGCGCCAGCCGATGTACTACTACCGGCAGTTCTTCGCCGAATCCTTCCGGGGCCAGGACCAGACGATTCCGTTCATGCAGCATGCCCGCCAGGCGCTGCAGGCCCACAATGCCGGCCTGCACACGCCCGAAGCGCTGGGCGTGCTGGTCGAGCTGCGCAATCCCAAGCTGGCGGCGGCCTACACCTTCGCCCAGCATCCGGCCGGATACACCTTCATCGGCTACTCGCCGGAAGGCTTCAAGCTGTTCGTGTCGTATTTTCCCGATGCCGAATTGCTGCCGCCGGCCCCGCTGACGCTGGTGCGGCCAGCGCAACCCGGGCAGGGGCGATCGTGACTGCAGCCTGCAACCGATCGATCCGGCTGCAACCGCCTGTCGCCGACTTGTCTGGCTGGTGCGGCATCCCTGTACCCTCATCCGCATCTCCATTCCGGGCATGGCCCGGCATCCGACCACCCTCCATCCGCTCGGGGTTTTAAGTCATGAAATACCAATTGGGTCTATTGAGTCTGGCCGTCGCATCGGCCCTGGCGGTGTCCGCCACGGTCGAATCCGCTCCCACCACGCCGCGGCTGGCCGCCACCACGCGCGCGCAGGCGCTGATCGACGGCCCGGCCGCGCGCGCCATCGCCCGCAGTGCCAGCGACCGCTTCGTGGTGAAGGACATCATCCGCGACCGCAACGGCGCCGAGCACGTGCGTTTCGACCGCACCTATCTGGGTCTGCCAGTCATCGGTGGCGATGTGGTGGTGCATTCGCGCGCCGGCCAGTTGCAGCGCACCAGCGGCAGCCTGAAGAACGCGGCGCGTCCGCGCATCGCCCCGGCCATCACCGCCGAAGACGCGATCGTGGAGGCCGGTGCGCATTTCGGCATCGCCTTCCAGGGCAAGCCGCAGACCCGCCTGGTGGTGTACGCCATGCACGAGCGGGCCAACAACCCGGCGCTGGCCTACGAGGTGCGGATGCAGGGCGTGAAGGCCAGCCAGCTGCCCACCGACATGCGCTACTACGTGGATGCCGGCAGCGGCAAGCTGCTCGGCCAGTGGGATACGGTGCACACGGCCGTTCCGGGGCCTGACGGCGCCTGTCCGGGAGCAGTCCCGGCCATCGGCACCGGCAAGACCAAATTCGGCGGCGATGTGGTCCTGAACACGGTCGGCTGTCGCGGTGGCAGCAACCACTGGCTGTACGATCTGACCCGCGGCGGCAACCGCACCTACAACATGAACAACCGCCAGTACGGCCCTGCGTACATCTTCACCGATGCCGACAATGTCTGGGGCAACAACCAGTACAGCGATACCAACACGCTGGCCGCCGACGTGCATTACGCCACCCAGGTGACCTGGGACTACTACAAGACCACTTTCGGCCGGCTGGGCATCGCCAATGACGGCTTGGGCGCGATGAGCCGCGTGCATTACGGCCGCAATTTCGTCAATGCATTCTGGTCCGACGCCTGCTTCTGCATGACCTACGGCGATGGCGACCGCGCCACATACAACGCCTTCACCGCGCTGGACGACGTGGCCCACGAAATGACCCACGGCATCACCTCGCGCACCGCTGGACTGGTCTACAGCGGGGAGTCCGGTGGTTTGAATGAAGCCACCTCGGACATTTTCGGCACGGCGGCGGAATTCTTCGCCAACAATCCGGCCGATCCGGGCGACTGGCTGTCCGGCGAACACATGTACATCGACAACCCGAATGGCACCCGTGCGCTGCGCTACATGTTCAAGCCCAGCCTGGACGGTGTCTCCGCCGACTGCTACACCAGCGATGTGGGCACCCTGGACGTGCATTACAGTTCCGGCGTGGCCAATCGCTTCTTCTTCCTGCTGTCGGCAGGGGCGGTGGTCCCCGCCGGCTTCGGTGCCGGAACACCCGCCAACCTGACCCCGAACGATCTGGTGTGCAACGGCAATACCGCCCTGACCGCCATCGGCATCCAGGCGGCCGAGCAGATCTGGTACAAGGCACTCACCACCTACATGACCAGCGGCACCACCTTCGCCCAGGCTCGCACGGCCACGCTGAGTGCCGCCGCCGACCTGTACGGGGCCGGATCGGTCCAGCACAACGCCGTGGCAGCCGCCTGGAGCGCGGTGAACGTCAACTGAGCCCGACGCTTCCGCCATGTCCATCGGGCCTGTATCGGCGGGCCCGATGCGTGCTGGCCGAAACCACTGCCGCGCATGCCCAGCCTGTGCCGGAGGTTCCGGCGCTGCCGAGTCCGGCGCCGCTCAGCTCCGCCAGCGGACTGGTGTTGCTGGATCGACAGTTCTACACGATCGCCGACGACGAAAACCATCTGCTGCGGCTGGATGCGGATGGACTGGCGACCTGTCAGCTGGCGTTTCTGGCGCTGGCCGAAGACAGGCTGCCGGACGATGCGGCCCTGCGGAGGTGAAACGCCGCTGCCCAAGGCAGGTCGCTGGACGAATCGTGTCGGGACGGGATCATCCCGCGATTCTGCACGGGCAGATCGCGACTCTGGCCGAAGATCCGCCGCAGCACGGCGGATCGGGCATCACGGGCCAATGCCGGCAGGCAGTGGTCGGCGCTCGATGTTGCCCGTCTGCGCATGCATGCGTGCAACGGAGGCATCCAGCCGCTGCGCCACCGGCACGCCGGTGGCGGCAAAGACGCGCGCCAGGGATTCGTAGTACCCCAGCGTGCCATCGCGCCCACCGGTGAAGCGATCGAACACGGCTGGCCCCACCGCCGGATCGTCCAGATCGGCGACGATCGCCAGGGCGTTGTGCAGCTTGTCGCACCCGGAGACCAGCAGCACGTCCGCATCCGCCTCGGCCAGATGACCCAGATAGGCCTGCTTGCGGCGCACCCAATCCGCGCGTCTGGCCTCCGGATCGGCATGCGATGCCTTGCCTTCGGCAGTGCCATCGGTGCAGGCCAGCACGATGCGGATCACGGTGTCGCCGAACTGGGCGCGGATGGCGTCGACATGGGCCTGGCCGCAATCCTCGATGCAGTCGTGCAGCAGCCCGGCGATGGCCTGATCCTCGCTGCCGCCATGCTCGATGACCAGCGTGGCCACGCCCAGCAGATGGGTGAAATAGGGAATGCGCGTGCCCTTGCGCAGCTGGCCGGCGTGGGCGATGCGGGCGTAGTCCACGGCCTGGGCGAAGCGGTCGGTGAGGAGAGTCATGGCGGCTCCTTCTGGTTCGCGTGGTGTCCAAGGCCGCCATGACGTAGCGGGGCAAGCCCCATCATGTCAGGATCCGGTTGCAGATCATCGGAGGGCGAGCTTAGCATTTCGGTGACCGTTGCCGCATGGCGTCGTCAGCCCCATGAAACACCATCGACCCCGGCATCGCGATTCAATGCGCCATACTGTTTTCTCTTGCCAGGCTGCAGGCGTGTACTGCCCATAAAGGTCGGGGTCATGAGCGACGCCTTCTTCGAACAACCCATCCTCAACTCGCCCTACGACTGCCCGTCCCGGCACTGGGAATTGGACGCCACCGGCCAGCCGACCCAGCAGATCGCCAACAGCCGTCGTCGCGCCGACTTCATCACCCCGATCCCCAAGCCGCGCAAGCGCAAGGGCGGCGCAGGCGACCAGGCCAGCCTGACCTTCGACGAAGGCAAGGGACTCTCGACCGAAGAACAGGCGTACGACCACACCGCCATCATCAACGCAGTGCGCCACGAGGTCGACCTGTGGCGCAAGCTTCCGCAGGCGCAGTGGCGGGTGACCCCGGAAACCGCCAGGCTGCTGGAGCACTGGAGGAACCACAGGTTCGCGGGAATCCGCCCGTTCTTCTGCCAGGTGGAGGCGGCCGAAACCGCGATCTGGCTGACCGAGGTCGCGCCGCAGATCGGCAAGAACGGCCAGCGCTTCCTCGATCACCTGGCCAAGGCGAATGGTGATGCCAATCCGGAGTTGATGCGGTTGGCGCTGAAGCTGGCCACCGGCGCCGGCAAGACCACGGTCATGGCCATGCTCATCGCCTGGCAGACCATCAATGCCGTGCGCCACCCCGGCAGCAAGAGGTTCACCCGCGGCTTCCTGCTGGTTGCACCGGGCATCACCATCAAGGACCGTCTGCGCGTCCTGCAGCCCAATGACCCGGACAGCTACTACGCCAGCCGCGAGATCGTGCCGCGCGACATGCTGCCGGACCTGGACAAGGCCCGGATCGTCATCACCAAATACCACGCCTTCAAGCTCCGCGAGCGGATCGAGATCTCCAAGGGGGGACGGCGGTTGCTGGAAGGGCGCACCGGCGAGGCGCTGCAGACGCTGGAAACCGAAGGCCAGATGCTGCAGCGGGTGATGCCCGAACTGATGGGCATGAAGCACATCCTGGCGATCAACGACGAGGCCCACCACTGCTACCGGGAAAAGCGCGCCGAGGAGAGCGAGGAGGACCTGACCACCGACGAGAAGGCCGAAGCCAAGGAGAACAACGAGGCTGCCCGGTTGTGGATCTCCGGACTCGAGGCCGTCAACCGCAAGCTGGGGCTGCAGCAGGTCATCGACCTGTCCGCCACTCCGTTCTTCCTGGCCGGTTCCGGCTACGCCGAGGGCACCCTGTTTCCGTGGACCATGAGCGACTTCTCGCTGATGGATGCCATCGAATGCGGCATCGTCAAACTGCCGCGCGTGCCGGTGGCCGACAACATCCCGGGCGCGGAGATGCCCATCTACCGGGAACTGTGGAAGCACATCGGCAAGAAGATGCCGAAGAAGGGCCGCGGCAAGGGCGCGGTGCTCGACCCACTGGCCATACCGGTGGAGTTGCAAACCGCCCTGGAAGCGCTCTACGGCCACTACGTCAAGACGTTTGATGCGTGGAAGAAGGCCGGCATCCGCGTGCCGCCCTGCTTCATCGTGGTCTGCAACAACACCGCCACATCGAAACTGGTCTACGACTATATCTCCGGGTTCGAGCGCCAGAACGCGGACGGCACGGCAACGCCCGTACCCGGACGGCTGGAACTGTTCCGCAACTTCGATGCGCACGGCAACCCGCTGGCACGCCCCAATACCCTGTTGATCGACAGCGAGCAGCTGGAATCGGGCGATGCGCTGGACGACAACTTCCGCGTCATGGCCGCCGATGAGATCGAGCGCTTCCGGCGCGAAATCATCGCGCGGACCGGCGACCGCAGACAGGCGGAATCCATCACCGACCAGGACCTGCTGCGCGAGGTGATGAACACCGTCGGCAAGGAAGGCCGGCTGGGCGAGGGCATCCGCTGCGTGGTGTCGGTGTCGATGCTCACCGAAGGCTGGGATGCCAATACCGTCACCCACATCCTGGGCGTGCGCGCCTTTGGCACGCAGCTGCTGTGCGAACAGGTGATCGGTCGGGCACTGCGCCGGCTGTCGTACGAACTCAACAACGAAGGCCTGTTCGACGTCGAGTACGCGGATGTGTTCGGCATTCCGTTCGACTTCACCGCCACCCCGATGGTGGCCAAGCCGCCGAAGCCGCGCGAGACGGTACACGTCAAGGCTGTGCGCCCGGACCGCGATGCCCTGGAAATCGAATTTCCGCGGGTGCAGGGCTATCGCGTCGAACTGCCGGAAGATCAGTTGGAGGCGGAGTTCAATGCCGATCACATCCTCTCATTGACCCCCGAACGGGTGGGCGCGACCCGGACCCATAACGCGGGGATCATCGGCGAGGCGGTGGAATTGGACGTCAAGCATTTGGGGGACATGCGCCAATCCACCTTGCTGATGGAACTGACCAAGCACCTGCTGTTCCAGCATTGGCGCGATCCCGGCGATGCGCCGCCGATCAACCTGTTCCATCAGCTCAAGCGCATCACCCGGCAATGGCTGGATACCTGCCTGGAATGCAAGGGCGGCACTTACCCCGCACAACTGATGTACCGCGAGTTGGCGGACATGGCCTGCGAGCGCATCACCAAGGGCATCACCAACAAGGAGTTGCAGAAAGGCCGGCAGGTCAAGGCGACCCTGGACCCGTTCAATCCCATCGGCAGCACCGCCCACGTGGGCTTCAACACTTCGCGCGAGGATCGCTGGGAAACGCTGGGCCCGCCGCCCAAGAATCACGTGAACTGGGTGATCTTGGACAGCGGCTGGGAAGCCGAGTTCTGCCGTGTGGCCGAATCCCATCCGCGGGTGTTGGCCTATACGAAGAACCACAACCTGGGCCTGCACGTGCCCTATCGCTTCGGCTCGCAGACCCGCATCTACATTCCCGACTTCATCGTCAAGGTCGATGACGGACACGGGGCGGACAATCCGCTGCACCTGATCGTGGAAGTGAAGGGCTACCGCCGCGAGGACGCCAAGGAGAAGAAGTCCACCATGGACACCTACTGGGTGCCCGGCGTGAACCATCTCGGTACGCATGGCCGCTGGGCGTTCGTGGAGTTCGCCGACGTGTACGAGATGGAAGAGGATTTCGACGACAAGGTCGAGCAACACTTCAACAACATGGTGGCCTCGGTCACCGGAGGTGCCGGGTGAAATCCGAACTCGTCGAAAGCCTGACCGACAACTTCGAGGCCCATGCCCACCAGACCGATGGTGGCGTGGAGTTCTGGCTGGCCCGCGACATCCAGCATCTGCTTGGCTATAGCAAGTGGGACAACTTCCTGAACGTGGTCAACAAGGCCAAGACCGCCTGCGAAGTCTCTGGACACGCGATTGAGGACCATTTTGCCGACGTCGGGAAGATGGTCGACCTGGGCTCCGGCAGCCAGCGCGAGGTGGACGACCTCATGCTCACGCGCTATGCCTGCTACCTGATCGCCCAGAACGGCGACCCACGCAAGCAGGAGATCGCCTTTGCGCAGACCTACTTTGCGCTGCAAACCCGACGCGCCGAGCTGATCGAGCAGCGACTGCTGGAGCATGAGCGTGTCCAGGCACGCAGGAAGTTGACCGAGACGGAGAAGGAGCTCTCCAGCGTCATCTTCCAGCAGACCGGCGGCAACCAGAACTTCGCCCTGATCCGCAGCAAGGGCGATCACGCGCTGTTCGGTCGCAACACCCAGGACATGAAGACGCGCTGGCAGGTGCCGGGCAACCGGCCGCTGGCCGATTTCGCGCCTACGTTGATCCTCAAGGCCAAGGATTTCGCCACCGAAATCACCATCCACAACGCACGGCAGCACCGCATGCAGACCGAAGCGGCGATCTCCAGCGAACACGTCACCAACAACAAGGCCGTCCGGCAAACCTTGCTGGGCCGGGGCATCCAGCCGGAAAACCTGCCGCCTGCCGAAGACGTCAAGAAAGTGGAGCGCCGCCTTGCTGCTGCCGACAAGAAGTCGCTGGACAAGCCCGACGCGCTGGACAACTGAGTAACCGATCCATGGCAACGAAAAAGAAAACCACCAAGCGCACCGCCGCCAAGCAAGTCGCCGACCTCACCCACGGCGATGCCAAGCGCAAGAACATCCCCACCGTGGAACACCAGTCGGTGATGGCCGAGCATGAGCAGGCGCCGGTCAAGGTGCGCTACCCGCGCGGCGGCAACGGGCTGGATGACGAAAAGGCCCAGCGCAATCCGGACCTGGACCCGCAACTGGTCTGGCGCGGCAAGGACCAGCAGGACTGGTCGGACCTGGTGGTCAACGCGCCGCCGCTGTACATCCAGGAGAAGGTCAAGCCCAAGGTGTTGATTGACGACCTGCGCCGCATGAGCGAAGCCGCCGCGCCGCAGTCCGGCGACATGGCCGACCTGTTCGGTGATTTCAACGGCCTGCCCGCAGGCGCGGACCGCACCGAGTTCTACCAGCACGAAGGCCATTGGCAGAACCGCATGATCCTGGGCGACAGCCTGCAGGTGATGGCCTCACTGGCCGAGCGCGAAGGCCTGCGCGGCAAGGTGCAGTGCATCTATTTCGATCCGCCCTACGGCATCAAGTTCAACAGCAATTTCCAGTGGTCCACCACCAGCCGCGACGTGAAGGACGGCAACGCCGGCCACATCACCCGCGAACCGGAACAGGTCAAGGCGTTCCGCGATACCTGGAAGGATGGCATCCATTCCTACCTGACCTATCTGCGCGATAGGTTGATGGTGGCGCGGGACCTCTTGACGGAGTCAGGTTCGATTTTTGTGCAGATTGGCGAAGAAAACGTGCATCGTGTACGCGCCGTTCTTGATGAAGTGTTCGGTGATACGAACTTCGTAAGTCAGATCAATTTCAAAACCACAGGTGGCGCAGGTTCGCCAACAGGAGGCACGGAAACGCTTGCATCGGTAAATAACTTCATTCTTTGGTATGGCAAGAATCGCGCGTCGACTAAATATCGTCAGCCGTATCGCATTAAGGGCGAACTATCCGGCGGGGCGGCTGCTTATAACAAGTTGGATTTTTTTGATGCGAAAGAGCGACGGTCAGCATCAGAAACCGAACGTGATGTTGTGCCCGAAGGCGCACGTTTGTTTCGCTGGGACAATTTGACCAGTCAAAGTTCTGGTGGCCCCCAATTCTTCGATGTCCAGCTGGATGGAAAACTTATTCCAGTCGGAAAGAGTGGTTGGAAAACCACCACGACCGGCATGGCACGCCTTATTAAGGCGAAGCGTGTTGGGTTAGGGAAGGTCTGATCAAAGCGCCCTGATGCTTGGATTTCAGCGCCAAGGCGCCCGATCGATCTGGATGTGATCACGTTTGCGCCATTTCTGGCGGTTTTCGACGGGTTTCCCCGTCCACCAGGCGGATTTACCCCGCCGGCAGCAACAAGTTTCGTCGCGCCATCCACAGGTTGGACAACGCGAACAATGTCAGCACCTGCGCCGCGTTCTTCGCCAAGCCGCGGTAGCGCACCTTCGTGTAGCCGAACTG
>QFNC01000036.1 GCA_003240695.1 Pseudoxanthomonas suwonensis | reverse complement strand
TGATCCTGGAGAACCGCGGCAGTCTCACCATCGTGCGGGCAGGGGAGAAGATCGATGCCGCCCTGGTGGCCGACGTGGAAGGCCGACGCCTGATCCCCGAGGCACTCATCGCCCACTGAGAGCAGGCACCCTCGCCCTTCGAGCGGGAGCCGTACGACCTGGCCTCGAGCATGCAGCACTGAGGGTCGGCTCCGTCACTGCGGTGCGGTCGGCCCCGCGTGCTTCCTCAGCAGATCCCGGTGCCCGGGGTGGAGATCCTGCGGAAGTGCCTCCATGGTGGCGAGGCGATGGTCGGACACCTCGAGCGAATCGTGCTCCCGTGCAGAGGGGAGGTCCTTGACAGTGCCCTCGACCAGGACCTCCACCCGCATCCTGTACCCGGCGGTCATGTCGAGCACCCGCAGGTCCACCACCGTCCCGCCGCCGATCTCCTCGTGCAGTTCTCGGGTGACGCTCTCGGTCAGGGTCTCGCCCTGCTCCAGGTACCCGGTGGGCATGCCCCACTGCTGATCGGCGGGCCAGAAAGCATTCTTTACCAGCAGGAACTCTCCGCTGCTGGTGCGCAGCAGTGCGGAGACGCCCACCAGGAAGGTGGGCTGGGTCAGGTGCAGCAGCCTCCACTGCAGACCGGGTACCGACCGCCACAGACGCGGAAGCGCCGATCGTGCGTACTGGATCAGGCGGGTGTGCGAGATCAGACGGGTGTGCGAGCTGGGGTGTCGTCCGGGCATCCCTCGAGTTCAGCAGACTGCGGCGGGCCTGTCCACGGGCAGCAGGAACGGCGCGAAGTAGGCGGCGAGCTCTTCGGGGCGGTCCAGCGGCAGCACTGTCGCGACGTACATGTCCGGGCGCACCACCACCACGCAGCCGCGGTCGCGGTCGATGCCGCGCAGGTCGAAGATGTCCGCGCGCGGATCCGCCGCGTACACCAGCTCCTCGTCGTGCACCTGGAACGGTCCGAACCGCGGCCGGAACACCTCGGGCACCTGCACGTGCTCGACATCGTCGTGCCCCTGCTGCCAGATCACCTTCACGTCGAACAGGGCGCCCGCATCGGCCCCCGGTGCCCGAGTGGTGACGTACGGCGAGGCGGGATCCGTGGCCAGCCACTGCGCCCACGACTCCACCGCGCCTCCTGCGCCCAGGGGCTCCCGGCCGGCGAAGGCGTAGAGGCGCCAGCGGCCGTCGGCCCGCATGTGGTGGCCCAGCTGCTGACGGGTCGCATCGCACACCCGCATCACCGGGGCCGACCAGAACCGCTTGCTGATCGGGAACCCCGTGGCCAGGTGCTGATGGGCAGCCTCGCCCGTGATCAGGGACGGCTGGTAATGGACGCCGAAGCCGGAGGCCTGCACCTCGCTGGCGTCATAAAGGCGCCGCACCTCCGCCGGGTCGATGCCGCTGAGTTCGGGACGCTCGGGGTCCAGGGTGCGGGCCGCCATGATGGTGGACCACTCCCGGTCGAAGTCGATCAGCTTCTGCCCCACCACCTGGCGTTCCACCGAGTAGGTGTCCAGCAGGGCATCGTCGGCGCGGCCGTTGAGCACGTGCCCCAGCTTCCAGCCCAGGTTGAAGGTGTCCTGCATGGACACGTTCATGCCCTGACCGGCCTTGGCCGAATGGGTGTGGCAGGCGTCCCCGGCGATGAACACCCGCGGATGCCGCCTGCCCCGCTCGGCGGGGGTGACGTCGTCGAAGGTGCCGGTGAGGCGCTGCCCCACCTCGTACACGCTCCACCAGGCCACGTGCTTCACGTCGTAGCGGTACGGGTGGAAGATCCGCTGGGCGGTCTCGATGATCTGCTCGATCGGGGTGTCCCGCACCCGGTGGTGGTTGTCAGCAGGGATGTCCCCGAGGTCGACGTACACGCGGGTCAGGCAGTTGCCCTCCCGGGGGATGAACAGGATGTTGCCGCCGTCGGCCGGCTGGATCACGCACTTGGTGCGCGCATCGGGGAAGTCGGTGTCCACCAGCACGTCCATCACTCCCCAGGCGTGGTTGCGGGAGTCGCCCCGCAGGGTGCCGCCGATGGCCTGGCGCACGGTGGAGCGGGCGCCGTCGCCGCCCACCGCGTACTTCGCACGCACCACACGCCGCTCGGGAGCACCGGTCGTCGTCTCCGTGCTGCGCTCCAGCACCGCGACCACCGGGTACGGCGCCCCCTGCTCCACGGTGAGATCCCGCAGCGTCCACCCGTAGTCCGGGGTGATGCGGGCCGGGGAGGTGCGGGCCACCTCGGCGAAGTAGTCCTGCACCCGGGCCTGGTTGCAGATCATGTGGGGGAACTCCGACAGCGGGCTCGGATGCCCCGTGCGGGCCCGGTCGAGCGTCGCGCGGGCACCCTGGGCGATCAGGGACACGTCCGCGCCGACGACCACGAAGTCCGCCCCGGCGGCGAGCACCCGGTCGGCATCCGCGGTGGCGAACGCGTTCACGCCCACGGGCACGCCGGCATCGCGCACGATCTGCACGGTGCGGTCCACGGCGGCGACCACCTCGGGGTAGGAGGGGTTCCCGGGATGGCCCAGCTGGCCGGCGAGGTCCGCAGGGCCGATGAACACGGCGTCCACCCCATCGGTGCGGGCGATGGCCTCGGCCGCTGCCAGAGCGCCCGCGGTCTCGATCTGGACGGTCAGGCTCACGTGCTCGTCGGCCTGGCGCACGTACTCGGGCACCAGGCCCCAGCGGCTGGAGCGGGCCAGGGCCGAGCCGATGCCGCGCCTGCCCGGACGCTCACCGTCGGCACCGGGATAGCGAACAGCTGCGACCGCAGCCTGGGCCTCCGCGGCGCTGGAGACCATCGGGACCAGCAGGTTCTGCGCTCCCAGGTCCAGCACCTGCTTGATGTGCACCTCGTCGTTCCACGGCACCCGCACCAGCGGGGTGGTCCCCGGGTACGGCGCGGCCGCCTGCAGGATCGCGAGGATCTCCCGCAGGTCGATGGGCCCGTTCTCCCCGTCCACCAGCAGCAGGTCAGTGCCGGCAGCGGCCAGGATCTCCGCGGCCACCGGGCTGCCCGAGGCGTTCCACAGCCCCACCGGGGGGCGCTCGGCGCGGCCCAGCACCTCCCGCAGGGTGGGAGCCAGCACAGGCCCGCGGGCCGACTGACCTCCGGCCGGTCCGGCGCCGGACGGTTCGATGCCGGTCGGACGGACGCCGGCCGGTTCAACGGCGGTCGGTCCTACGCCGGTCGGTTCGTGGTCCCTCGGATCAGCGGTCATCGGAAATCCACCTCCACGGTCCCCAGGTCCTGGAACTGCACACTCACCCGGTCCCCGGGGTGCACCCACACCGGGCGGGTGAAGGAACCGGCCAGCACGTTCTCCCCGGCCTTCAGCGCCTCACCGTGAAGGGCGAGCCGATCGGCCAGCCACGCCACCGACAGCGCCGGGGAGCCCAGCACCGCCCCGGATACCCCGGACTCCACGATCTCCCCGTTCACCCGGCACAGCGCCCCGATCCAGGACAGGTCACGGGCATGCGGGTCCAGCTGCACATCCCCCAGGACCATGGCCCCAGGGCGGCGTTGTCGCTGATGGTGTCAACGATGGTGCGGCCCTCCAGGGCGATGTGGGAGTCCAGGATCTCCAGCGCCGGCACCACGTGATCGGTGGCTGCGAGCACCTGTTCCACGCTCACACCGGGACCCTGGATCCGCTCGCGAAGAACGAAGGCCAGCTCCACCTCGATCCGCACGTTCGACCAGCGGTCGTGGGGGAGCACCGCCCCGGAGCGGCGCACCTGATCATCGAAGATCACCCCGTAGTCGGGCTCGTCGATCCCGGTGGCCTCCTGCATGGCCCTGGAGGTGAGCCCGATCTTGTGGCCCACCACCCGGCCGCCGGCCTGCTCCCTGCGCCGGCGCCACAGGCGCTGCACCGCGTAGGAGTCCTCCACCGTCATCTCGGGGTGGCGGGCACTGATCAGCGGGATCGCGCCCCCGGTGCGGGTGGCCTCGGCGAGCTCGTCGGCCAGGGCCTGCACCTGGGCGTCGTCGAGACCGCGACCGGGCCGGGGCGTCCGGTGCTCACGGGCGCTCACAGCTGGTTCCCCAGCTTGAAGCCCTTGGCGGCCTCGCCCACATAGGTGCCGTCCGCGTCGCCCTGGCGGGTGTACGAGAAGCCGTCGGCGCCGATGGTCACCGCCATCTCGGACTCGTCGGTGCGCCGCACCAGGGGCTGCACGTTCCCGTCGAGGTCCAGCACCGGGGAGGCGTCGGTGTACCAGGAGGGGACCACCGGGTTGCCCCACCAGTCGCGCCGCTGGTTGTCGTGGACGTCCCAGGTGATCACGGGGTTGTCCGGGTCGCCGGTGTAGTAGTCCTGGGTGTAGATCTCCACGCGGTGCCCATCGGGGTCCCGCAGGTACAGGTAGAAGGCGTTGGAGACGCCGTGACGGCCCGGCCCCCGCTCGATCCGGTCGCTCAGGCGCAGGGCACCGAGCTTGTCGCAGATCTGGATGATGTTGTGCTTCTCGTGGGTGGAGAACGCGACGTGGTGCATGCGGGGCCCGTCGCCGCCGGTCAGGGCGGTGTCGTGCACGGTGCCCTTGCGGTGCATCCAGGGCCTGGGTGATCGGCAGCCCGGAGTCGAAGGACTCCATCGCCGCGAGCTCCCAGGAACGGGTTCACCACGGCCCCCAAGGGGGATCCCGCGGTGAACGCGGTGGCAGTGACCTGGGCGATCTCCTCGCGGGGCATCGGCAGGGCGTCGTGGGGGAAGGCCAGCACCACCATGCGGGTGGGCCGGTCGAACCGCAGCGTGTAGGGGCGGGCGGTGTCGTAGATCGCGAAATCGCCCGGGTGCAGCAGCGTCACCCGACCGTCCTGCTCCACCATGCCGTCGCCCTCGACCTGCAGGCTCACCTTCAGCATGTCGCCGCGGCTGCGGGCGATCAGCTGCGGGGTGCGGGCCACCGCCGCCGCGGTGTGCTCCAGCTGGAACACCGACAGGCCGCCCCGCTGCGCGCTCGCTAGGCGGCCCGAGAACTCGTCCCCACCGAGTGGATGGATGTCCAGCGGCACGAACGCCTGCGAGGTCGATGCGCGCCACGCCGCCAGCCCCACCACCTCACCGGTGAGCGGGGGGACGTCGGGCGGGCCGGGCATGGGAGGTCTCCTGGTGGTGTCGGGGCCGGCTCAGGCCAGCGGGAGCCCGGCGGTGGGCCGGGTGGCGCGGTCGTGCAGGTCGATCAGTCGCTGCTCCTCGGCCGACGGCGCCGGGCCGGTCTCGCTGACCAGCTCGCACACCGCATAGGGCTCAGAGGCGGCGGTGTAGTCCTGCACCCATTCGGTGTGCACATCCGTGCCCGCCCACCACGGTCCCGCTCCGTGGATGGGGCGCATGTCGATCCGCCACGGCTTGGGGGTCAGGCGCGCCCGGTAGCTCTCCTGGACCCGGCACAGCCTCATGTACAGGTCGTCGCTGGTCAGCTCGCGCATGATGGTGGCGGCGCGGTCGCTGCGGGGAGGGGCATCGGCCCCGGAGATCAGCACCCGGAAGCCGTTGCGGGTGCGGTAGGTGCGCATGCCCAGCTCGGGGTTCCGCTGGGCGAACTCACCGATCAGGTCGGTGATCCGGTCGATCTCCTGCTGCGCACGGGCCTGGAAGCCGCTGGGGGAGGGGGTGCCCGGGCCAGGACCGGTGGAGCCGCTCGGATGGCCCTGCGGCGAGGTGGAGGCGCGCCCGAACAGTCGACCCAGCAGACCGCCGCCTCGCCCGGCCCTTCCATGGGGTCCGCCGCCACGCTCGGCCCCTCCACCGTGCGCGCCTCCACGGCGCCCGCCTCCGCCGCCCCGGCCGGCCCGTCGGGCCTCCCGGGCCGAGGGCACGCGGATGTCCACGTCGGTGATCAGCAGGGCATCGGTGTTCAGGATCGCGGCGCCGTACCTGTTGCGGGTGATCGCCCCGATCAGCTCACCGTCCTGGCCGTGGAGCTCCTCCAGCAGCTCCTCGGGCAGGTGGCGGTCGGGGTAGTACCAGTCGTGCGGGGTCCGGCCGTCCGGCCCGCCGGAGGCCACGAAGCGTGCCAGACGCTCGCGGGCCTCGCGCAGCGCGTCCTCCTCGGACGTGAAGGAGGAGCCCGCCGTCGTCATGTCCCAGGTGGTGCCGCCGCGGAAGGTGACGGTCTCGTGGTGCTGTGCCCAGTAGCGGGGGAACGGCTTCATGGCACGACCGTACCGGGCGCGGTCCGGCGGGGCGGCCGGATCCAGGACCGGACCGGACTGTGCTCTTCAGCGGGGTCCCGGGCTGTCAGGGCCGTTGCCTACACTGTGCCGATGAGATCCCTCCTGCGCCGCGTCCCTGCCACCACGTCCCAGGACCTCACCCGCATCGGACTGGGCGCGGTGATGACCTTCGCGGGGATCTCCCACCTCACCTTCGCGCGGGAGGAGTTCCGTGCCCAGGTGCCCTCGTGGCAGCCCTTCCCCGAGGACCTCGTGGTGGTGGGCTCCGGGGTCGCGGAGATCGCGCTGGGGGTATCGCTGATCGCCCTGCCCCGGTACCGGCGGCTCACCGGCGTGGCGCTCGCCGCCTTCTACGTGGCCGTTCTCCCCGGGAACATCTCCCAGTACGTCGAGGGGATCGACGCGTTCGGCCTGGACACCGATGCGAAGCGGCTGGGCCGTCTGTTCGGGCAGCCCCTGCTGATCGCGGCGGCCCTGTGGGGTGCGGGACTGCCGCAGCGCACCAGGGGCAGCGGACAGAGTGGGCAGTCAGACCATTCGGAAGATCCGCATACGACGACCAGGTCCGTGGGCTAGGTTCGGCTCACCGCCGCGGCGCGTCCGTGCCGTGGCCCCCCGCAAGGGGTGCGATCCGACGAAGGGAAATGCACATGAACCTCGGCGACAAGATCAAGAACAAGGCCCAGGAGGCCTCCGGCAAGGCCAAGGCAGGCGTCGGCGACGCCACCGACAACCACTCCCTCGAGGCCGAGGGCCGTGGCGACCAGGCCGAGGCGAACACCCGCCAGGCCGGCGAGAACGTCAAGGACGCCGCCAAGAACCTGAAGGACGGCTTCTCCAAGTGACCCTGCCGCAGCCGGCCCGCTGCTGAAACTGGGTGCATTCTCCTGGCATCCGGACTCGTCCATGCCAAAGAACTGCACCGAGATCCACGGGCAGGCACACGCGCAGCACCTCGACGGCGCGCATCGCTCTCACGGGCGGTGCGCGCCGTTGTCGTGTGCGCAACCCCCGCCTGCACTGCCGCCCGGCCCTGCTCCGACGGGAGGTCAGATCCGCAGGCAGCCGTCCGCGATGATGCGCACGTACGGCATGGTGGCCAGCAGCAGGATCCCGATCTGGCCCGCCACCAGCAGCAGGGGCAGCACGAGCGGACGGCGGGCGGCGGGCAGCGGCCTCTCCGTGTCCGGCCGATCCTCGGGTGGGGGGCCGGCCTGGGCAGCAGCACCCAGCAGTCGGTGCAACCGCGGGCCGACGGCTGTGGTGACCGCAGCCAGCGGGCTTCCGCCTGCGACGGCTGCACGCGGTTCATAGACACCCACCAGCGACATCAGCGCGTCGAACAGTGCCGCCTCACCCACCGTGCGACGGGCGGCGTCGTCGGCATCCATCTCCAGCAGGACCAGCACCTCACGAGTGCCGCGGTCCACCAGTGGCACCCAGCCCACCAGGGCGCGAAAGACGCGCAGCAGGCCGCACATCCAGTGGTGACGCCGGTCCAGGTGCGCCTGCTCATGGGCGAGCACCGCCGGCAGCGTGCGCCCGTCCAGCAGTTCCAGCGCCCGTCGGGACAGCACGACGGCCCCGCCGCGCACCGGCGTGGAATACACGACCACCTCGTCGCTGGGCACCACCCACACGTGCGGACCCAGGTCTGAGCGGAGGCCCGCCGTACGCAGCACCTCCACGTGCCGGTGAGCGCTGCGGGACGCGCTGACGATCGCCACCCCCAGGGCCGCGACGAACCAGATCCCGATCAGGATCGGCACGAACAGGGCGAAGAACGGGGGGAACACATCCGTGGGGGTGGTCCAGGGGCCCAGCGGGTTGGCGCCACGGACGCAGGCACGGCACACCATGCCTGCCTTGCCGGGCAGGAAGTGGCCGGAGAGGTTCCAGGCCAGGATCGGCCCCAGGGAGAGCACTGCGAGGGTCCAGGTGACCAGCAGGGTGGTCCAGATCGTGATGCCCAGGACGGGACGACGCGCGAACTCCGGTGCGGCGGGCGCCAGCAGGCGCGCACCCCGCGCCCCGATCGCGATGACTATCGCGAGCAGTGCTCCGAACAGTGCGAGTGTGGCCATGTCACGGCGCGGGGTCAGGGGAGTCGCGGTGCAGGGACGAGGGCGACCCGGGCGCGCCCGCAGCGGGCGAGTCAGGGTGGCGGCCACCGGTGCGCTCGACCAGCTCACGCAGCGCTTCCACGTCCGACTCGTCCATACCGCTGACGAAGTGCAGGATGCTGGCGCGCCGGTCCTGGCTGTAGGACAGCGCCTCGTTCATCAGGGCCGCGGAGTACTCGTCACGACCGATGATCGCCCGGTACTGGACCGGCCGACCGCGGGAGGCGCGCTCGATCACACCCTTCTTCTCCAGGTTCGTGAGCACCGTGGAGATGGTGGTGTAGGCCAGACCCCGGTCCCCCAACCGCTCGTGGACCTCCCGGATGCTGACCGTGCCCGCTGTGTCCGAGGCCGGCCCGTGTGCAGCCTGGCCGGTGGCGCTGATGCACCACACCGCTTCGAGGACGTCGCGCTCCAGCGGACCCAGCGTGGGGACCGACGAGCTGCGGAAGGGGGTCATGGTCGTCATTTTAGGCCGTTCAGCCGCCGTCGACCTGGGCCAGGACGTCCTCCAGGAGGCTCTCCCTGCTGCGACAGGCAGTGCACAAGCGCTGGTCATGTGGATTCTGTGCCGCCCCACAGCGGTCACAGCGCGGGGTGGTGATGCTGGCCACCCGTTCGGTGGGGCTGTTCGCCGGCGCTGTCGCCGTGAGGGCGAGCACGTCCTCGGGGCAGCTGCGCACGCACAGGCCGCAGGTGATGCAGTCCGCGGGAGTCACTGTGAGTCGGCCGCCCTCGCGGCTCTCGCGCCACTCCAGGGCATCCGTGGGGCACAGTCGCTCGCACACGCGGCATCCGGTGCAGCCCGGCCCGGCCTCGGGGATCGGCACCGGGGCCGACGGAAGGGCGGCCAGCAGCACACCGCGCGGGCCGCTCACAGCCGGCACCGACGGCGGATTCCCCATCCCCGCGGTCGGATGCGGGGATGGCGCCGGGGGGTCCCGTCGTAGGGAGCGCAGCAGGTCACGGCGGGAGAACCCGGCCCCGTCCCGTGCACGATCCGGTCGGCGCTCGGGCCCTGCAGAGGCGCTCCTCAGCTCCAGCCTCACGTAGGAGCCGGCCCCGGTGAGCAGTGCCTGGGCTTGCCGCAGGGCAAGGGAGATCGACGCGCAGCAGTCACCGTGCAGAAGCACCAGCAGGCCGTCGTCCCCCAGGTGCCCGGCCGCCCCGGCCAGGGTCTCCGGATGCAGCGCCTGCAGGCACGAGACGTCGTGGCAGCTGCCCGGCCCGGTCGCTCCGCGCCGGCGTGCCGAGGCGCAGCGCAGGGTCAGGGTGCCGTCGGAGCGGAGGGCGGCCTCCGCGATCCGCTTGGGGACGTCGGCCCCCACGGGCACGCCTGGTGGGCGCCCCGCTGCTGATCGCGTGCCGCTTTCCGTCTGCCGGTCCCGCCTCGTTGCCATCGGGACCTCAGATCTTCTCCACCTGCACCCAGGTGTCCAGCTGGGCGGCGCCGCCACCGATCGGGTCGGTGAGACCGCCGCCGCCCAGCACGGTGTCCTCCTCCAGCAGCTCGTTGACCGCGAAGCCCGCCGAGCGGGCACCGCCGAAGCCGAACTCCTCGCTGCCGGGCACCACGTTCTGGGCGGCCTTGGTGTGGCCGTAGGCGCTCACGCCGGCGATGGGCTCCCCGTCGATCGTGACCTCACCGGCCGCATAGCCCTTGTGGCCGAAGGCGGCCTCGGCCCCCACGGTGCCGGGGCGCAGGCCCTGCAGCACCATCGCGGTGGACTCCACGGTGGCCGTGGGGGAGGTGACCCGCACCCGGTCACCGTTCTCGATGCCGCGCTCGGCGGCGTCGGAGGCGTTGATCCACAGGTAGTTCTCGGGCCGGATCTCCCGCAGCCACGCGTTGTTGACGGTGCGATGGGTGCCCATGTGGCGGCTCTTCCAGTTCACGAAGTGCAGCGGGCGGTCGTCGGTGGGGCCGATGATCGTGCCGTCGGACTTCATCACCGGCCGGATCTTCGCCAGACCGTCGTAGTTCTCCCCGGTCATGCAGTCCTTCAGGGCCGCGGTCTTGGGGTCGTAGAACTGGCACAGGCCCTCGTAGCGATGCTTGAGCCACTCGCCCTCGTAGCCGTCGGCCCGCTCCGCCGCCTGACCGGAGAACCGGCCACCGCGGTTGAGCACGTAGACCACCTTGGGCCACTCCTCCGCGGTGACCGCCTGCTTCCAGCGGTCCTCCTCGAAGGTGTCGCCCAGGGCCTTGCGGCGGGTGCGGCTGAACAGCTCGAGCTCCTCCGCGCTGGCATCCGGCACGGGCTCCTGGCCGGCGTAGGCGACGTTGGCGGCCATCTTCAGCCAGTAGTCGCTGGAGGAGTCCAGGGAGGTGCCGGGACCGAACGCGCCCTCGCCCACGCCGGGCAGGTCCAGCTGCTTGGCCAGTTCGATGTAGAAGTCCTCCACCGGGCGCGGCCCCTCGAAAGCCCGGGTGGTGGGCTGTCCGAGCTGTGTGACCGCGTACTGCTGGGAGGGGTAGATCGACTCCTGGGTGAACTTCTCCAGGTAGGTGAGGTCGGGCAGCACGTAGTCCGCGTACATCGACGAATCGCCCAGGGTGATGTCGAAGGAGACCACCAGCTCGATCTTGTCGGTCATCGCCAGCTGCTTCGCGATCCTGCTGGCCCCCGGGCTGGAGTTCAGCGGGGAGTGGCGGTTCATGAACAGCGCCTTGATCGAGTACGGGTAGCCCACGGCTGCCGAGGGGATCACTTCGTGGCACATGTTGCCCGGGAACGGGTACCAGCGGCGCTTGGCCGGGTAGCCGTCCTCCTTGAAGAACGAGGAGTCCTCGTACTTCGCCTTCTGGCGGGCGATGGTGGTGCCCCAGCCCTTGTTGCCGCCGGGCACCTTGTTGATGTCGTACCTGCCCTCGGTCGGGGAGAAGCCCTTCTGGGCGCCGATGTGGCCGCCCTTCCAGTCGTGGTTGCCGATCAGGAAGTTCAGGTAGCCGATCGCGCGGATGGTGTCGTACCCGTTGGTGTGCATCGCCGGGCCGCGGTAGCTCATGATGCAGGCCTTCTTGCCCTGGGCGGTGAAGTCGCTGCCGATCTCGGCCACCACCTCCTCGTCCACGCCGGCCTCCCCGGCGAGATCCGCGATCTCCCGCTCCAGCAGGCGCTCCTTGAGCAGGGTGAACACGCTCTTGACGCGGTGGCCGTCGATGGTGGTGTCCACCTCGAGGTCGGCCAGCTCGGTGGTCGTGTCCGCGCCCTGGGGCTCCCCGCCCACCAGCACCACCTGCTCGGGGTCGGGGGTGTTGCCCTCCTCATCCGGCTGCGGGGGCTCGGCGCGACCCAGGTCCACCATGCTCAGCCGCCCCTTCTTCGGGTCGTCGAGCTTGATCAGGTAGGTGGCGTCGGACCAGGTGGGCTCACCGATCTCGGTGGCGGCCGCCTTCCCGGGGGCCCGCAGGTACTGCTCGTCGTAGCGCTCGTTCTCCACGATCCAGCGTCCGATGGCCAGGGCCAGCTCCATGTCCTTGCCCGGCTCCACGGGCACCCAGCGGTCCGCCTTCTCGGCCGTCTTGGACATGCGCGGGTCGACCACCACCATCTTCATGCCGCGCCGGCGCGCCACGGAGATGCGCGGGGCCAGCCAGGTGGGGCCCTTCTGCGCGGTCAGCGGCTCGGTGCCCCACACCACCAGGTAGCGGCACTCGTCGATGTCGGCGTACATGCGCTGGTAGTTGGTGGTGGGGTGGGTGTGCACGTTGCCCTGCACCCCGGTCATGCCGCAGGTGCCGCCGTGGTTGTACTGGTTGACGGTGCCGAAGATGTTGTTGCCGAAGCGCACGCCCAGCAGGTTCTGCCGTTCACCGCACAGGATGGTCAGCAGGTTCGACCTCGGGCCCAGCTCGGGCCGCTTCGGGTCGATGAGGGTGTCGCCCCAGGTCTGCTCGAACTGCTCCTGGGTGAGTTCGCCTGCCTCGACCTTGGCGGCGTCGCCCATCACCTCGTCCTCGGGTGCGTAGGCCCACCAATCCTTGAATCCGGGGGTGCCCAGGTCGCTCCCGTTCGCGATCTCCTCGAGGGCCTGCTCCCAGGAGATGGTCACCCACTGGCCCGAGCCGCGGTCACCCACCCGCTTCAGGGGCTTGGTGATGCGCTTGGCGTCGTGGACGGTCTGGATGCCGGCCTGGCCCTTCAGGCAGGCCACGCCGCCGGAGCGAGACTTGGAGTCGCGGGCCATGTCGCCGATCCCCTTCACGGCCTCCTCCAGCGGGGTGTCGTAGGGGATGGCCGGCAGGGGCTGCTGCATCAGCGGGCTGTACGGGTTGCCGGCGATCTTGCGCACCAGGGACGTGGCGCCGGTGTCCCCGGCATCGGCCAGGCGCACCTTGAGCGTGCAGTACGTGTTGCACTGCATGCACATCGTGTAGATGACGTCCTCGGCGGTGTACGCGTCGTCGTCCGTGCCGGTGCCGTGCGGGGTCTCCTGCGTGTACCGGGGGCCGAAGCCCTCGTGGAACATGACGCCCAGGGCGCCGGCGCCCACGGCGCCGCCGGCGATGCCGCCGATCACCGCGCGGCGGGAGACGCCGCCGGACTCCTCGGGAGCCGGATGCTGGGGGGTGGTGGTCTCGGTCATCTCATCGTCCTTCGGGGGTCGCGGTGCCGGGCCCGTGCGGGGGCCGGTCCGTGGGGGAGGAGTGGGCGGTGCGTGGATCGGAAGCGGTGCGGGCAGCCGGGGTGGTCCGGGCGGCCTGCGCGGTGCTGGTCGTCGCGGTCGCCACGCCGACGGCGGCCGCATCGTGCTCCCCGCCGTGCAGCACCTCGCCGCCCAGGGAGTCCGCATCGGCCGTGATGCGCTCGCGTTCGTCGGGATCCGGCTCGTGGATCGGCTGCCATTCGGCGAACAGGGAGTACACCAGCATCCCGATCGCGATGAAGCAGATGCACACGGCGATCTCGCTGAGCGTGGGGAAGTAGTCGTTGACCGGGTAGCCGTCGATGATGGGCGGCAGCAGCGGCGGGACCACGATGTTGAACCGCACCGCGATGATGCCGATCACCGTGAGGGCCGCGGCCACCACCACCAGACCGGTGCGCTTCTTCAGCGGGGTGATGGTGATGATGAACGGGATGATCATGCCCAGCAGCAGCTGCACGATCCAGAACGTCCACCAGAACGGGCCGAACATCTGGATGCTCATGATGCCCATGTCGTGGTGCTGGTTGGACAGGAACGGCACGATGTACTCGTAGAACGTCAGGCCCAGGTCGATGGCCAGCACCGCGGAGAGCACCGTCGCCAGGCCTCGCATCAGGCCGTGGTCGATGGGCCGCCCCACCGCCTTGGACTGTGCCCAGTACACGAGGGTCAGCAGCGCGGTGCCGGAGACCATCGCCGAGAGCACGAAGATCACCGGGAACAGGCCGCCGAACCACATGCCGCGCGCCTCGACCACCGCGAAGATGGTGCCGGTGCCGCCGTGCACGCCGAAGATCGCCAGCGGCAGGCCGATGATGCCCAGCACCCGCAGCGCCGTGTGGGCGCGGTGCACGTTGCGCACCAGGCGCTTGTGCACCAGCAGCGCCACCGTGAGCTCCGCGATCAGCAGGGCGATGTAGATGACGTAGAACCGCACCTCCCACGACAGCGGGCTGGTCCAGTGGAACCAGTACATCGTGGAGGCGGCGCGGTCCCAGCGGCCCAGGTCGAAGCCGATGAAGGCCAGCGCCACCCCCATGCACACGATGGCGCTGGTCAGGGCGGCCCGGCCAATCCGCTCGAACTGGTACATCCCGAACACGTACACCAGGGAGGACAGCAGGAAGGCGCCGGCGGACAGCCCCACGAAGAAGATGTACAGCGCCACCCAGGCGCCCCACGGCATGGCGCTGGTGAGGTCGGTGACCTGCAGGCCGTTGATCAGCCGGTCCAGCACGGGCCATGCGGTCACGGCGATCACCAGGGCCAGGCCCGCGTACCACAGCAGCTTGCGCCGGTTGATGGTGCGGATCGGGGTGTTGGTGTCGGCGTAGGCGATCTCGCTGCGCCGGCGATGATCGGCGCGGAGGCGGGCCAGGGGGCCACCGGAGGAGCGGGCGGGCTCCTGCGGGGCGGGGCGCGGGGCCGACGTGGGCCCCGGTTCGGTGACGGCGGTGCTCATGACGACCTCTCAGCGCAGGTAGTAGACACGGGGAGCGGCGCCGAGCTCTTCCTTGAGCCGGAACGCGCGGGGATCGGCGGCGAGCTTGGACACCACGGACTCGGGGTCGTTCATGTCGCCGAAGTAGCGGGCGTCGCCGATGCAGGTCTCGCAGCATGCCGGCTCCTCGCCCCGGGCCAGGCGGTGCGTGCAGAAGGTGCACTTGCGCACCGTGCCGACGGGGGTGGAGAACTGGCCGCCGCGCTCACCGCGGTCCACGCCCCACTCGGGGGCCTGCACGGTGTCGAAGCCCTGCATCTCCTGCTCGTAGCTCTCACCGAAGTCGAAGGAACGGGCGCCGTAGGGGCAGGCGGTGATGCAGTAGCGGCAGCCGATGCAGCGCTCGGCGTCGATCACGACGGTGCCGTCCTCCGCCTTGTAGGTGGCGTTGACCGGGCACACCGAGACGCACGGCGGGTTGTCGCACTGCATGCAGGGACGGGGAACATTGGTGCGGCGCACGTTGGGGAACTCGCCGGTCTCCTCCTCGAGCACCACGTTGTAGCTGATGCCGGGCGGGGTGCGGTTCTCGGCCTTGCAGGCCACGGTGCAGGAGTCGCAGCCCACGCACTTCTGCAGGTCGATGACCATCGCCCACTGCGGTGAGTTCTCGTCCGGCACCGGGGTGTCGCCCTGGGTGGGCGGTCGGCGGTGCAGGGTCAGAGGAACCTTGGCCATGGGAGCGTCCTTGTCGTCGAGAAGCGGGATGCTCCCATCCTGCGCCGAAGTTCTATAGAAAATAGAAGCTTTGGTCCGTCCCATGGCGCTGACCGGCCGTTTTTTCGGGCCGGAACGCAGTTTTCAGGACGTTGGTCCTGGAATTATGTGGCCGCTGATGGTGCGTAATTCACGGGTCCGTCGCACCCCAGCGGCGCCCTCCGGGCCGCAGCGGTGCGCCCCTGACCGCGGCGGTGCGCTCTCACTGGCCCGCACGAGGCCCGGCTGCGAAGACGGTGCGATCGAAGTCGCGCCCGGTCTCCACCGAGAGGGCCGAGACGATCAGCCGCGCGATCATCCGGTAGAAGGGGCGCCGCGCGTCGGCGTGCAGTGCGTGCGCCCAGCCAGGGGTGCCCGGCACCAGCTCGCTCTCCAGCAGCTGCGCCTGCTCAGCACGCAGATCCTTGCCGGCCTGCACGTCCCCGGAGCCCCAGGCGGAGGACTCCGCCTCGCACAGCTCGGTCATTCTCCGGGCTGCCTCCCGGATCGCCGAGCGCCCGGCGTCCAGCTCGGCCGGGGATCCGTCCTGGCCGGGCGTGAAAAGCAGTGCGAAGTCCTCGCCGAGCTCGTCCAGGTCGCTCTGCTCGGGGATGCGGGCGGAGCGGCGGGCCAGCACGCCCAGCGTCGCATCGGCCTCGAGGAACCTCACCGAGTCCTCGTCCAGCCAGTGGATCGAGCGACGCAGATCCTCCAGCAGGCTGCCGTCGCGGATCACCCGCACCAGATCGACATCGGGCCGGGCCAGCACCCGGTCGATGATCCGCCAGGTGTCGCCACGATCCGCGGCCACCTGCGAGATCGCCCGGGCCACCTCCGCAGGCACCTCCGGCACCACGGCATCGGCCGCCCGCGGGGGCAAAGGATCGGTCACTCCCGCCACCAGGTGTCGTGGATCGTCACCGGGACGGTGCGCTTGTGGCGGGTGCGCAGGAAGATCGTCTCGAGCTTCTCGGCGGCGGCCT
>QFNC01000211.1 GCA_003240695.1 Pseudoxanthomonas suwonensis | reverse complement strand
GCCGGGAAGGGGCGGTGGCTCAACCGCGCCCGAAGCTCAGCCGCGCCCGAGGCTCAGCGGGGCCCGAAGCTCAACCGCGTCCCAAGCTCAGCGGGGCTCGCAGCCCAGCACCTCCGCCGAGACGGCATCACCCTGGGTGGCGATCTCCACGCGGTGGGTGCTACGGCGCTGATCCTGTGCAGGCACCTCCACCTCGACGAACCCGACCTGGGCACGGCCTTCGTTCATCGCCTGGACGGCGCATTCCGCCTCGGTGCCGGGGCTCATGGTCACGGTGAAGCTCACCGCGATCCTGTCCTCGGCCACGTGCTCGTAGCTGAGCATCTCGGCCTTGACGGGCTGATCGGCGAAGCGGATGCCGATCAGCACCACGGTGGCCAGGAAGCCGATGGCAACCAGCACCACCAGGATGCGGCCGGTGCGACGGGAGACGATCGGCCCGCCGTAGCGTTCGGCCGGGCGATGCGGTGCTGCACTCATGGGGCCAGTGTCCCAGACGGGCCTGGGCGTGACCCCGGGCCCAGAGCCCGGTGAGGGCCCGGCGCCCGGTGATCCCGCGTGAACAGCGACCCCGGCCTCAAGGATCTTTCGGTCGAGGAGATCCGTGAACGTCGTCCTGCCTGCCCCCGGTGAGCCCCTGCGCATGGTGGCCGTCCATGCGCACCCCGACGACGAGTCGTCCAAGGGAGCCGGCAGCACCGCCCGCTATGCCCGTGAAGGCGTCGAGGTCACCGTAATCACTTGCACCGGTGGTGAACGCGGCGACATCCTGAACCCCAAGCTGCGCGGCAACGCGGAGATCGAGGCGGACCTCCCGGCCGTGCGCCGTAGGGAGATGGCGCGCGCGCAGGAGATCCTCGGTGTTCAGCACGAATGGCTCGGCTTCGAGGACTCCGGCCTTCCCAGCGGCGACCCGCTGCCGCCGCTGCCCGAGGGCTCCTTCGCGACCATCCCGGTCCAGGAGGCCGCCCGACCTCTGGTGGAGGCCGTGCGGCGCCTGCGCCCCCACGTGATGACCACGTACGACGAGAACGGCGGGTACCCGCACCCCGACCACATCCAGGTGCACCGGATCTCCATGGCGGCCTTCGAGCTCGCCGCCGATCCCGAGTTCGCGCCGGAGCTGGGGGAGCCGTGGGCGATCGCCAAGCTCTACTACATCAACGCATTCCACCGGCAGCGCTTCGCGGCGATCGCTCGCCACCTCCGCGAGGAG
>QFNC01000210.1 GCA_003240695.1 Pseudoxanthomonas suwonensis | reverse complement strand
GCAGTCATGACGTCCTCCTCTCAGCTCATGTCGTAGGTGATGCGGCGGGAGAAGTACCGCTGCTGGATCAGGGTGATGACCACCAGGATCACGAACAGGATCACGGCCACGGCGCTGGCGCGGCCCAGGCGGGAGGCCTCGAACGCCTCGTTGTAGATCAGGGAGGCGATCACCTCGGTGCGGCGCTGGGGGCCGCCGCCGGTGAGGGCGAACACCATGTCGAACACCTGGAAGCTGGCCACCACCTGGGTCACCGCCAGGAAGAACGTGGTGGGTCGCAGCAGCGGGATCGTCATGTGCCACATCTGCTGCCAGGAGCCGGCGCCGTCCAGCCGGGCGGCCTCGTAGATCGAGGTGGGGATCTTCCCCAGGCCGGCCTGGAAGAACAGCGAGATGTAGCCGACGTTCTGCCAGATCGCCACGAACGCCACGGCCGGCAGTGCCAGCTGCGGGTCGGTGAGCCACTCGATGCGCACCCCCAGGATCTGGTTCAGCGCGCCCACCGAGGGCTGGAAGATCCACTTCCACACCACGCCCAGGGCCAACGGGGCGCACACCCAGGGGATCACCACGATCACCCGGAGGGTGCCGCCGCTGATCAGGGTGGTGTAGTTGTCCAGGCCCACGAACTGTCGGGTGCCCAGCAGGTCCCAGTTGAACAGGGAGATCACGAAGGCGAGAACTACCGGGAGGATCAGGAAGGCGGTCACGCCGATCAGGCTCGGGGCGATCAGCAGCCAGCCGATCAGCGGTCGCCGAGCGTTCATCGTGCCTCTCCCTCGTCGCCTTCGTCGCCGGAGCCTGTCGACATCTCCAGCACCGGCTCAACCTATAGCAGTCGGGGCCCGGCGTGGGCGTCCGGACTGATGTCGGCCCGATGCCCGGCCGATACCGGGAGGGGGTACCGTTCCCAGGGGCGTCCATCCTTCGTGACCGTGCCCCTCGGATGCCCGGTGGCTCCTAGAATGGTGGCGCAACAACCGGAAGTGGCGAGGGCCCGCGGTCCCGCCGACGCCAGTGCACCATCGCGTACCGTCGCCTCCGCGGCGCCGCTTCCGGGCGACGCCTCCGCGTGCCGCCTGCACCGTCACCGCAGCGTCATCGCAGGATGATGCACCGACAGAGCACCGAGACCTCACCGTCCCCAACCTGAGGAGTCCCATGAGCCTGGTGGTCCAGAAGTTCGGCGGGTCCTCCGTGGCCGACGCGGCCTCGGTCAAGCGTGTGGCGGACAGGA
>QFNC01000097.1 GCA_003240695.1 Pseudoxanthomonas suwonensis | reverse complement strand
GCGTCGACTCGATCCAGAGTCGGGTGCGGCGGTAGCGCGGGGAGGTATCCGCGACGACGGTCGAGTCCTCGGGGTTCTGGGGCGTGATCGTGTCGAGGGAGGCGTAGAAGGAGGCGGTGGTGTCCTTGACGAAATCGCTCACGCCACGGACCGCGTAGAGGGGGCCGTCCGGGGTGTCCTCGACCGAGGTGACGAGCCACGTCTCGTCCCGGACGGTGACCAGGGAGCCTGGGGAGATCACTCCGGCCTGTTCGTTGACCAGCTGCGTGCTCACTCCGTGACCTCCCACTGTTTGCATCCCTTTGCGACCTTACGGCATGTTGCGGGTGATGACGTTGTAGTCACGGAGCGAGCATGAAGGAACGGGTCCCTGCCCGCCCTGACCGCCTGACCAATCAGCAAAGGATCGCTACACCACTTCCCGGGACTTGACCTCTCGGTGTTGGGGACGGGGCTGAGGCGGCAGCGGGCCAGGACGTCGAGACCGAGATAGCGGCGGCCCTCGGCCCATTCATCGGTCTGCTCAGCCAGCACCGCGCCGACGAGGCGGACGATCGCCTCGCGAGAGGGGAAGATGCCCACCGAGTCGGTCCGCCGGCGGATCTCCCGGTTCAGACGCTCTGTGGGGTTGTTCGACCAGATCTGGACCCACACGTCCTTGGGAAACGCCGTGAACGCAAGAACGTCGGCGCGAGCGGTATCGAGATGCTCGGCCACGTCGGGCAGTTTCTCGCTGACGTAGTCCAGTAGCCGCTCGAACTGAGCGTTCACCGCGGTCGCGTCGGGCTGGTCATAGACGCTGTGCAGCATCGCCTTCACCGCAGGCCACATGCCCTTGGGGCAAATGCTCATCAGGTTCGCGGCGTAGTGGGTGCGGCACCGCTGCCAGGCCGCTCCAGGGAGGTGCGCGGCGATCGCTTCGACCAGTCCCGCATGCGCGTCACTGGTGACCAGGCGGACCCCGCCCAGGCCGCGAGCGACCAGGTCGGCGAAGAAGCTGTTCCAGGCGGCGCCCGTCTCACTGGTCGCCACGCGCATGCCGAGGACCTCGCGGTGCCCGTCGCCGTTCACGCCGATGGCGAGCAGGACGACAGCGTTGATCACCCGTCCGCCTTCGCGGACCTTCATCGTCAGCGCGTCGGCGGAGATGAACGTGAACGGGCCGGCTTCGTCCAGGGGGCGGTGGCGGAACTGTTCGACGTGCTCGTCGAGGCTGGCTGCCATGCGGCTGACCTGGGACTTCGAGAGGTTGTTGATGCCGAGGGTCTTGACGAGTTTGTCCATGCGGCGGGTGGAGACGCCTGCGAGGTAGCAGTCGGCGACCACGGTGATCAGGGCGGACTCGGCGCGTTTGCGGCGCTCGAGCAGCCATTCGGGGAAGTAGGTACCAGAGCGGAGCTTGGGGATCGCGACGTCGATGGTGCCGACGCGGGTGTCGAGGTCGCGGTGGCGGTAGCCGTTGCGCTGGACAGACCGGTCGGGGCTGGGCCGGCCGTATTCCGCGCCGGCGACCGCGTCAGCGTCCGCGGAAAGGAGCTCGTTGATGATCGTCTGCAGCATCGTGCGCATCAGATCCGGGGAGGCTTCGGCCAGGGCTTCACCGAGCAGGCCGTGAGGGTCGACAATATGAGGAGCGGTCATCGTGATGACTCCGTTCGAGAGTGCTGTGAGAGGTTCACTCGAAGGATCACACGATGACCGCGTCCACGTCAGAGACGATCACGGCAACCACCGCGCTACACCACTATGCGGGACTCAACTCGCAGCCGGGATGGTTCCGCTCGTGCGACAGAGGATGGTCGTTGTCCTGGATCCACTGGACGACCCCCTCATAGGTCTTCCCGTTGTGCGAGAACCGGACGGCGACAGCCCTCTGCATGGCATCGATGTCCCCTGCTTGGATCATGCGCGCGCTCCGGCCGGACTGTCATCATCCGCATCGGATTCGTGGAGCCAGATCGCACGATCGAGGTCCCGAACGTCCACGCCCAACGACTCGGCAGCGGCGGTCATGAGCTGCGTGGCGTAGGCGGGAGTCACCTCTTCACCAAGCGCGCGACTGAGGAAGCGCCGGACCATCACGTCCGGCTTCGTCCGCGAGGTGACGCCTGCGTTCATGAGGAGGTAGGCCCAGGATTGTTCGCCCAGACCTGTGACTGACCGCCAGGCGCGCTCCGTAGCCGGATCGTCAGCTGCTGCACGGAGCTGCTCGGTGGTCGCGATGCCCAGCCCGGTGAGATTTGTAAGCGCTTCATAGATGCCCTCGGCGGGCAGGCGCCGGGTCCCAGGAAGCTTGCCGTCATTGGCGAGGATGTCGCGAGCGAAAGCCTCTGGGCCTCCGGCCCCGTCGATCACGCGGATGAGATCCGGGCCGGAGTCCTGTTCCGGGTCGGCGCCGGCCGCGACTCGATGGGAGCGGTAGCGGCGAAGAAGATTCTTAACGGACGTTGAGTGTGAGCGGAGCGAGTGCGCGGAGTTCAGTGCGCACAGCGCCAGGGAGTTCCGCATCTCTACAGGCGCTCCCCACGTCTCCGGGTCAGCCAGGTCGCGGCGGATCGCTTCAAGTACGCGGTCGATAGGGGTGGCGCTCATAGTCGAAAACTACCTCAGCCGTCCGACGTGCGCCGCCGTTTCAAAGCAGCAGCTCTGGCTGCTCGAGATAGCGGTACAGCGTCGATCGACTGATGCCGTGCTCACGGGCGATTTGAGCTTTGGGCGTGCCGGCGCGGGCGGCGTTGCGGACGGAGCGGATCTGGTCGCTCTCCAGGCTGCGGGGCCGGCCCTTGTAGGCGCCGCGCTTCTTCGCGGCAGCGATGCCCTCGGCCTGGCGCTGACGGATGAGCTCGCGCTCAAACTGGGCGAAGGCGCCCATCATGTTCAGCTGGAACGCAGCCATGGGGTCCGCGTGCCCGGGCTCGAAGGTCAGCCGCTCCTTGAGGAACTCGATGCTCGCGCCCTTCCGGGGGCGCTGCTCGGTGTGCTCGGCGGGATCGCCGGTGATCTGCTGGACGATGTCGTTGAGGTCAATGACCGACCGGGCCAGGCGATCCATGGAGGCGACGACGACGTGGTCGCCGCGGCGGACGTGCCGGATGAGCGCCTGCAACTGCGGACGATCCGTCGCACTCTTGCCGGACTGCTGCTCGGTGAAGGTCTGGTCGCACTCCCCCACCGCCTCTAGCTGCCGCGCGAGGTTCTGACCAGCCGACGACACCCGGAGGTACGCGACGCGCTGCCCCGGGGCTCGATGTGTTTCATTCATGCCCTAGACCCTAGCCGAGACATGCGTCAAAACACGGGAATGGACCTTGTGGAACAGCGGTGATGTCTCGGCGGCGTGTGTCGCGTTGGGGTATACGCCAGCAAGGCACTTGGATCATTAAATAGCGAGTCGCGGCGACCGGGAAGCAGGAGCACGCTGCCCCGAGCCGGGAGGACCAGGATCACC
>QFNC01000096.1 GCA_003240695.1 Pseudoxanthomonas suwonensis | reverse complement strand
GGTCCGCTTGCGCTGGCCCAGGCCTTCGGCATCACCGAACGTCAGTTGCATCGATCGTCATCCAATTCAGGTCGCGCTATTGTCGCCCGCAACGGGGGGTGTTGTTCAGACCTTCCTTAGGGCGGCGTCATCACAGGAATTGGACTTAAATGGCCCGAAGATCACTTCGGCAAGTGTGCGAGCTTAACATGGCACGCATGTCGCGCGGACTGCTTCGATGCCTCAACCTAGAGGCCTGCGTGGCGGGAATAATCACCGGGAGGATCCCGAAGTTGGGTGGGGGCCTCAAACCCGTCAATGAACGCGCCGCCCGCTCTCGTCGATGACGACCTCGCCGTCCTCCTTGGTAAACGGACGGGTCACCGGCGGCAGGAGATCGAGCACGACCTCCGAAGGTCGGCACAGCCGCGTCCCCATCGGCGTTTCCACGAAGGGCCGGTTGATCAGGATCGGCTCCGCCAACATGGCATCGAGCAGTTGCTCGTCCGACAGGGTCGGATCGTCGAGCCCAAGCTCCGCGTACGGCGTGCCTTTCTGCCGCAGCGCATCGCGCACGCTCAAGCCCGCGGCCGCGATCAGCTCGATCAGACGCTCGCGTGTGGGTGGAACCCGCAGGTACTCGATGACCGTGGGCTCGATGCCGGCGTGGCGGATCAGTGCCAGCGTGTTGCGCGAGGTGCCGCAGTTCGGATTGTGATAGATCGTGGCGTTCACGTCCTGCTCCTCAGCTGCAGGTGGAAGTTGTCCCGCAGCAGGCGGCGCGGACAGGCCGTGCGACGTCGGTACTCGATGTGCTCGCCGGCGAGGCTTCTGCCGGCGCGATCGCCGCAACCGAAGGGGCGGTGACCGCCCCGGAGGCCTCGGCCAGCGTGGCTGCGGCCAGGTCGCCCTTGCGTTCGCTGTAGCGGCTGGTCAGATAGTCGCTGCGGTCGCGCACCAGCAGGGTGAACTTGACCAGCTCCTCCATCACGTCGACCACGCGGTCGTAGTACGGCGAGGGTTTCATTCGGCCGCCGTCGTCGAACTCCTGCCAGGCCTTCGGCACGGAGGACTGGTTGGGGATGGTGACCATGCGCATCCAGCGGCCGAGTTGGCGCAACGCATTGACCACGTTGAACGACTGCGAGCCGCCGCACACCTGCATCACCGCCAGGGTCCGGCCCTGGGTGGGACGCATCCCTGCCTGCTCCAGCGGCAGCCAGTCGATCTGGTTTTTGAACACGGCCGTCAGGGTGCCGTGTCGCTCCGGGCTGACCCAAACCTGGCCCTCGGACCACTGCGACCACGCGCGTAGCTGCTGCACCTTGGGGTGGTCCGCGTCCACGCTGTCCAGCATCGGCAGGTCGTGCGGATCGAACACCCGGGTTTCCGCGCCGAAGTGGCGCAGCAGACGCTCGGCTTCCAGCGCGAGCTTGCGGCTGCAGGACTGTGGGCGCAGCGAGCCGTACAGGATCAGGATCCGCGGCGGGTGCGTGGCCCCGTTCGCGCCGAGCTTGTCGTGGGCAGGAATGTCCACGGCCGCTGGAGCCAGGTTGGCGAGATCGGATGTTGTCATTGCCGTTGCTTCGTTCGGTTTCATTCCAGTATTCTAGAAACATGGAACTCAAGAACGCAACCACCGCCTTGGCCGCCTTGGGGCAACCCACGCGGCTGTCCGTCTTTCGCCTGCTGGTCGAGGCCGGTCCAGAGGGGCGCATGCCCGGCGAGATCGCCGAAGCGCTATCGCTGCCCGGCGCGACCTTGTCGTTCCACCTCAAGGAACTCGCCGCCGCCGGCCTGATCCAAGGCGAGCCCCGCGGCCGTTACATCTGCTACCGCGCCGACTTCGACGCCATGAACGGCCTGATCGAATTCTTGACCCGCAACTGCTGCGGTGGTGACCAGAGTCGCTGTCTCCCTGCCTCCCGCCCGTCCGCCGCGGGCACCTGGAAAGCGAGCAAGGCCTGAACCATGCTGCTTGCGCTGCTCATTTTCATCGCCACCATCGTTCTGGTCATCTGGCAGCCGAAAGGCCTCGGGGTCGGCTGGAGCGCGATGCTGGGTGCCGCATTGGCATTGCTGACCGGCGTCGTGGAGCTGGGGCAGATTCCCACGGTCTGGGGCTTCGTCTGGAACGCCACCTTCACCTTTGTCGCGGTGATCATCATCAGCCTGGTGCTGGATGAAGCCGGGTTCTTCGAGTGGGCGGCACTGCACGTGGCGCGCTGGGGCAAGGGCAACGGGCGCAGGCTGTTTGTCTACCTCGTGCTGCTCGGGGCGGCCGTCGCGGCGCTGTTCGCCAACGATGGCGCCGCGCTGATCCTGACGCCGATCGTGATCGCCATGCTGCTGGCGCTCAGGTTCACGCCGGCGGCGACGCTGGCGTTCGTGATGGCGGCCGGATTCATCGCGGATACGGCAAGCCTGCCCCTGGTCGTGTCCAACCTGGTCAACATCGTCTCGGCGGACTACTTCGACATCGGTTTCGCCGAATACGCCTCGGTCATGTTCCCGGTCAACCTGGTCTCCGTGGCCGCGACGCTTGCCGTCCTGCTGTGGTTTTTCCGCCGAGACATTCCCGTGAACTACGACGGGACCGGGCTGAAGGATCCGCGTTCGGCGATCGTCGACCGCACCACCTTCAACGCGGGCTGGGCGGTGCTGGGCCTCCTGCTGGTGGGCTTCTTCGTGCTGGAAAGGCTCGGCGTGCCCATCAGCGCCGTGGCGGGCGCCGGCGCGCTGGTGCTCCTTGGGGTGGCCGCGCACGGGCACGTGATCTCGACCCGCAAGGTCGTGCGCGAGGCGCCCTGGCAGATCGTGGTGTTCTCGCTCGGCATGTACCTGGTGGTCTATGGCCTGCGCAACGAAGGGCTGACCGACCACCTGGCCGGCCTCCTGGACTGGTTCGCCGGCCATGGCCTGTGGGCGGCGACCTTCGGGACCGGCCTGCTGACGGCCTTCCTGTCGTCGGTCATGAACAACATGCCCACGGTGCTGGTCGGTGCGCTGTCGATCGACGCAAGCCAGGCGGACGGGGCGGTCCGCGAGGCGATGATCTACGCGAACGTCATCGGCAGCGACCTGGGTCCGAAGTTCACGCCGATCGGCAGCCTGGCCACGCTGCTGTGGCTGCACGTGCTGGCACGCAAGGACATCAGGATCACCTGGGGCTATTACTTCAGGGTCGGTGTCGTCCTGACGCTGCCGGTGCTACTCGCGACGCTGGCGGCCCTCGTGATACGGCTGAGTCTTGCGTGATGGCGCCGGCCGCTGCGATGACCCAGCCTTGCGACAGATCGTTTGCTCGTTCCTGACCTGAGGTGACCATCATGAAAGACCGTTACAACGTGTTGTTCGTGTGCACCCCGAAACTCCGCCCGCAGCCTCATGGCCGAGACACTGGCCAACCGCTTGGGCGGCGAGCGAATCCGTGCCTTTAGGGAAGGTCTGAACAACTCCCCCCGTTGCGGGCGACAATAGCGCTACCTGAATTGGATGACGATCGATGCAACTGACGTTCGGTGATGCCGAAGGC
>QFNC01000095.1 GCA_003240695.1 Pseudoxanthomonas suwonensis | reverse complement strand
GCGCCACCACGCCAGGTCCAGCTCGCTGGTGACCTGGGCGGCGGGGACCCTACGGGTGCGCAGGTCCTCCACCAGCTCACCCAGGCCGTCGAACTCGAGCCGGCGCAGCAGCTCGGTGCGCCGCGGCAGGGTCTCCAGGTCACCACGGTCGCGGTGCAGGGCGTCCAGACGCTGCTCGAGATCGTCGAAGGCAGTGCGGGCCAGGTCACGGCCGGCCACGGTGCCGTCCGGCAGCACACTGCCGTCCAGCAGCACGGAGAGCTCATCGAGGATCCGCTGAGCCTTCTGGGCGGTGGCCCGCACCTGCTCGAGGTCCTCCGGGAGCGCCGGCAGCTTGGTGTCGTCCACCGCCACCTGACGCCAGGAATCACGCACACGGCGGGCATCCAGCAGGTCCCGGTGCAGATCGGTGGTGAGGGAGGCGGGGCGCTGCAGGGCCTCGCCCTCCTTGCGCAGCCGTCGCCGCACCCCCCAGCCCATGGTCACGCCGTGATCGGCGCGCCAGGTCTTGTCGCCGGTGGCGGCCACGAGATCGGCCAGCTCGGCGCGGAACACGGCGGGCTGGAAGGTGGCGAGCACGCCGCGCACGCGGTCCAGCAGGGCAACGCGACCCAGCAGATCCTCGAGGGATGCCGCAGGGCGAAGGCCGATGCCGTCGCCCGTGGAGGCGGCGGCCTTGCGCAGCTGGGGCAGGATGACCGTGCGCAGTTCGTCCACGAGGGACTCGGCGCGCTCGGCCTGGGTGTCGGAGCTGATGGGGGCGCCGTACCAGGCGGTGGTCTCGGGCCCGGAGGTGAGCACGCCCACGGTCGCGGCCTCGCGCAGCGCTTCGGCGTAGCGCGCACGGTCCTCGCCGATCATCTGGGCGGCCACGTCCGAGCGCAGGCGCACGCTGGTGCGCGGGGCGGGCCGCTGGCGGGTCAGCGCGGCGAGGGCGGAGATCGCGTCGTGAGCGGAGGCGTTCCAGGGCTGCTGGATGCGGTGCATCGCCTCCACGTGCCCGGTGAGGATCTCGCGGGTGCGGGTGAGCTCGGCCGGTTCGGCAGCGGACTCCTCAGCTCCCAGGCCGAAGGTGCCGGCGCGGCGCAGGCTTCGCAGCAGGGCAGCCGAGGCGTTGCGCTGCAGGGACGGGTCCGGGGAGAGGTCGAACACCAGCTCCTCGATGCCGCGCTTCTCGGCGGTGTCGGTGAGCTGGGAGAGATTGCGGCGGCGCTGGGAGACCACCAGCACGCTGCGGCCGCGGGCGTTGAGCTCCTCGGCCAGGTCCACCACCAGGTCCAGTGTGTCGGAGCCGGGCGGAGCGGCGATCGCGAGGTGCTTGCCGTCAAGGACCTTGGCGAGGGCCTCGCGGCGGTCCGGGTCCACGGCTGCGACCAGCTCGTCCTCGGGGACCACGGTGTCGAGGTCGATCTGCTCATCGGCGGCGCTGCTTCCGTCGCCCTCGCTGCGGTCGCTGCCGTCGCTGCCGCGCAGGATCCCGGCCCGGACCTCCGCGCGGGCGGGCTCGTGGCCGGCGAGCGCTGCGACCACGGGGCTCGCCGACCAGTCGGCGAGGTCGGAGTCGAGGTCATCGCCCACGGACCCGGCGGCGTCCATGATGTTGCCGACCACCAGGGCATGGGTGATGCGGAACCCGGGCAGCGGCTGGCCGAGCGCCCGGAAGGCGTCCAGTACCGGGTTGGGGTCGAAGCCGTGGTGGGAGTCGGTGGTGGCCAGCAGCGCGCGGGCGTCGACGGCCACACCGGCCTCGCGCAGGGCGCGCAGCAGCACGGGGTTGAGGTCAGCGGTGGCGTCGAGGTCGAGGTCCACGTCCTCACGGGCATTGCCGCGCAGGCGCAGGGTGATCGGACGCACCAGCACCGGGGCGTGCACGGGCTCGGAGCCGTCCTCCGGATGCCAGGTGGCCTCACCGATGCCCAGGTGGCAGGTGGTCAGGCCCACTTCCTCGGCGTGGCGCTCGGCGATCTCCCGCAGGGTGCGGGCGTGGGCGCGGGCATCGGCCAGGGCGCCCACCTCACGCACCAGGGAGGACAGGCGGGTGGGACCGCGACCGGCCAGCAGCTGCGCGAGACCCGAGGGGTGGGAGTGGGTGAGCTCCAGGTAGGTGGCGCCGGCCCGCATCTGGGTGAGGAACGACGGGGCGGTCTCGCCACCGGTGATCTGCTGGTGCCAGCGGTCCAGGGCGTCGGCCACGACGTCCTCGCGGCTGAGGGGGCGGTGCTCGCGCACGGGGCGCGGCAGGTCGTCCTCGTCCTGCTCGGGGGCGGTGCCGGCATCGACCCCTCCCAGTCGCTGGGCGACCACCACGTCGATCCCGGGGTGCAGGGGCGGCTCGCCGGCAGCGCGACGGCGCTCGGCGAGATGGTCGCGGGACTCCGCTGCGCTGCCTCCGTGTTCGGTGCCGACGGGACGGCTCGCGGCGTCACCGCGGGTGGCGGGCGCGCGGGAGGTGCCGCGATCAGCCGCCGGGGCGTCGTCGCGACGGTCGTCGGCCGGGGCCGACGCTTCGGGGTTCTTCTTCCCGCGCAGGAATCTCCACATAGCCCGCAACGCTACCGGGGCGGGCCCACAGGCAGGCGCAGGCGTGCCGGGGGCAGCCGTCGGTCGTGGCTCACAGCGACGGGAGGCCACGCCCCATGGCAGCCGTCACAGCTCGTGCAGCCGCACTGACGCCTCGGCCAGGTGCTCGCGCAGCTCCTCGGTGACGGGGCCGGCGATCACCAGGTCGGTGAGGGCGGAGACGGGGCAGATGCCGGCCAGGGCCCGGTGGCCGATCTTGTCGGCCGTGGCCAGGCCCACCACCCGGCGGGAGTGGCCGATCATGATGCGCGTGACCCCGGCCTCGGCATCGGAATTGCAGGTGAGACCGGCCTGGACGTCCAGGCCGATGGTGCCCACGAACATGACATCCAGCCACAGGTCGCGCATGGTGGCGGTGGCCAGCGGCCCGGTGAGCTCGAAGGAGTACGGCTCGGCAACCCCGCCCAGCACCACAGTGCGTACGACCGGTCGCAGCACGGTCTCGGTGGCGATGTTCAGCGCGGCGCACACCACGGTCAGGCCCGGGCGCCCGTCACGGGAATCGATGTCGGCGCGGGCAACGGCGCGGCGCGCGGTGGAGGTGGTGGTGCGGCCGCCGTTGAAGCCGATGATCTGCCCGGGTTCGACGAGGGAGGCGGCGTGGGCGGCGACCAGTTCGCGCTGGACGGCGGCCTGGTCGGAGCTGCGCGGCGCCGTGGCCAGGGAGTAGGCGACGTCCACCGCGACGATCCCTCCATGCGTGCGGCGGGCCAGCTGCGCGCGCTCCATCTCCACGAAGTCGCGCCGCACGGTGGACGCGCTGATCCCCAGGTCGGCGGCGACCTCGGCGACGCTGAGCCGCTTCGCCTGGGACAGCAGGGTCAGCACGTGGTCCCAGCGGGCGGACTTGTCCATGCTCACGTTCACGCACCCAGTATTGCGCGGATGATGAACCGCTTGTGCGCAATCACGCAGGCTCGTTCAGCTCGCGGTCGAAAAGTGGGTCCCGGTGA
>QFNC01000209.1 GCA_003240695.1 Pseudoxanthomonas suwonensis | reverse complement strand
AGGGCGAGAACGCAGAGAAGTTATAGGACGTGATCGGTGCGGGGCGCGCCCTCCACGCGAAATTGCCGACCAGCTGCGACCAATAGTGCGCGGCGACAACTACGATGGCCGGTTGAGCGGCAACTATGATGGCCGGTAGGATCGGTTGTCTGGGCTGATCGTAGGGAGGGGCGCAGCCCCGACCGGAGAGCGGACCAGACAACCGATGGCGATCTTCTTTCCCCTTCTTTCGGGGGTTGGTCGGGGCTGCGGCGGGCGGTGGTATCGGAACACTCATCGAACAAGGAACGATGGGTTTGCGATGCCGGGCCACCACATTTCCGATCAGCAGGTATTTCTCTTCATGACCCATCGTCGCCAACACACCCAGGCCGTCGCAGCGGCCAAAGCCGGTATCAGTGAACGCAGCGCACGCCGGATCGAGAACGATCCGCAGCTTCCCTCCCAGAAGAAGAAGGAGCGCCATTGGCGCACCCGCGCAGATCCGCTTGAGCCATTCTGGCCGCGCGTCGAGGAACTGCTCCAGATCGAGGGCATCATTGCCCGCCGGATCGCCCGCTGGCGGGCACTGCACGGCGGCGAGAAGGAGATCTTCTTCCCGCAGCATCATGAGCCCGGTCGGCAGGGCCTGTCGGATTTCACGATATGCGACAGTCTCAAGGTCACCGTTGCCGGCGAGACCCTGGCCTATCGCCTCTACCACTTCCGTCTGGCGGCGAGTGGCTGGGAGTACGCTGCCGTCGTGCTGGGCGGAGAGAGCTTCGCCGCCCTTTCGGAACACCTGCAGGATGCACTGTGGAAGTTGGGCGGCGCGCCGGCCGAACACCGCAGCGATTCCCTGTCGGCCGCCTACAAGAACCTCGACGCCGATGCCCAGCAGGATTTCACCCGAAGCTATGACGAGCTGTGCCGTCATTACGGCATGCTCGCCACCCGCAACAACCGCGGCGAGGCGCACGAGAACGGATCGATCGAAGGTCCGCACGGTCACCTCAAGCGACGGCTCGATCAGGCCCTGCGCCGGCGGGGCAGCCGCGATTTCGTCAGCATCGAGGCCTGGCGCGAGTTCGTTGCGGCGCAGGTCGCCAGACAGAACCGGCGGCATGCCGCGCGCATCGATGCAGAACGCAAGGTTCTCAAGGCGCTGCCCGTAAGGCGAACCACCGATTTCGCCATGGTCACCGTCGATGTCACCCGCAACGGCACCGTCGCTATCGATCGGGTTACTTATTCGGTGCCTTCCCGCCTCGTCGGACGGCGCCTCAACGCGCATCTCTTTGATGATCGCATCGAGCTCTTCCTCGGTCCGGACAGGGTAATGTCCACGCCGCGTGTGCGGATCAGTCATCCCCACCGGGGGCACAGCATCGATTTCCGGCACATGATCGGT
>QFNC01000208.1 GCA_003240695.1 Pseudoxanthomonas suwonensis | reverse complement strand
CTGCTTGAGCAGGTTGGAGCGCTGCTTGAGCACCCGGTCGTAGTCGGCCTTCACGGCCGCGTAGCGGGGGGCGATCACGAACAGCAGCTCGTCCAGGAAGCGGCGCCGCCCTTCGGGATCGGCCTTGACCAGGCCCAGGTCCTCGGGGGCGAACAGCACCGCCCGCACCTCACCCAGCAGGTCCCGCAGGCGGGAGACGTTCTGCCCCTGCAGCCGGGCGCGGTTGGAGCGGCCCGGGGTGATCTCCAGGTCCACCTGCAATGGGCGGCCGGCGCGCTGGAATCCGGCACGGACGATCGCGGTGCTCGCCCCGCGGTGCACCAGGGCGGCATCGTGTGGCACGCGATGGCTGGAGAGGGTCGCGAGGTACCAGACGGCCTCGACGATGTTGGTCTTGCCCTGGCCGTGAGGGTGGTCCCCTCCGCTCAGATCCGCATCGGCATGATCAGGTACTTGTACGAGCTCGACGGGCTGCCCTCGAGGGACTCCTGGCCGGCCATCACCGACGGCTTGATGGAGTCGGTGAAGGTCAGGCGGGCGAACTCGGTGCCCAGTGCCCCCAGGCCGTCCAGCAGGAAGCCGGAGTTGTAGCCGACCACCAGGTCCTCGCCGTCCAGCTGCGCCTCGAGCACCTCGCTGGCCTGGGCGTCGTCACCGGCGCCGGCCTCCAGGGCCACCTGGCCCTCGGTGAAGGACAGTCGCACGGGGGTGTTGCGCTCGGCCACCAGAGAGACGCGCTTGACGGCGTCGATGAGGGGGCCGGTGGCGACCACGGCGGTGATCGGGGTGGAGTCGGGGAACAGGCGGCGCACGGGCGGGTAGTCGCCGTCGACCAGGGTGGAGGTGGTGCGGCGGCCGCCGGCCTCGAAGCCGATCAGGTTCGCCGATCCCTCCGTCGACAGGGCGATGTCGACGCTGCCGCCGGTGGAGAGCGAACGGGCCACCTCGTGCAGGGTGCGGGCGCGCACCAGGGCGGTGAGCTCGGCACCGGGGGTGGCGGGGTTCCAGGTGAGCTCGCGCATCGCCAGGCGGTAGCGGTCCGTCGACATCAGCGTCATGGTCTCGCCGCTGATCTCGATCTTCACACCGGTGAGCAGGGGGAGGGTGTCGTCCTTGGAGGCGGCCACGGTGACCTGGGAGATCGCCTCGGCGAACACATCGGCCGGGACGGATCCTGCCACCTCGGGCATCGCGGGCAGCTGGGGGTACTCCTCCACCGGCAGGGTGGCCAGGGCGAAGCGGGCGCTGCCGCAGCG
>QFNC01000207.1 GCA_003240695.1 Pseudoxanthomonas suwonensis | reverse complement strand
CATCCTGGGTGCCGTACTCGGCGTGATCCTGGGCCTCGCACTGGGTGCAGCCATCGGGTTCCGCCGCGGCAATGGCGGCGAGGAGGAGCGCATCGAGGATGCCTGGCGTGAGGAACAGCTTCGCTCAGATCCCTCACCGGAGGATCCCGCCCCGGGCACGGATCGTCTACGGTGACAGTGCGCCGCTGAGCAGGCGCGACCGCCGGGACGACCCGGCAGGTCAGGACCCGCGCGAGGACGGCCTCGCGGAACAGGACCATCCCCCTATGCCGTCCCCCTCGACAACTGGCCCGTCGACAACTGGCCCGTCGCCAGCTGGCCTCTCGACCGTTCGCCGCGTGCTCACTCGCGCCGCCGTCATGCGCCTCATCATCGGTGCCCTCGCCGCGATCATCGCGGTGATCCTGCTGTGCGCCTTCGGCGTGGTGCACGAGGCCGAGGCCCTCGCTCACCGCCTGGGCGACCCCTACGGCACGCTGGTCCTCACCCTGTCGATCGTGACCATCGAGGTGGTGCTGATCGCCGCGGTGATGCTGGGACCGGGTGACCACACCACCATCGCGCGCGACTCCGTGATGGCGGTGTCCATGATCATCCTGAACCTCATCGCCGGGGTGTGCCTGCTGGTGGGCGGACTGCGCCACGGGGACCTGCGCGCCAACCGCACCGGTGCCCTGGCCTACACGACACTGCTGGTGGTGCTCTCGGCCACCGCCTTCGCCCTGCCCGCGATGATCGGGGCCGATGGGGCCTACACGCCCGCCCAGGCAGTGCCGGTGATCGCGATGACGCTGGGGCTGTACGGGTTCTTCCTGTGGCGGCAGATGGGCGCGCAGGCTGCGGACTTCCAGGAGGTCACGGGGCCCGCCGGCGAGGAGGCCGCCCACCGAGCAGCCACCGTCGGCAGCGCGTCAGAGCCCGCTGCCGCGTCGGAGCCCGCTACTGCATCGCAGAGCGACACCACCCCCGACGCCGACCACTCCCCCTCGATCCGCGAGATCATCGCCGAGCACCGGCCCGAGGTCCTAGCCCGCACTGCGCTGCTGGTGGCCACCGTGCTGCCGATCGTGCTGCTCTCCCACGACATGGCCACCCTGCTCGACGACGGCCTGGGCCGCGTGGGGGCCCCGATCGCGCTGGCCGGGGTGCTGATCGCGATGATCGTGTTCACGCCGGAGTCGATCACTGCGGTGCGCGCAGCCCTCGGCGGCGAGATGCAGCGGGTG